>NZ_JBHSBL010000028.1:0-351681 GCF_042650585.1 Actinoplanes subglobosus
GTTACACCACTATCAGGGACTCCACTGGCTTTTTTGGGTGCGCCCGGCGCCCTGTCGAAGGGCCGTCCGCGTGCCCGGTGCGGCGTTGGGTGTGTCTGGCGTCCTGTCGTAGGAGGGCACGCGTACCCGGCCTGGCAGCGGGTGTTCCAGACGGTCCTCGTCATGGGGCGGTCCTTGCAGAGTCGACCTGAACAGGCAGGGTGCGAGATTCGCCGGTGAACGCCTGCCCCGATCTCTGAGTCTTCACGACCGGGGGTTGATCGCGCGGGGCGTGGAACCCGCGTCATAGTCGCGGTCGTCGTCGGTCGGCGTGACGAGGATGGCCGGGCATGTCACGACGCCTCCCCCATCGTTGATGGAGAGTGCGGTTGTCGGGGCGTCCTCTTTCCTGCCGCCCATCCGCAGTATCGCCGCCCCGACCCGGATCTGGTCTGCCGGGCAGTTTTCCTGTGTCCACAGTCAGGGTCGATGTCCGGTCAGGACTGGTGCACCGTCGTGAAGCCTCAACCGCGCGGCCTTGAGCTATCAGACAACGGGAGCACGTGATCGTTGTACTGTGTGCGCTGGTCGTCGCCCGCCCGCTGCGGGCTCTCCGCCACTCGTCCGCTCGTGATTAGCCGCCGGTGCGCGGTGCGCGGTGCGCGGTGCGCGGTGCGCGTTGCGCGGTGCGCGGTGCGCGGTGCGCGTTGCGCGTTGCGCGTTGCGCGTTGCGCGGTGCGCGTTGCGCGGTGCGCGGTGCGCGGTGCGCGTTGCGCGTTGCGCGGTGCGCGTTGCGCGTTGCCTGCTGCCCGCTGTCGCTGTTGGGGTCAGCAACTGAGGTGATGGCGATCTTGCGCGACTGCCTGGGGCCGTGGATGCAGTCGTGCAAGGTCTGCGGCGGCGGGATTCTGCGGCTGCTCGACGTGGTGGGCGCAAAGTGCGGCGGGCCGACGACCGACTTCGCCATCAGGAGTCCCGGCTGATGGCCGTCGAGATCACGTCAGCAGTGGAACGGCTTGACCGGCCAGGAGTCGGCCCCAGATCTCGTATGCAGGTGGTGCCGGGTGGAAGCCGTCGGAGGCGAACAGGCCCGGCTCGTCCATGGGGATGTCGCCGATAGGCAAATGATGGACGGCCGGATGCTCAGCGGCGGCGACGGCGAGCCGACGGTCGAGACGCCGGGCGTGTGAACCGAACAGAAGCCGCGCCGGTGCCGGCAGAACCGGGAACCGATGCACCGGCGGCAGACCCGACAACAGCACCGGAACGAGATTCGTGCCCAGTCCCGGTCCTGTGCCTGGTCCCGTCACCGGTCCTGTGCCTGGTCCCGTCACCGGTCCTGTGCCTGGTCCCGTCACCGGTCCTGTGCCTGGTCCCGTCACCGGTCCTGTGCCCGGAGCCGTCGCCAATCCCGGCTCTGGTTTCGTGCCCGGTCCCGGTCCCGGTCCCGGTCCCGGTCCCGTGATTCGGGTGGGGGCCTGTGTGATCCCGGCGACAAGGGAGGGCGTCTGGGGCTTGGTGGTGGCGAGTTCGGTGCGCAGGGCGGTGAGCAGGCGCGTGATGTCGCGCTGGAAGGCCGCCGGACGACGTAGCCGGGTGGTGTCGTTGACGCCGACCGCGACGACCACCAGGTCGGGGCGCCAGCCGGTGGCCGGGTCGGTGAGGCCGGGCACCAGCGCCGTGACGGTGCGGGCGGTGGCGCCGCCGCGGGCCGCGACCCGCCAGGAGACGGCCCGGTCGAGGCCCGCGGCCAGTGCGGTGGCGAACCGGCCGGCCAGGGCGGTGGCGTGATCGGGCGCCCCGAACCCGGCCGCCGACGAGTCCCCGAGCAGCCCCACGCGGAGGAGCGAACCGTGGCCTGCGACTTCACCGCTGAGAGGGCCGCCCGCCGGTTGGGCTTTCGCCATGATCCGCCTCCATAACAGGTGTTATTGCATAACAGTCGTTATCGTAGGCGGGTGGCGAAGCCAGGTCGAGACCCCCGAGCCGAACTCGTCGAAGCCGGCGCGCAGGTGCTCGCGCAACAGGGGCCGGGGGCGCTGTCGGCGCGTTCATTGGCCCGTGCCGCCGGGACGTCGACGATGGCGGTCTACACCCATTTCGGCGGTATGCCCGCGGTGGTCCGGGCGATCATCCACGAGGGATTCGCCCGGCTCGCCGCCGAGCTCGAGGACGTTCCGGGATCCGCCGACCCGGTTGCCGACTGCGCCTCCCTGGCGCTCGCCTACCGCCGGGCCGCCCACCGTGCCCCACATCTGTACCGGGTGATGTTCGGCGCCACGGGCATCGAGCTGACCACCGAGGACCGGGGGATCGGCGCCTACACACTCCGGGTCGCCCGGGACGCCGTGGCGCGCTGCATCGAGGCCGGACGGTTCCGCCCGGCCGAGCCGTGGGTCCTCACCCGGCAGTCCTGGTGCCTGGCGCACGGCCTGGTCAGCCTGGAACTGGCCGGCTTCTACCCCGACCCGGCCGGTGGCGACGCCGATTTCCGCACCCACCTGGTCAATTTCGCGGCGGGCGCCGGCGACGACCTCCCCCGCGCCGAGGCCTCGATCACGAAAGCCTTCGGCGGGTGAGGCCCAAAGCCGTCGCCTGGTGAGATGCGAAAGCCTTCGCGGGTGAGGCCCAAAGCCGCCGCCTGGTGAGATGCGAAAGCCTTCGCGGGTGAGGCCCAAAGCCGTCGCCTGGTGAGATGCCAAAGCCTTCGCGGGTGAGGCTCACAGGTCGAGCAGCTCGACGGTCACGGTGGTGACGTCACCCGCGGTCAGCGACTCGGCGGTGCGGATCGCCCGTTTCACCGGCAGCACGTAGGCGTCGCGGCCGCTGTCGGGAAACACCGACGTCGTCCATGAACTGCCACCCAGAGTCGCCCTGACCCGTAACGACCCGAACCCGCGCCGCAGGCCGCCGGCCCGATCCCGGATCTCCTCGGACGCCTCGGTCGGCAGGCTCACGAACGTCCAGCTCTCGTCGCGCCGTGCATCCCAGATCCACAGCTCGCTCTCGAACTCCACCCTCACGCCGGCAGCATGCCACCCACCTACGACATTTTCCGCCCAGGGCCATCGCCGCGGTCAGCCGGCGGGGAAGGCGGGAGGGGCGGGAACGGTCGGGATCTCGGGCGGGGCGGGGTGGTTGGCGGTGGGAAGGGGAGGGTGGCCTGTGCTGCGGGGCGGGGGTGGTTGGCGGTGGGGACCGAGGGTGGCCTGTACGGCGGGCCGGGGGTGGTTGACGGTGGGGACGGAGGGTGGCCTGTACGGCGGGCCGGGGGTGGTTGGCGGTGGGGACGGAGGGTGGCCTGTACGGCGGGCCGGGGGTGGTTGGCGGTGGGGACGGAGGGTGGCCTGTACGGCGGGCCGGGAGGCGGTTGGCGGTATTCCGCCGTCTCCCGGTAGTAGTCGAGCCCGCCGGACGCCGGCCCGCCGCATGCCGCTGCGGAGCCAGGGTCGGCGGAGGTGGCTCAGAGCGGCGCCCCGCCGAAGCTGATCTCGTTGCCGTCCGCGTCGATGTAGGTGGTCTTGCGGACCCCGTTCTCGTAGGTCTCCTCCCGGGCCGGTGTGAGCCCTCGTGCCGCGATCCCCGCGACCAGTTCGTCGAAGTCCCCGGTGAAGAGTGTGACCATCCCGTGTCCGGCGTGGGCGGGCCGGTGCTCCACGTACACGTACCGGTGTTCGGCGACCTGCCACACCGACTCGACGTCGTTGGGGGAGAACGCGGCCGGTCGGCCGAAGAGCTTCTCGTACCAGCCGATCGCGGCCGGGTAGTCGCTGACGGAGATTCCGGCGAAAAGGTCCACGGACATGCCCCGACCCTAACCCGCCACGACCCTAAAATTCCTTAACAGTGTTTACTGTAAGGAGTCTTTAATTTACGTTGGTGAACACGCAACACTTGACAAGGAGCAAGCATGCGACGCAGGTTCACCCTTCCCGCACTGACCGTCGCGGCGGTCAGTGGATCCCTCCTCGTGGCCGCTTCCCCGGCGTCCGCGCACGGCTACATCTCATCCCCGCCCAGCCGTCAGGCCAACTGCGCGAGCGGCGCGGTATCCGGCTGCGGTGACATCGTCTACGAGCCGCAGAGTGTCGAGGCCCCGAAGGGCTCGACCCAGTGCAACGGCGGCACGACGCGGTTCACCGTCCTCAACGACAACGCGAAGAGCTGGCCGGCCGCGAACGTCGGCACCAGCGTCACCTTCAACTGGGTGCTGACCGCCCGCCACGCCACCTCGACGTGGGAGTACTTCATCGGCAACAAGCTGGTGGCGTCCTTCAACGACAACGGCGCGCAGCCGGGGGCGACCAAGTCGCACACGGTGAACTTCGCCGGGTACACCGGGCGGCAGACCGTGCTGGCCCGGTGGAACATCGCCGACACGATCAACGCGTTCTACTCGTGCGTGGACCTGAACTTCGGCGGCGTCACGAACCCGACGCCGACGCCGACCACCCCGACGCCGACGCCGACCACGCCGACCCCGACGCCCACCACCAGCCCCACGCCGACCCCCACCCAGACCACCAACCCGGGGTCGACCACGTGGGCGGCCGGTACGGCGTACCGGGTCGGTGACCGGGTGACGTACAACGGCGCCACCTACCAGTGCCGGCAGGCGCACACCGCACTGGCCGGCTGGGAGCCCCCGTACGTCGCGGCGCTGTGGACCGCCGTCTAGCAGGAACGGGCGGCCCGGCGTTCCGGGCCGCCCTCACCCTCCTGCTGTTCTGCCTGCTGGCGGCCTGTGGCGCCGGGAAGACCGCCGAGCCGGCGTTCAACGACACCGACGTGATGTTCCTGCAGATGGGGCTGGGGCACATCAGCGAGGGTGACCGGGTCGCGGAGATCGCCGAGGGCCGGGCCACCAATCCGGAGATCCGCGCCGTCGTCACCGAACTGCGCCGGCAGTGGAGGACCGAGCGGGACACCATGGCGGGCTGGCTCGGACAGTGGCAGCGGCCGCTGGCGGCGGACCCGTCGGCCGGGCTGCACGCCGGGCACGGCGATCTGCACTCGCTGCGCGAGGAGGACTTCGAGGGCCTGGCCGCGTTCGAGGGTGCCGAGTTCGACCGGGCCGCCGTGGCGCTGCTGCTCGGCAATCTGCACAACGCGATGGAGACCATCCGGATGGAGGCGACCGGTGGGGCGTACCCCGGGGCGGTCGATCTCGCCAACCGCATGACGGAGTCGCGGCAGGGGCAGATCCAGCGGCTTCTCGCGCTGGCGGCGGGCTGAGAGATCAATAGCGGGGATTGGGTACGGTCGGCGCATGCCCGAACTCATCGCGCCGACCGCCGCTCTGCACGCCTCCTGGATCGAGTCCCGTGACGAGTGGGGTCGTGGCGTCCACCAGGATGGTTCGGGCCTGCGCGAGTCCGACGAGGTCGACACGCCGGACGGTTTCGCGGCGTGGGTGACCCGCCTCCTCGACGCGGAGAAGCAGGCACCCGCCGACTGGGTGCGCTGCTCGTTCCGCTGGATCGTCGAGGGCGACCGCTATCTCGGCGCCATCGCCCTGCGGCACGAGCTCAACGACTTCCTGCGGGAGGCGGCCGGTCACATCGGTTACGGTCTGCGCCCGTCGGCCCGCGGTCACGGCCTGGCCGCCTGGGCGCTCGGGGAGACCCTGCCGGAGGCCCGCGCGCTGGGCCTGACCCGGGTGATGCTGACCTGCGACGTGGCCAACATCGGCTCGGCCCGCACGATCGAGCGCAACGGTGGCGTGCTGCAGGACATCCACGACTCGGAGATCGGCACCATCAAGCGTTACTGGATCACGCTGTAGTCAGCGGTCCGGCGGGCAGCGCGGCGACCGTGTCGCGCAGCTCGCCGACCATGGCGGCGACCAGCGGGTCGGAGCGCCGCCGGCGTGGGGTGGCCACGCCGACGTAACGGCACGGGCCGGGCGGGGTGAGCCGGGCCGCGGTGAGGCCGGACGCGTCGGTGGTGAGCGCCACCTCGGGGATCATCGCGATGCCCACGCCGGCCCGGACCAGCGACTGCGCGAACTGATAGTCGGTGCCCCGGCAGGCGGTGATCACCTCGAAGCCGGCCATCGCCGCGTAGTGCTCCAGCATGTCGCCGACCGACAGGCAGCCCTGCACCCAGCGCTCGCCGGCCAGCTCGGCGATGGCCACCTCGGTCCGGCCGGAGTGCCGGTGCCCGGCCGGCATCACGATCCACATCGGGTCGTCCTGCAGCGGGGTGAAGTCGAGGCCGGGCGGGATCTGCGGCGGGCCGTCGAAGTGGTAGACGAGTGCCAGGTCGGCTGCCCCGGAGCGGACCAGGGCGAGGCTCTCCTCGGGCTCGCTCTCGATGACGGTGAGCTCGACGCCGGGCCGGGCGCTGGTGAACCGGGTCAGCGCGTGCGGCAGGATGCGCTGGCCGCCGCTGGTGAAGGTGGCCACGGTGAGGCTCTCGGCGCCGACGGTGGCCAGCCGCGCGATCTCCCGCTCGGCGGTGAGCAGCTCGGCGGCGATGGCTGCGGCGGTCTCGGTGAGGACCCGGCCGGCGTCGGTGAGCTCGACGCCACGGGTGCTGCGCCGCACGACCGGGGTGCCGACGGTCCGCTCCAGCGCGCTGATCTGCTGGGAGACCGCGGACGGGGTGAGCCGCAGCTCGGCGGCGGCGCGGTTGAAGCTGCCCTGGCGGGCGACCTCGGTGAGGACCTGGAGACGACGCGGGTCGATCATCAGTTTTCCTTAACACGGCATCAGTAAGTGACCGCTTCCGCTTACTACCCTACGGGCTCAGTCTGAGGGGGTGAATCGTCTCGCCTGGTCGTTGTTCGTGCTCTGCTCGGTCCTCTGGGGCCTGCCGTACCTCCTCATCAAGATCGCCATCGAGGACCTGTCGCCGGTCCTGGTGGTGGCCGGCCGCACCGCCATCGCGGCCGCCGTGCTGATCCCGATCGCCCTGATCCGCGGGACGCTCGGCGCCCTGCGTGGCCGGGGCCGGACGATCGCCCTGCTCGCCTCGGTGCACATCATCGTGCCGTTCCTGCTGATCACCTACGGCGAGCGGCACATCACGTCCTCGCTGACCGGCATCCTGATCGCGATCGAGCCGGTGCTCATCGCGCTGCTCATGGCCCGGACCGAGCCGTTCACCCCGGGCCGGGTCCTCGGCCTCGTGCTCGGCTTCGCCGGTGTGGTGGTGCTGGTCGGCGTCGACCTCTCCGGCGACCGGTACGGCCTGCTCGGCGCCGCGATGGTGCTGGCCGCGGCGGTCAGTTACGGCGTCGCCACGATCCTGGTCCAGCGCCGGGCCGCCGACCTGCCGCCGGAGACGCTGACCATCGGCACCACCGTGACCACCACCGTCGTACTGGCGCCGATCGCCCTGCTCAATCTGCCGGACACGCCGGTGAGTGCCCGCTCCTGGGGTGCGCTCGCGCTGCTCGGAGTGCTCTGTACGGCGGTGGCCCTGCTCGCCTTCTACCGGCTGATCGCGCTGGCCGGGCCGAACCGGGCCGGGCTCATCACCTACGTCAATCCGGTGGTCGCGGTGCTGCTGGGTGTGGCCCTGCTGGGCGAGCCGATCGGGGTGGGCACGATCGGGGGCTTCGCTCTGGTGGTGGCAGGATGTTGGTTCTGCACACGGCCGGCGGCCCGTCGCACGGAAGGCAAGGTGCTCGAGCCGTCACGGTGAGCGATGTCAAGCGGGGAGGTTGATCCGTTCGGCGGATCGGCTTCCCCGTCCGACCGGCTCCGACCAGGTCATTTGTGTAACGGTTAAGCGAACGGCATGGTCTGGGCAAGAATATTGGCAGTTAACTCACAGGCGGACGACAGCTTTGACCCCTTGGCTGCACAGACTTTTTGCGAAATCTTTGCCGGGTCATCAAGATCGTAGGGATGACCTGGAGAGGAGCGACATGACACTGAGGACGTTCTACGGTGGTCGGCATGCCTTCTGACCGCCCGATCTTCGTCGTCGGCTGTCCCCGTTCCGGTACGACGATGCTGCAGCTGATGTTGCATGCGCATCCGCGGATCGCGCTGCCCCCGGAGACCCGGTTCCTGCTGGCCGCCTACCAGAAACGCGCCGAGTTCGGTGACCTCACCAACCAGGCACAGCGGTACGAACTGGCCCGGTTCATCGTCGAGTCGTCACAGTTCGGGGACCTGGGGCTGGACGGCGACGAGACGACCGAGGCGATCGTGGCCGGTCCGCCCACCCTGGGCTCGGCTTTCGGCATCGTCTTCCGGATGTACTCGGCACGGTTCGGCAAGCCGCGCTGGGGCGACAAACGGCCGCTCTACCTGCGGCACCTGCCGACGATCCTGCGCCTGTTCCCGGACGCGCAGATCATCAACATCATGCGGGACGGCCGGGACTGCGTGGCGTCGCTCAAGGAGACGCCGTGGAAGCCGTCGGAGTTCGACACCCTCGTCGACTACTGGACCCAGTCGGCCGACGCGTCACTGCTGGCCGGCCGGCGCTACCCGAAGGACGTCTACCACCAGGTGCGCTACGAGGACCTGGTCGCCGACCCGGAACCGCACCTGCGCCGGATGTGCGACTTCCTCGACGAGGAGTACGACCCCGCGATGAGCGCGCCGAACAAGCTGGCCTCGGTCGCCGTCCCGGAGTACAAGACCTGGCACACGCTCACCCACCAGGCGCCCACCACCGAGCGGATCCAGAGCTGGCGCACCCGTCTCACCGACGAGGAACTGCGCCGGTGCGAGACGAAGTTCGGTGACCGGCTGGCGAAGTTCGGTTACGAGCCGTCGGCGCCGGTGGCCCGCAGCGCCCGGATGCGCTCGGACGCCAGGCTGATCGCCCGCCACCGGCTCGGCCCGGCCAAGCAGGCCGCCCGCAACCTGTGGACCCAGATCCGCTCCTCCGAGGCCGCCGAGCCGCCGGTCGGCGCACTGCTCACCTCCGGGCAGCTCAGGGCCCGATGACTAGCTGACCAGCCTGCGCTCCCAGGCCCACGCGGCGATCTCCACCCGGTTCCGGGTGCCGAGTTTGGTGTGAATGCTGCCGAGATGTGTCTTCACGGTCCCGACCGAGATGAACAGCTCGCCGGCGATCTCCGCGTTGGTCTGGCCGCGGGCGGTCAGGCGGACCACCTCCAGCTCACGGGGGGACAGGCCGCCGTCGCCGCCGGTGGGCGCCGGCGCGGACAGGTGCTGCAGCAGCCGGACCGTGATCGACGGGCTGATCAGCGCGTCCCCGGAGGCGGCCGCCCGCACCGCCTCCACCAGCAGCGCCGGGCCGGAGTCCTTCAACAGGAACCCGGCCGCGCCGCCCAGCAGAGCCTGATGCACGTACTCGTCGAGGTCGAAGGTGGTCACCACGACCACCTTCACCGGCTCCGGCACGTCCGGGCCGGCGAGCAGCCGCAACGCCTGCAGGCCGTCCATCCGCGGCATCCGGATGTCCATCAGCGCCACGTCCGGTTTCAGCCGGCGCGCCTCGGCGACCGCGTCCACCCCGTCGGCGGCCTCACCGACCACCTCCATGTCCGGCTGCGCGCCGATGATCATGCCGAAGCCGGTGCGGACCATCGCCTGGTCGTCGGCGATCAGAACCCGGATCAAGAATTGCTCCATTCCAGTGGCAGCACCGCGTCGACGATCCAGCCGCCGCCGACGCCCGGGCCCGCCGTGATCCGCCCGCCCACGGCGCGGACCCGTTCGGCGAGGCCGACGAGACCGTACCCCGGGCGTTCCCGCACGGTCGGCGTCCGGGCGGCGGGCCCGTCGTTTCTCACCCGGACCATCAACTGCAAGGGGGTACGGGTGACCCACACATCCACCGACGAGGCCTCCCGGGCGTGCTGCCGGACATTGGTCAGCGCCTCCATCACCACCCGGTAGGCAGACGTCGACACCTCCACCGGCATCCCGGCCAGTTCCCCGTCCACGTGCAGTCGCGCCGCCGGACCGCCGGCCGCGTCGAACTGCCCGACCAGCGTCTCCAGATCCGACACCCCGGACACCGGGGCCAGCGGGGCGTCCGGTTTCGAATCCGGATCGCGCAGCACCCCCACCATCCGCCGCATCGACGCCATCGTCTCCGCCCCGGCCTGCTCGATCTGCTCCAGCGCCAGCAGCACCCGCTGCGGGTCCTGCTCGGCGATGAACCGGGCCCCCTGCGCCTGCACCACGATCCCGGTGACGTGGTGGGCGATGAAGTCGTGCAGGTCCCGGGCGAACTCGGTGCGCTGCTCGGCCCGGATCGCGTCGACCGCCCGCTGCCGGTTGCCCTCCAGCGTGCGCAGGTAGATGCCGATCCCGAGGGCGGCCGCCCCGGCCAGCGCCTGGATCAGCCCGAACGTGATGACGATGCTCTCCGACCCGGCCCGTAGCGGCAGCACGCCGACCGCCAGGAGCACCACCGCCACCGCCG
Organism: Actinoplanes subglobosus; assembly: GCF_042650585.1. Classification (NCBI taxonomy): domain Bacteria; kingdom Bacillati; phylum Actinomycetota; class Actinomycetes; order Micromonosporales; family Micromonosporaceae; genus Actinoplanes; species Actinoplanes subglobosus. The sequence goes on from NZ_JBHSBL010000028.1 coordinate 10,342, forward strand.
GGACCGCCCAGTCGGACCGGCCCCGGCGGGACACCACCATCAGCACCCCGAGCAGCGCCGCCGACTCGGCCAGGCCCCAGAGCGAGTTGTACTCCGTCCCGCCGTAGACGAACAGCGCGGCGGTCAGCAGCAGCGAGTGCAGGCCCAGCACGAGCGCGGCCTGTGGCAGGCGGGTGGAGCCCTGCCTGTGCGCCGGCAGCCAGACCACGGCCGCGGCGACCGCGGCACCCACCCGCCACAGGGTCACCTCGACGCTGTGCGAGCCCATGCCGCCCCGGAGGTCGAGGATGCCGAGCAGGGCCAGCGCCCCCAGGGCGGCGAGCTGACCCATCCGGAGCAGGGCGAGGTTAATCATCGTGACCCAGCGTAGGCGGGCCGATGGCGGTCCCCATCGGCCGAAAGTAAGACCCGGCTCCCCGACAGCGGGCGGATGTGGCCGAATGCATCGATCGAGCAGTATCCGTCACGTCGGAATTCCCAGCGAGCTTGGAGCTCACATGCAGAGGCAGTCCTCACCCGTGACGGACCGCGACAGCCTGGCGGCGGTCGCGGCCGTGGACCTGGTGAAGGTGTACGGCGCCGGCGACACCGCGGTCCGCGCGCTCGACGGCGTCACCGTGGGCTTCGAACGCGGCCGGTTCACCGCCATCATGGGCCCGTCCGGGTCCGGCAAGTCCACCCTCATGCACTGCCTCGCCGGGCTGGACACCGCCACCTCCGGCCAGGTGCTGCTCGGCGGCACCGACCTCACGAAGCAGCCGGACAAGGTGCTCACCAAGGCCCGGCGCGAGCGGATCGGGTTCGTCTTCCAGTCGTTCAACCTGCTGCCGCAGCTCACCGCGGCCGCCAACATCACGCTGCCGCTCGACCTGGCAGGCCGCAAAGCCGACACCGATTTCCAGGACCGGCTGATCACCACGCTCGGCCTGGCCGGGCGACTCGGCCACCGGCCCGCCGAACTGTCCGGCGGCCAGCAGCAGCGGGTCGCCCTGGCCCGTGCGCTCGTGTCCCGTCCCGAGGTGGTCTTCGCCGACGAGCCGACCGGCAACCTCGACTCCCGCTCCGGCGCCGAGGTGCTCGCCCTGCTCCGCGACTCGGCCCGCGATCTGGGCCAGACGATCGTCATGGTCACCCACGATCCGGGAGCCGCGGCGTACGCCGACCGGGTCGTCATGCTTGCCGACGGACGCCTCGCCGGCGAGATCCACCAGCCGGACATCGCGGCCGTCACCGAGGCGCTGCAGAACCTGGCGGCCGGCCGGTGAATCCCGTCCTGCGTACCCAGCTCACCGGCGTCGGCAAGCGCCCGGCCCGGCTGCTGCTCACCGGCCTGGCGGTGCTCGTCGCCTCGTTCGTCGTCTACGCCACCGTCCTGGCCCAGCAGATCACCGAGCGCAGCGTTCTCAACGGGCTCAGCGGCACCCCGGAGGCGGCCGACCTGGTCGTCCAGAACGGCGAGATCAAGGCGGCCGGTCTCGCCGCGATCAGCGACCTCCCCGGCGTCGCCGAGACCGCCGTCCGGAGCTCCATCGGCGTCCGGACACCCGCCGGTGACCTGGTCATCGCCACCGACCCGGGCAGCGGGCCGCTCAGCACCGTCACGGTCACCGAGGGCCGCTATCCGGCGGCGCCCGGCGAGATCGCGGTCACCCCCCGCACCGTCGAACGGATGGGGCTGACCGTCGGCTCGAAACCCGCCGCCGACTCCGGCGACGGTAAGAAGGTCGCCCTCACCGTCGTCGGCGTGGTCCAGGCCCGCGACGACATCGGCTTCCTGGCGTACGGGCTGCCGGCCACCGTCACCTCGGCCGGCTACGACTGGATCGAGCGTGTCGACATCCGGCTCGACGCCGGCGCCGACGCGACAGCCGTCCAGGACGCCATCGCCGCCGAGCTCAAGGGCGAGAGCCCGCCCGAGATCACCACCGGTGCCGAGACCCGCCTCGCCGAGGCCCGCGCCGCCGCCGAGCAGGTCGACCAGGTCTTCATCGTGGTGAAGGTGTTCGTCGCGGTCGCCGTGATCGCGGCCGGCCTGATCGCCGCCTCCACCTTCCGGATCGTCTTCGCCCAGCGGATGCGGCAGCTCGCCCTGCTCCGTGCGGTCGGCGCCGGCCGGGGCACGCTGGCCCGGGCGCTCGCCGCCGAGGGCGCGCTCACCGGCCTGGTCGTCGGCGTCACCGGGGTGCTGGCCGCCCTCGCCGTCGGCCACGTGCTCCCGCCGGTGCTGTCCGCGTTCGGCTTCGAGCTCGCCGGGCCCGGGTTCCCGCTGGCCGAGGCGGCCGGGACGGTCGCTCTGGCCGTGCTCATCACCGTCGTCGCCGTCCTTGCCCCGGCGGTCTCCGCCGCGCGCGTCGCCCCGCTGGAGGCGCTGCGGTCGGCGTCGACGACCGGCGCCAAGCAGGGCGTCGGCATGCTCCGGGCGATCACCGGGCTGCTGCTGGCCGCGGCCGCCGCCGGAGTCGCCGCCCTGGTCGTCACCGGACTGCCGAAGACCCCCGACGACGACGTCGACGTACAGAACCTGCTGCTCGGCATCGTCGCGTCCGGTGGCCTCGCGTTCGTCGCGTTGATCGCTCTCGGCCCGGTCCTGGTCCGGCCGGTCCTCGTGCTCGCCGGATGGCCGTTGCGCCGCCTCGGCCCGGTCGGCCGGCTCGCCGTCGGCGGCGTCGGCGGCAGCGCCCGGCGCGCGGCGGCCGTCTCCGTGGTGGTCGCGCTCGGCGTCACCCTGCTGACCGGGGTGCTGGTCGGCGGCGACTCGATCCGGATCCTCGCCGAACGCGAGACGATCGCCGCCGCCCCCGCCGACTTCGAGCTCAAGGGCACCACCGGCACCACCCTGAAGGACGGCGTCGTCGAGCGGGCCCGGCAGAGCACCGAACTGACCCGGGTCACCCCCTACCGCTGGGCGGGCGGGATCACCGTCGGCGGGTTCGAGGACGCCGGCGCCACCGACGTGTCGATGACCGCGCTGCCCCGCCTGTCCGGCCTCGACACCGCCGCCGGCGACGTCACCGACCTGGCCCCCGGCAAGGCGGTGCTCGCCCGCTACCTCGCCGAATCCGCCGGCGTCGGCGTCGGCGACCAGGTCACCCTGACCCGCGAGGGCACACAGGTACGCCTCACCGTCGCCGCCGTCCTCGGCGGGCAGACACCCCTGCACACCGAGGCCCTGCTCGACCCGTCCGACCTGACGAAGCTCGGAGTCCCCGCCGCACCGACCGGGGTCCTCGCCGACGCCGCCGGCACCGGCGAGGAGGGCCGCACCGCCGGTCTCCAGGCACTGCGGGCGGCCGCCTCGGCCCAGCCGGAGGTCAGCGTCGAGGTCCTCGCCGACCAGCGCGACCAGGTCAACGACGCGCTCGCGGTACTCATGGTGATCGCGCTGGCCCTGATCGGCCTGACCGTCCTGATCGCCGTCGTCGGCGTCGGCGCCACCACGGCCCTGTCGGTCGTCGAACGGGTCCGCGAGTCCGGCCTGCTCCGTGCGGTCGGCATGTCCCGCGGCGGACTGCACGCCATGCTCACCACCGAGTCCGCACTGTACGGCGTGATCGGCGCGGTCCTCGGGCTCGCGCTGGGTGTGCCGTACGCCTGGCTCGCCATCTCGGCCCTCGCCAACGACGCGCCGCTCACCTTCCCGGTGTGGCAGCTCGCCGCGGTCTTCGCCGTCCTGGTGGGCCTGACCGCCCTGGCCGGCGTGCTCCCGGCCCGCCGGGCGGCCCGGGTCAGTCCGGTGACCGCCCTCGGCACCGACTGACCCACCCACCCGGCACCGTCGATCCCCGGCCGGCTTCCACTGGCCGGGGTCGACGACTGCTAGATCCGTTCCCGGGGCTCGCGTGGCAGGGTGAAGAAGAACGTCGCGCCGCGGCCCTCGGCGCTTTCGGCCCAGATCTCGCCGCCGTGCCGCTCGACGGCCCGGTGCACGGTGGTCAGGCCGATGCCGGTGCCGGGGAACTCGCGGGCGTCGTGCAGGCGGGCGAACGGCCGGAACAGCTGGCCGGCCTGTTCGGCGGGGAAACCTGCGCCGTTGTCGCGGACGTAGAACCGCTCACCGTCGGTGCCGACCTCGATGACCGGGCTGTCGACCTTGCCGGTGAACTTGACCGCGTTGTTGATCAGGTTCTCCAGGATCACCCGGACCAGGCCCTCGTCGGCGTCGGCGGTCATCCCCTCCCGTACCGTGTAGGTCACCTGCCGGTCGGGATCGCGGGCCGTGACGTCGCCGATCACCTGGCGGGCCGTCAGCGTCATGTCGAAATGCTCCCGCCGCAGTTCGCCGCGGCTGGCCCGGGCCAGGATCAGCAGCGATTCGACCAGGTCGGCCATCCGCATCGCGGCCGCGTGCATCCGGGTCAGCCGGTAGCGGGTCTTCTCGCCGAGCGGCTCCTCGTCCTCCTCCAGCATGTGTTCGGCGAAGCTGCTGATCACCTGGAGCGGGCCGCGCAGGTCGTGCGACACCGACCCGGAGAACGCCTCCAGTTCCCGGTTGCGCCACTCCAGTTCCTCGACCATCGCCGCGCGGGTCTCGGCCAGCTGCCGGGCGGACCGCTCCTCGGCGGCGTCCAGTTCGCGGCGCATCAGCTCCTCACGGATGCGCCGGGCGTCGTCGTGTGACTGCTTGCGGCGGATCTGCGCGCGGACGTGCACCCGCAGGCCTTCGGGCATGTCGGCGTCGCGGACGTAGTCGTCGGCGCCGGCGGCCAGGCAGTCCAGCATCCGGTCCTCGGCGCCGGCCATCACCAGCGGCAGGTCGCCGACCTCCGGTACCTCCCGCAGCCGGCGGCAGTCCTCGCGGGCCCGGTCGATGTCGCCGTCCAGGCCGATCACGATGCAGTCGACCGGCTGGGCGGCGAGCAGGTCGAGGGCGTCGTCGATGCCGGTGGCGTGCACCACGTCGTAGCCGTCGGCGCGCAGTGTCTCGGCCCACCGGTCGAGCTCGGCCCGGTCCGGTCCGACGGCGAGGACCTTGCCCGGACCGTGCGCCCCGCCGAGCGCCTCGATCGGCAGCTGTTCGGCGCTCTGTCGCAGCACCGTCGCCAGTTTCGCCAGGACCACCGCCAGGTCCTGCTGCTTGCGGACGAACGCGTCGGCGCCGGCGTCGAGCATCTGCATCTCGGTGGCGTAGTCGTCGGCCGCGGTCATCAGCAGGCACGGGGTGTCGCGCAGCGCCGGGTCGAGCCGGATCCGCCGGATGACGGTGGCGCCGTCGATGCCGGGCATCACCCCGTCGACGATCACCGCGTGCGGCCGGCGGTCGGCGGCCATCCGCAGGCCCTCCTCGCCACCGCCGGCGGTCAGGACCGCGTAGCCCTCAGGTTCGAGCAGGTCCCGCAGCCGTTCCCGGAACGTCATGCTGTCGTCGATCACCAGGACGGTGGTGCGGTCGGCGGCCCGGTCCGGCGTCTCCCCGAGCAGTTGGCGGGTACGGGCGACCACGTACCCGGCGTCGTAGGGTTTGCCCACGTATTCGTCGGCGCCGATCCGCAACCCGGCCAGCCGGTCGGTGACCTCGCTCTCGCTGGACAGCAGCATCGTCACCACCCCGTCCCGGCCGGGGGTGTGCCGCAGTTCGGTGAGCAGTTCCAGGCCGTCGGCGTCGGGCAGCAGCACGTCCAGGACCGCCGCCTCGAAGGCCGCCGCGCCGAACGCGGTCCGCGCTTCGGCCCCGGTGGCGCACAGGATGGTCGCGAACCCGTCGTCGGAGAACGCCTCGTGCAGGTCCATCCGTACGGTCAGGCTGTCGTCGACGATCAGCACGGTCGGCGTCATCGGCGTACCGCCGTCGGCTGCAGCTCGGCCAGGCGGGCTGCCATCCGTGCCGGTGGCAGCACATGGGCGGCGGCCCCGAGCAGCGCGGCTTCCCGCGGCATCCCGTAGACGGTGCAGCTGTGCTCGTCCTGGGCGAACGTGACGGCGCCCCGGTTGCGCATCTGCAGGAGCCCGGCGGCGCCGTCCCGGCCCATCCCGGTGAGCAGGCAGCCGGCCGCTCTCGCGCCGTATTCGTCGGCCACCGACTCGAACAGCACGTCCACCGACGGGCGGCAGGAGTGCCGGGGCGGGCCGATGCTGAGCCGCAGCAGACCGTCGCGGACGAACAGGTGCCGGTCCGGCGGGGCCAGCAGGATCTGCCCGGCGGCCCGGCTGACCGGTGCGCCGTCGGTGGCGTACCGCACGTCGCGGTCGGTCTGCCCGGCCAGCCAGTCGGAGAACGCCTCGGCGAACTGTTCGCTCGCCGCGATGTGCTGGACCGCCAGCACCGGTGCCGGGAAGCTGCGCGACAGACCCCGGATCAGGTCGGTGAGGGCGGCCGGCCCGCCGGTGGAGGCGCCCACCGCGACGACGGCCAGCCCGCCGGGCGGCGGCACCGGGACCGGCATCGGCATCGGCGGGGGAGGGGCGGCGGGCGCGGCCCGGCGGTCCAGGCGGGCCCGCGGGTGGGTGATCACCCGGATCCGGGCGACCATCCGCAGCGACGTCCGCAGCCGGATCGCCCAGTCCGCGTCGGAGGCGTCGCCGCGTGGCTTCTCCATCACGTCCACCGCCCCGGCGGCGAGGGCGTTGTACGTGCTGAACAGCTCCTCCCGGTCGGCTGACGACACCACCAGGATCGGCGTCGGGTACTCGGCCATGATCTGCTCGGTCGCGGCCAGCCCGCTGATCCCCGGCAGCATCATGTCCATGGTGATCACGTCCGGGCGCAGCTGGCCGGCCATCTGCACGGCCTGTTCGCCGTCCACCGCCTCGCCGACGATCTCCAGCTGCGGGTCCGGGGCCAGGGCCTCCCGCAGGTGGTGCCGCATGGTCGCGGAGTCCTCGACGATCAGCACCCGGGTCATCCGCGGACCACCAGACGCCGGATGTGGTCGAGCAGCTGTTCCTGGTCGAACTCGCCCTTGACCACGTAGGCGCTGGCCCCGGCCGCGCGCCCGCGGTCCCGGTCGGCGGCGCTGGCCCGGGAGCTGACCAGGATCGCCGGGACGGCGGCCAGCCCAGGGTCGGCGCGGGTGCGTTCGACGAAGGTGAACCCGTCGATGCCGGGCATGTCGATGTCGGTGAGGAACAGGCCGTACCGGCGGGCCCGGGCCTTCTCCAGGCCCTCCTCACCGGACGCGGCCAGGTCGACCTGGTAGCCGGCCGACTCGAGGATGCTGCGCTCCAGCATGCGGGTGGTCAGCGAGTCGTCGACGACCAGGATCGGGAGCGGCTCGGCCGGCCCGGTGGCGGCCGGCCGGGCGCCCCGGTGGCTGCGCAGCACCTCGTCGGCCAGCCCGCGCGGGTCCAGTACCAGCCGCGGGTTGCCGTCGGCGTCCACGGCGACGCTGCCGATCACCGCCGACGCCGGGGCGAGGTCCGGGAGCGGCCTGGCCACCAGCGCGGACGTGCCGGCGAGCCGGTCCACCCCGATGGCGAAGACACCGCCGGCGCCGTTCACCACGACGGCGGCGCCGATGCCGGGGGAGTCGGTGACCGCCGTCCCGGCGTAGAGGGCCTCGGCGAGCGGCAGGAACGGCGCGGCGGTGTCCTCGTGGACCAGCCGTCCACTGGCGACGGCGGCGGCGGCCTCGTCGGCGCCGAGCCGCACACACGCCCGCACGGCGTCCAGCGGCAGCGTGGCCACGGTGCCGCCGGCCTCGACGATCAGGCCGGTCATCGCGAGCAGGGACAGCGGGATGGTCAGTTCCACCGTGGTGCCGTGGCCGGGCGTGCTGCGTACCGCCACCTCACCGTGGAGCTGGGCGGCTACCTCGCGGACCGCGTCCATCCCGATGCCGCGGCCGGCCACCTCGGTCACCGACGGCGAGGTGCTGATACCACCCTGCAGGACCAGACGGTGCAGGTCGTCGACGTCCGGCGGCGGGCCTCCGGACGGCAGGAGACCACGAGCTTCAGCGGTACGCCGTACCGCCTCCAGATCGAAGCCGCGCCCGTCGTCGACGCACCGGAACACCGCATACCGCCCCCGCCGTTCGACTTCGACGGTGACCGTCCCGTCGGCCGGTTTCCCGGCCGCGAGCCGCACGTCCTCCGGTTCGATCCCGTGCACCACGGCGTTCCGGACCACGTGCAGGAACGCGCCGCTGACCGGGCCGAGCAGGTGGGCGCCCATCCGGATCCCGGAGCCCCGGGCGGTGAACCGGACCCGCCGGCCCTCGGCGTCGGCGGCGTCCCGGACGGCCCGGCGCAGCGCGGTGAACACCGATCCGACCGGCACCAGCCGCAGCCCTTCGGCCTTGGCCCGGACGTCGTCGAGTTCGCGTTCGATCTGGTCGACGGCGTCGGTGATGCGGCGGCTGGCCGAACCGAGTCCCCCGGCGAGCCGCTCGGCCGCGGCCCGGACCGGCCCGGTCGCCGACCCCCGGCCCAGCCGCAGCTGGTCGGCGAGGTTCTCGGCCGACCGGTGCAGGCGCTCGACGGCGGTGCAGCCGGCCCGCAGCGGCGCCATCCGGGTGTTGGTCTCGCCGATCGCGTCCAGCAGTTCGTCGAGTTCCTGGGTGGAGGCCCGCTGGGGCGTCGCCTCCACCGGTTCGGGCGCCGGGGCCGGCTCGGGGGAGGGCGCGGACTCCTCCGGTGGGCGGGCCGGGTTCTCCATCAGGGCGACGAAGGAGGTGATCTCGTCGTTCAGGCGCAGCAGTTCGCGCATCTCCGCAGCGGCCAGCGGCGTCTCCCCGGACCGGTGCGGGACCAGGACCTCCTCGAACGCGTGCGCCCGGTCGGCGATGTCCTTCTGCTTGACGACCCGGGCCGCACCCTTGAGCGTGTGCGCGAAACGCAGCAGTTTCGCCACCGGCTCCGGCCCGGCCCGCTGGTCCAGATCGAGCACCCCGGCGCTGATCTGGTCGACCAGCTCGCGTGCCTCGATCCGGAAGTAGCGGAGGGGATCCTTGCTCTCGGCCATCAGTGCCGACCGGTGCCGACCATTTCCAGCAGGTCACTGGAGAGGGTGCTGAGATGGGCGGCGGTCTGCTTGGTCTGCACCGCGCTGGCCTCGGTCTCCCGGGACACCCGGGCGGTGTCCGAGGCGGCCACGTTCACCTGTTCGACGGCGGTGGTCTGCTGCTTGGTGGAGAGCTCGATCTCCCGGGTGGCGTCGTTGGTGGTGGAGACCAGCTGGACGATCTCCCGGAACGAGTTGGTGGCGTCGTCGAACTTCCGGGCCCCGGCGTCGACCGCCTTCGCCCCGATCTCGGTGGCCATCACCGTGGTGTTCACGGCGCCCCGGACGTCCTCGATGAGTGTCCGGATCTCCTTGGCCGACGCCGCGGTCCGGTCGGCCAGCTTGCGGATCTCCTCGGCCACCACCGCGAACCGCCGCCCCCACTCGCCGGCGCCGCTGGCCTCGATGGTGGCGTTGATGGCCAGGATGTTGGTCTGCTCGGCCAGCTCCGACACCAGGTCCACGACCAGGCCGATCTGCTGCGACTTCTCGCCGAGCGCGAGCATGTGCTGGACGATCTGGTCGACCTGGGAGCGGATCGTGCCGATCGACGCGCGGGTCTGGTCGATGGTGGCGTCACCGGCCCGGGCGGCCGCCTCGGTCTCCTCGGCGATCTTCGACACCCGCTGGGCGGTGTCCGCGATCTGCCGGGAGGTGATCAGCAGCTCGCTGATCGTCGTGGTGATCTCGCTCATCGCGCTGGCCTGGTCGCGGCCGCCGTTGACCTGCTGCGCGGCGGCCGCCTCGAGCTGGGCCGAGGAGCTCTGGATGTGCCCGACGGCGGCACCGACCTCCCGCTTCAGGTCGCGGCTCAGCCGCAGCGCGACCAGCACGGCGCTGATCGTGGTCAGCACGCCGAAGCCGATGACCAGCCCGATCGCCTGGGTGGCCCGGGTGGACGACGCCTGCCGGGCCTCGGCGACGTCGGCGCGGACCAGGTCGATCAGGTCGGCGAGCGCCTGTTGCAGCGGCCGGCGGATCGGGACGACCTTGGCGTCGTTGAGCCGGGTGATGGCGCCGATGTCGTCGGTCTGCCGCCGGGCCGTCATCATCTCGGCGGTCGCCGCGGCATGCTGGTCGTCGAGGGCGGCGATCTGTTCCAGCTTCGTCTTCGAGTCCGGGTCGGTGACGTTGCCGGTGAGGTCGTCGAGCAGCCGGCGGAACGCCTGATGATTGTTCTCGGTCAGCTGCGCGTTCTCGGTGGACTTGTCGAGCAGGAACGCCCGGTAGTCGGCGATCCGCATCTCCATGGTCCGGCTCAGGTTCTCCGCGCCGGTCAGGTCCTCGGTCGCCGACGTGATCGCGGCGTCCTTCGACCTGACCACGAACGCCAGGCCGATCACCGACGTGACGATGGTGAGCAGGGTCAGGAACACGGTGATGCCGACGCCGATCGCCAGCTTCCCGCCGTAGGTGCGGCCGGCCATCATCGGATCTCCTCGGGGACGGGCCGGTGTCCGGCCAGCTGGTGTACGAGTTCACGGGCCGACGGCACGTCCACGATCGGCCGGTCGCCCTCGGGCAGCCGCACCATGCCGTGCAGACAGCCGTGCCGCCCGGAGCCGTCGGCGGATCCGTCGATCACGTCGGCGGCCGGGATCCGCAGGTGCCGGTCCAGTTCGTGGAAGGCCAGCGCGAGCGGCGGGGTGCCGGTGGTCAGCAGCAGCCAGCGGGGGCGCTGCGGCAGTGGGTGGCCGAGCAGCCCGGCCAGGTCGTAGACGGGGACCACGGTGCCGGCGTACCCGGCCACGCCGAGCAGCCCCCGGACCGTGGTGGGCAGCGCGGTCACCGGCCGGTCGGGGTGCACGCCGGAGGCCTGGTCGAGGCGGATGGCGTACGGCCGGTCACCGGCCCGCACGGCGAGCAGCTCGACGTTCCCGTCGTCGAAGACCCGCGCGGGTTCGGCGAAGGACCGGTCGAAGTCGTCGCGCAGCCGGGCCACCCGCTCGGCCACGGTCACCCGGCTCATCGGCGGATCCCGCACGCGTCGAGTTCGGTGCGGCACAGCGTGGTCAGCGCGAGCCGCCCGAACCCGCCGCCGAACAGCACAATCCGGTCGTCGTTCTCGCCGGTCAGCAGGTCCAGGGCGGCGGACAGGTGGTCGGCGGCGCCCCGGTCGTCACCGCGCCGCCGGGCGAGCAGCCCCATCCGCAGCCGGGGCATCGCGAACTGCGGATCCAGGTAGGCGGCCAGCCGGTACTGCCCGACCGCCTGGTCGGCGCAGTCGAGTTCGTGGCACACGCCGAGCAGGTGGTGGGCGTCGGCCTGCGGCCCGCCGGTGTGCAGCAGCCGGTTCGCCGTGTCACGGGCCTCGTCGACCCGGCCCAGCTGGGCCAGCAGCACGCCCCGGACGAGCACGTCGCCGGTGCCGACGGCGTCGAGGGCCTCGGCGAACCGGTCGTCGCGCATCAGCGACAGTGCCCGGCGCCGCCCGTCCCCGGCGTCGGCCTGCGGCCGTGGGGGAGCGGCGGCCCGCGCCGGCCGTGGCGGCGGCGCGGCGGGCGCCGGATCACGGGGGACGGCGGCGACCCGGCGCTGGTAGTAGACGGTGCCGTCGGCGTGGCACAGTTCCAGGCCGTCGGGGCGGCTGCCGAGCGAGTCGGTGTGCCCGAGGAAGAGGAACCCGCCGTCGGTCAGGGCCCGGGTCATCCGCCGGATCAGTTCGGCGACGGTGTCCGCGGTCAGGTACATCAGCAGGTTGCGGCAGAAGATCACGTCGTAGCGGGCCGGGTGCCACAGCTGCGGGTCGTCGGCGGCCACGTTGTGCTCGACGAACCGGACCGTCGCCGTCACCTCGTCGGCGACCCGGAAGCCGCCCTCGGCGGGCCGGAACCAGCGGCGGCGCACGTCCTCCGGGGTGTCCCGCAGCGACCACGGCGAGTAGACGGCGGCCCGGGCCCGGCGCAGCATGTCCCGGTTGGCGTCGACACCGGTGACCGTCACGATCCAGTCCGGGCCGGGGCGGGCCCGGATCGCGGCGATGGCCAGCGAGTACGCCTCCTCCCCGGACGAGCATCCGACCGACAGCAGCCGCAGCACCCGCTGACCGGACCGGGCCTCGATCAGCTCCGGCAGCACCCGCTCCCGCAGCACCCGGAACTGCTCGGAGTGCCGGAAGAAGTAGGTCTCGGTGATGCTCAGGGCGCCGGCCAGCTCGGCGACCTCGGCGGCCCACCGTCGCCCGGCCAGCCGGTCCAGGTACTCGCGGGTGCTGAGCCCGTGCGCCTGCGAACGGGCGGCCAGCACCTCGGCGGTCTGCCCCAGGTCGTTGTCGGCGAACGTCCAGCCCAGACGTTTCTGGAGCAGTTCCCGGAACCGGGTCAGCGACGCCGCCCCGATCATGACGGGACCACCGGCGGCGTGGCGCCGGCGGCCTCCCACACCTCGTCGGGGACCGCGGCGATGCCGTGCAACAGGAGCAGGGGCTCGGTACCGATCGTGCCGACGGCCGCGATCAGGGCCTTCGAGACGCCGGTGAACAGTGCGGCCGGCCCCTCCGGCGGCTCCACCTCGATGTCACGGACGCCGAGGACCTCGCCGGTGGCGCAGGCGACCGGGCCGCGGCCGACACGGACCGCCACGTACCGGTCGACGGGGGCCTCGACGCCCGTCAGCAGCCGGGTCATGTCGATCACCGGGGCCGGGGCGCCGCGCAGGATGGTCAGCCCGCGCACATAGGGTGGTGTGCCGGCGAGCGGCCGGGTGCGCAGCGGCCGCATGGTCTCGATGACCTCGGCGAGCGGCAGCGCGCAGTGCAGCGGACCGGCCCGGAAGATCAGCGCGGCGACTCCGGCGGCCGGCGCCGGAGTCGGCACACCACCCGGCAGCCCCCCCACGGCCTCAGGCTAGCCAGCGTTCCACGAGCTCCGCTCACTTTCAAAACATTCCGGGGGTACGCCGTCCGCGTGCCGTCTGACCTGGCCCTTTCGGGCTTTTCCGGCGGGTCGGCCGGTCCCGGCGCGCGGCCGCCCTCCGCGCGCCGGGACGGCCTGTTCAGGGGGTGCCGTCGTGCCCGGTGAACCGCAGCGGCAGGGGTGGGCCGCCCTGCTGCGGCGCGGTGTTCCCGGCCCACGGCACACCGTCGTGCCCGCGCGGAGCCAACGGCGGCCGCCCGGCGACCGGCAGATCCCGGACGATCCGTTCGGTGACCGGCTCCTCGCTGAGGTAACGGCGTCCCTGCTGCGGCGGGCGCGGCGTCGGGGGCCACCCGGCGGGCATCTTCGCGGCGTGGGCCGGCGGCATCGGCGGCACAACCGTGTCGTGGACGATCCGTTCGGTGACCGGTTCGGCGTCACCGGACGAGGACGGCCCGCCGGCCGGCCGCTCCGGGGCGATCGGCTCGCGGGGCGGCCGGTAGGCCGGCCACAACCGGGGAGCCCGGCCCGCCGCCAGGTCCTCGACCCACCCGAACGCCACCACCGCCACGCCGGTGAGCAGGAACGTCATCGCCAGGGTGATCGGCTGCTCGAACCGGCCCAGATCGTCGTGCCCGCTGAACTCCAGCACCGGCCAGATCGCGGCGATGGCGATGTTGTGCCAGAGGTAGATGGTGACGGCCCGTCCGTTGAGCATGCTGACCAGCCGGTCCAGCGGCCGGATCCGGGCGAGCCGGGTCATGTCCGGCTGCCAGCGCAGCACCACCAGCACGAACGCCAGCGACCACAGCGCCTGTGACTCGGACACGTCGTTGAGGTCCCACGCGTCCTCGCCCTGGTGGCCGCTCTGCCAGTAGAGCGCGGCGGCGCCGAGCCCGACGGCGCCCCAGACCGCGATGGCGGGGTGCAGGCGGGCCAGCCGGCCGTCGCGGTGCGCGAACCCGAGGATCCAGCAGGCGCCGTAGGTGACCAGGTCCCACATGGCGCTGTCGGCCGCGTCCGGCAGGGCGAAGCCGGTCTTGTCGAGGACGGCGATGCCGGCGACCGGAAGCGCGACCAGCACCCAGCCGACCCGCTTCCAGAGTGCGTACAGCAGCGGGGTGAGCAGCACGAACCACAGGTAGGCGCGGATGTACCAGAGCGGCTCCCACGCGTCGATCGCGGTGTCGCTGCCCGGCGGGTCGGCCAGCGGCAGGACCCAGAGCAACAGCCGGGCCGGGCTGTACGGGTGCTCGCCGTCCTCCTCCGCCCAGCCGGTGCCGATCATCGCCGGGACCACCACCGCGCCGAGCAGCCACAGTGGCGGCAGCAGGCGGCGCAGGCGGGACAGGACGACGGTTCCGGCCGGTCGCCGGTCCAGCGACGCGGCGGTCAGGGAGCCGGCCACCGCGAACATGACGCCCATCGCCGGCAGGGCCAGGGACAGCCAGGCCCATCCGAAGTGGTGATAGACGACGACCCGGACGATCGCCGCGGCACGGAGCGTGTCCAGGTAGCGGTTGCGCACCGCGAAACCGTAACGACGGCGTGCCTACGGCCGGGACCACCGGAGGGTCCAGGAGATCGGACTGAGTGGATTACCCCGTTAGGCGGAAGAAGACCGGATTCCTGTGCGGTTGTGCGACGTGCGTGATCCCTGCTCCGTTGCGTTTCCGCTGGCCGTGCCGTTGGTCATCGGTGTGGGCGTCCCGGACCGGCCGGGACAGTGAACGAGGGATCGACGGCGACATGCGCAAACCTCTGGTGGGGCTGGGACTGGCTGCGGCGGCGCTGGCGGCGGGCGGGTGTGCCACCCCGGCGCTCGCGTACGGGCCACCGGGTACACCGGACCCCGCGGTCACCCGCACCCGCGACACGGCCGTGCGGCCGCCCGTGTCGGGGTGGGGCGACGCTCCCGCCCGGGTGCGGACGCCGGCGGTCGCCCGTACCGCGGAAAGGTCCGAAGAGGAGGGGCCGCAAGGCCGCGCCGCCGAGCCGGGCGCCGACCCGATCGGTGCGTCGCGGACCGCGGTGACCGCGGCGTCGGCCGGTCCCGGACCGCAGTCGCCGGTCCAGCAGCAGATCCTCGCGCTGGTCAACCAGAAGCGGAAGGAGGCCGGCTGCGATCCGATCACCCTGGACCGGCGGCTGATCGACGCCGCCAACCGGCACGCCTCGGACATGGCGCGGCGCGGCTACTTCGACCACGAGTCGCCGTCCGGGGAGAAGGCCGGCAGCCGGGTGACCGACGCCGGGTACTCGTGGCGCCGCTACGGCGAGAACATCGCCAAGGGGCAGGAGAGCCCGTACCGGGTGATGGCCGACTGGATGAAGAGCCCCGGGCACCGGGAGAACATCCTCGACTGCCGGCTCGACGAGATGGGTGTGGGTCTGGCCCTGGACTCCGGGAAGACGCCCTACTGGGTGCAGGAGTTCGCCACTCCGCGTAGCTGAAGAACCTCAACCCGGTGGCTCCGGATGCCGATGGCATACCGGTTTCGTGTCACCGGCCGTCCCCGTACTCCACAGGTGGGCTGGCTGTGCTTCTATGTGCGGACATCACTCCTGGGGAGGACGATTTTGGCAAGGGGACGGGTCTCCGCTCGCCTCGCCGGCGCTGCCATGGCGGTGCTGGTCGGCAGCGGTCTCGGCGCTTTCGCGCTGACGCCGGCGAGTGCCGGTGCGTCCGCGCCGGTGACCGCGGCCGTGACCACCACCGTGGTCACCAAGGCGGCCGCCGCGTCGTGCGCGACCGGCAAGTACCAGAAGCAGGTCGAGGGTTACCTGGCGAAGCTGGGCGGATACGGCACGGTGACGGTCGACGGCAAGCAGTCCGCCGCCGACTGCGCCGCGATCGTCAAGTTCCAGAAGCGCTTCGGCATCCAGCCGGCCAAGGGCCTGGCCGGCCCGACCACCAACGACGTCGCCAAGCGGCTGGCGGCGACGAAGACGGCGGCCTGCAAGGCCAAGAAGAAGGGCATCACCTTCTGCGTCGATCTGACCAACCAGACGACGTGGGTGATGAAGAACGGCGCGGTGCACGTGAAGCCGACCGTCACCCGTACCGGGTACAAGGGTTACCGGACCCCGGCGGGCACCTTCACGATCAACAAGCGGACGAAGAAGGAGTGGTCCGACCCGTACGAGGTGTGGCTGCCGTACTGGCAGCGCTTCATCGGCGGGCGGGGCTTCCACCAGACCACGACCTACATCCACGACAAGTGGCGCGGGTCGCACGGCTGCGTGAACCTCCTCCAGCAGGACGCGCAGAAGTACTGGAGCATCGGCAAGATCGGCATGACCGTCAAGGTCTTCGGCCGCCGCCCCGGCACCTGATCGACAAGCGACGCAGAAACGGGCCGTCCCCTCGGGACGGCCCGTTCTCGTCTCTCCGGCATAGAGTGGCGGTCGTGTATCGCTCCCGTGTCGTGATCGTCGCCGCCGGCGCCCTGATCCTGCTGCCGATGACCGCGGCCTCCTGTGACGACGCGCCCGACCCGGTCCGGCTGGGCAACGCCGAGGTCGGCACGGTCGACGAGATCGTCGAGGCCCCCGGCACCGTCACCGCGCGGACCGCCGCCACCCTGACCGCCCCCGCCAGCGGCACCCTCCGCGAGCTGCACGCCGAGCCCGGCCAGCGGGTCCGCAAGGGCGACGTGCTCGCCGTCATCGACTCGCCCGAGCTGACCCGCCGCCGCGACGCCGCCGCCCGCGCCGTCGAGCAGGCGCCTTCCGGCGGCGGCGTCAGCACCGGCGGCACCGCCGAGTTCGCGGCCGTCCGCAAACGCACCGACCGGCAGGCCGCCGACGCCTTCGAGCAGGCCCGCGCCGCCGCCGGCCAGATCGCCGACCCCCAGGTCAAGGAGACCCTGCTGCACCAGGTCGACGCGGCGGAGAAGAACTACGAGACCGCCTCGGCGGCCTCGGCGACCGCGCTGCGGTCGGTGCAGCGCGGTGTGGCCTCCCTGAGTCGTGCCATGGGCACCCTCTCCGCCGCCCAGCGGTTGCAGGCCGAGCAGGCGTACGAGCTGGCCGACGCCGCCGTCGACGCGCTCACCCTGCGCGCTCCCGTGGCCGGCGTGGTGCAACTGGGCGGCCCCGCCCAGCCCGCCGGCTCGTCATTGGCCGGGCTCCTGGAGTCCGGGCAGGTCCCGGCCACCTCCACCGGCACGATGTCCGGGGTGGACGCCGCGGTGCCGCAGGGCGGCTGGGTCGCGGCCGGCACCCCGGTGGTGACCGTCGTCGACACCGGCCGGCTCGGCCTGTCCGCCGAGGTCGACGAGACCGACGTGCTCCTGGTCTCCGAGGGCGTCGAGGCCGAGGTCGAGCTGGACGCCGCACCCGGAGCCGGCTATCCGGCCACGGTCCGGGCCGTCGACCTGCTGCCCACCACCTCGGCCCGCGGCGGCGTCTCCTACCGGGTCCGCCTCGAGCTCGGCGAGGGATCATTCGCGGACAGTGGCGAGGCCGCTCCGGTGCCGCGGCCGGGCATGAGCGCTGTCATCCGCCTCAAGGTCCGCCAGGCCACCGGCGCCGTCACCGTCCCGGCCTCGGCCGTGGTCAGCGCCGACGGGCACGACACCGTGTGGACCGTCCGGGACGGGCGCTACACCGCGGTGCCGGTGCGGCTGGGCGTGCAGGGTGAGGACACCGTGCAGATCGTCTCCGGCGTCAGCGCGGGCGAGCGGGTCGTGGTCGCCGGCGCCGACCAGGTCGACGCCGGCGGGAAGGCGCCGTGACCGCCGCGATCGTCGCGGAGGACGTGAGCCGCACCTACGACCTCGACGGGGTGTCGGTGCAGGCGCTGCGCGGCGTCTCCCTGACCGTCGAGCCGGGCGACTACGTGGCGATCGTCGGCACCTCCGGCTCCGGCAAGTCCACCCTCATGCACCTGCTCGGCGGCCTCGACCGGCCCACCGGCGGCACCCTGCTGATCGGCGGCCGCGACGTCAGCACGCTCAGCCCCAACGAGATGGCCGAGCTGCGCAACACCACGATCGGCTTCGTCTTCCAGTCGTTCCACCTGCTCGCCCGGACGACCGCGCAGGACAACGTCGGCCTGCCCCTGGTCTACCGCGGTGCCGGCCGCCGTGAGCGCCGTGAGCGCGCCGCCGCCATGCTCGAACGCGTCGGCCTCGCCCACCGGATCACCCACCGCCCCAACCAGATGTCCGGCGGCGAGCAGCAGCGTGTCGCCATCGCCCGCGCCCTGGTCACCGGCCCGTCGGTGCTGCTCGCCGACGAACCCACCGGCAACCTCGACTCGGTCACCGGCCAGTCCGTCCTGGCGCTGCTCGAAACGCTCGTCGACGAGGGCGTCGCGGTCGTCCTGGTCACCCACGACCGTGACGTCGCGGCCCGCGCCCGCCGGCAGATCGTCATGAAGGACGGGCTGATCAGTGAGACTCGCTGAGGCCTGGCGGGTCGCCCTCGACGCGCTGCGCGCCAACCGGCTGCGCAGCATGCTCACCATGCTCGGCGTGATCATCGGGGTGGCCGCGGTCGTCGCCCTGGTGGCCATCGGCACCGGCACCAAACAGCAGATCGAGAGCCAGGTGGAGGGCCTCGGCTCGAACCTGCTGCTGGTCGTCCCCGGCCGTCTCCAGGCCGGCGCGGCGCCCACCTCCTCGCCGCTGACCCTCGACGACATCGAGGCGATCAACCGGGTCGTCGGCGACCGCACCCGCGTCGCCGTCACCATCGCCTCCGGCGAGACGGTCCGGGCCGGCTCCCGCACCGGATTCGCCAGCATGCAGGGCGTCCTGGAGACCACACCGACCGTCTTCGTCCGCCGCCTCGACCGCGGCACCTACCTGACCAGGACCGACGTCAGCACCGGCCGCCGGGTCGCGGTCCTCGGCGCCGGCCTGGCCGGCACCCTGTTCGGCGACCGCGACCCGATCGGCCGGCAGATCACCATCGGCGGCGTCCGGTTCCGGGTGATCGGCGTCTTCGAGCCGCTCGGGCAGAGTCTCGGCGTCGACCGCGACGGCGAGGTGCACGTGCCGGTCACCGCAGCCCAGCGCCTGCTCGGCACCGAGCGCATCGACGGCATCGCCATCCGCGCCCCCGACCGCGACCGCATCGGTGACCTGTCCGCCGCCGTCGTCGCCGCCCTGTCCGAGCGCCACCCCGACACCGACTTCTCCGCCGTCACCCAGGAGCAGATCCTCGGCGTGCTCGGCGACATCCTCGGCGTGCTCACCGGGGTCCTCGCCGCGATCGCCGGGATCAGCCTGCTCGTCGGCGGCGTCGGCGTCTCCAACATCATGCTCGTCTCGGTCCGCGAACGGACCAGGGAGATCGGGCTGCGCAAGGCGGTCGGCGCGCGACCCCGCGACATCGGCGTCCAGTTCCTTCTCGAAGCGGTGCTGCTCACCACCACCGGCGGGGTGCTCGGCATGCTCCTCGGCGGTGGCACGGCACTTCTCGTCGACCGGTTCACCCCGGTCCCGGCGGCCCTCACCTGGTGGTCGATGGCCCTGGCGTTCGGGGTGTCCGCCGCGGTCGGCATCATCTTCGGCGTGGTCCCGGCACAGCGGGCCGGCCGGCTCGACCCGGTTGTCGCGCTGCGTACCGAATGAGTCCCCACCGGGCCAACCGGCAACGCCTCAGGTGACGCCTGCCGGAACCGAATGGTGGTTTCGGACCGGACCCGGAGGAGAACACCTTGGCGCATCAGCTGCGCGACATGCACGGAGCTGCCCGTGCCGTCGCCTACCTGATGCTCGCCGCCGGACCCTACAACTTCGTCACCGGCGTCCTGATGAAACTCGGTCATCCACTGCCCGAGGTCCTCGTCCTCGCCGTCACCTCGATCGTCCTGTTCACCGTCGGGCTGATCTGCCTGCGCCGCCCCGATGCCATGCCGCGGCTGTTCTGGCTGCTCGTGCCCCTGGTGTCGGCCGGCGTCATCACCGGGCTCAACGTGGCCACCGCCGACGCCACCATGGGCCCGCAGCTGTTCTACCTGTGGCCGCTGCTCTACGCCGCGATGTTCCTCAACCGCAGGTTCATCGCCGGTACCGTCGCGCAGATCTCCGCAGGGCACGCGCTCACCGCCTTCCAGTTCCAGACGGGCGGGCAGGCGATGCTCGACTGGATCGCGATCACCGTGGCCATGTCGATGACCGCCGTCGTCGTCGCCGGCCTCCGCGAGCGCAACGACCGGCTCCGCGCCGTCCTGGAGACCCAGGCCACCTCCGACGCCCTCACCGGCGCCGCGAACCGGCGCGCCTTCGACAGCGAACTCGGCCGGGCCGTCGCCGCCGCCCGGGCCGACGACCCGGTCGCGCTGATCATGATCGATGTCGACCACTTCAAGACGATCAACGACACGTGGGGGCATGCGGTCGGGGACCTCGCCCTGCGTACCGTCGCCGACTCCCTCCGCGAAGCCGCCGAGGGCCGCCGGCACATGGTCGCCCGCCTCGGCGGCGACGAATTCGCGGTTCTGCTGCACGCCTCGCCCTACGCGGCCGTCAGCTTCGCCGAACTCGCCCGCACCCGCGTCGGCGAGACCACCGGCCTGCCGTGCGGCCCGCCGAGCCTCAGCATCGGCATCGCCGTCCTCCCCGACCACGCCCACACCGCCGACGAGCTGCAGAAAGTCGCCGACGCCGCGCTCTACCGGGCGAAAGAGGGCGGCCGCGGGCGCAGCATGATGGCCCACCCGCCACCACTCCGCGCCACCGCCTGACCGCTACCCCTGGTCACCGTCGCCGGCCGGCTTGCCGCCCAGCGGGGCCAGGATCTCCGGAGACCTGCGGGGGTACGGACCCCAGCCGTCCCGCAGCACATGGATGTAGACGGCCTCCAGACACACCCCGATGCGTTCCACGAGGTCCGTGTCCTCCGGGGCGCCCAGCCGGATCGCCCGCGCGAAATGATCCAGCGCCTCCATGTTGCGGCCCTGATCGAAGCAGCTGCGCCCGGCGTTCTCGTGCACCACACTGCGCACCGCCGGCGACACGTCCGCCTCCACCGCCTTCTGGAACAGCCGGTCCGCCTCCAGGTAGTCGCCCCGCAACCGCAGCACGTGCGCCAGCTCCGCCTGCGCGATCACCATCGACTGGAGATCCTGCGCCGACTCGGCGTGCGCCAGGGCCAGCCGGCTCGCCGCGGCGGCCATACCCAGCTCACCGAGAAGGCGGTACACCTCCGCGCGTACGCTCAGCAGCCCCGCCTTGACGATGTTGTCGGCCTCGTCGGTG
The DNA here is from genome assembly GCF_042650585.1 of Actinoplanes subglobosus. Taxonomy (NCBI): domain Bacteria; kingdom Bacillati; phylum Actinomycetota; class Actinomycetes; order Micromonosporales; family Micromonosporaceae; genus Actinoplanes; species Actinoplanes subglobosus. The sequence continues at coordinate 31,347 of NZ_JBHSBL010000028.1, forward strand.
AGCGGCCCGTCGAGCCGTTCGCCCAGGGCCCGCAGCGCGTCCCGGTTGTCGACGACCTCCCGCAGCGTGGCCCCATCCAACCGCCAGCGGATCGCCGACAGTTCGGTGGCCGTCAGCGGCAGGTGAGGGGCCAGCTCCGGCCCGCGCGGCACATCCGGTTTCGCATCGGCCCGCGCCTGCGGGGCCGTCTCCGCCGCGTCGTCGTCGGCTGCGGAAGCGTGCCGGCCACCTCGGGAGGCACCGGTCGCCGTCCCGGTCCTGCCGTCGGCGCCCGAACCACCGGTGGCCTCGCCGTTCGGGGCCTGCCCGTCGTCGCCGTCACCGTCGGTGGCCCGACCGTCAGCGGCGTCACCGGTGGTTGTTCCGTCGGCGGTCTCCCGGTGCGTGGCGTCGCCATCGCCGCCCGTGCCGTCGGTGGCCTCGGCACCCTCGGCCTTGCCACTGTCGGCCTTGCCACTGTCGGCCTTGCCACTGTCGGCCTTGCCGTCGACGGTGCTGCCGTCGCTCACGGCCGCGCTGGGCGCGCCACCAGCCGTGGCCTCGCCATCGTCCGCACCCGGCCGACCGCCGTCACCCGTCGTGGAACCCGGGCCGTCAGTCCCGGCGGGCTTGTCCGAGGCCTTCGCCACGAACCACCCACCGCCGAACGCGGTGTCCGCATACCGGCGCGGCTCGACATCCGGTCCCGAGGTCTCCAGCCGCCCGATCGGCCGCAGGTTGTGCAGCGTCCCGTCAGAGTCCATGTACGGCCGCGGCTCAGCCTCGTCCTGCCCTGGCCGGGTGAGCGGGAACCCGATCTTCTCCCGCCCCGCGCCGCCGGCCGCCCCGGCGTCGCTCGCCGGTCCGGTGCCACCCGGCGCCCCGGTGCTGCCCGCGGTTTGAGTCCCGGCGCCGGAAACCGGCGTGCCGGTTCCAGCTCCAGCGCTGGTTCCCGCACCGGTACCCGGCCGGGTTCCCGGCCTCGGCAGGGCGACCGTGGGCCGCTCACCCACGGGACCGGCCAGGCCCGCATCCCGCGCGCGCTGCTCATCGGGAGCCCCGGAGACCGGTGCGTTCCCCGGTTGCCGCGTCCCGTTCCCGGCAGTGGGTGCCCCCGGGATCGGCGGCGTTCCCGGCCCGCCCACGGGAGCCCCGGAAACCGGTGCGGCCCCGTCCCGCCCGGCCATCGGCCCAGTCTGACGGCGTTCACCCGAGGAGGCAGCCGCCGGCGACACCGGCGTCGCCGCGTTCCATCCGGCCGACCGCGTGTCCGGTGCGGGGGAGACCGGCGTGGCCGCGTTCCATCCGGCTGGCCGTGCGTCCGTCGCGGGAGAGGTTGGCGTGGCTGCGTTCCGCCGCGTGTCCGGTGCGGGGGAGACCGGCGTGGCCGCGTTCCATCCGGCTGGCTGTGCGTCCGTCGCGGGGGAGGTCGGTGTCGCTGCGTTCCATCCGGATCCGGCTGCCGGGGTGACCGGTGCGGTCCCGTTCGAACCGGGCTGGCGAGAATCCGTGCCGGCGGCCGAGGACGGTGCGGTGCCGGGCGTGCCGGAAGCCGGAGGCGCGGACCGCGGCGTGGCGGCGTTCCATCCGGTGCCCGGTTGCGCGACAGCGCCGTTGTCGACGGCGGCGTGTGCGCCGGGGCGCGGGCCCGTAGCGGGCGGTGCCGACCGGGGCGCGGTGCCGCCGGCGGTCTGACCGTCCGGTACCGAACCGGGCTGAGCCGACGAGCCGAAGCCGTTCCACGCTCCACCCGGCACACTCGACGCGGGCGGTGCCGATCGTGGTGCGCTGCTGTTCCGGGTGGTGCCCGCCTGAGGCGCGCCCGGCGATCCGTAACCGCTGCGCGTGCCGTCGTTCGCCTGCGGACCGTTCGCACCGGTGGCCGGCGGAGCCGATCGGGGCGCGATGCCCCCGGCGGCCTGTTCGCCGGTCGGGCCGTCCCAGGCCGCGGGTGCCCCGCTGCCGGCGGCCGAAGCCGGCCTCCCGAAGCCGTTCCACGACGTCCCCAGACCACTCGGGTCCGCTGCGGGTGGAGCCGACCGGGGCGTGTTCCCCGCCCCGGCCGCCGACCGTCCGCCGGTCTGCGCCGATCCGGGTGCTTGCTGCGCGCCGACCTGCGGCGATCCGGCCGCTTGCTGTGCCCCGGCCCGAGTCGGACCGGCCTGTTGCGCGCCGGTCTGAGCCGGCCCGGCCTGTTGCGCCCCGGTCCGAGCCGGCCCGGCCTGTTGCGCCCCGGTCTGAGCCACCCCGGCCTGTGTCGCGCCGCCCGGCTGCGATCCGACCGCGGGCCATCCACCTGTGGCCTGCACCTGCGCCCCGGAAGGCGCCTGGCCGGGAACCGGCGTACCCGGACCGGCCGGCGGCCAGGCCGTGGCCGCCGACGACACGCCGGGCCCGGCCGGGTTGCCGCCCTGAGGCGCGTCGACGGTCCGGCCCGCGTCGGGCACCGGAGGCCGCGCCGCGGGCGGCCACGCCGTAGCCGCGGACGGCTGACCGGCCACGATGTCCCCGGTGGTGGACGGCGAAACCGGCCGCGCACCCTGAACGGGCTGAGCCTCGTCCGGAACCATGGCCCACGGGCCATCACCCTCGGACAGGAAGACATGCGCGGTGCGCGGGGACCGCCGGGCCCGCTGCTGCGGAACATCCGTCGTTCCGGCGGGACGTTCGAAGCCGCCGGTGACGTCAGGACGTCCACCCGCTCCGCTCCACGGCCCGGCGGGACGTTCGAAGCCGCCGGTGACGTCCGGGCGTCCACCCGCTCCGCCCCAGCGTGCGTCGCCGGGAGCGGCGGGACGGTCGAAGCCGCCGGTCACGTCGGGCCGCCCGCCCGGACCGCCCCAGCGTCCGTCCGCGGTTCCGGCGGGACGGTCGAAGCCACCGGTCACATCGGGACGTCCGCCGTCGCCACCCCAGCGAGGATCGGCGGGCCGGTCGAAGCCCCCGGTGACATCCGGCCGCCCACCCGTTCCACCCCACCGGGCATCCCCGGAGCCAGCCGCCGCACCGGGATCACCCTGCCCGGGCACCGAACCGGCACCGCCCGGTCCCGCCCCCGCGCCACCGGGACCCTGGCTCGCTACAACGCCGCCGGAGCCCTGGCCCGCTGCCACGCCGCCGGGACCCTGCCCCGGCGCGCCGCCACCAGCGCCCTGTCCCGGAACCACACTCGCCGCACCGGAACCGGCACTGCCACGACCGACAGGGGGCCGACCGGCCGCGCTACGCGAACCGGGAGCCGCACCCGGCGCACCCCCGGCCCCCTCGGAACGGCGGCCACCGGCGTCGCCGTTCCCGGCGGACGCGTTCCCGTCCGGGATTTCCGGCGTTCCATCGGTCTGCGGCCCGTTCGGCCCGATCACGCGCGCCGGCGGAACCGGCGCGGGCGCGGCGACAACCCGCGGCGCAGCCGGTGGGTCGGCCTTGATCACGCGCGGTGCGGGCGGCGGAGTGGCCCTGCTGACGACCTTCGGCGGTACGGGTGCCTCAGCCCGCCGCACCACACGAGGCCCACCGTCCCCGGGTTGACCGCCCGGAACCTGCCCGTTCCCACTCGCCGGACCGGAAGCGGGCTGCGCCCCCGAACCCTGGCCGGCACCGTCCCGCCCGGCGGGATCCGTGGCCGGCTCGGCGTGAGTGTCCGCCCCGCTGCCCCGCTGTCCCGGCACGAGCCGAGCCATTGCCGAACGCCAGCCTCCGCGCGAACCCTTCCGCTCGCCCTTGCCCGAAGCCTCCGGACCACCGTGGTCCGCGCTGTCCTGATCCGGGCGCACCCCGGCCCCACCGGAACCGGCCCCACCCGAGGCACCCGCGCCGGCGGGAGCCCCGCCGCCAGGAGCCCCGTTCCACGGCGCCGCTGAGTCCGGCATTCCGTAGCCCGCCGGCGGAGGTGCCTGAACCCGACCAGCCCGGCCCTGCGGCTGCGCCCCCGCCGGTCCCTGGCCACGTTGCTCCGGCGCCACCTGCTGAGGCGCACCGCTGGCACCGCGCTCGTGACGCCCGCCGGCCTCGCCGGTGCCCTGACCGGGCGCGGCCTGGCCCGGAACAGCCTGTCCCGGAACAGCCTGTCCCGGAACGGCGTGATCCGTCGCGGCAGGAGCGGCCATGGAGGGATCGGTAGTAGCCGGACCGGACTCGTTGCGTTCCGGAGCCCCGCCACGGTCCGCCGTCGTCCCAGCGGCCCGGCGACCGTCTTCGCCGCGAGCCGCGAGTTCGTCGACGCCCGGGCGCCCGGACTGGTCGCCGCTCGTCGTGCCGCGCTCACCACGAGCCGCGATGTCGTCGCCCGCGGTTCCACGGCCGTCGGCGGTTCCGTGGTCCCGGCTGTCGGCGGTCCCACGGGCCGGGTTGTCGGCGTCGCCACGGACGGTGGCCGGGTCGCCTGCCCAGGCGGCTGCGGCGAGGCGGCGTTCGCCCTGGTCACGGGTCTCCGGTTCGGCGGCGCGGGCATCCACCCCGGCGGGCTGGACCGTGTCCCGGCGCGGGTCGCGACCCTGGTGGGAGCTGTCGTAGGACTCGTCGGCCGTACCGAAAGGCTGGTCGGAACCGGCTGCCGGAACCTGTGCCCGGCCGGTGACCGCCCGGTCGTCGCGGGTGGCCGGACCGGACCGCCGGGTGTCCTCGTCGCGGCGCGGCCGGCGTCCGCCGGGCGGGCGGATCGGGCCGAAGCCGGCGTCCTCCCACGCATCGGCGGAGCGTGCGGCGGGTTCGGCGGCCGGACGTCCCTGGCGGCGTCCGTCGCCGTCCCGGGACCGGGACGGCTCCTCCCAGTACTCGTCGGCGCCCAGTTCGATGGTCCGGCCGGTGCCGGGCCGGTCGCCGTCGCGTTCGATGTGGCCCTCGTCGTCCCACATCTCGTCGGCGTGGATCTCCACGGCCCGCTGGCCGCGCACCCGGCGATCGTCGCGGGACATCTCCCGGCGCTCGTCCTCGCGCTCCTCACGCGGGTCGCGGCGGCCGTCACGCGGGTCACGGAGCGCACGTACGTCGTCGCGGGCGTCCCGGCGGTCACCGAGCGGGTCGCGCTGCCCGTCCCGGGCATCCAGCGGTTCCCGGACATCGCCACGCGAGTCGCCGAGACCAGCCCGCGAGGAACGGCGGTCGTCCCGCGGATCGAGACGATCACCACGGGAGTCCCGCGGGTCGAGGCCGCTGCCACGGGAGTCGCGCGGGTCGACAGCGTTTCCGCGGGCGTCGCGGAGGTCACCACGCGAGGTGCGGGAGTCGCGCGGGTCACGGAGTCCACCGCGCGGGTCACGGACTCCACCGCGGGAGTCGCGCGGGTCCCCACCCGAATGGCGCGGGTCACGGGGATCGCGAATGTCGCCACGGGGGTCACGCGGGTCGAGAGCATTTCCGCGGGGATCGCGTGCGTCGCGCGGGTCGAGAACGTTCCCGCGGGCGTCGCGCGGGTCTCGGAGGTCGCCACGGGAGTCGCGCGGGTCGTCCCGCCGGTCGCGGGAGGAACCCCGCCGGTCGTCCCACCGCCCGTCCCGGTCGTCCCGGCGTGACGGCGGCCGGTCGTCCCAGCCACGGTCCCGGCGGTCGCCCCGCGCCGGAGCGTCGTCCCGGTAGCGGGAGGACGGACCGTATCCGCGGTCGTCGTCACGGCGCGGGTCAGCCGTACGCTCATAGCGGTTGTCCCCGCCGCGACGCTGGCCGCCGGGGCCGCGCCGCAGTTCCGGGCGCGCCGCGGGGTCGACGATCGGGAAGTCTGGTTTGTCGAAGTCGACGCCGAGCTCGGGCCGGTTGAAGTCGACGTCGTCGAAGTCGTCGCCGACGAGGTTGTCGACGGAGGTGTCGATGGGCTCGAAGTCGGGGTCGTCGAGCCAGCTGGGCCGCTCGGTGTCGAAGGCGGCCTTCTGCCGGAGGGCGCCCTCGTCGGCGTTGCCGGAGCGACGGCGGGTCGGCATGACCGGGTCCGGGGTCGTCCGTTTGGTGTAGTGCTGCTCCTGCTTGACCGCGGAACTCGGCATGAACGAGTACTCGTCGTACTCGTCCTCCCAGTACTCGTCGTCCTCGAAGCTCATGACGAGGCCCCGAATCGGCTGGGGAAGGACCCAACGCCCCGACGCCGCATCCGTGCCACCGTCCTCACCCTGCACCACCTCCGCACCCCGGTGCCCGCCCCTCGCGTCCCGCGATCAATCCCTGCCACGTGGTGGATGTGGAAGGTTAACCACGGATTTGCGCGGTGCGCCACCGCCCTGCGGGTCCCCGTCGTCGGCTCGACGGACAGCCCGCGAGCGTCGATCGCATCGGCGCCGCAGTCCGCCGATGGTGCGCGATCATCGGGGTATACGTCCTGCGGGTGGCCCCGGTTCAACGGGTTGAGCAGTGACTATGACGGGCTTTCGGAGGCGGTCCGGCGGCGGGCCCGGGTGCTGCCCCGATCAACGGAATTCGTTGCCGCGAGGTGACGGGCCAGGTGTCTACTTAAGGACTTTTTAAGCTTGTCTTCAGGAGAACCAAGGACTTGCGGGTGACCCTGAACAGGTGACCGGGTGTATCGGTGTGCATGTGAACCCACGGTGTCTCCCGCGTGTCCGGCGGGTGGCGAAGGACACGCTCCGTGTCGGCGGATCATGGACTGGTGATCTGTCACGGTGGATGAGCACCCCGCCGCGGCCAACGATGTCCCGGCGGGTTCATTGCGGCCCCGACTTCCCGGCCGACGGCCGCCGCCCCCCAGTTCCATGGCGGTCGCAGAGCGCCCGAGACGTTCCGCTGAGACGACGCCCCCTCGTCTTCTCGCGGCTGGCGGTTCTTGGCGCACGGCCGGGACGGGAGGCGGCGGTGGGAGCCCATCTCCCACCGCCGTCTTCTCCGGACTCCCGAGCCCCCCGGCTCGACGACCACCGCCCCCCAGCCAGGTGGTCGTGCCGCGCCCGTGTTCCCCGTGGGGGAGGCGCCCCCTCGAACCCCTCACGGTGCGATTGAACGGGCACGGAGCCGGGACGGAGGCGGCGGCGGAATCCTGTCATTCCGCCGCCGTCCTCACAGTCCAGCAGGTCGGAGACACGCAGGCCGATCGTTCCGGCAGGTCGGAGACGCGCAGGCCGAGCGTTCCGGCAGGCCGGAGACGCGGGCCGATCCTTCAGGTGTCAGAGGCGCCCGTCGATGGTGAAGCCGCTGACCCCGGCGGGCAGCACCAGCCCGGCGGCGGCCAGGTCGGTCAGCTCGGTGCGGGTCAGCGACGCCACGGCGTCCGGGTGCGGATGCGGCACGCCGAGCGCCCTCGCGGCCTCGACGGCCCGGGACCCGATGGCGGCCTCGACGGCCCACAGCCGGTGCGCGCAGAACGCGACGTGCGCCGACGCGGCCAGGTCGCCGTGCAGACGTAACAGCCGGCGCAGGTCGGCGGCGAGTCTCTCGATCGGCGGGCCCCACGGCGCGGGCTCGGGCCTCCGGTGCCGGGCCAGGGCGGCACACCATCGCGGCAGGTAGCGGTATCCCGCCGCCACCACCGCGGGTGCGGCGATGATCAGGGCGATGCGGCTGGCTTCGAGGAGGGTCACGGGTTCCTCCGCCGGTGGTGCGGGTCGGTCTACCCTCGACCTTCCGCCGCCTCCGGCCACCCGTCAACGGACTTTGTGCGACGTGCCGCATAGTGCTCCAGCGCCGCCTCGAAAGCGGGATCGTCCGTACCGGCCCGGCGCCCGGGGAAGTCCGCCTCGACTTCGCCGGCCAGCGGTGCGGGGCCGGGAAGACCGGCGAGGGAGGCGACACTCCGGGCCACAGCGCCGGGCGAGGCCACCGTCGCCACCGCCAATGCCGCGACGGTACGGACACCGCGCCCCGCCGGATCGTCGACGGTGAGCAGATACCAGCCCCGTTCCTCCGACCACCCGGCCCCGGCCTCGTCGTGGTCCCACACCGGCCGTCCGTGCAGGCGCACCTGCCGGGCCAGGTCGAACGGGATCCATCCGTCGCGGGCCGGGCCGCTGTCGGCCCGCCAGTCGGCGACCGGGATCCCGGCGGACTCGAGGGCCCCGGCGACCGCCCGGATGTAGGCGGCGTGCCCGCTCAGATGACGGCCCGGTTCGCGAGCTCGATGAGACCGGGTCGGCCGCCGAACGTCCGCCGGACCGCCGCGCCGATCTGGGTGAACAGGGCGTCCCCGCCGAAGTCGCACTCACCGGTCGCGTTCAGTTCGCCGATCAGCAGGTGTACGGCCAGCCCGTCCTCGTGGCCGCCGGGCAGGTAGCCCTCGGCCGGCAGGTCGGTGGCGAACACCCGGCGGGCCAGGAGCGCGTCACCGTCGGGGGTGTCCGGCTCGGTGCTGTGCAGCCAGAGCAGTGCGGCCGTCTCGGGGCGCAGCACCCGGTGGAAGACGCAGGGTTCGACGTCACGCACGTCGACGAGGCCGCCGCCCCAGAACGGCTCGGTCACCTCGAACCCGGCGGCGGTGAGCGCCGCCGCCGCGGTACGGCCGGACGGGCCGTCGTCCCAGGTGATGATCGGCGGAACCCGCTGGTCGGTGCGGGGGTGCAGGCCGGGGACGCCGGCCAGCACCGTGCGGAGTCGGGCGGGCGTCATCGGAAGATCATGACGGCCGTCGCCCGAAACGTAAAGCGATCGGCCGTACGCCGGCGGGGTCAGTGGGTGACGCCGTGCCGGTCGCGCGCCTTCAGCCGTACCGCGGGAAGGTCGGGAGCCGGGAGGGGATCGGCGCCGCAGCCGTCGACGATGCCGAACCGTTCGGTGCCGAAAGGTTTCCCGGCCATCCACTGTGCCCGCGCGCGGGCGATGTCGTCGTGGCTGCGGCCGACGAAGTTCCACCACATCACCAGCGGCTCCTCGAACGGCTCGCCGCCGAGCAGGAAGAGCCGGGCCGGCCCGGTGACGGACAGGTCGAGGGTGTCGCGGCCGACGCCGAGGTAGAGCAGTGACCCGGGTGCCAGCGGTGTCCCGTCGACCGTGGCCTCGCCGGACATCACCAGCACCCCGTGCTCGAAGGCCGGATCCAGGTCGAGGGTGTGCGCGGCCGCCGCGCGGCAGGAGAGTTCGGCACCGACCAGCGGGGTGTGCCGCCCGGCCGGGGACCGCAGCTCGCCCAGCCGCCCGATCACGACGGTGACCGTGACGTCGCCGTCCCGGTGGGACGGCAGGCCGGTGTGGTGCTCGAAGCGGGCCGGGCCGTGGCGTGCCCGCTCGGGCAGGGCGATCCACAGCTGGAGGCCGTGCATGCCGTCCGGATGGTCGGGCGGTGTGTACTCGGAGTGGGCGATGCCGTGGCCGGACGTCATCAGGTTGAGCCCGCCGGGGGTGATCAGCTGGTGGCTGCCGAGGCTGTCGCGGTGCTCGATGACCCCCTCGACCAGCCAGGTCACCGTCTGCAGCCCGCAGTGCGGGTGCGGTGGCACCTGCATGCCGGGGCGGCCGCTGACGTCGTCGGGTCCGAAATGGTCGACGAAGCACCACGCGCCGATCATCCGCCGCTCACGGTGCGGCAGCAGCCGGCGCACCGTCGTGTAACGGCCGAGCGGCACGTCGTGGCCCGGCAGCAGCACACTGTCGGCGATGTCCGGCTGAGCGCTCATTCCCCCGAGACTAATAGGGTTGCCGAGCCCAGGATGCGGGTGATCTTCACTTCGATCACGACGCGGGCCGGGTTGGGGCGCGGCTGGCGGTAACGGGCGGCGTAGCGCTGCTCGGCGTCGGCGACCGAGGCCGGGTCGTCGCGGATCACGGCGAGGCCCTCGATGGTGCTCCAGCGGCCGGCGTCGACCTGGCAGATCGCGACCCGCTGGCGGCCGAGTCGCACGTTGCGGGCCTTCGTGGACGCGCTGAAGGTGATCACCCGGGCCAGGCCGGCGGCCGGGTCGAAGGTGGCGCCGACCGCGACGACATGGGGTGATCCGTCGGCGCGCAGGGTGGTCAGCGTGCACAGGTGACGTTCGGCCCAGAAGGCGGCGAGCGCGGGGGAGTCGAGGGGAATGGCGCCGCTCACGGGCGTACCTCATCAGGGGTTGAAGTCATCGGGTGGTCAGGCCGGCTCGGCCGGCAGGTCGCCGCGGCGGACCGCGGCGACCAGGGCTTCGTGGTCGCTCTCGACCTGGTCGGCGTAGGCCCGGGCGAAACGGGCGAGCGACTCGTCGAGTTTGTCGCCGCTGCCGACGTAGCCGGCGATCATGGAGGCGCCGCTGGTCCGGGCGTGCGACTTGGCGAGCAGGTAGCCGCAGATGGCGGCGTAGTCGGCGAGCGCGCCGGCATTGATGTCGTCGACGACGATGGCGCCCTTCATGTCGCGGAACTGGCGCACGTAGTACTGGTGCTCGCCGACGGTGGTCCAGCCGAGCACCGGGTCGCTGACCGTCTGCAGGGCCTGCTGGTACTCCACGACGCGCTGCCCCTGGTGCCGGTGCCAGGCCAGGGCGCCGTGCTGGTGTTTCGCGACGACCGAACGGCGGGCCTGCTTGAGCTGCAGGAAGAGCACGTCGTCGGGACTGCTGCCCTCGCAGAGCGCGACGTAGGCGCGCAGTCCCACCGACCCGACGCCGACGACCTTGTGCGCGATGTCGACGATCCGGTAGCCGCCGAGGATCCGGGCCCAGTGCGGTTTCAGGGTGCTGAGATAGCCGTCGAGGGCCTCGGCGAGCTGCTCGCGCTCCTCGGCCGGGAGCCGGGTGATCAGTGGCGGCTCCTCGACCATGCGCAGGGCGCCGTCGTTGCGCTCGGTGAACCGGGGCAGCGCCCGGTCGCTGGTCCGGCGGCGGGCACGGCGGGCGGCCCGCTCGATCTCGTCGCGGAAGCTGGCCTTGGTCGCGGCCGAGCGCATGGCCTCGACGTCGAGCTGGTCGAAGGAGCGGGCCAGCAGCGGCTGCTCGGCGAGGTGGGCGATCTGCTCCCGGTACGACTCGACGCAGTGCTGGACGGCGTCGGAGCAGGAGCTCTCCCGGAAGCCGTTGACCCGGCCGGCGACGTGCACGCTCACGGTGAGCCGGCGCAGGTCCCACTCCCAGGGGCCGGGGTGGGCCTCGTCGAAGTCGTTGAGGTCGAAGACCAGCTCGCGCTCGGGGGAGGCGTAGAAGCCGAAGTTGCCGAGGTGGGCGTCACCGCAGATGACCGGGGTGATGCCGGTGTGCGGGAGCGCGGCGAAGTCGTCGGCCATCAGCCCGGCGGTGCCCCGCAGGAACGTGTAGGGCGAGACGATCATCCGGCCGACGCGGACCGGGACGAGCCGGCCCAGGCGGCCCTCGTGCGAGGCGGCCACCTGGGCGACCGGGTCGGGGCGGCGGTCCGGTGTCTTCCAGTGGGCCATGTCGGAGCGCGGTGACCGCTCACGCAGCGACCGGCCGATCTCGTAACGCTCGGCGCGGGGTGCGGCGGCCCGGCGTAACGAGGTGAAGCCCTCGTCCGCTAAGCTGCCGAGCACGTCCGGCTCGTTGATTCCTGATGACGGTTCCATCGCTGCCGAGGGTACGTGGCGCCAAAGATCGTCCGCGCGGGGCTCGTGAAAAGCGGATGTTATCGATAACATTTCTGGGTCTGAGAGCGCGTGCGGACTCCCGCTACGCTCCATCAGAGTCGGATCGGACGAGGTGCGCAAGTGGACAAGGGATCACGTAGCCCAGCGATGACGGATGTGGCCCGGCTGGCCGGGGTCTCCCATCAGACCGTCTCGCGCGTCCTCAACGATCATCCCAACGTCAAGGAGCAGACCCGCATCCGGGTCCGTGCCGCCATCGCCGAGCTCGGCTACCGTCCCAACCGGGCCGCCCGTGCCCTGGTCACCGGCCGTTCCCAGCTGATCGGTGTGGTCGCCCGCAACAGCACGCTCTTCGGCCCGGCCACCATGCTCAGCGAGTTCGAGCAGGCCGCCGCGGACGCCGGTTTCGCGGTCAGCGTCGGCAGTGTCCGCGAGCTCGACCGTTCCTCCATCACCGCGGTCGTCGACCGGCACCTGGACCAGCGGGTGGCCGGTCTCGTGGTGATCGCCAACACCGCCTCGGCCACCGAGGCGCTCGCCGAGATCCCCGGCGATCTGCCGGTCGTGTTCATCGACGGCGACCCGTCCAGCGGCCGTCCGCTCGTCACGGTGGATCAGGTGGCCGGCGCCCGGGCGGCGACCCGGCACCTGCTCGACGCCGGGCACGAGACGGTGTGGCACGTGTCCGGGCCGACCGACTGGTTCGACTCGGCCGGCCGGATCCAGGGCTGGCGGCAGACCCTCGAGGAGGCCGGTGCCGAGGTGCCGCCGTTGCTCTCCGCCGACTGGTCGGCCTCCGAGGGTTACCGGACCGGTCAGATGCTGGCCCGGATGCCCGAGGTCACGGCCATCTTCACGGCGAACGATCATCTGGCTCTCGGCATCCTGCGGGCGCTGCACGAGCGCGGCCGGCGGGTGCCGCACGACGTCAGCGTGGTCGGTTTCGACGACGTTCCGGAGGCGGCCTACTTCATTCCGCCGCTGACTACCGTCCGTCAGGCCTTCGGTGACGTCGCCCGGGCCGCGTTGAGCCTGCTCCTGGGCCAGATGAGGGACGATTCGGGCATGGCGAACCAGATCGTCGTCCCGCCGCAGCTCATCATCCGGGAAAGCGCGCCCCGGCGCGTTTGACCGATTACTCTCCGCCCACGTTAATGGGCCGTTACCTCGTTGTTGCCGACGGCCGTTGACAGGCTATTTGTTAGCGATAACACTGAGGTTCTCCCGCCGGGATGTGGTCGTGGCCACCCTCCCGGCCACCCCTCGGAGGTACATCCCATGGCCGGGTATGGCGTGACGTTTGGTGACGGTGACCCCGTTTCCGGACGTAAGATCACTGGGTTGCCGGCCGCCCTCGTGGCCGGCGGCCGGATGAAGACGTGCATGCCGGCTTCGGCGATGGTGCGCCGTGCTGTCGCGGGCGCCTGAACTTCTTCGACCAAAGGACCAACCCATGAACCCGCAGATCTGGTTCCTGACCGGTAGCCAGCATCTCTACGGCCCGGAGACCCTTCAGCAGGTCGCCGACCAGTCCGCCGAGATCCAGCGGACCCTGGCCGCCGGTGGGCTGACCGCCGAGATCGTCGGCAAGCCGGTGCTCACCGACGCGCGAGCCATCAAGCAGGTCATGCTCGAGGCCAACGCGGACGCCGACTGCATCGGTGTGATCGCCTGGATGCACACGTTCTCGCCGGCCAAGATGTGGATCGGCGGCCTCGACGCGCTGCGCAAGCCGTTGCTGCACCTGCACACCCAGCACAACCGGTCGCTGCCGTGGTCGACCATCGACATGGACTTCATGAACCTCAACCAGGCCGCTCACGGCGACCGGGAGTTCGGGTTCATCCAGGCCCGCCTCGGTGTGCCGCGCAAGGTGGTCGCCGGGCACGTCGCCGACCCCGCGGTGGTGAAGCGCATCGACGGCTGGGCCCGGGCCGCGACCGGCCTGCAGCACCTGCGCAGCCTGCGGGTGGCCCGGTTCGGTGACAACATGCGGGACGTGGCGGTCACCGAGGGCGACAAGGTCGAGGCCGAGCTGCGGTTCGGCGTCTCGGTCAACACGTACGGCGTGAACGACCTCGTGGCCGTCGTGGACCAGGTGTCCGACGCCGAGATCGACAAGCTCATCGCCGAGTACCGCGACGTCTTCGAGATCGCCCCCGACCTGCTCGGCGACCGTCTCGACGCGTTCCGCTACGCCGCCCGCATCGAGGCCGGCCTGCGGCTGTTCCTGACCGAGGGCGGCTTCGGCGCCTTCACGACCAACTTCGAGGATCTCGGTGGCCTGCGACAGCTGCCGGGCCTCGCCGTGCAGCGTCTGATGGCGGACGGTTACGGCTTCGGCGGCGAGGGCGACTGGAAGACATCGGTACTCGTCACCACCGTGAAAGCGATGGGCGCCGGAACCGGACGCGGCACCTCATTCATGGAGGATTACACCTACCACTTCGGTCCAGGTGAGCCTAAGATCCTCGGCGCGCACATGCTCGAGGTCTGCCCGTCCATCGCGTCGGCGAAGCCGCGTGCCGAGATCCACCCGCTGGGGATCGGTGGCCGGGAGGACCCCGTGCGCCTGGTCTTCGACGCGGCCCCGGGCCCGGCGGTGGTCATGGGCATGGCCGACATGGGAGACCGGTTCCGCCTGGTCGCGAACGAGATCGAGGTGATCCCGCCGGACGAGCCGCTGCCGAACCTGCCCGTGGCCCGCGCGGTGTGGAAGCCCGCACCGTCGCTGTCCACGTCGGCCGAGTGCTGGATCACGGCCGGAGGACCGCACCACACGGTGCTCACCCAGGCGGTCGGAGCGGAGACCTTGCGCGACTTCGCCGACATGGCACAGACCGAACTTCTGCTGATCGACGAGCGCACCGACCCGGCCGATTTCCTCGACCGGGTGCGCTGGAACCAGGCGTACTTCCGCCTGGCCCGCCCCCTGTAACACCCGTTCTCAAAGAGGAGATCCACCGTGAAATATCCCCGGCTCGCGGCCGTCCTGACCGCTGCCACCATGGTCGCCACGATGGCCGCCTGCGGCGACGCCGAGAAGACCGCCGACAAGGAGGCCGCCAGCGGTGACACCGCCGGCGCGCTGATCGGCATCACCATGCCGACCCGTTCCTCGGAGCGCTGGATCCACGACGGCGACAACCTGAAGACGCAGCTCGAGGGCCTGGGCTACAAGGTCGACCTCCAGTACGCGGAGAACGACATCCCGACCCAGACCCAGCAGCTCGACAGCCAGATCACCAAGAACGCGAAGCTCCTGATCATCGCGTCGATCGACGGTGAGGCGATCACCACCCAGCTGGAGAACGCCAAGAACGCCGGCATCAAGGTCATCGCGTACGACCGCCTGATCCGTAAGAGCCCGAACGTGGACTACTACGCCACCTTCGACAACTTCAAGGTCGGCGTCCAGCAGGCCACCTCGCTGCTGACCGGCCTGGGCGTGCTCGACGCGACCGGCAACAAGACCGACAAGAAGGGCCCGTTCAACATCGAGCTCTTCGCCGGTTCGCCGGACGACAACAACGCCACCTTCTTCTTCAACGGCGCCAAGAGCATCCTGGACCCGTACATCGCCGACGGCACCCTCGTCGTGAAGAGCGGCCAGAAGGACTTCGAGACCGTCGCCACGCTGCGGTGGGACCCGGAGACCGCGCAGAAGCGCATGGAGAACATCCTGACCTCGACCTACAAGGACGGCTCGAAGGTCAACGGCGTTCTGTCGCCTTACGACGGCATCTCGATCGGTATCCTCTCGGCCCTCAAGTCCGGCGGCTACGGCACCGGCGCGCAGGCCTACCCGACCGTGACCGGCCAGGACGCCGAGCTCGCCTCGACCAAGTCGATCCTCGCGGGTGAGCAGTACTCGACGATCTTCAAGGACACCCGCAACCTGGCCAAGGCCACCGGTGAGATGGCCGACGCCGTCCTCAAGGGCCAGACGCCGACCACCAACAACACCACGGACTACGACAACGGCGTCAAGGTCGTCCCGTCGCAGCTCCTCGAGTCCGTCATCGTCACCAAGGACAACGTTCAGAAGGAACTGGTCGACGCCGGCTACTACACGGCTGACCAGCTGAAGTGATGTAGGTACCGTGCCCCCGCCCGTCCCCCGGCGGGCGGGGGCACGGCCTCATCGGCCCATAGGGTCCATGACCGACTGCACCGAGCGGCACCCAGCGGAAGCTGTCCGACGGCGCCGCGGGCGAGGGCCAGGAGGGCATGGACAAAGGAGGCAAGACTCCATGACCGACACGATCCTGCGGATGAGCGGCATCACCAAGACGTTCCCGGGCGTCAAGGCGCTGCAGGACGTCAATCTCGAGGTACGCAGAGGCGAGATCCACTCCATCTGCGGCGAGAACGGGGCCGGCAAGTCGACCCTGATGAAGGTGCTCTCGGGCGTCTACCCGCACGGCACCTACGAGGGTGACATCCAGTACGACGGCGAGCTGTGCCACTTCTCGGGCATTCGTGACAGTGAGCATCGCGGCATCGTCATCATCCACCAGGAGCTGGCGCTCGCGTCGAACCTTTCCATCGCCGAGAACATCTTTCTCGGCAACGAGCAGGCCAAGAACGGCTGGATCAACTGGAACCGGACCAACGCGGCGGCGGACCAGCTGCTGCGCCGGGTGGGCCTCGCGGAGAGCGCTGTCACGCCGGTCATCGACCTCGGCGTCGGCAAGCAGCAGCTGGTGGAGATCGCCAAGGCCCTCTCCAAGGAGGTCCGGCTGCTGATCCTCGACGAGCCGACCGCCGCGCTCAACGACGAGGACTCGGCACACCTGCTGAACCTGCTGCGCGGCCTGCGTGACGAGGGCATCACCTGCGTGATCATCTCGCACAAGCTCAACGAGGTCATGGGAATCTCGGACCGGGTCACCATCCTGCGGGACGGCCGGACCATCTGGACCGCCGAGACGGCCGACCTCACCGAGGAGAAGATCATCTCGGGCATGGTCGGCCGCGACATGGAGCACCGGTACCCGGACCACACGCCCAAGATCGGCGAGGAGTCGCTGCGGATCGTCGACTGGACGGTCTACAGCCCCACCCAGCCCGACCGCGCGCTGGTCCGCAACGCCAACCTGACCCTGCGGCGCGGCGAGATCGTCGGCCTGGCCGGCCTGATGGGCGCCGGCCGGACCGAGCTGGCGATGAGCGTCTTCGGCCGCTCCTACGGCGTCAACATCTCCGGCAAGCTGATCAAGGACGGCAAGGAGATCCAGGCCCGCAACGTCCGCGAGGCGATCGACCACGGCATCGCCTACGCGACCGAGGACCGCAAGCGGTACGGCCTGAATCTGATCGAGGACATCAAGCGCAACGTCTCCGCGGCCGCGCTCGGCAAGCTCGCCAAGGGTGGCTGGGTCGACGGCAACGAGGAGTTCAAGGTCGCCGACGAGTTCCGGGCCAGCATGAACATCAAGTCGCCGACCGTCGAGGCGGTCGTCGGCAAGCTCTCCGGTGGCAACCAGCAGAAGGTCGTGCTCTCCAAGTGGATCTTCACTGACCCGGACGTGCTGATCCTGGACGAACCGACCCGTGGCATCGATGTCGGCGCCAAGTACGAGATCTACACGATCATCAACCGGCTCGCCGACGAGGGGAAGGCCATCCTGGTCATCTCGTCCGAGCTGCCCGAGCTGCTCGGGATCTGTGACCGCATCTACACCCTCTCGGCCGGCCGGATCACCGGTGACGTTCCGCGCGCCGAGGCCACGCAGGAGAGCCTGATGACCCTGATGACGAAGGAAGTACAGGAGGTAGCGCCGTGACGGCCGCACCCGCGCAGGTCGGCAAGGGCGCGGGCGCGCCCGGGCGCGACACGGCACCCCGCAGGGTCAACTTCGACCTGAAACAGAGCGGCATCTACATCGCTCTGGCGATCACCGTCGTGATCTTCACGGCTCTGACCGGTGGCGACCTGCTCGCCCCGCAGAACCTCAGCAACATCATCGTGCAGTACTCGTACATCCTGGTGCTCGCCATCGGCATGGTGCTGATCATCATCGCCGGGCACATCGACCTCTCGGTCGGCTCGGTGGTGGCCGCGTCCGGCGCGTTCGCCGCGGTCATGATGGTCGAGATGGATCTGGCCTGGCCGATCGCGGTGGTCGCGACGCTGGCCTTCGGCGCGGTGGTCGGCGCCTGGCAGGGCTACTGGGTGGCGTACTTCGGCATCCCCGCCTTCATCGTCACGCTGGCCGGCATGCTCCTGTTCCGCGCCGTCACCTACATGATCCTGGGCAACAAGGGCATCGGCCCGTTCCCCGAGGAGATCCGCACCATCGCCAACGGCTTCATCCCCGGCTGGATGGGCAACATCGGTCTCGGGGAGGCGCTCGGCGGCGCCGACCTGTTCAGCATCATCGTCGGCATCCTGGTCGTCGTGGCCATGGCGATCGTCCAGTTCCGCACCCGGGCCGGCCGGATCCGCTACAGCCAGGCCGTCGACCCGACGTGGCTGTTCCTGCTCAAGGTCATCGTCCCGGCCCTGCTGGTGATCTTCCTGGTCGTGCAGCTCGCCCGGTTCCGCAACCTGCCGTGGGTGCTGGTCCTGCTCGCGGTCCTGGTGGTCGGCTACACCATGGTCACCAACCGGGCCGTGTTCGGCCGCCAGATCTACGCGGTCGGCGGCAACCTGCAGGCCGCGACGCTCTCCGGCGTCAAGGTCAAGTCGGTGGTGTTCTGGCTGTTCGTCAACATGGGCGTGCTGTCCGCGGTGGCCGGCCTGATCTTCGCCGGCCGGCTCAACCTGGCCGGCCCGACCGCCGGTAACAGCTTCGAGCTGGACGCCATCGCGGCCGCGTTCATCGGCGGCGCCGCCGTCCAGGGCGGTGTCGGCAAGGTCGTCGGCGCCATCACCGGCGGTCTGATCATGGGCGTCATCAACAACGGCATGGGCCTGCTCGGTGCACAGACCGAGACGGTCATGCTGGTCAAGGGCGCGGTGCTGCTCGCCGCGGTGGCCTTCGACGTCTGGTCGAAGCGCCGCACGGCCGGCGCCCGCTGACAAAGCCGCAAGGGCCGGTGCTTCTGGGAGAAGCACCGGCTCTTGCTCTTATCTGCGCTGGTCATATCTTTCTCAGACCCCCGGTCGTCCTCTTCCACGTGTCACGTGGGCGGTACGGGAGTATCCACTTGGGGTCATCCGGTTACCGGGCACCACAGCTACCACCACATGGCGTTCATAGGCGCTGCCGGTGGGCCGGTGCACAGCCACCCAGGCGCATTCCCGCAGGTGCCGTACGCCGTCGGGATGCGGGGTGAGGTCGAGTACGAGCAGGATGCCGAGTGTGGCACTCGTGCCTGAGTAGTCGGCCGCCTGCACCAGGTAAGAGCGTTCCAGCGCGGCATCGGAACCGTCGTGCAGTTCCCGCTTGACCTCCACGACGAACCTCGTCGTCCCGAATCCGACCACGATGTCCGCTCGCCCGGTTGCGATGTTCGGGACCTCGACCGCGATGCGGCCGGCCAGTGGACCGCGGCGCAGCCAGTCCGCGAAGTCGTCCTGCAGCATGGCCTCCACGGGGACCGGCCCGTCGGCGTGCAGGTAGGTGACCGTGGCCGACCGCTGGAGGTCGTGCCGGACGGAGAGGAACATGACTGTCTCGGCCAGTAGATCGTCGATCGCGTGTCGTGTTTCCCCGGCGTAGTCGGGGCAGGCCAGCAGGTTGCTCGTCAAGCCCTGGAGTAGGTGGGCGGTGACCGGCTCGCGGCGTGCGGCGCGGCGGACCCGGCTGTTGTAGGCGACCCCGTCCAGGAGGCGGAGCATGCCGTCGTCCAGCCGGTCAGCGATCCGAGCGGCGTCGGGCACGGACAGTTCGGCGAGCAACGACGGAGCCACTGCCACCAAGCGACCGATGTCCACAGGCGCCGCCGGTGCCGGGGGACTCTCGCTCAGGCGGTCGATCCGGTCGCGGAGGACGGCGAGTTGTTCCGAACGGGCCTGCCCGTTCGGTTCCTCGGTGACCAGACGGAGCTGGGCGAGCAGGGTCTGGCGACGGACCAGCGCGGACTCGACGACCGGGCGGACCAGGCAGGCGAAACCGTCGCCATCCGAGTCACCGGGCACCGGCATGACGGTGCGGTCCAGTAGATAGGCGTCGAGGACCGCGTCCAGGGACTGCCATGCATCGATCCACACCGGTCGGGTGATCATGTCAGCGGCCCGGTCGAGGATGGCTACCAGACGTGACCAGGCGAACTCGGCCTCGGCTCGTGGCCGCCGCCAGGCCGGTGTGTGGCTGCCGGAGCGGGCCGCCCGCCGCCGGGCCAATCCGGCCCGCACACCGGCACTGGATTCCTGGAGGGCGGCTCGGTCCTCGCGGAAGAACGCCATCACCGAATCGATACCGCAACCGTAGAGCGCGGCGTCCGGTCGATCCTGTTCCGCGGCCTCGGCATTGGCGAAGTGCTGGCGGGCGGTGGCGAGTCCGGGAAGCGGGTCGGTTCCGGCGACGGCCTGCCGGAGGGCGTCGAGACCGCACTCGAAGGCCGCGTCGGCTGCGGTAGCAGGTGTTCCGAGCAGTCCGGACAGGGCTTCCCGGAGGGCCGGGCCGGTCGCCCGGTCCGTTCCCCATTGGTCGAGAGCGGCGCCGAGGAGGCGGGGGAGGCGTTCGGCGTACTCCGGGGCGAGATCCCGGACGTCGGGAGAGGTCAAGGCCACCAGAATGCGAAGTGGACTAACCGTGCCGTTGAGGGCCAGTCTTAGGGCGCCTTCGGCGAAGGCCGCCGCGACCAGCGGGTGTGTATTGCGAGTGGCATTGTGTCCGGCCAGGAAGGTGGCCTGTGCCCGGGTTCCGTACTGGCGGCGGAACGCAGCGGAGGCGAGAAGCTCATCGATGCTCTCGAGTAACGCCAGCATGCCTGTCTGCTGTGCCACACCGCGCAGTAGCGCCTCGGCGAGATCGGAGTCGAGAGCGCCGTTGTCGTCGGCCCCGTGGACGAACTTCCGGCAGGCCAAGAAGGCCAGAGGCCCGGCGACGGACCGCTCCAGCTCGACGAGCCGGTCGCCGTCGAGGACGGCGAGAAGGTCCGCCAGCCGGGTACGGTCGTCCGCGGCCGCCAGGAGGAGGTCGAGTTCTCCCGGGCTCACCACAGGGGCAGGCCCGGACCGTCCGGGCTGATGATCGTCGTCTGCCGGAGGTTTTCGCGAGCCAGTCGCTCGTCAGCCGTGGTCACCAGGATCTGTAGCCCCGGGGTGTCCTGGCAGAGTTCCTCGATCGCACAGAGGAGCGCCGCCGCGTTGTCGTCCTGAACCTCCTCTGAGCGGGGACTGTCGATCAGGAGCAGACCGGGATGAGTGGCGATGCCGTGGCGGTGCCCGAGCCGGAGCAGTGCGACCACGAGGGCGATACGCAACCGCAGCCGCTCGCCGGGTGATTGCGTGCCGAACCACTCGCGCGGGCCACCAGTCTTGTAGACCTGCATTCGCCCGGCACGGTCGAGTACGACCCGATCGAGGTTGCGGAATCCGAAAGTCCGGGCGAGCGCGGCAACATCGTGGTCGAGCTCGCCGAACAGGCCGTCACCGGCATTCGCCTGATCCTCGGTCAGCAGTTCGACGGCGGTGTCGAGCACCCGGTGGAGGTCGTCGGGCTCGCCGTCGGCAGTGGAGACCGGCAGCGACTCCCAGGCGGCGACCGCGCCTTCCAGACGGGCGATCCGTTCGGCGAGGGCGCGGCGTCTGGTCTCGGCGCCACCGTCGGTCGCCGCACCGAGTGCGCGTTCGGCGGCGGCGAGTTCCGACCGATAATCGATCCTGGCCGCATTGGTCTCGTCGAGGTGTCGGCGGGCGAGTTTCTCGGCGTCGCGGCTGGTGGACAGGCGCCATCGGGCCTCCTCCTCTGCGGCCTGCCGTCGCTGTTGCTCGTCCCGGCTCCGCCCGGCCGGTTCGGTGCATACCGCGCACCGGGCCGTGCTGCGTTCGGCGGCCCGCCGGTCCGGGCTGATCGGCACCTCACACCGTGGGCATACCGCCGGGTCCAGCCCATGGAAGAAGAGCCTGGCGGCTCCGTGCTCGCGGAGATCGTTCACCAGCCGTTGGTCGGCCTGCCGCTGGCGACGCAGCAACTCGAATCGTTCGCGGGCCTCCCGGAAGTCGGCCTCCGCCGTGACCGCGGCGGTGCTGCGCCGGGAGACCTCACTGGCCAGTGCCACCGGAGTTGCCGCCTGATCCAGCGACGCCAGTTCGGTGCGAGCGGCCGCGAGTTGTGCGACTGCGGCCTCACGCTGGGCCGCGACGAGCGTACGCAGGCGCTCGGCGTCGTCGTCGGCGGACTTCCTGGCCGCGACCAACTGGTCACGTGCCGCGCGCACCCGTGTCAGCAGCGCGGCGCCAGGCAGATCGAGGAACACCTGGAGCAGCCGACCGGCCAGCCCGCCCATCACGACGTCGCCGAGTAGAGCCGGATCACCGCCGGGCGGCAGGTACAGGGCACCGAAGTAGGCCTTCCAGCCGTAGCTGGTACGGCCGGACGTAGCTCGGGTCGAGCGCGACTCCAGCCGTTCCAGATGCAACAGCTCCATCATCAGCGTCTCGACCATGGCGGCGAAGGCTTCCGGGTCCGATGCCTGAATGATCGGCACACCCGCGGTCAGCACCCGGCCGTCGACCAGTTCCCCGTTCTCGACTGTCAGCCGGAATCCGAGATGGCGGCCAGCGACCACGGCGTCACATTCGAGGCGTCCGATCCAGCGCCGCACCACGCCCTGCAGTGTGGGCCGGGGCGAACCACGCAGGCACCAGGTGATTAGCTCGAACACGCTGGTCTTGCCCCGCAGGTTGTCGGCGGCCAGCACCGTGAGGCCGGGGCCGAACACGAACTCGCGGTCGAACGGACCGAGCGGCTCGACCGTACGGACCCCGGAGATCCGCAGCCGGTGCAGCCTGACCGGACGGGGGAGGGCATCAGACACGGCCGCGACGAATCCGCGGTCTTGGAGTAGGCCCTCGACCGCCGGTAGCGGCAGGCCCGCTCGCACCGCGATCCGGGTGGCCAGACCGGCGTTCATGCGGCCGGAGCGGCGTACTGCCGCAGGCGGTTGTACACGCGTGTAGCGATGCTGTCGATCGTCGAACCGATTACAGTGTCGCGGTATTCGTCCTGCTGATATTGGCGATCCTTGAGCTGTGTGCCCCGGAGCCCGTCGAAGAGCCGGGCGACGAACCGAGTCCGCTCCACGAAGTACTCGAACTCCGGCGCCTGGTCCAGCACCCGGTCGGCGGTGTCACGGCCGGTGCGGGTCAGATAGTAGTCATGGCGCTGCACTCGGCCAGGACTGCCGTGCCGGCGGCGGACCACCAGGTCGGCGCTGCGCAGGACGGCAAGGGCGTCGTCGAGCGGTTCGTAGGCGCCGAACAGGAATCGGGTCATCGGGTAGCGCCGGACGTGAGGCTCGTCGGAGTGCAGGATGTCATGTGCCTGTTCGAGTAGCTCCGGGTCGCTGGTCCGCTCGAACTCGGTGATCAGCTCGTCGGCCAGGTAATCGGGGTTGCGGACCCAGAAGTCGAGTTTCTGCAGCCGGACCTGGCTCTCCAGCACTGCTACGGCCTCGGCGAGGGCCGGATCAGCCTCCGGCGGCCGTGGTAACGGAGTGGCGGCCGCCGAAATGATCAACAAGATTCGCATGGCATCTTGCGCGCGGCTGGTGCCGGGACTTTCTTCGCCCGCGGTCGTGGACACGAGGCGAATTCTAGGAAAGTCCAGGGTGGATCGCCATACCGAAACGTATTGCCCTAATTGTCCTCACTGGGTTGAGTGCTATATCAGATTGATGTTGAGTGGCGGAAGCTTTGGTGGTATTGATTTTTTCGCAGGAACGGCAGTATCGGGCGCGACTGTTGCCCTTGTCCCGGTTCCTCCGTGCCGAGCAAAATCTAGCCACCCGTGACGTGAGGGATGGGGTGTGACGCGCACCTGGAATGATCTTCCATTGGATCGGCCGATCAGCATTCTCGACATGAGTGCGAGCGAGATCGCCATGGCGGCCGAGTCGCGGGCGGAAAGTGCGCCCGCCGTCGTCGCCTACCACGCGGATGTCACCCAGCGACTCGCGCCGCTGGTCGCCGACCTGCTGGCCCGTCTGGACCGGATCGCCCGGGAGCTGTACCCGGCGTGGCTGCCCGCTGCCACGCAGATCACGAGTCCCGCGGGAGCAGGAGTCGTGGCGGTCCGCTCGATCGCCCTGCGCGAGGCCCGCGAGACCGGACAGTTCGGACCCTTCCTCGCCGACCTGGCCGAGCGATCACTCTTGCCTGGCCGGACCCGGCCGGACACCCGCTTCGGCCGGGAGACCCGTGCACGGGGCCTGGCACGGGTGATCGCCGCGAGTTACGACCGGACCGCCACGGTGATCCTGGTCAACCTGGTCGCCGATCTGACCGAGGTGCAGGAGGACACCCTGACCGCGGCAGCCCGCTGGCTCACCGACAGCGGATTCGGCGTCTGGTTCATCGGGATCCCGTTGCGCACCGCCGACACAGTCGAGCGCGTCTCCGTGGTGATGCCCCGGACCGAGCCGGCAGACGACGGGCCGGCCGAGGCGGGAGCGATCATCTACCCGGCTGTTCCCGGCCGACCGCACCCGGCGAGCGAGGCCGAGCGTGCCCTCGAAGCCTCCCTCGGCATGGTGGAGTGGTCGGCCGGACGCGCCTGGAATCAGCACCACCAGGTTCATCCGCTCGCCAATCCGGTTCGTCTCGACCTCTTCTGGCGTGCTGAGCGGCTAGTTGTCGAGATCGACGGTGACGAGCACCGGGCGCCTGTCCGATTCGCGGCGGACCGGCAGCGTGACGTCCTCTTGCAGCTGGCCGGATATGCCGTTTTGCGATTCACCAACAGCCAGGTCCTGGAGCATCGGGATCTGGTTCTGACACAGATTCGTGAATTCCTCGCCGGTCGCCGGGCCGAAGAACCATCAGGGAGTGCTGCATGACTGAGATCAAGCTGTCCGTGCCGGAGCGAATGCTGCTGTTCATCTTGATGGTGCGTAATGAGGAACTGTCGAACCCGCAAATCGAGAAGGAATACGCGCCGGGTCTGAAGCTCGTCGGAAAAGACCGAACCAAATTGCAGGAGGCCAAACTCATCGAGTCTCGCCGAGGTGTGCGAGGCGCGTATTTCTTCACCCTGGCGGACGGTGGCTGGCGCTGGTGCCGCGAGGAACTGCAGAACCGTGCGGTGCCCGCCGGTGCCGGCTCGGCGGGGCAGGCTCTCTACGCCCTCTTCAGCGGGCTGGAAGGGTATCTGTCCCGTACCGGGCGTACCTTGCAGCAACTGTTCGGCGGGCTACCCGAAGCGGACGGCAAGGTGTCCGCGGCGGTGCCGGCCGACGAGATCGAGAAACTGATCCGTCGCTCCTACCGGCTCGTGGCGGAGAACCCTGGCGATTGGATCCGGCTCGCCGACCTTCGTCACGCTCTGGACGGTCTGGATCGGGCCCAGGTCGACGGCGTGCTCAGGTTGATGACACGTTTGCCCGGCGTCCGGATCGAGGAGGAGACGAATCAGAAGACCCTGAGCCCGCAGGACCGCGCCGCCGCCGTCCTGATCGGCAATCGTGAGCAGCACCTGCTGTCGATCGAGGACCGATGAGCGAGACCGGGCTCAAGGCTCTGTCGAGCGTGCGGATCAGGATCGCCCCCACCCGTGACGATGTCTGGCAGGAGCCGGAATCGCATGTCGACACGCTCAACGGGAACGTGGCGACAGCAGTGCTCGACGCGATCGACAGCGCCCGTAGCAGTCAGGCGGCGAGCCCGGTCGGGGTCGTCGTGCAGGGCCAGCGCGGCTCGGGCAAGACCCACCTGCTCGGCTGGGTCCGAGCCCAGATCCAGCACCACGACGGGTACTTCTTCCTCGTCAGCCTCCTGGACGGGGCCAATTTCTGGCAGAGTGTCGCCACCTCGATGCTGGACGGGCTCACCCGGCAGGTCGACGGTCACGAGACCCAGTTGAAGGTTTTCATCCGGCGGGTCACCCTCCTGACCGGGGTGCCGTTCGCCGCACGTCAGGCACTGCTGGGCGAAGCCCCGCTCGACCAGTCCGCGATCAACGCCTTCCTCAATGCACTCAGCCGATACGACTCCCCGACCGCGATCCGATGCGGAAGGACCGCGCGTGCGCTGGCGATGTTCAACGCCGGTGACTTCATGACCCAGGAGATCGGCAACAATTTCCTGCTTTCCGGGGCGGAGTGCGAGCCGGGAGAACGTGCTCCGTGGGGTCTGCCGGCCGGTGGCTACCAGCCGGAACGAGTGGTCAGCGAGCTGTCCTGGCTGCTCGCACTCACCGGCCCGTCGGTCATCGCGATTGATCAGATCGACGGCCTGCTGGCACCGCTGGCCAAGGCGATGCACAACGATCACAACACTGAGTGGCAGGACTCACTCCTTCTCGATCATGTCGCGAACGGGATCATGGATCTGCGTGAGTTCACCCGTCGCACGCTTACGGTGATGGCGGCGCAGCATGCCACCTGGGAGGTGATCCGCCGCTACGCGATCTCCTCGGTCCAGGACCGCTTCGTCGCGAGGCAGAATCTGGGCCGGATTCCCAGCCCCGCCGTGGGGCGCGCGTTGGTCGCCCGGCGGCTGGAGCCGCACTATCGGGCCATGGATTTCGTGCCGCCCTACCCGACCTGGCCGGTCCGGGAGGACGCGTTCGACGACGCGACGCAGTTCATGCCGCGTGAGCTCCTGCAGACCGTGGTCGAGCACATCGGGAACTGTGTGGCGACCGGTGTGGTCAGCGAACTCACCGAGCTCCGCGCGGCACCGGAGGGGACAGCCCGCCGTCCCGTAGTGCCGCCCCGCCCGTCGGAGGACGGCCTCGCGGCGCTCGATGTGCAGTTCGCCGAGCTCAAAGCGGCTGCCGATGTGGCCGATGTACTGACCAAGGAGTCCGAGGACACCCGGCTGCCGGGGCTCATCGCGGCCGGCTTGGAAGCCTGGATCACCGAACTCGGTGATGCCGGTCGGCACTTCGAGCAGGATCCACCGCCGAGCACCAAACCAGCCCTGCACGGCCGCCTGCGCCGGATCATCGACGAGGTGACGGAGGAAGAGGCCCATTGGGGTTTCCGTGGGATCTCCCCCGGACATCACGCGACCGCGGTACTGAACCGCATCCGCACGTCCTGCACCGAGTCAGGCCTTGCGTCCGGAGTGCCTCAGCGCAAACTCTTCCTGCTCCGGAACACGCCGTGGCCGGCCACTCCGAAGAATCTGGAGGCCGTGGCGGCGTTCGAGGCGGCCGGTGGCCGGAGGCTCACGGTGAGTGAGGATGATCTGCGGACCCTATGGGCCCTTCGGGATCTCCTCGCCAAGGGGACGGACGACCTCTGGGTGGCCTGGCTCGTGGCACGCCAGCCGGCCCACGCCGTCGGGTTCCTGCGAGAAGGACTTACCGGCATGGCCGAGGGAGCACCCGAGCCGCCACCGGTGCCCGCCCCGCCGGCCGGCCGGTCGGTGGCCGCA
The DNA here is from genome assembly GCF_042650585.1 of Actinoplanes subglobosus. Lineage (NCBI taxonomy): Bacteria > Bacillati > Actinomycetota > Actinomycetes > Micromonosporales > Micromonosporaceae > Actinoplanes > Actinoplanes subglobosus. The sequence goes on from NZ_JBHSBL010000028.1 coordinate 58,253, forward strand.
CCGGAGGTGCCCGCTGGCCCGCACTTCACGCTCGGCGAAACAGTGGACCATGCCGTCCCCGCCGTGGTCGAGCTCGAAGCGCTGCGTAAACACATCGCGATCTTTGCCGGTTCAGGTTCCGGGAAGACCGTTCTGCTGCGCCGGATCGTTGAGGAGTGTGCCCTGCGGGGCGTCTCCTCGATCGTGCTCGACCCGAACAACGACCTCGCCCGGATGGGGGATGCCTGGCCCGAGCCGCCGACCGCATGGGCCCCGGCCGACGAGACGAAGGCCCGTGACTACATCGAGAACACCGACGTTGTGGTCTTCACACCACGCCGTGCGTCCGGCCGGCCGATCAGTTTCCAGCCGCTGCCCGCGTTCCACGATCTGCGTGACGATCCGGACGAGTTCGAGATGGCCATCGAAGCGGCGCTGGCCACGCTTGCGCCCCGGGCGAAGGTCGACGGCCGGACCCGCAAGGCTGAGCAGGGCCGAGCGATCCTGAAGGAGGCCCTGATCCACTACGCCCGCCGGAACCAGGAGACAACACTCCGCGGGTTCATCGGCATGTTGGACGACCTACCGCCCTACGCTACGAGTTTCGGCGAACAGGCGACGAAGGTGTCGGCCGAACTGGGCCAGGCGCTGACCGCGGCCATGGTTATCGACCCCCTCTTCGGCGGTATCGGCCAGGCGATTGACCCCGGCGAGCTGCTGCGCCCCCGGGAGGGCCGGCGGGCCCGGGTGTCGGTGATCAGCATGATTGGTCTGCCCTCAGAGGAACAACGGCAGAGTTTCGTCAACCAGCTGCAGATGGCGCTCTTCGCCTGGGTCAAGAAGAACCCAGCCGGGGAGCGTCCGCTGGGCGGGCTCTTCGTCATGGACGAGGCGCAGACCCTGGCACCGTCCGGTGCCATGACCGCATGCACCCGGAGCACGTTGTCGCTCGCCTCGCAGGCACGCAAGTACGGGCTCGGACTGGTCTTCGCCACCCAGTCGCCGAAGGGCCTGCACAACCAGATCCCCGGGAACGCCGCTACTCAGTGCTATGGGCTGATGAACGCACCCGTGCAGATCGAGGCGGCACGGGAGATGGCGAGGGCGAAGGGCGGTGACGTGCCGGACATCTCCCAGCTGCGGACCGGTGAATTCTACGTGGCGCTGGAAGGCCAGCCGTTCGCGAAACTGCGGACGCCTTTGTGTCTCAGCCATCATCCGAAGAGCCCACCGACGGCCGACGAGGTGTTGGAGCGGGCGCGTGCCTGACGCCGTGCCCGCTCCTACCGCTCAGCGGGCGGCGGCCAGGCCGAACGACGACGGGCGGACACCGGGGAAGACGGTGTCCAGGGCGCCCAGGCCGCACCGCTTCTGCAGCACCTCGCCGATCACCGACCGGTAGTCGGTGGTCGCCGCCAGGTCACCCGCGACCAGCGCCCGCGGATCGAGGCCGGGCCAGTCGCCGTACACCTTGCCGCCGCGGATCCCGCCGCCGAGCAGCATCATGGCGTTGCCGTGACCGTGGTCGGCCCCGCGGGAGCCGTTCTCCTTCACCCGGCGGCCGAACTCGCTGATCGTCAGCACGGTCACCTTCTTCATGCCCTGCTCGCCCAGGTCGGTGACGAACGCGGCCAGCGCCTGGGAGAGCCCGAGCAGGTTGTCGTACATCCGCTCGCCCGCGACGGCCGGGCCGAGCCCCTGGTGCATGTCCCAGTCCCCGCAGTCGACGGCGGCGGTGACCAGCCCGGATCCCGCCTTGATCAGCCGGGCCACGTCGCGCAGCGCGCCGCCCAGGTCCGAGTCGGGGTAGACGGCACCGTTGGCCGGGCTGTAGCCGCCCTTCACCGCGGCCGTGGCGGCCAGCGCCCGGTCGGCGGCCAGGGCCGGGCCGGCGAGCACGGTGGGCGCATCGGAGTACATCGCCCGCAGCGCCGCGGCCATCGGCCGCTTGCCGTCGGCGGCCAGCGTGAAGTCCGCCAGGGCCTTCATCGACACGTCGGCCGACGGTCCGGCCATCAGGCGGGCCGGCATCGCGTCGCCCATCGACACGGCGGCGACCGGCCCGGACGCGCCGGTGAGGCCGAGCATCCGGTCGAGCCAGCCGCTGCGGATCGAGGTGCCGGGCGCGGCGTTCTCCATCGCCTCCATGGCGGCGAAGTGCGACCGGGTCGGGTCCGGCTGGCCGATCGCGTGCACGGCGGCGAGCTTGCCGGCCTTCCACTGCGGCAGCAGCGGCGCCAGGGCCGGGTGCAGGCCGAACATCCCGCCGTCACCGCCGATGACCTTCGATTTGGGTACGGCGATCCCGGGCCGTGCCTGGTAGTAGGCGGTGTCCCCGATCGGCGCGAACGCCGACAGCCCGTCGAATCCGCCGCGCAGCGACACCACGACCAGGGTGTCCCCGGTGTACGTGCCGGCGGCGAAGGCCAGGCTGGTGCTGAGCGCCTCGCCGGCCAGGCCGGTCAGCGCGGCACCGGCGCCGACGGCCAGCCCGCGGCCCAGGACACCCCGGCGGGTGAGTTGCAGCTTCTCGTTCTCGTCACAGCAGAGCAGCGTGCTCATGAAGAATCACCTCAGCTGGAAGGACGGCGAGTCAAGGACAAGGGCGATGAGGTACGGCGCGGCGCCCTTCAGCGACTTGTCATTGGCGGTCAGAGGACTCGTCGGCACCTTCCCGGCGACACTGAGCACGGCGGCGGTGTGCGCGGCCGGCAGTTTCGCGCCGGCCAGCCGCAGGGCCAGCGCGTCGACGAGCGCGCCGTAGGTGGCCGGCAACACCGGGACCAGGGACTTCAGCAGGTCGGCGGGGCGGGCCAGCTGGCTCGGGTACCAGCCGGCGGCCAGGTTCAGGTGCAGGTTGCAGCGGAGCAGGAACGCCGCCGGCGACGCCCAGGACACGGCCACGTCCGGGAAGCCGTCCGGGGTGCTCCAGCGGAACGGCGCGTTCCCGGACTGCACCAGGTGGTTGTAGAGCGCGTCGAGCGACTTCACGCCGGAGGCGTCCGGGCCCAGCCCGAGTGCCCGTACCGCCGCGACGGTGTCCTCGAACGGGGTGCGCGCCTTCTGGCCGACCGAGGCGGCGAACTCCGGCGAGAGGAACAGCGTCCGCAGCACCGGCGCGATCGCGGTGTCGCCGTCCAGATAGACCTTCTTCAGCTTGGCGACCAGCGACGCCGGGGCCTCGTCGGCGACGAAGCGGACGCAGAGCTTGCGGGCGATCCGCTCGGCCGTCTCCGGGCGGCGGGCCAGGTGGTCGATGAACGCGAACGCGGCGGCCTCGCCGTCGGTGGCGGCGTTGGCGTGCCGGAAACCGAGGATGTCGACGGCGCCGGTGGCGTGCAGCGAGGCGTCGTAGACGTACGCCCGCGACGACTTACCCACCGTCATGCCGGTCAGCAGGCGGGCCGCGGCCAGAACGTCGGCCTCGGAGAACCGGCCGACGCCGACGGTGTGCAGCTCCATCAGCTCACGGGCGTAGTTCTCGTTGGGGTGAGCCTTGGTCGACGACCGCTGGTCGAGGTAGGTCAGCATGGCCGGGTGCCGGGCGCTGGCCTTGAGCATGTCGGCGAACCTGCCGAGCGCGTGCTTGCGGATGACCGTGGTGTCGTAGTCGGCGCGGGTGTCCCAGATGCCGCTGGACGGGGCGGTCACGTGCAGGTGGTTCGCCCAGAACGCGACGGCCTGCTCGAACAGCTGCCGCTCGCTCCACGCGGCGCGGGCGATCGCGGCCCGGCCGAGCTGCTTGAACGCGTCGTACGAGTCCTTCTTCAACTTGGCGCGTACGGTGACCGGGTCGGCGCCGGCCATCGGCAGCCGCTTCAGGACCGCGTCGCACCGGGAGTCGCTGATCCGCGCCGGGTCGAGCTGCCGGTCCAGCCAGCCGCTGACGCCCAGCCGCCGGGCCTCGGCCAGCGCCTCGGGGGTGGCCCCGAAGGTGGCGCGGCGCAGCAGGTGGGCGATCGGGTCGTTGCCCAGGGTCCGGGCCAGGGCGGAGGCGGCGGGCGCGGGCGCGGCCAGAGCGGCTGCGGGCACCTCGGCGGCGAGTCCGGTCACGGTGAGGGCGGCGGTGGCGACGGAACCGGCGAGCACGGTACGGCGGGTCGGCTTGGTCATGCCAGACGGTTCGGCCCGGATCGCGGGTCGCGTCGCCGCTGCAACCGTGACTAACGCACCCGCAATCCGGGCGCACCCGTGACCGGAAACGGGGTGCTGACTTAGTCTCAAGACCGTGGATCAGGCTGAAACCGTACGTACCCCGTCCTCCTGGGTCGTCGTCGGGCTCGACAACGGCGGCACCTGCAACAACGCCACCGTGCTCGACGCGACGGGGCAATTCCTCGTGAATGACCTCGTGGAGAACCCGAGCCGGGTGCTCGAGGGCCCCGAGTCGGCCGTCGAAGCACTCGCCGACGCCTTCGGCAACATCCTGGAGCTGACCCGGACACCGCTGTCCCTGGTCCGTGCCGTCGGTCTGGACACCCCGGGCCCGGCCAGCGCGCACGGGGTGATCTCGTCGAAGGGCGCGACCAACTTCAACCAGGTGTCGTGGCACGGCTTCGACATCCGGGGCGCTCTGGAGACCCGGCTCGGCATGCCGGTGGTCTACAACAACGACGGCAACGCGGCCGCCCTCTACGCGCACCACCAGCACTTCGGTGCCGACGCGGCGGCGCACTCGTCGGTGTCGGCGATCGTCGGCACCGGCCTGGGCGGCGGTGTCGTCGAGGCCGGGCAGGTGGTCCGCGGCGCCGCCGGGATGGCCGGCGAACTGGGTCACGTGCAGATCCCGCTGCACGGTGTCCTCGAGGACGGCCAGCCCGTCCCGCAGTGCAACTGCGGGTTCGCCGGCGACGTGGAGAGCATCGCCTCGCTGACCGGCATCAAGAACAACCTGCTGCCGTACTGGCTGACCCGTTTCCCGGACCACCCGCTCGCCGAGGAGCCGATCGCGGTGGCCGCCAAGGCGCTGCGCGGTTACGGGGAGAAGGACGACCCGCTCGCCCTCGCCGTCTTCGGCCAGCAGGCGAAGGCGATCGGCAAGCTGTTCACCATCGCGGCGAACTTCACCGACCCGTCGGCCTACTTCCTGGGCGGCGGTGTGGTCGAGGCGGCGCCGCACTTCCGGCAGTGGTTCCTCAACACCGTGCGGGAGAACACCGACCTGCGTGACGAGCAGAAGGCGGTGGCCACCTTCGCCCTGGTGCCGGACCGGGACATGGCGGGCGCCCGGGGTGCCGCGGTGGCCGCCCTCAAGACGGTCGGTGGCTGAGGCCGCTCAGCTGTCAGCGCCTCACTCCTCTTTCAGCGCCTCACTCCTCTTTCAGCGCGGCGGCGACGTCGGGGAACATCGGCAGGTAGTCGCTGAGCCCGAGGGTGTCGAAGAGGCGCCGCAGGAAGCCCGACGGGGCGGCGAGACGGACCCAGCCGCCCCGCTCGGCGGCCCGGCCGTGCGCGGTGACCAGCACACCGACGCCCATCGAGTCGCAGAAGTCGAGGCCGGCGACGTCGACGATCACGCGTGGCGCGGGCCGCTCGACGAGCCGGGTCAGGTTGGCCTTGAGGGCCGGCGCGGTGTCGATGTCGAGTGATCCGCGCAGGACCAGCACGGCCGTGTTCGGTGGATGGTGCGCGACCGAGACCTGCATATGGTGTGTCCTTTGCGTGGAACGGGCTCGCCGGGGATCGATGAATACCCTATGCGAGCCCGTCACCACACGCAGGTTGCGCCACTCAGGCGGCGTTGCGCCACTTGCGCCCGTTGCGTCCGATCAGCCGGTCGGCGTCGGTCGGGCCCCAGGACGCGGCCTCGTACGTCGGGATCGGCGAAGTGTCCTTGTTCCAGTGCTCGATGATCGGGTCGACGATCCGCCAGCTGTGCTGCACCTCGTCGCTGCGGATGAAGAGCGACGCGTCACCGATCAGCGCGTCCAGCAGGAGCCGCTCGTACGCCTCCGGGGATTCCTCGACGAACGTCTGGTCGTACGAGAACTCCATGCTCGCCGTCCGCACCCGGAACGAGTGACCGGGCACCTTGGCGCCGAAGCGCAGCGAGATGCCCTCGTTGGGCTGGATCCGCAGGATCAGCGCGTCGGCGTCGAGGCCGGTCAGCTGGTCGGTCGGGATCGGCAGGTGCGGCGGCCGCTGGAACTGCAGCGCCACCTCGGTCAGGCGGGCCGGCAAGCGCTTGCCCGTGCGCACGTAGAAGGGCACTCCGGCCCAGCGCCAGTTGTCCACGTTCAGGCGCATCGCCGCATACGTCTCCGTCCGCGACAGCGGGTCGACGCCGACCTCCTCGCGGTAGCCGGCCATCAGCTCCTCACGGGTGCCACCCCGGGTGTACTGCCCGCGGACGGCGGCGTCGGCGATGTCCCGGTCGGTGGGGAGCCGGATCGCCTGGAGCAGCTTCACCTTCTCGTTGCGCAGGCCCTCGGCCTCGAACGACGCGGGCGGCTCCATCAGCGCGAGCGCGAGGACCTGGAGCACGTGGTTCTGCACGATGTCACGCATCGCGCCGGCGCCCTCGTAGAAGCCGCCGCGGGTGCCGACGCCGAGGGTCTCGGCCACGGTGATCTGCACGTGGTCGACCCAGGACCGGTCCCAGATGGGCTGGAAGATCGAGTTGGCGAAGCGCAGGGCCAGAACGTTCTGCACGGTGTCCTTGCCCAGATAATGGTCGATCCGGAAGACCTGGTGCTCCTCGAACGCGCCGTGCACGATGCCGTCGAGCTCACGCGCCGTGGCCAGATCGCGCCCATACGGCTTCTCGATGACCAGCCGGGAGAAGGAGCCCTCGCGCGCCTGGTTGAGCCCCGCGCCGGCCAGCCCGTTGATGACCGGCTCGAAGGCGCCGGCCGGAGTGGAGAGGTAGAAGAGCCGGTTGCCCGAGGTGCCACGGACCGCGTCCAGCTCGTCGAGGGTCTCGGCGAGGCGCTTGAACGTGTCCGGGTCGTCATAGCCGCCGGCCACGTAGCGGACACCGCCCGCGAGCTGCCGTTTCTCGGCGAGACTGCGGCCGCCGAGCGCGCTCTCGGCGAACTGGTCGTCGCTCATCGGCGTCCGCGCGACACCCACCAGCGCGAACTGATCGGGCAGCCGGCCGTGCCGGGCCAGGTTCTCCACCGCGGGCAGCAGCTTGCGGCGGGTCAGGTCGCCGGACGCGCCGAAGATCACCAGCGTGGCTGGCGGGGCGCTGCGCTCCTGGATGAGCTGAGGTGCGTGGTCCATGGTCTGCGAGTCCTCCGACCGGGTCGTAACCGTCCGTTTGAACCTTACGGCCGGTGACCCTCGGAGGGTTCATCCGCTTCCTGCAAAGCGGGACAACGTGGCGGTGAACACGTCCATAGCTCGATGCGCCCGGACCATTGCGAAAAAAGTGGCAAACTGGGTTCAAAGGTCTGGCAACCGAGGGGGACCCTGTGAAGTACCGGCTCGTGACCCGTAGCGACTTCGACGGTCTCGTGTGTGCCGTGCTACTGCGCCATCTCGACATGATCGACGACATCCTCTTCGTGCATCCCAAGGACGTGCAGGACGGCGTCGTGGACATCTCCGACCGGGACATCCTCACCAACGTGCCGTACGACCCGCGCGCCAACATGGTCTTCGACCACCACCATTCGGAGACCCTGCGCAATACCGGCGGCCTGGACAACCACGTGATCGACGCGGAGGCACCGTCGGCGGCCCGGGTGATCTACGAGCACTTCGGTGGCAAGGAGCGCTTCCCGAAGGTGACCGACGACCTGATGCGTGCCGTGGACCAGGCCGACTCGGCCGACTACTCGCTCACCGACATCCTCAGCCCGACCGGTTGGACGCTGCTGAACTTCCTGATGGACAGTCGCACCGGCCTGGGCCGGTTCCGCAACTTCCGGATCTCCAACTACCAGCTGATGATGCAGCTCATCGACGCGTGCATCGAGCACAACGATGTCAACGAGATCCTCGCCCTGCCGGACGTGGTCGAGCGGGCCGAGCTGTTCCACGACTGCTCGGCCCGGTTCGTCGAGCAGTTGCACCGGGTCTCCCACCTGGAGGGCGACGTGATCATCGTCGACCTGCGGGAGGAGGAGGTGATCGAGGCGGGCAACCGGTTCATGGTCTACGCGCTGTTCCCCGAGTCGCGGGTGTCGGTGCACATCATCTGGGGCCGGCAGAAGCTCAACACCGTCTTCGCCTGCGGCAAGTCGATCCTGGACCGCAGCTCGCCGGTCGACATCGGTGAGGTGATGCTGCGCTACGGCGGCGGTGGTCACCTCGCGGCCGGCACCTGCCAGGTCCCGCACGACGAGTCGGACCGGGTGGAACGCGAGATCATCGACGCGCTCCGCACGGAGCGGGTGGTCGCGGTATGACCGTGCGGGCGGGACCCTCGGGTCCCGCCCGCACAGCACGCGGATCACGGGCCTTGCCCGGGCCCCACCCGCCGGTCGTGGTTCCGCGCCCCACGCGCTCGCCACGACGTTTCCTCACGCCCACCCGCGTGAGGTTTTCCCAAACTGCAGGCCCGGCCTGCGTGGGAGTCTCTAACCCTTGTAGCTCCACTTACCGGCGCCGACCGGCTCCTTCTCCTCCTCGGCCGGCTCCTTCTCGTCCTCCACCGGCTTCTCCTCCTCGGTGGCCCGGTGCCGGCCGCGCAGCATCACCCAGCCGCTGCCGAGCAGCGCCAGAGCGGCCACGATCCAGCCGGAGACGGAGAGCCAGGACGGTCCGCCGGTCGCGTCGGCCACGAGCGCGGCGAACATGGCGTCCTCGGCCGCGGTGGTGTCCGTCGTGGTGGCGAGCGGGTCGCCGTGGTGCGACACCGGGAGACCGCCGTTCGACGGGGTCAGCGCCATCGTCGCGGGCATGACCGGGCCGGCCTTCCCATCGGCGTACTTCGTCTCGACCATGAACCGCATCGTGCTCAGCGCCGGCATGGGGCCGATCGCCACGGTCAGGTCGGCGGAGCCGCCCGGCGCGATGGTGGTGCCGTCCACCGCGAGCCAGGTGATCGCCGCGGCGGCCTCGGTCGCCGGAGTGCCACCGTGGATGGTGCTGAGTGGCTGTTGCAGCTTCTGATAGGTGATCTTCGGCGCCCACTTGTCCACCGACAGGGGGTACACCTCGGCCACCGGCGTGTCGGCCGGAATCCTCAGCGTCACCTCGGTGATCGGCGCCGCGCCCTCGTTGGTCACGTGGAAGCTCAGGTTCGCTCCACTGCCCTGCGGCGCGCTCGCCGGGTTCACCGTCACATCCGCCATGGCCGGGCCGGCGGCGAACAGCACGCCGACGGCGGTCAGAGCGGTCATCGCGCCCGCGCGGCGGGCCAGCCCGAGATGCCTCACGACATGTAGTTCGGATCACCGGTCCCGATGGTTCAACCCGGACCCAGAAGATTTCCGGGAGATCTCGTGGCGGATGATGAGCCCATGCGTGACGTGCCCATCGACGGCGACATGATCCGGCTCGGCCAGTTCCTCAAGCTGGCCGATCTCATCGACACCGGCGGCGAGGGCAAGATCCTCATCGCTTCGGGGGATGTGACGGTCAACGGCGAGGTCGACGTGCGCCGCGGCCGGCAGCTGCACCCCGGCGATGTGGTCGAGGTCCAGGGCCGCCGGGCGCGGGTGGTTTCTTAGCAAAAGCCGGAACCTCGGCGGGGCCGGTGTCGTCGTACCGGGCATGACCACCAACCGCGGTCTGATGACCGCTGTCGCCGTCCCCCTACTGCTGCTGGGCGCCTGCGCCCGGCCCGGCGTCGCCGGCGAGGCCGGCGCTCCGGGCTCCGCCGCTCCGGTCACCGAGAGCACCACCCCCGATCCGGCCACCATCGCCCTGCGTGTCGAATACCGCGGCGGCTTCGTCCCGGCCGAGACCATCCCCTCCCGGCTCCCGCAGTTCACCGTCTACGCCGACGGCCGCGCGATCACCGAGGGCCCGGTCACCCTGATCTATCCCGGCCCGTCCCTGCCGAACCTCCAGGAGATCAGACTCAGCGAGGCCCAGGTCCGCGAGCTGACCGCCGGCGCCGTCGCGGCCGGCGTCAAGGCCGGAGCCGATTTCGGTACGCCGGGAGTCGCCGACGCCCCCAGCACGAGGATCAGTGTCGTCACCGCCGGTGGCGAACAGGCCGTCGAGGTGATGGCCCTGGGGCAGGCCAGTCCCGACGACACCTCCCTCACCGCGGCGCAGCAGGCCGCCCGCAAGAAGGTGACGGAGTTCATCGGCTCACTGCACGAGCTGTTCGCCGACGCGGCCAGTCCCGCGGCGAAGCCGTACCAGGCGGAGCGGGTCGCCGTGCTGGCCTCGCCCTATCAGGACACCGGTGACGGCCTGGCCGGCGCGCCGGTCAAGTGGCCGGCCGCCGAGTTGCCCGGCGCCTTCCTCAACGAGGAGCTGCGGATCAACTGCCTGACCGTCGACGGCACCGCGAAGGACGAGGTGCTCGCAGCGGCGGCCAAGGGCAACGAGCGCACGCCCTGGGAGTCGGCCGGCAAGAAGTGGCAGATCAAGTTCCGGCCGCTGCTGCCGGACGAGAAGGAGTGCGCCGACCTGAAGAAGCAGGCGTGAACCCGATCGGCGAGCCGGCCGAGAGCGTGGACACCGAGGGTGCTCGCCCGGCTCAGGAGAGTGGTGACAACGGGCGCGGGCCCGATCCGCGTGACCCGGCCGATCCGCCCGGCGCCGGTCCCGCTGTGGTGCGGCGGCCGGCCGGGGGAGACCGCGGGGCGGCCCCGCTGGGCTGACGGCGTCACGGATGGTGGCCGGTCCGCCGGCCGCCATCCGATCACCACACGTCGCCGTCGCGCCAGTCGCAGGTGAGGGTTCCGGTGAGGGACAGGCCCGGTGCGGGGCGGACCAGGGTGCTGCCGTCGTCGTCGGGGGTGCGGATCACGCCGCCGGGCGCGAGCACCGCCGTCGGGCCCTCCCAGACCACCCATCCGCGGGACAGGTAGAGGCCGTGCCCCTTCTCCGAGGCGGAGAGCGCGCCCATCTCGTAGCCGCCGTCGATCAGCCGCTCGGCCTCGGTCATCACCGCGGCGGCCAGGCCCTGCCCGCGCCACCGCGGGTGCACCGCGACCGCCTCGACGTAACCGCAGCGCAGCGACCGGCCGTCGTGCAGGAGACGGCGCTGGACCACGGCGCCGTGCGCGACCGGGCGGCCGGAGCGGGTGACGGTCAGGTGCAGCCCGCCGAGCGTGTGGTCCCAGTCGTGGTCGTCGAAGGATCCGTCGAAGGCGGTGTCCAGCAGTTCGCGGACGGCGAGGCGCTCGTCCGGGCGCAGGTCGGCCGTGGGCGCGACGCGGACCGTGGTCACTCCGGGGTTCTCCAGCGGCTGCATGGTCATGATCATGACGGAGCCGGGTGTCGATCTTCTCTCGTTTCGCTCTCGGCGGCCGCGTTTCCTTTTCGCGTCACGCGGCCGCCGCGAGCGGCGACTCAGTGCACCTGGAGCAGGTCCACCGCTCAGTGCACCTGGAGCAGGTCCACCGCTCAGTGCACCTGGAGCAGGTCCACCACGAAGACGAGGGTCTCGTTCGGCTTGATCGCGCCGGCCGCGCCCCGCGAGCCGTAGCCCAGGTGCGGCGGGATGACCAGCTTGCGACGGCCGCCGACCTTCATCCCGGCGACACCCTGGTCCCAGCCGGCGATGACCTGCTGGCCGGCCACCCGGAAACCGAACGCCTCGCCCCGGTTGTAGGAGGCGTCGAACTCCTTGCCCGTGGACTGGGCGACACCCACGTAGTGCACGCTGACGAAGTCGCCGGCCTTCGCCTCCTGGCCCTCGCCCGTGACGATGTCCTCGATCAGCAGTTCGCTGGCGGGAGCGTCGGGGATGGGGCCGACATCGGGCTTGTGCATGAATCCTCCTGGTTTCTTACCTGACTCGGCCATGCAATCACAGCGCGGTGGCCGGTGAACGAGCGGTGCCTGAACTCCGTACCCCCGGGTGGCTCTGCACTGCCGTACCCGGGAGATCTCATGTCAGTCCGCCGCATCGCCGCCGCCGCGCTGGTCACCGCGGCCGCCGTCCCCGTCGCGCCCTCGCCCGCGAGCGCGCACGGCGCACCGATGACACCGATCAGCCGCAGCGCAGCCTGCGCCGGGAACGGGGTGCAACGGGGTGCCGCGGCGTGCAAGGCGGCCCTCAAGGCCACCGACGGGTTCCTCGGCGCCTACGACAATCTGCGGCTGGCCGACGTGAAGGACGACCGGCAGCGGGTCCCGGACGGGAAGCTGTGCAGTGCGGGCATCGACCTCTACCGGGGTCTCGACCTGGCGCGCGACGACTTCCCGTCGACGCAGGTGAAGTCCGGGCAGAACCTGAGGATCACCTATCGGGGCACGATCCCGCACCGGGGCTCGTTCCGGATCTTCCTCACCCGTTCGGGGTACGACCCGTTGAAGAAGCTGAGCTGGGACGACCTCGGGGACCCGCTCGCCGAGATCAAGGATCCACCGCTGACCGGCGGGGCGTACCGGATGAAGGTGACCCTCCCGAAACGGACCGGGCGGCACATCCTCTACATGGTCTGGGAGACCTCCAGTACACCGGACACCTATTACTCCTGCTCCGATCTGGTGTTCCCGGCGGCCGCCACGCCGTCGGTCACGAAGAGTCCCAGTCCCGCCCCGGTGGCCGAGGAGACGGCGGTGGTGAAGCCGACGACGGCGCCCCCGGCCACGGTCGAACCCACGGAGGCGCCGAGCATCGCGCCGGAGCTCGCCGCCGGGGTGACGACGACCGACGATCAAATGATCGGTCTCGGTCACTGGCTCATCGGCGGCGCACTGGCCGTCGCCGCGCTGGTGGCGGCCGGTGCGGGCCTCTCCCGGCTGCGCCGCCGCGAAACTCGTTGAGAGTTCCCTGAATTTTCTGTTGAACCGCCGGCATCTGGATCTCGTACTGACGGGCGTCGACGATGCATTGCCTGTCAGGCCCCCCAACGACGAAAGGCCTAGCATGAGTCGTGTTCGTTACCGCGCACCGGGCCGCACCTCGTGGCTGTCCCGCCGCCGCGTGCTGGCCCTGGCCGCTACAGGTGTAGGTGTCTCCGCCGCCGGTGTGGCCGGGCTGAGCCTCGCCGGAACGGCGGAAAGCGATGACGACGGTGCCCCGCTCGTGATCTCGCTGCGTGATGTCAAGAAGGGCACGATCGACGTCTTCTCCGGTGAGAAGGTCAAGACGATCACCGACAAGAAGCTCGTGGCCAGCCTGCTCAAAGCCGCCGGCCGCTGACTTCCGACGTTTCGACCTAACGTTCTTCCCGACAGGAGATCCCCCCGAACATGTCTTCCCATCGCGAAGCGCCGGAGATCAGCAAGGACCCGGTCGCCGACAGTTCCGACCTGTACGCGTTCGTCAGCCCCGACGACCCGGACACGGTCACGATCATCGCCAACTACGTGCCGCTCCAGCTGCCGTCGAGCGGCCCGAACTTCTTCGAGTTCGGCGACGACGTGCTCTACGAGATCCACATCGACGCGAACGGTGACGCCCGCCCGGACATCACCTACCAGTTCCGGTTCCGCACCGAGCTGCGCAACGACAAGACGTTCCTGTACAACACCGGCCAGATCAAGTCGCTCGACGACGAGAACTGGAACCGCCGGCAGTTCTACTCGGTGACGAAGGTCGACAGCCACGGCAAGAGCACGGTGCTGGCCAACAAGCTGCCGTGCCCGCCCTGCAACGTCGGCAAGATCTCGATCCCGAACTACGCGAAGCTCGCCGAGGACGCCGTCCACAAGCTGAAGAGCCGCGAGAAGGTCTTCGCCGGCCAGCGTGCCGACGCCTTCTTCGTCGACCTGGGCTCGATCTTCGACCTCGGCACCCTGCGCCCGTTCCAGGACAAGCACCTGGTCGGCCAGCAGCTGTTCAACTACGCCGGCAAGGCGGTCAACGCCACCGACAAGACCAACGTGCACAGCATCGCCATCCAGATCCCGCTGGACATGGTCCGCCGCGACGGCAAGAAGCGGGTCCGGGCCAAGGACGCCGGCGCCGTGATCGGCGTGTGGACGTCGGCCAGCCGCCGGCAGGTCGAGGTGCGTGGCGACAAGGGCGGCGGCGACGTCGTGGTCGGCCCGCAGGTGCAGGTCTCCCGCCTGGGTAACCCGCTGTTCAACGAGGTCATCGTGCCGATGGCGCAGAAGGACAAGTGGAACAGCCTGCCGCCGAGCGAGGACAAGCGGTTCGCCGAGTTCGTCGCCACGCCCGAACTGGGAGCGCTCCTGCCGGTTCTCTACCCGGGTCTCTTCGACAACCTGGCGGAGTTCAACAAGACCAAGGAAGCCCGCGCCGACCTGCTGGCGATCCTGCTGACCGGTATCCCGGACGGCATCATCGAGGGCTTCCAGAACAACACCGGCACGCTCCAGGCCGACATGCTGCGGCTCAACACGGCCATCCCGCCGGCGGAGAAGGAGAACAAGTTCGGTGTCGTCGGAGGCGACATCGCCGGGTTCCCGAACGGTCGGCGTATCGCTGACGACGTCGTGTCGATCTCGATCAAGGCGGTGGCCGGCGCGACGCTGCCGCTGGTCAACAAGGACTTCAAGGCCGACGCCGCATCCGGGCTCGTCGAGCAGGGCCTGAGCATCAAGGACGTCAGCGCCTCGCTGCTCAAGAAGTTCCCCTTCCTGCCCACCCCCTTCGACGGTTTCAACAACCCGTCCTGATACGACCCACGAGGGAGTACGGCATGAGCCTCGGACATGGCGACCACCACCATCACCACCACACCTACGCCCCGTCCGGGCAGGGCACGGTGATGCTGAACATCGGCGGCACGATCGGCGCGCTGATCATCCACACGCCGGCCACGTTGCACGGCCACGAGATCGAGGTGTCGCCGGTCGAGGACACCGGGCACCGGACCCACGCGGCGGTCCGTGCCCGATACGTCCGGTCCGGTGTCACCTTCTGCGTGGTCATCGACAGTCTTCCGGAAGGCCGTTACGTGGTCTGGCAGGACGACGACACGCCGTTCACGCAGGTGGAAGTCCAGGGCGGCGCGGTCGCCGAGGTCACCTGGCCGGCGAATCTCGTCCCCGGAAGGACTCCACTGGCGGTCTAGTCTGGACGCCATGGCAGGTGGTCGGCTCCCGGGCCCGGCATCGCCGGGCGCGGACGTCCCGGTCCATGTCGGCCTGCGCACCTCCGACATGGACGAGGCCCGGGAGTTCTGCCGCAAGCTCTACTACGGACCACTGCGGATCGATCCGGTCGGTGACCCCGGCCGGATGCGTTTCGCCGCCGACGTGGTCACCCTGGGCCCGATCACCCTCGGCGAGGTCGGGTACGGGACGGACATCCGCATCACCATCGGCGCGCTGGAGACGGCGTACCACGTGCTGGTCCCGCTCAGCGGCGCGGTCCGCTCCCGGCACCGCGGCGCGGTGACCCTGGCCGACGCCACCCGCGCCGTCGTCTACCGCCCCACCGGCGGCATCGAGCTCGACTGGCCCGGCAGCTGCCGTCTGCTCAGCGTCAAGGTCGACCGGGCCGCCCTCGAGCGCGAGGTCGACGCCGCGCTCGATCACCGGGTCGTCTCCCCGCTGCCGCTCGGCGCCACCTTCGACCTGGTCGACGGCCCCGGCCGGACCTGGGCCGCCCTCACCCGCCTGCTGCTCAGTGAGCTGCGTGCTCCCGACGCCCTGGCCAGCCGCCCCCGGATGGCCGCGCGCTGGCGCGACATGGTGGTCAGCGGCCTCGCGCTGACCGTCGAGCATCCCTACGGCGAGGAACCGGCCGGCCTCCAGGGCCCGCACCGCCCCCGCACGGTCAAACGTGCCCTCGACGCCATGCACACCGAGCCGGCCCGGCACTGGACGATCCACGACCTGGCCGGCCTGGCCGGCGTCGGCGTCCGCGTCCTCCAGGAGTCGTTCCGCCAGCACGTCGGCATGCCGCCGCTGACCTACCTGCGCCGCCTGCGCCTCGACGGGGTGCACGCCGAGCTCTCCCGCTCCGATCCGGGCCGGGCCGGCGTGAGCGAGGTCGCCTACCGCTGGGGTTTCACCCATCTCGGCCGCTTCGCGGGCGCCTACCGCGACCGGTTCGGCGTGTCACCGTCGCAGACCCTCCGGGACCGTCTTTAGGGGTACGACCGGAGGCTCCCGAATCCACCACGGATCGACGGCAACCATCCGTGCCTGGTCGAGCGTCTTGGGTGGCGAGACATGCGGGCTGCCGGTGCCCTCCGCCATCGACCACGAGGACCTTCGATGCCACAGGATGTGCTCGATGCCGTCGGGCCGGGACTCCGCGACCGAGAACGCCATCGACGAACGGGGGACTCCCGGGTGGGAGCCGCTGATGACGACTTCGATTCCTTCGTCCGTACCCGGACGCACGCGCTGCTGCGTTCGGCCTATCTGCTCACCGGTGACCAGCAACTCGCCGAGGACCTCGTCCAGTCGGCGCTGACCCGCACCCACCAGTCGTGGAAGCGGCTGGCCGACACCGGCAACGCCGAGGCCTACGCCCGGCGCACCATGTACCACCTGCAGGTGTCCTGGTGGCGGCGGCGCCGGGTGGCGGAGGTGATGCCCGAGGTCATGCCGGACCGGTCCGGTGGTGACGACCATGCCGGGGCGGTCAGCCTGCGCCTGGTCATGCGGGCCGCGCTGCTGAGGCTGAGCGCCCGGCAGCGGGCCGTGCTGGTGCTCCGGTTCTTCGAGGACTGCACCGAACGTGAGGTCGCCGACCTGCTCGGCGTCACGGTCGGCACGGTGAAGAGCCAGACCGCGAAAGCCCTGGCCCGGCTGCGGGCCATCGCCCCCGAACTCGCCGACGTGGAGACCCGGAACGGAGCCCTGTCATGATCAACCTCCCCGAGCACCTGGCCGATCTGGCCGACGAGGTGATGGCCCCGGTGGACATGCGGGACCGGGTGCTGGCGTCCTCGCGGCGGGCCACCGTCCGGCGACGGGCTCTGCTCGCCGGGTCGGCGGCCGCCGCCGTGCTGGTGATCGCCTCCGGCGTCGCCTGGGCGGGGCTCCCCGGACCGTCCCGGGACACACCGGTCGAGGTGGCCGCGCCGTCGTCCCCGCCGGCGCCGCTGCCGAGCCTGGTGCAGACCGGCCCGGCCGTGACCCTGCCGGAACGGCTGTTCTTCCTCGCCGCGGACGGGCGCCTCCAGCTGCTGCGGGACCTCGACACCGTCACCACCCTGTTCACGCCGGCCGGCGACACCTGCGGCCTGACCGTCACGCCGGAGGGCACCCGGATCGCCTGGGTGGTCGCCGACGGCGGTGGCGCCACCGGTGATCTCGTCGTGGCCGAGCCGGACGGCGGCCACCGGAGGACCGTGATCACCGGTGTGGCCTGCACCGGCGGCAACAGCCCGGTGTGGATGCCCGGCGGGCGGCAGCTGCTGATCCGGCAGGGCAACGCCGGGCCTCGGGTGCTCGTCGACACCGTCACCGGCGCGACCAGCGCGACCGCGTTCCGGCATGTCACCGGCTATCTGGCCTGGTCACCGGCGGGCAGCCGGGTCGCCTACCGGGACGGCGGGGACATCGTGGTGGCCCGGCCGGACGGCTCCGAGGAGCGCCGGGTCGCGCACCGCGACGAGAGCCCGACCGGTGGTTTCAGTGTGCAGGGTGTCACCGACGACGGCCTGCGGGTGATCGTCGGCATGCAGAACAGCGACCCCGACCTGATCCGGTCCGGGTTCCGTCTGGTCGACACCGGGTCCGGCCGCGACGTGGAGTTGCCGGCCGGGGCCGGTGGGAAGCAGGTGCAGATCCGGCCGGCCGCCGACGGCTTCCTCCTGCTCCGGGCCGGGGGCAGAGCGAGGGTCATCGGCCCGGACGCCGACATCCACGTCGAATGGACCGAGCCGGCGATCCTGCGGACCGCGACCCTGCTCTGACCGAACGCCTCCCCCGCCGGCGTCCGCATCCGCGCGGTGACGTGTGGTGCGGATCGGACCGCACGTCACCACGCGGGGTGGGGGAGGTTCGTGCGGTGACGTGTGGTGCGGATCGGACCACGTCACCACGCGGGTCGGAGCGAGTGGTTCGGCGTCTCACCGTCCCGGTTCCTCCGGGACCGGCGCTGACCGTCGCGGGCGGCGGAACGCCAGTGCCGCGGCCAGCAGGACGAGGGCCGCGGCTGCCGTGAAGGCCACGCGGCTGGTGAGGCGGGCGGTTCCGGCGCCGGTGCGTGCCTGGGCGCTTCGTGCCTCGAGGGACTCCCTCAGGCGGCCGGCCATCTCCCGGATGTCGTCGATCCGGCGCTTGTGGGCCATGTGCAACTCGTTGGAGGCGGGCACCCCGGCCACGCCGGTGGGCCGGACGATCAGCTCGGCCATCGCGCTGTGCGCGGTGTGGTACTCGCCCACGGACAGGCGCAGCGGCTTGCGGAAGGACCGCTCCTCGAACGTCAGGTCCGCGGCGTCCAGGGCGTCGAGAGCCTCGTACACGCGGGGCCAGTCCTCGATCTCCGCGACGAGCACCCGGACGGCCGCCGGATCGGGTGGATTCCGCGACCGCAGATCGGGAAGGAAGTCGCTGGGAGCCCGCTCGACGACGGTCGCGGCGCGGACGGCCGCGGTCAGGCCCGGCTCGTCGACCCGCAGCATGTCGCCGGTCCTCGTGCTCCACCAGCCCGCACCACCGGCGACGAGCGCCAGGACGACGAGCGCGGCGGGAATCAGCCCACGGTTCGGCATGTCCTGGCACCCCTTACGTTCCCACGATGACGGCACATCGCCTATCGGCGGGGGCGCCGGTGGGTTGACGGTGGTGGGCCGCCCTCAGCCCCGGCGGTCGCGCCGGGACCGCGAGGGGCCACCTGCGTCGCGGGGTGGCCCCGGTACGCGACAGGTGCGCCCGGGGCCGGCGTAGCCGTACCGGAAGAAGGGGTTAGAGCTCTACTCTCTGGCCCTTGCCGATCACGACGATGCCGTTGTCGCTGACGGTGTAGAGCTTGCGGTCGCGGTCGAGGTCGACGCCGATCTGGGCACCCTCGGGGACCACCACGTTCTTGTCGATGATGGCGTTGCGGATGACCGCGCGCCGGCCGACCGATACACCCTCCATGATCACCGCGCCGTCCACGTGCGCCCACGAATTGACCCGCACGTTGGGGGAGATGACCGAGCGTTCCACGAGGGCGCCGGAGACGACCACGCCGGGGGAGATCATCGAGTCGATGGCCCGGCCCTGGCGGTCGTCGTAGCCGTGGACGAACTTGGCCGGCGGCCACGAGCCGTAGTTGGTGAAGATCGGCCAGTCGTGGTTGTAGAGATTGAAGATCGGCAGCGTGGCGATCAGGTCGGTGTGCGCCTCGTAGAAGGAGTCGAGCGTCCCCACGTCGCGCCAGTAGCCACGGTCCCGGTCGGTGGCGCCGGGCACGTCGTTGTCGCGGAAGTCGTAGACGTTGGCCTCACCCTTCTCCACCAGCATCGGGATGATGTTGCCGCCCATGTCGTGCTTGCTGTCCGGATTTTGCGCGTCGGCGGAGACGGCCTCGCACAGGGCCCGGGTGGTGAAGACGTAGTTGCCCATCGACGCGTAGACCTCGCCGGGGGAGTCGGGCAGGCCGACCGCGTCCTTCGGCTTCTCCCGGAACGCCTTGATCTTCTTGCCGTCGGGGCCGACGTCGATCACGCCGAACTGGTCGGCGAGCGACAGCGGCTGGCGGATGCCGGCGACGGTCACCGCGGCGCCCGAGGCGATGTGGTCGTTGACCATCTGCTTCGGGTCCATGCGGTAGATGTGGTCGGCGCCGAACACGATCACGTAGTCGGGCGACTCGTCGTTGATCAGGTTGAGGCTCTGGTAGATCGCGTCGGCGGAGCCGGCGAACCAGCGCGGGCCGAGCCGCTGCTGGGCCGGGACCGGGGTGACGTAGTTGCCGAGCAGCGTCGACATGCGCCACGTCTTGGAGATGTGCCGGTCGAGGGAGTGCGACTTGTACTGCGTCAGGACGACGATCTTGAGATAACCCGCATTCGCGAGGTTCGACAGCACGAAGTCGATCATGCGATAGATGCCGCCGAAGGGCACGCCGGGTTTGGCCCGGTCAGCCGTCAACGGCATCAGGCGCTTGCCTTCCCCACCAGCCAGAACGATCGCAAGCACCTTGACTGCCATGGGGAGGACGCTAATATTCCGGCCGCCCCCGCGCCACCCGAAAGGGCGGTTCGAAATATCTTGCTGGTGCTGCAACCTTCTTACCGGTCAGACCGCGGCCTTCAAAGTATGCTCCCGCATCAGCGTGTCGATCGTGTCGGCATCGGCCGGGCGCCCGAAATGATAGCCCTGCGCGAGCGGGCATCCCAGATCCCGCAGCAGCTCGGCCTGCCCCGGGGTCTCCACCCCCTCGGCCACCGCGAGCAGGTCCTGGCTGCGGGCCAGTTCCAGGATCGCCCTGGTCAGGCTCACGTCCTGAGGCCGCGGCGGGTCCTGGTGGCGGCGGATGAACGACTGGTCGATCTTCAGGATGTCGACCGGCAGCGCGTGCAGGTACGCCAGTGACGAGTACCCGGTGCCGAAGTCGTCGATCGCGATCCGGATGCCGTTCGCGCGCAGCTCACCGAGGACCGGGGTGTCGGCGGCGTCGATGAGGACCGATTCGGTGATCTCCAGCACCAGGGCGGCGGCGGGCAGGCCGGTGTCGGCGAGGATCTCCAGCACCGTCGCGGTGAAGCCGGGGTCGCGCAGCTGGTGGGTGGAGACGTTGACGGTCAGGTAGATGCCGTGCTCGCGGTGCCAGGCGGCGGCCTGCCCGCACGCCAGCCACAGCGCCCGGGTGCCGATCGCCCCGATCAGGCCGGTCTGCTCGGCGACCGGGATGAACACGCCCGGCGGCACCAGCTCGCCGTCGCGGCGCCAGCGCATCAGCGCCTCCACCCCGGTGGCCCGGCCGGTGGCGGCGTCGACGACCGGCTGGTAGTGCATGAACAGCGTGCCGTCGGCGAGTGCCTGCCGGAGCCCGGCGGCGATCCGGGTCCGCTCCGACTGCTCGGCGCGCAGCGACTCGTCGAATCGGGCGGTACGGGCACCACCGGCCTGCTTGGCCGCGCGCAGGGCCAGGTCGGCGTCACCGAGGACGGCGTCGTTGCCGGGCACCCCGTCGGCCAGCCCGGCCCGTGCGGTCAGGTGGATGCGGCGCTCGTCGACGGCGTACGGCGCGGCGGACACCGCCGTCACGACCCGCCCGGCCAGGCCGGTGGCGTCGGTGCCGGCCGTGATCAGGAAACCGAACTCGTCGCCGCCCAGCCGGGCCACCAGCTCCACCTCGGGCGCGAACAGCAGCAGCCGCCCGGCGACCTGGCGCAGCACGGTGTCGCCGACGTGGTGGCCGTAGGTGTCGTTGATCTCCTTGAAGCCGTCGAGCGCGCACAGGATCAGCGCGTACGGGCGGTCCCCGGCGGCGGCCCGGCCCAGGTGCTCCATGAGCAGGTCGCGGTTGGCCAGCCCGGTCAGCGCGTCGTGCCCGGCCCGGTAGGCCAGCCGTCGCTGCAGCACCTGCTGCTCGTCGAGGGCCGCGCGGGCCTGCTGGGCCCGCCGCTGGGCGAGCCGGGCCAGCACCACGATCCGCAGCAGCAGGAGACCGCAGAGGGCGGCGGTCAGCAGCGCCGGGACGATGATCACCGCGGACGGGTTGGCGATCGCCGGCAGCAGCGGGCTGGCCACCGCCGCGGCGTACATCACGATCAGAGTGATCCGGCCGGGCGCCGGGTCGGCGGCCAGGTCCTGCGCGGCCCGCGGGTGCAGGGCGGCCGCGACGATCAGCACCCACCAGAACTGCAGGACCAGGTGCGGCAGCCCGCCGGGCAGGAACGGCCGGGTGCCCTCGGCGGCGGTCGCGGCGTAGACCAGGTGCGCGGTGATCATCAGCATGCCGCCGCCGGCGACGAGCAGTCCGGGAACCCGCCGGGCGCCGGCCGCGGCACGCAGCGCGGTCGCCAGGATCATCAGGTCGAGGACCGCGTAGAGCACCGCCAGCGCGTCGTCGACCATCCGGTAACCGGGCCGGCCGAGGTAGGGCAGGACGATGAACGACCAGGCCAGCATGGCCAGGGCCAGCACCACCGCGCCGGCCTCGGCCGCGCCGCCCGGCCTGCGGAGCCGGCTGAACTGGACGGCCGCGGCCGCGTGCAGGGCGTACTGGACGGCCAGGGTCAGGCCCATCGGGGTGTTCGCCGGCTCGCCGCCCCGGACCGTCCACCACAGCGACGCGAGCGTCCCGGAGGCGCTCGCCAGGGAGAACAGCCACCAGCCGCACCGGTGCCGGCGGGCGGCCCGGAACAGGACCGCCGTGCCGGCGGCCTGGAGGATCAGCCAGCCGTACGGGCCGCCCGACGCGTGCAGGGCGAGCACGGCGACGGAGCCACCCACGAGGGTGAGCTGCCAGGCCGGGAAGCGGTGGATGTGCACGTCGCCATGTCACCCGACGCCGGTTGCGGTACGGGTGCCGGCCCGGTCGCTTTCCGGAGTGTGAACCCGATAGCAACCACGGCCCGCGGCCTTCGCGGCGTAGAGGGCCACGTCGGCGTCGCGCAGCGCCTCGGCACACGTGTGCACGTCGTCGAGGGCGAGCACCCCGATGCTGGCGGTGACCCGCACCGGCTGCCCGGCGAGCAGGTGGTCGAGGGCGGCGGCGTGCAGGAGCGCGTCCGCGGTGTCCAGCGCGCCGCCGTCGACGATCACCGCGAACTCGTCACCGCCGAGCCGGGCGACCAGGCCGTCCGGGACGGTACGCCGGAACCCGGTACCCAGCGCCACCAGCAGCTCGTCGCCGACCGGGTGGCCCAGGGTGTCGTTGACCTCCTTGAACCCGTCCAGGTCGAGCAGCAGCAGCCAGCCCCGCTCGCCCGGCGGCCGGGAGACGGCCTCGGTGAGCGCCTCGGTGAGCGCGGCCCGGTTGCCGAGACCGGTCAGCGGGTCGTGGGTGGCCCGGTGCTCCAGTTCGGCCCGCAGCGCCTCCTGCGCGCGCAGGGCCACGTCCAGCGCCCGGGCCCGGCGCTCGGCCAGGTTGCCGAGCATGCCCATCCGCAGCACCAGCAGCACGCTGACACCGACGCCGAGCAGCATCGGCAGCATGAACATGTGCAGGCCGCTCTCCCCGGGCGGCGGCTGGTCCGGCGGCGGGCCCGCCCTCATGATCGGCAGGGCGTTGAGCCCGGTCATCAGCGGGTAGAACGCGGTCACCGCGGCGAACAGGGCGAGCCGGGTCCGGGACAGGGTCTCCGGGTTGCGCCCGCGCTCGGCCCGGGCCATCGACGGGTGCAGGGCGGCCGACGCGATCATCAGGTGGCCGGTCATCCAGACCAGGATGTGCCAGACGGTCGGCGGGCGGTCCGAGGCGGCGTACGACGCGTCTGCCGCGAACAGCATGAAGGTGCTGGCCACGACCATCTGGTGGGCCCGGTTGCGCGGGTCGCCGGCCAGAAGCAGCACCGCGGCCGCCGCGACCCGCAGCAGTGTCAGGATCGTGAAGAGGCCGAACACCGCGGCGGGTGTCGGGTGGTGCCAGCGTTCGGCGAGAACCGGGCCGATCACCAGGGACCAGGCGCCGGCCATCACGCCGAGCAGCACCATCGCGCCGTCGAGCAGGTTGGCCCGGCGGTGCGCGGGTTGCGAGCACGCCCTCACCCGTACCACCGTCGCCGCCGTGACCAGCAGGAAGGCGGCTCCGAGCATGACCTGGTCGAGCACCGGGCCGGGGCCGCGCGGGCCGGCCAGGTGGGTCAGGGCGAAACAGAACAGGCCGCCCGCCATCAGCCACCAGAACAGCGCGCCCTCCGGCCGGTAGCGCCGGATCCCGGCCACGACGGCCAGCGCGGCGCACGCCTCCAGGGCGGCCAGCAGCCATTCACTGCCCGGCTGGGGCAGCGTCAGGGCGCCCGCGGTCACCGCGACGCCCCCGAGCAGGAAGCCGGACCACAGCCAGTCGTCGAGCCGTCTCACGACCGCACCCATCGTCACCGGCACGGGCCGACCTGAGGAGGGGCGGCTAAGCTCCAGTCGTGACGGACTCCCGACTGCGCGCCGATCTGATCTCCCGTGAGTACCCGCCGGAGGTCTACGGCGGCGCCGGGGTCCACCTGGAATATCTGGCCCGTGACCTGCGCGGGCTCGCCGACGTCCGGGTGCACTGCTTCGGCGCGCCGCGGGACGAGCCGGGCGTGACGGCCTACCCCGAGCCGGCCGAGCTCGCCCAGGCCAACGCCGCGCTGCGCACCATGGGTGTCAACCTGGCGATCGCCCAGGGCTGCGAGGGCACCGACGTGGTGCACAGTCACACCTGGTATGCCAATTTCGCCGGTCACACGGCGAAACTGCTGCACGGCGTCCCGCACGTGGTGACCACGCACAGCCTGGAGCCGCTGCGCCCGTGGAAGGCGGAGCAGCTCGGCGGCGGCTACGCGCTCTCGTCGTTCTGCGAGCGGACCGCGATCGAGGGCGCCGACGCGATCATCGCGGTCTCCGGCGGGATGCGGCGTGACGTGCTCCGGGCGTACCCGTCGGTCGACCCGGACCGCATCCACGTCGTCTACAACGGCATCGACACCGAGCTCTACCAGCCCGATCACGGCACCGACGTGGTCGACCGGCTCGGCATCGACCGTGACCGGCCGAGCGTGGTGTTCGTCGGCCGGATCACCCGGCAGAAAGGCCTGCCCTATCTGATGCGGGCCTGCCAGGAGCTGCCCGCCGAGGCGCAGATCATCCTGCTGGCCGGTGCGCCGGACACTCCGGAGATCGCCGCCGAGGTCGAGACGCTGGCCCGGGAGCTGCGGGAGAAGCGTGACCCGCGGGGCGTGATCTGGGTGCAGGAGATGCTGCCCAAGCAGGAGGTCATCCAGGTCCTCACGCACGCCACGGTCTTCGTCTGCCCGTCGGTCTACGAGCCGATGGGCATCGTCAACCTGGAGGCGATGGCCTGCGAGACCGCGGTGGTCGCCACCGCGACCGGCGGCATCCCCGAGGTGGTCGCCGACGGCGAGACCGGCCTGCTGGTGCCGATCGAGCAGGTGCAGGACGGTACGGGTACGCCCGTCGACCCGGAGAGGTTCGTCGCCGACCTGGCCGCGACCCTGACCCGGGTCCTGAACGACCCGGAGCTGGCGAAGCGGATGGGTGAGGCCGGCCGCCGCCGCGCCGTGGAGAGGTTCAGCTGGTCACGGATCGCCGAGGACACCCTAGAGATCTACCGGTCGGTGCTGTGAGTCTGCTGCGCCGCCCACCGGTGCGGGTGGCGATGCTCCTGTCGGTGGTCCTGTTCACGGCGGCGGTCCTGGGGATCGGCTTGGTGCGGGCCGCCTTCTACGAGCCGCCCGCACGGTCCGGTGACACGGTGGCAGTGGCCGAGGCGCCCACCCGCACCGTGACCGGGTCGTGCGGCGCCGTGCCGGTGTCGGCGCCGCGCGAGTTGCGCGGCATGTGGCTCACCACGGTCTACAACATCGACTGGCCCAGCAAGCCGGGGCTGCCGCAGGAGCAGGTCCGTTCCGAGTACCTGAGGTGGCTGGACCTGGCCGTCGCGCAGAACCACAACGCGATCTTCGTGCATGTGCGCCCGAGTGGCGACGCGTTCTGGAAGTCCGACTACGCGCCGTGGTCCAACTGGCTGACCGGCCGGCTGGACGGCGCGGACCCGGGCTGGGACCCGATGGCGTTCATGGTCGACGAGGCCCACAAGCGCAACCTGGAGTTCCACGCCTGGTTCAATCCGTACCGGGGCACCCAGTTCGCGCCGTCCGGCGCCGGCACCGACCTGACCAAGCTGCCGGCGAACCATCCACTGGTGCTGCACCCGGAGTGGCGGATCGAGCATCCGAAGGGTGCGAAGGGCCGCTTCTACTACGACCCGGGCAATCCGGAGGCGCGCAGGTTCGTCGAGGACGCGATGCTGGAGGCGGTCACGAAGTACGACGTCGACGGCGTCCACTTCGACGACTTCTTCTATCCGTACCCGGGTGACGGCAAGGGCCAGCCGTTCCCCGACGACGCGTCGTATGCGAAGTACGGCGCCGGGAAGTCCCGCGCCGACTGGCGCCGCGACAACGTGAACACCCTGGTCCGCGAGATGAAGGAGCGGATCGCCCAGATCAAGCCGTGGGTGAAGTTCGGGATCAGCCCGTTCGGCATCTGGCGCAACGGCGGCGAGGGCTCCGACACCAACGGTCTGGAGAGCTACAGCGCGATCTACGCCGATACCCGCACGTGGGTGCGGGAGGGCTGGCTCGACTACATCGTGCCGCAGCTCTACTGGACGATCGGGTTCGACAAGGCGGACTACGCCAAGGTGCTGCCCTGGTGGGCGAAAACGGTCAAGGGCACCGGTGTGCAGCTCTACATCGGCATCGGCGACTACCGGGTCGGGGAGAAGGGCGACTGGAGCGATCCGGCCGAGATCGACAAGCAGATGGCGTTGAACGAGAAGTTCGGCGTGCAGGGGCAGGTCCACTACAGTGCCGCGTCGGTCCGCAGCGACAAGCTCGGCTCGGCGACCCGCTACCGGGCGAAGCACTACGCGACGCCGGCGCTGCCGCCACGCATCCAGCGACTCCCGGCGGCGCCGCCGGCCGCGCCCCGGATCACCGCGGCGACCAGGACCGATACCGGCGCGGTCACCCTGACGGTCGCCGACGGCGGTGGCACGAGCTGGGCCCTCTACCGTACCGGCAAGGGTGCCTCCGCCCTGGTGGCGACGGGCCGGGCGGGCACCGCCGTGACCGACCCGAAGCCTCCGGCCGGCCCCGCCACCTACTGCGTCAGCGGGTTGGACCGGTCCGCGAACGAGGGCCCGCTGAGCAGTCCGTTCACCACAGCCGGTTAATCTCCCGTTCTGTCCCGAAAGGGGCAATTGTGGGGATAGCTTGAGCCGTGCCCCGAATCATCACACTCACGGCCGCCGTCACGTTCACCGCAGTGCTCGCCGTGCCCGCCGCCGGACTCGCGAACCCACCCGGCGGACCGCCCACCGTCGCACCCAGCCCCAGCCCCAGCACCCAGCCGCCCCCACCGGACGAGCCCGATCCGCTCACCACGGCGCTGCTCACCGCCACCGAGGTGCCGACCGGGTTCACCCCGCAGACCAGCGGCGTCGACGACCTGTTCGCGCGGATCCCGGCCGAGGTCGCGGCCTGCGGACGGGCGGTCACCGGCGTCCCGGCCGGAACCGTCTACCGGGAGTACGTGCGAGGGCCCGCCGAGGAGGAACTGCTCGTCGAGACCCTCGCCGAGCCGGGCGCCGCGGCGGCCCGTGCGGCGGTGACGAAACTCGCCTCGGTGCTGCCCGGCTGCACGTCGTTCACCAGGGCGTCGGGGCAGCTGCCCATGGAGCTCAAGTTCGCGCTCACCCCGTACACCCCGGCTCCGAAGATCGGTGACGCCTCGGCGGCCGTGAGTTTCGTGATGACCGTGCCCACCATGAATCTGACCGTCAACGGCCGCATCCTGGCCGCCGCCGCCGGGAAATCGCACGTCACGGCCCTGCTGATGTCCGAAGCGGCCCCCAAGATCGCAGACCTGGAGGCCGCCGCGCGGGCCGCCGTCGGGAAGCTGCCGAAAGTCAGCCCGTGACCCGGCCGCCGGCGACCTCGAGGCGGCGGCCGGTGGCGACCGCCTCGAGCATCCGGCGGTCGTGGGTGACCAGCAGCAGCGTGCCGGTGTAGGAGGTCAGTGCCGACTCCAGCTGCTCGATCGCCGGCAGGTCGAGGTGGTTGGTCGGCTCGTCGAGGACCAGCAGGTTGACCCCGCGGGCCTGGAGCAGCGCGAGCGCGGCACGGGTGCGCTCACCGGGGGAGAGGGTGACGGCCGGGCGCAGCACGTGCGCGGACCGGAGGCCGAACTTGGCCAGCAGGGTCCGCACGTCCGCGTCCGGCCAGTCGGGGACCGCGGCGCCGAAGGCCCGGACCAGCGGCTCGCCGCCGAGGAACAGCCCACGCGCCTGGTCGACCTCGCCGACCACCACGCCGGGGCCGAGATGCTGCGCGCCCGCGTCGAGGGGGAGACGGCCGAGCAGGGCCGCGAGCAGCGTGGACTTGCCGGAACCGTTGGCGCCGGTGATCGCCACCCGGTCGGCCCAGTCGATCTGCAGCGTCACCGGGCCCAGCGTGAAGTCGCCCCGGTGCACCACCGCGTCGCGCAGCGTGGCCACGACCGCGCCGGAGCGGGGCGCGGTGGCGATCTCCATGCGCAGCTCCCACTCCTTGCGGGGCTCCTCGACCACCTCCAGCCGCTCGATCATCCGGTCGGTCTGCCGCGCCTTCGCCGCCTGTTTCTCGCTGGAGTCGGCCCGGAACGCCTTGGCGATCTTGTCGTTGTCGGTGGCCTTGCGGCGGGCGTTGCGCACGCCCTTGTCGGCCCAGGCACGCTGCATGCGGGCCCGCTCGAGGAGGTCCTCCTTCCGGTCCGCATACTCCTCGAACTCCTCGCGGGCGTGCCGGCGGGCCCGGTCGCGCTCCTCCAGGTAGGAGGCGTAGCCGCCGCCGTAGAGGTTGACCTGGCTCTGTGCCAGATCGAGCTCCAGAACCCTCGTCACCGTGCGGGTGAGGAACTCACGGTCGTGGCTGACCAGCACCGCCCCGGCCCGCAGCCCGGTCACGAACGCCTCGAGACGGGCCAGCCCGTCCAGGTCGAGGTCGTTGGTCGGCTCGTCGAGCAGATAGACGTCGTAGCGGCTGAGCAGCAGCGACGCCATCCCCGCGCGGGCCGCCTGGCCGCCGGACAGGGCGGTCATCGGCAGCTCCAGCGCGAACCCGAGATCGGCCTCGGCGATCCGCTCCTCCAGGTCGGCACCACCCAGGTCGAGCCAGCGGTCCAGCGCGGCGGCGTAGCGGTCGTCGGCGCCCGGCACCTCCCGGCTCAGCTCGTCGGCCGCGGCGTCCATCGCGGCCTGCGCGGCGGTGACCCCGGTGCGGCGGCCGAGGAAGTCGCGGACGCTCTCACCCGGCCGGCGCTCCCGCTCCTGCGGGAGATAACCGACGTTGGCGGTGGGAGGGCTCAGCGAGACGCCCCCGCTCTCCAGCGGGATCACCCCGGCGAGGGTACGCAGCAGCGTCGTCTTGCCCGCGCCGTTCACCCCGACCAGGCCGATCACATCACCCGGCGCGACGACCAGGTCGAGCTCGGTGAAGAGGGTGCGGTCCCCGTGGCCCGCCGTGAGTTGCCGGGCGATCAGTGTGGCGCTCATCGGGTCCGAGTCTAGGTGCACCCCCTGACATCGACGTTTGGCGATAGGTTGTGCCGATGCGACTGCTCGCCAGGAGCCTCACGGTTCTCATGGTTCTCGCCGGGTCCGCGGTCATCGCCGCGGCACCGGCCCACGCCGCGACCGGGACCCAGCCGGTCCACGACTACGCCAGCGCGATCCGGGAGCAGGTCTGGGTCCAGACCCCGGTCGACAGCGACTTCGACGGCCGTCCCGACCGGGTCGCCGTGCGGATCATCCGGCCCGACACCACGACGAGGGTGCCGGTGATCTTCCAGCCCAGCCCGTACTACGCGGGACTCAACGACATCCCGAACCACGACGACGTCGACCGCGACGGCGGTACGGCGGCCCTCTCGTCGGCGGTGAACCGCGCCGACACCATCACCTTCGCGGGTTACCTCGACAACTACTTCGTGCCCCGTGGCTACGCCGTGATCTTCGCCGACAGTCTCGGCAGTGGCGGCTCGGACGGCTGCCCCACCTCCGGTGGCCGCAACGAGACCCTCGGCATGAAGGCGGTCATCGACTGGCTGAACGGGCGGGCACCCGGCTTCGACGCCGCCGGCGCCCCGGTGCGGGCCGGCTGGACGACCGGCCGGACCGGCATGATCGGCGTCTCCTACAACGGCACCCTGCCGAACGCGGTCGCCGCGACCGGCGTGCGCGGCCTGGAGACGATCGTGCCCATCGCGGCGATCAGCAGCTGGTACGACTACTACCGGGCCAACGGCGGGGTCGTCGCGCCCGGCGGTTTCCAGGGCGAGGACACCGACATCCTGGCCAAGGCCGTCCTCACCCGTGCCGATCCGGAGGTCTGCGCCGGCGAGATGGCCCGGCTGGAGCGGGAGCAGGACCGGGAGACCGGCGACTACAGCCGGTACTGGGACGAGCGGAACTACCTGGACGACGCGGACAAGGTCCGGGCCAGTGTGCTGCTGGTGCACGGGCTGCACGACTTCAACGTGCGCACCCTGCACGCCGGACAGTGGTGGGACGCGCTCGGCCGGCACCACGTGCCCCGCAAGATCTGGCTGCACCAGGCCGGGCACACCGACCCGTTCAACATCCGCCGGGACGTGTGGCTCGACACCCTGCACCGCTGGTTCGACCAGTGGCTCTACCGGATCGACACCGGGATCATGCGGGAGCCGGCCGCCGACGTCGAGGTCGCACCCCACCGGTGGGTGACGTCGCCGTCCTGGCCGATCGAGGGCCGCGACACCACGCTCCGGCTCGGTTCCGGGCCCCGGCAGACCTTCGTGGACGACACCTCCCGTACCGCCGAGTCCCTGGCCGCGGCCCCGGACACCGCCGACGCGAACCGGTTCGCCCACCTGACCGCGCCGCTCCCCACCGACGTGCGGCTCTCCGGGACACCGGAGGTCAGCATCCGGGCCGACGTCGCCGGTGACTCGCCGTATCTGACGGCGCTGCTCGTCGACTACGGCACCGCGGACCGGTTCGTGCGCGTGCGCAGCCTCGCCGAACAGGACTGCGTCGGGCCCGGCATCGAGGGCGACCCCGGGTGCTTCGCCAAACGGGAGTACGTGACGGCGCCGTCCGACTACGAGGTCGTCACCCGGGGCTGGATCGACGTGCGGAACCGGATCTCGCCGTCGCGGACCACGCCGATCACCGCCGGGAAGCCCTACACGTTCCGGTTCGCGCTGCAGAGCACCGACCACGTGTTCGCGGCCGGCCACCGGATCGGCGTGGTGCTGATCTCCACCGACCGGGACCACACGCTGCGCTACCCGTCGGGCACGGTCGTCGGGGTCCAGCCCGGCGCGTCGTACCTGACCGCCCGCCTCAGCTGATCGGGACGGCCGCGCCGCTGACCCGGACCCCCTTGATCTCCGGATCGAGACGGACGGTGATGCGGCTCGGCCGGCCCATGTCGTCGCCCTGCCGCAGCGTGATCGTCGCGTCCGGCGCCACCAGGCCCAGCTCGCGCAGGTAGCCGCCGAACGCCGCCGCGGCCGCGCCGGTCGCCGGATCCTCGTACACCCCGCCGATCGGGAACGGGTTCCGCACATCGAACTCGTCCTCCGCCGCCCGGAACGCCAGCTGCACCGTGGTCCAGTCACGCTCGGTCATCAAAGCCTTCAGGG
Source organism: Actinoplanes subglobosus (assembly GCF_042650585.1). Classification (NCBI taxonomy): domain Bacteria; kingdom Bacillati; phylum Actinomycetota; class Actinomycetes; order Micromonosporales; family Micromonosporaceae; genus Actinoplanes; species Actinoplanes subglobosus. The sequence continues at coordinate 89,510 of NZ_JBHSBL010000028.1, forward strand.
CGGGCACGTCGTAGTCCAGATCCGCGAGCCGCTCACGGCTCTTCACGACGAGAATCGGATGGTACGCGCCACCGAAACCCACCTTCGGCGGAAGAAGCGGGTCCAGGTCACCGGTGCTCCAGCGCAGCGCACCCAGCAGGGCCGCCAGATCGTCCGCCCCCAGGTCGGCGACGTGCGGATCCACGCTGGTCAGCGTCGCCGTCCCGGCCTCGTCGACGACCACCGGCACGTCGCCGGCGTTGGTGGCGAACAGGTGCTCGCCCGGGCCCAGAGCCACCGCCGTCGCGACGGTCGCGTGACCGCAGAACGGGATCTCGGCCAGCGGGCTGAAGTAGCGCACCCGGAAACGGTCGCCGTCACGCGAGGTAACGAACGCTGTCTCCGAGTAGCCGACGTCGGCCGCGATCGCCTGCATGGCGGCGTCGTCCAGGGCACTCGCGTCGAGTACCACCCCGGCCGGATTGCCTCCGGCCGGATCGTGAGCGAATGCGGCGTACCTCTGAATGTCGGTCGTCATGCCGGGAAGCGTGCCGCGCGGCCGGGACCGCGACCAGAGCCAATCGCGCGGCCCTGGATGTGTCCGCCCGCACAGTCGTGGTTTGTCACAGGGGAGGGGTAGCGTTCGTGCGGTGACAGAGGCGCCCATCGCGATCACACCCGTCCCGCCCGCCGATCTGCCCCGCACGCTGGGTGAGTTGCGTGCCACCGGCCACGAGTTCCGGACGGTCAAGGAGGAGCTGCGTGACAACCTCCTGACCCGGCTCGGCTCCGGTGAGCCACGGTTCCCCGGCATCGTCGGCTATGAGGACACCGTGCTGCCCGAGGTCGAGCGCGCGCTGCTGGCCGGCCACGACATGGTGCTGCTCGGCGAGCGCGGCCAGGGCAAGACCCGGCTCATCCGCGCGCTCGTGGGCCTGCTCGACGAGTGGACGCCCTACATCGAGGGCTCCGAGCTGCACGAGCACCCCTACCACCCGCTCACCCCGGCCTCCCGCCGTCGCGCCGCCGAGGCCGGTGACCAGCTGCCGATCGGGTGGCTGCACCGGTCCGAGCGCTACGGGGAGAAACTGGCCACCCCCGACACCAGCGTCGGCGACCTGATCGGCGACGTCGACCCGATCAAGGTGGCCGAGGGCCGTGCCCTGGGCGATCCGGAGACCATCCACTTCGGTCTCGTGCCGCGCACCAACCGGGGCATCTTCGCCGTCAACGAGCTGCCCGACCTCGCCGAGCGCATCCAGGTGTCGCTGCTCAACGTGCTGGAGGAGCGCGACATCCAGGTCCGCGGCTACCAGCTGCGCCTGCCGCTCGACCTGCTGCTCGTCGCGTCGGCCAACCCGGAGGACTATACGAACCGGGGCCGCATCATCACCCCGCTCAAGGACCGCTTCGGCGCCGAGATCCGGACCCACTACCCGGTCGACCTCGCCCTGGAGACGGCGCTCATCCAGCAGGAGGCGGCGCTCGTCGCCCAGCTGCCGGACTTCCTGGTCGAGGTCCTGGCCCGCTACACGCGCGGTGTCCGGGAGTCGCCGTCGGTCGACGCCCGTTCCGGGGTGTCCGCCCGTTTCGCGATCGCCGCCGCCGAGACCGTCGCCGCGTCCGCGCTGCGCCGGGCCGGCCTGCGCGGTGAGCGTGAGGCCGTCGCCCGCGTCTGCGACACCGTGTCGGTGACGTCGACGCTGCGGGGCAAGGTCGAGTTCGAGAGCGGCGAGGAGGGGCGGGAGACCGAGATCCTCGGCCACCTGCTGCGCGTCGCCACCGCCGAGACGTTCCGGGCCCGCCTGGCCGGCCTCGACCTGTCCGGCTTCACCGACCTGGTCGCCGAGGGCGCCATCATCCAGACCGGTGACCTGGTCAGCGCGGAGGAGTTGCTCGCCCAGATCGGTACGGTCCCGGGCCTGGCCAAGGTCCTCGACCGTCTCGGCCTCGGTGACGCGCCGAGCCCGGGGCAGGCGGCCTCGGGCATCGAGTTCGCTCTGGAGGGCCTGCACCTGACCCGCAGGCTGGCCAAGGAGCTGACCGACGACGGCCGCACTCTCTACGGGAGCTGAGCGGCCGATGTCACTTCCCACCGTGTCCGCCGTCGCTGCTCGCCGGGTGTCGCCGTGAGCGGGAATGTCTTCCGGTACGGGGCCTGGCGCGACGGGCCCGATCCGCTGGCGCCGCCCTACGACGTGCGGGCCGCCGTCGACGAGATGGGGGAACGGGTGCTCGCCGGCGACAGCCTCCGCGACGCGCTGCGTGACCTGATCCGGCGCGGCCCCCGCGACGGCGCCGGGCTGGACGCGCTACGGGAGCGGGCCCGCCGGCTGCGGCGGGAGGCGCTGCGGCGCGGCAACCTGGACGGTGCGGTCACCCGGGCGCGGCAGATGCTCGACCAGGCGCTGGCCGCCGAGCGTGACGCCCTGGCGGCCCGCGACGACGACACGGCCCGGTTCCACGAGGCGATGCTCGACAATCTGCCCCGCTCGGTCTCTCAAGCCGTTTCCGACCTGTCGGATTATCAGTGGTCCTCGGACGAGGCGCGGGACATCTATCAGCAGATCCTCGCCGGGTTGCGGGAGGAGGTGGTCTCGCAGCGGTTCGCCGGCATGAAGCAGGCGCTGCAACAGGGCGACATGACTGAAATATCGGATATGTTGCGGGATCTGAACGACCTGCTCGGCCGGCACGCCCGCGGCGAGGACACCGACGACGCGTTCCGCGACTTCATGGAGCGCCACGGCCGCTTCTTCCCCGACGATCCGCGCAACGTCGACGAGCTGATCGACTCCCTGGCCCGGCAGGCTGCCGCCGCCGAACGGCTGATGCGCTCCCTCAGCCCGCAACAGCGCGAGGAGCTGCAACAACTCATGGCTCAGGCGCTCGGCGACGGCCCTCTTCCCGGGCAGCTCGCCGAGCTCACCGACAACCTGCGCTCCCTCCGCCCGAACCTGAACTGGGGCCGGGGCGAACGCATGCGCGGCCCGGCCGACCTCGGGTACGGCGACGCCGCCGCCGCGCTCGGGGAGATCGCCGACCTCGACGAGCTGATCGACCAGCTCGGCCAGGACCACCCCGGTGCCACCCTCGACGACGTCGACGTGGAGGCCGTCGAACGCCAGCTCGGCCGGGGTGCCGCCGACGACCTGCGCCGCCTGCGCGACCTCGAACGCGAACTACGCCGTCAGGGCTGGGTGCACCTTGACGCCGACGGCCTGACCCTCTCCCCGAAGGCTCTGCGCCGCCTCGGCAGCACCGCCCTGTCCGCGATCTTCCACGACGTCGCCGGTAAGCGCGGCCAGCACGACATGCGCGACGCCGGGGCGGCCGGCGACCTGATCGGCTCCTCCCGCCGATGGGAGTTCGGCGACGATCAACCCCTCGACGTGGTCCGCACCATCGGCAACGCGGTCCGGCGCCGGGCCGCCGGTGGTTCCGCCACTCTTCCGGTACGGCTGGAGCCCGACGACTTCGAGGTGGCCGAAACCGAGCGCCGTGCCTCGGCGGCGGTCGCGCTCTGTGTGGACCTTTCCTACTCGATGTACGCGGACGGCCGCTGGGGCCCGATGAAGCAGACCGCCCTGGCCCTGTCCCACCTGGTCGCCACCAAGTACCCACAGGACGCCCTGCAGATCATCGGCTTCGGCCGGTATGCCCAGACGCTCTCCCAGGGCGAGCTGGCCGCCATCGAGCCCACGATCGAGAAGGGCACCAACCTCCAGCACGCCCTGAAACTGGCCGCCCGCCACGTCCGCCGCCATCCCGGTGCCGAGCCGGTGATCCTGGTGGTGACCGACGGCGAACCCACCTCCCATCTGGAGCCCGACGGCGAGGCGGTGTTCTGGTGGCCACCGCTGCCCGAGACGGTCCAGGCGACGATCCACGAGGTGGACCTGCTGACCAGGTTCGGCGCCACCTTGAACGTCTTCATGCTCGGCGAGGACCCGGGCCTCCAGCGTTTCGTCGCGGCAGTGGCCCACCGCAACGGCGGCCGGGTCTTCAGCCCCGACCCGGCCGAGCTGGGCCGCTACGTGATCGACGACTACGTCCGGGCCCGCCGGGGCCGCCGCCAGCACTGATTCCGGCCCGCCGGCCGGTGGCGAATTCTGGAGGCTAGCCTCCTAGGATGCATTACCGGGTGTGGCCCGTGTGACTGCGCGTCAGGTGGGGCGGCGCGGCTGGTTATAGTTGCTCGGCGAGCGACCGGGAACGTCTGCGCACCACCGCCCGGGGAGGCGGCGGCAGCCGGACCCGGCTTGCGGATGAGCCGGGCGGGGGCCTCGGCCGAGGGGGAGAGGAAGTCGTGATGTCGCAGCAACCTGCGCCGTCCATCGAGTCCTCGAATCGGATCTGGACCCTGCCCAACGCGATCAGCTTCCTGCGGCTGCTCGGTGTGCCGCTCTTCCTCTACCTGCTCCTCGGCGTGGAGAACGACATCGCCGCGGTGATCGTGCTGATGATCGGCGGCTCCACCGACTGGGTGGACGGCTATGTCGCCCGCCGGATGAATTCGGTGAGCCGGCTCGGGGAGCTGCTGGACCCGTTCGCCGACCGGCTCTACATCGTGGCGACGCTGCTCGGGTTCACCGTGCGTGAGGTGATCCCACTGTGGCTCACCGGGGCGTTGCTGCTGCGTGAGGCGGTTCTCGGGGTGGTGCTGCTGATTCTGCGCCGCCACGGTTACGGGCCTCCGCCGGTTCACTACGTCGGCAAGACCGGGACGTTCCTGCTGCTGGCGTCGTTCCCGCTGATCCTGCTGGCCAAGGCGGCGCCGTCGATCGAGTGGTGGGTCGGGCCGGTCGGCTGGGGCCTGTCCTGGTGGGCCCTCGGGTTGTACTGGTGTGCGGCCGCCCTCTACGTGGTCCAGGCGGTGCGTGTGCTGCGCGCCGACCGTGAGGGCTCGTCGTGAGCGACCACCCGGCCGATGGCGGGACGAGCCGGCGGCCTTCGGGTGGCGAGCCGGCGGTCCGGGCCCTTCGGGAGCCGAGTGGGTCGTGGGAGGGGCTGGGCAGCATCGGTGGCCCGCCCGATCCGGACGGTAATTCGGGGAAGCGGACCTACGCTCCGGACTTCCTGACCGAGTTGTTCCAGAATCCGCTCGACCCGGGATATGCCGATGCGGCCGCGCGGCGGGCGAAAGAGGGCCCGCGGTCCGGTGCGCGGCGGCGCGTGGCGGGCGTGTCGGCGGCGCTGACGCTGGCGGTGATCGGGTTTCTGCTGGTGGTGGCCTACCGGCAGACGATGGCGGAGGAGCCGGCGCGGACCCAGGCGCGTGACGAGCTGATCGGCCAGGTGCAGAACCGGCGGGAGCACACCGAGGAGCTGCAGCAGCGGGTGGAGCGGCTGACCGAGGAGGTGGCGGCGCTGCGGGACCGGGAGCTGGGTGGCGAGGCGGTGGCGCGGCTGCGTGACCTGGAGGCCGTCACCGGCCTGGCGCGGGTGCGTGGCTCGGGGGCGCGGATCACGCTGGCGGACGGGCCGACGTCGGTGGACGCGGTGACCGGGGAGCGGCGGACCGAGGCGCAGGTGAAGGACACCGATCTGCAGCTGGCGGCGAACGCGTTGTGGGAGTCCGGCGCCGAGGCGATCACGATCAACGGGCAGCGCCTGACGGCGACGTCGCGGATCCGGCAGGCCGGTGAGGCGATCCTGGTGGACATCCGGCCGGTCGGGTCGCCGTACGAGATCGTCGCGATCGGGCCGGATGATCTGGCTGACGATTTCCGTGCGGGTTATGCGGGTCAGTTCTTCGACACGTTGTCGGCGCGGTTCGGGATCTCGTTCGATTCCGCTGAGGCCGATGACGTGACGCTGGAGGCGGCGACCGGCTTGAAGCTGCGGTCCGCCGAGCCGAGTGTTGCGCCCGCTCCGTCGGGTTCCGCGAACGTTTCGTCCGGTGCGGGGTCGCCTGTGCCGGATTCGTCAGTGACGGAAGGCGGCCGATGATCGCCGTACTCGCCCTGCTCGTCGGTGTCCTGCTGGGCATCCTGTTCGAGCCGTCCGTGCCGCCGGAACTGGTGCCCTATCTGCCGATCGCGGTGGTGGCGGCGCTGGACGCGGTGTTCGGCGGGGTGCGCGCCAAGCTGGACGGGATCTTCGACGACAAGCAGTTCGTGGTGTCGTTCATCTCGAACGTGCTGGTGTCCGGCCTGATCGTGTATGTCGGTGACCAGTTGGGTGTGGGCGGTCAGCTGTCGACGGGTGTCGTGGTCGTGCTCGGCGTGCGGATCTTCGGTAACGTCGCGGCGATCCGACGTCACCTCTTCCGGGCATAGGACGCGTGATGACCGATCCTGACGACAGCATCCGGCCGGCCGCCGAGGAGGAGCCGACCGTCTCGCTGTCCGGCCGCGGACCGACGGTGGGGCCGGAGGCCGACGAGGAGCCGACCGTTCCGCTGGCGGGCCGGGACCTGGCCGCCGAGCCGGAGAGCGGCGTGGCCGGCGGCGCGGGCGCTGGGCTGGAGAGCAGGGTGGCCGGCGGCGCGGGCGCCGGATCGGAGAGCGGCGTGGCCGGCGGCGCGGGCGCTGGGCTGGAAAGCAGAGTGGCCGGCGGCGCGGCGAGCGGGAGACCGGTGCCTGAGGTCGATGCGGGGCGGGCCGGGGGAGAGCCTGGGTCGGTCGCCGATACCGTGGTGGCGGGCGGCGGGGTGGAGCAGGCTGAGGACGGCGCTGCTCCGGCCGTACCCCATGGTGATCTTGATCTCGGGGGTGTGGCGCCTCGGACGGGTGAGTCACCCGATCTGTCGATTTCCGGAAGTGATCTTGATCGCCCCCGGATCCGGCGGCCGGCTCCGGCCGGGACGTTGATCTGGGTGTTGCTGGCGCTGCTCGGTTTCACGCTGGTGGTGCAGTTGCGCAGCAACAACTCCGATGACGGGCTGGCGGCGACACGGCAGGAGGACCTGGTCCGGATCCTGAGTGATCTGGAGTCGGAGGACAGTCGTCTGCTGTCGCAGATCCAGGCGCTGGAGCAGAGTAAACAGGAGTTGAACTCCGAGGTCGGAGGCCGTGAGGCGGCTCTGGCGGAGGCTGAGCGGCGCAGTCAGGATCTGGGTCTGCTGGCGGGGACGGAGCGGGGTCGTGGCCCGGGTCTGGACATCACGCTGAGCAATGTGGATGCGTCGGACGTGCTGAACACGGTGCAGGAGCTGCGGGGCGCCGGTGGTGAGGTGATGCAGCTCAACGGGGCGAACGACGTGGCGGTGCGGCTTGTCGCGTCGAGCTTCTTCGTCGACGCGTCGGGTGGTGGGATCATCGCGGACGGTGAGGAGTTGACCGGTCCGTTCCATCTTCTGGTGATCGGCCCGGCGAGCACGATGAGTACGGCGCTGCAGATCCCGGGCGGGGTGGTGGCGTCGGCGAAGAGTGGCGGCGGTAGCGTGACCATGGACTCGCGTTCCCTGGTCGAGGTGACCGCGGTGCGTAAGGCAGCAGCCTTGCGGTACGCACGTCCGGTGTCGTGATTAACGGAGGAAGCGTTGATTCCTGAGGATCTGCGGTATACCGCGGAGCACGAGTGGGTCGCCGGTGACGGCAGTGGGCCCGTGCGGGTGGGTATCACCCATTTCGCGCAGGACGCGCTGGGTGACATCGTCTACGTGCAGTTGCCCGATGAGGGCACGGTGGTGCAGGCGGGCGACTCGCTCGGTGAGATCGAGTCGACCAAGAGCGTCTCGGAGATCTACGCGCCGATTTCCGGCACGGTGGTGGCGAAGAACGCCACGCTGGCCGATGAGCCGGAGATCATCAACGGCGAGCCGTATGCGGCCGGGTGGCTGGTGGAGATCGCGCCGGACGATCCGGCGTCGGTGGCGGCCCTGCTGGATGCGGCGGCGTACCGGGCTCTGACCGAAAGCTGACGCCCTCGGGCATTTCATGCCCGTCCATTCGTTCTTCCGCGAGTCCGGTTGCCCAGCGATATTGGCGCTGACTAGGCTCGCGGAGCACACGAAGAACTGTTATTCCTTTGAAACCGATAGTCGTGCGTCGGGCCGAAATGGCCCCGGCGGGGCCGCAACGTTGCTGGCCTCGCTGGGAGGCGACGACCAACTGATCCGTGAGGTGGTCCGATGACGCGCCCAGACGACGAGTTCCCCCCGCTCGACGTCACGTCCACGCTGAACCTTGGCGCCCTTGACGAGGTGCTGGAGGGACCCGAGACGGACGTGGTTCCGAGCCGGATGGCCGGCTCGCTCCCCCCGGGGATGGCTCTGCTGGTGGTGCGCCGTGGGCCCAACGCCGGCGCCCGCTTCCTCCTCGATCACGATGTGACGACCAGTGGCCGGCACCCGGACAGTGACATCTTCCTCGACGATGTGACGGTGTCGCGCCGCCACGCCGAGTTCCACCGCGACAGCGGGACGTTCACTGTTCGCGACGTCGGCTCGCTGAACGGTACGTATGTGAACCGGGAAAGGGTTGAAGCGGCGACGCTCAGCAATGGCGACGAGGTCCAGATCGGCAAGTTCCGTCTGGTGTTCATCGCCGGTCCGCGGCCGGAGGGCGAGGGCCGGGCGTGACGGCGTCGGGGGCGGCGGCGCGTGACCCGGGGGCTTCGCGCCCTCAGGACGGGCGTGAGGGTGCGCTGATGAGCATCGGGGAGGTGCTGGCCCATCTGCGCACCGAGTTCCCCGACACCACGATCTCGAAATTGCGGTTCCTGGAGGCGGAGGGTCTGGTCGACCCGCAACGCACCGCCTCCGGGTACCGGAAGTATTCGTGGAACGATGTGGCCCGGTTGCGGTTCGTACTGACCGCGCAGCGCGATCAGTACCTCCCCTTGCGGGTGATCCGGGAGCAGTTGGACCGGATGGAGAAGGAGCCGGTGGTTCCGCAGCGGCCCACGTTGGTGGCGGTGGGGGCGTCTCAGGCCAAGGATCCGGCGGACTCGCGGATCCCGCATGCGGATCTGGTCGAGCGGACCGGTGTCGATGAGGCGTTGCTGGCCGAGCTGGAGCAGATCGGTCTGGTGACGGCGCGTCCGCCGGGCTGGTATGACGCTGACCAGGTGATCATCGTGGAGGCCGTGGTGGGTCTCACCCATTACGGGCTGGAGGTTCGTCACCTGCGTGCTTTCCGCAATGCCGCGGACCGTGAGGTGGGCCTGTTCACACAGTTGCTGGCGCCGCTGGCACGTCAGCAGGACCCGGCGGCGCGGGCGCGTGCCGCCGAGACCGCACGTGAGCTGCAGGCGCTTTCGCAGCGGCTGCATGCCGCGCTGGTTCGTTCGGGTCTACGGGGTGAGTTGGGTCGCTGAACCCGCTGCCGCGCGGATCGGACACCCGTGGTGTGCGTGTACCGTGCAGGTTAGGGCGGCTGCGCGGCAGCCGAGACGATGACGACACGGAGGCGGCGGTGCGTGAGCTGAGCGTGGTCGGGGTCCGGGTGGAGCTGCCCAGCAACCAGCCGATCGTGTTGTTGCGGGAGGTCGACGGTGACCGTTACCTCCCGATCTGGATCGGTGCGGTCGAGGCGACGGCGATCGCCTATGAGCAGCAGGGGGTCAAGCCGGCCCGGCCGTTGACCCATGACCTGCTGCGCGACATCCTGGCGGCGCTGAAGGCGCCGTTGAAGGCGGTCGAGATCACCGAGCTGAAGGACAATGTCTTCTACGCCGATCTGCTGATCGGTGACAATCTGCGGGTGTCGGCGCGGCCGAGTGACTCGATCGCGCTGGCGTTGCGGGTGGGTGCGCCGATCCGCTGTGCCGAGCAGGTTCTCACCGAGGCGGGGATCGTGATCCCCGACGAGCAGGAGGACGAGGTGGAGAAGTTCCGCGAGTTCCTCGACCAGGTGCGGCCCGAGGATTTCGCCGGCTGACATCGACCGGCGCCGTTCGTCCGTGCGCGGCGTGTCGAGCGGTTACCTCCATGTTTCGGCTGTGATTGAGATATACGCTCGTGAAGTCCAGGTGAACCGGCACACCGCCTAGATCTTGATCATGGGCGCGGGGAGGTAGTCGCGTGCACGAGCAACCTCTTGAAGGCCCTCTCGTCGGCGAGGACGGCGAGCTGGGGTACCGCGGGGTCACCGCCTGTCAGGCGGTCGGGATCAGCTATCGGCAGCTCGACTACTGGGCGAGGACGACGCTGGTCGTGCCGAGTGTCCGTGACGCTTCGGGGTCGGGGACGCAGCGGCTCTATTCGTTTCGTGACCTCGTGGTCCTCAAGGTCGTGAAGCGGTTGCTGGACGCCGGGGTGTCGTTGCAGAACATTCGCCGGGCGATCGAGACGCTGCGGTCGCGCGGGGTGGACGATCTGGCGGAGATCACGCTGATATCCGACGGCACGACGGTCTACGAGTGCCGCTCGCCGGAGGAGGTCGTCGACCTGCTCCAGGGTGGTCAGGGCGTGTTCGGCATCGCGATCGGCGGGGCGTTCAAGGAGATCCAGGGTTCGCTGTCGCATCTGCCGGCGGAGCCCGTCTCGGGTCCGCAGCCGGTCGGCGCCGCTGCCGCCCCGGATGAGAACGATGAGCTGGCGGCCCGCCGGGCCCGGCGCCGGGCCGGATAGCGGTCCTGTTCTGACCGCAATCGTGGCTACTGTCTGTTCGTGACCCACATCGCTGACAGCCACGATGTCATCCAGGTCCGCGGGGCCCGGGAGAACAATCTTCAGGACGTCTCGCTCGACATCCCGAAACGGCGATTGACCGTCTTCACCGGGGTCTCCGGTTCCGGCAAGTCGTCGCTGGTGTTCGGCACCATCGCCGCCGAGTCGCAGCGCATGATCAACGAGACGTATTCGGCGTTCCTCCAGTCGTTCATGGGCAGTCCGGCCCGGCCGGACGTGGACGCCCTGCACAATCTGAGCGCCGCGATCGTCGTCGACCAGGAGCGGATGGGCGCGAACGCCCGGTCCACCCTCGGGACGGCCACGGACGCGTACACCATGCTCCGGATCATTTTCAGTCGTCTCGGGTCGCCGAGTGCGGGCAGCGCGCTGGCCTACTCGTTCAACGCCGAAGGCATGTGCCCGGGTTGCGAGGGCCTCGGCAAGGTCTCCAGCCTCGACCTCGACCAGCTCGTCGACCGGTCGAAGTCGATCAACGAGGGTGCGATCACGGTTCCGAACTTCAGCGTCGACGGCTGGTATGTGCGCGGTTTCGCCGAGTCGGGGCTGTTCGATCCGGACAAGCCGGTGCGCGATTTCACCGCGGCGGAGCTCGACGACTTCCTCTACAAACCGTCGATCAAGATCAAGGTCAACGGCATCAACACGACGTACGAGGGACTGGTCGTGAAGGTGCAGCGGATGTACCTGACGAAGGAACGTGAGTCGGTACAGCCCCACATCCGGGCGTTCATCGACCGGGCGGCCACGTTCGCGAAATGCCCCGGCTGCGGGGGAACGCGGCTGAAACCGGCCGTGCTGGAGTCGACGATCGACGGCCGGAACATCGCCGAGTGCTCGGCCATGCAGGTCAGCGATCTGGCGGCGGTCCTGGCCGGGATCACGGCGCCATCGGTCGGCCCGGTGGTGGCGAACCTGCGGCAGACCCTGGACTCGCTGGTCGAGATCGGTCTGGGCTATCTGTCGCTGGACCGGGAGTCGGCGACGCTGTCCGGTGGGGAGGCGCAGCGGGTCAAGATGGTCCGGCACCTCGGGTCGAGCCTGACCGACATCACCTACGTCTTCGACGAGCCCACCGTCGGGTTGCATCCGCACGACATCCAGCGGATGAACGGCCTGCTCGTGCGGCTGCGGGACAAGGGCAACACGGTCCTGGTCGTCGAGCACAAGCCGGAGACCATCGCGATCGCCGATCACGTGGTGGACATCGGTCCCGGGGCGGGGCCCGGGGGCGGGCGGATCCAGTTCGAGGGGGACGTGCCCGCGTTGCGTGCGTCGGGCACACTGACCGGGCGTTACCTGGGGCACCGCGTCGAGCTGAAAGCCACGGTTAGGTCGCATACCGGACAAATTCCCATTCGGAATGCGTCCACCCACAATCTGCGCGACGTCTCGGTCGACGTGCCGACCGGGGTGCTGACCGTCGTCACCGGTGTCGCCGGCTCGGGCAAGAGCTCGCTCATCCACGGATCGCTGCCGCAGCGTGACGGGGTGATCGTCGTCGACCAGTCGGCGATCCGCGGTTCTCGGCGCAGCAATCCGGCCACCTACACGGGACTGCTCGACGCCGTGCGTACCGCCTTCGCCAAAGCCAACGGCGTCAAAGCCGCCCTGTTCAGTGCCAACTCCGAAGGCGCCTGCCCGCACTGCAAAGGCATCGGCCTGGTCTACGTCGACCTCGCGATGATGGCCGGTGTCGCCGGGGTCTGCGAGGAGTGCGAAGGCAAACGCTTCACCGCCCAGGTCCTGGAGTACAAGCTGCGCGACCGCGACATCAGCGAGGTCCTGGCCATGCCGGTCAGCGAGGCGCTCGGCTTCTTCACCGAGAAGGCGGCCCGCGCGATCCTGGAACGCCTCAACGCGGTCGGGCTCGGCTACATCACCCTCGGCCAGCCCCTCAACACCCTGTCCGGCGGCGAGCGGCAGCGCCTCAAACTCGCCGTCCACATGGGCAGCGGCGTCGCCACCTACCTGCTCGACGAGCCGACCAGCGGCCTGCACCTGGCCGACGTCGACCAGCTGCTGGCCCTGCTCGACCGGCTCGTCGACACCGGCAACACGGTCGTCGTCATCGAACACCACCTGGCCGTCATGGCCCACGCCGACTGGATCATCGACCTGGGCCCGGGCGCCGGCCACGACGGCGGCACCGTCGTCTTCACCGGCACCCCCGGTGAGCTGGTCGCCAAGTCGGACACGCTGACCGCCCAGCACCTGCGTGACTACGTCGGCTGACGATTCTTGTCGTACCCCTCCGGCATGATCCCGGCATGACCTGGGACATCCGGAGGGAGCGGCCGCCGCGGTCGCGGCCGGATCATCCGTGCGGCACGATCTGACGGCATGACCGAAGACTTGCGGCCGCTGTTCGGTGACCGGGCCACCTTCGCCGTCGAGGCCGGGCCGTTCTGGCATGCGCCGGACCTGCGGGCCGTCGATCTGTGGGCCGGAGGCCAGCTGCTGACCTACGACGACAACATCGCCTACCTGCCGTCGTTCAGGTTCTCGATCCGCACGTCGGCCGACCAGATGCGCCGCAGGGCGCTGCCGCCGAACCCCTACCCGGGCCTGGAGCCGGCCGAGGCGTTCCAACGGCTCCACGACGATCAGACCGGATCCCGGGAGGAGTGCTGGCTGATGCAGTGGGGCCCGACGACCGACGGTGTGATCCTCTACGCCTATCTCGACGGTGGCGACAACCTGGTGCTGCTCTTCAGCTTCTGGCGGCCCGACCACCCGGACCGGGACCGGGTCCACACCGCCCGGATTCCGGCCGGCGAGTTCACCGGCACCCTCGACGCCGCTCTCGGCTCAGGCCTTCTCGGTTAGGAAGGCCAGGGCGGTCGCGGCGAACAGCGGCGAGTCGATGATGTCGTAATGGGTGGTGCCCGGCAGGATCGCCAGGGCGTGCCCGCCCTTCGGCCGGCCCTCGCCACCCCAGCCGCCGTCCCGCAGACCACCGTCGAGCAGGTTGAAGATCTCCACGAAGTGGCTCGGCGGCACCATGTCGGCGTCAGCGCCCATGATCAGGGTGGGCACGCGCAGGCCCCGCACGTCCTCGGTGTGGTCGAAGTCCTTGCGCATCGTCTCGCCGATCTTGTCGAGCAGCCGCGGGAAGTCCTCCGGCCGCGGCGCCACCCGCTGGTACAGCTCGTACATCGGGGTGTCCTTCATGAACTCGGCGGCCGCCGCGCCCACCTGCGCCTGCTGGGCGAGCAGATCCGGGAAGAAGGCGTCACGCCGGATCCCGGCCGACGCCGACACCAGCCTGCCGACCTTCTCCGGGTGCCGGATCGCCAGCTGCAGGCCGACACCGCCGCCCAGGGAGAACCCGACCACGTCCGGCCGGTCCAGACCCAGGTGGTCGATCAGCGCCGCGATGTCGTCGGCTATCAGGTGGTAGTCGATCGCCCGGTCGATGTCCGCGGTCCGCCCGTGGCCCTGCAGGTCGACCAGGAAAACCTGGTGGTTCCCGGCGAACGTGGCCAGCGACGCGGCGAACATCTCACCCGAGCCGAGCCCGCCGTGCAGCAGGATCAGCGGCCGGCCGGTGCCGTGCGTTTCGTAGTACAGGTTGATCCCGTTGACCTCGGCATAGCTCATGTCGGCTCCCTCGCGCATCTTCCTCATTGCTTACATCGGGTAGACCCGGGGCGTACCGGAAACTCATCGCTGCCGTGGTGAAAAATCCGGGGTAGGTTCGGGCGCGTGACTGACGCGGTGACCGGCCCACCCATAGAAGCCCAGCTGGAGCGCTTCCGGCCCGAGCTGATCGGCTACTGCTACCGGATGCTCGGGTCGGCTTTCGAGGCCGAGGACGCCGTGCAGGAGACCATGATCCGGGCCTGGCGCGGCCATGACAGTTTCGAGGGCCGCTCGTCACTGCGGTCGTGGATCTACCGGATCGCCACCAACGTGTGCCTCAACATGGTCGACAGCGCCCAGCGGCGGATCCGGCCGATGGACCTCGGCCCCGCCTCGTCCGGGCACGCCACCGACCCCGGCGCCGTGCACCCGGAGAAGATCTGGGTCGGCCCGGTCCCCGACGAGCGTGTCCTGCCCGAGGGTTCCGACCCGGCCAACCTGATCGCCGAACGCGAGTCGATCCGCCTCGCGTTCGTCGCCGCGCTCCAGCATCTGCCGTCGCGGCAGCGGTCGGTGCTGATCCTGCGGGAGGTGCTGGCCTGGTCGGCCCAGGAGGTCGCCGACCTGCTCGACACGTCGGTGGCCAGCGTCAACAGCGCCCTCCAACGGGCCCGCGCCACCCTCGCGGCCGCCACGCCTTCGGCGGGCGACACCTTCCGGCCTCTCGATGCCGATCAGCGCGAGCTTCTCGCCCGCTATGTCAAAGCCTTCGAGGCGTACGACCTGCGCGCCCTCACCACACTTCTGCACGAGGACGCCACCGTGTCGATGCCGCCGCTGGCGTTGTGGCTGCGTGGCCACGACGACATCACGGCGTGGATGTCCGGCACCGGCAGCGGTTGCGAGGGTTCGCGCCTGATCCCGGTCGTCGCGAGCGGCCTGCCCGCCTTCGGTCAGTACCGTGCGAGCCTCACCGGCACCGGCCACGACCCGTGGGCCCTGATCGTCCTGGAGATCACCGATGGCCGTATCGCGGGCGTCAACAACTTCCTCGACACCGCCCGCCTGTTCCCGCTGTTCGGCCTGCCGCCCCACCTGCCACCGGCCGAGTCGCTGGGCTGACCTGCTCGATTCCGGCCCCGGCTTCACCTGTCACGGATCGTCGGTGTCCGACCCGGGTACGAGCAGTTCGGTGAGGCCCAGCAGGGCGAACAGCAACATCAGGTCCGGCCCGGCACCGACGACCACCAGGTGCCGGCCGTGGCGGCGGGCCGTCAGACGCAGCCGGGCCACCGCCTCGACCGCCACCACATCCACCTGACACAGGCCGCCGACATCGCATTCGACCAGGTCACCGTCGTGCCTGCCGCCGTCGTGTCCGCCGCCACCGTGCCTGCCGCCGTCGTGTCCGCCGTCACCGTGCCTGCCGCCGTCACCGTGCCTGCCGCCGTCACCGTCGTGTCCGTTACCGCTCCGTCCGTCTTCGCCGTGTCCGTTCCCACTTCGTCCGTCTTCGCCGTGTCCGTCTTCGCCGTGTCCGTCTTCGCCGTGTCCGCCGAGCAGATCGGCCAGCTGGGCACACAGGGCCGGGATGTCGGTGCGCGTGATCGCCGGACCGACCGCGAACCGAACCGCAGAGATCCCCATGATGTGATGGACCGCCGCCGCCCACCGAACTCATCGCTGGCGGCCGGGCAGGATTCCGCGGAAACCGGCGGGATGTCACCCATCTCTACGTCGGTGTTGCGCCGGGGCGGAGACCACGACCGTCCACACGATGGCGGACCACGAGGCCCGTCACGGATCTTGCCCGGCCGGCCGCCTACGTTCTACCACGTCATACCGCCCTGCTGCAGGCTCAGACGCAGTCCCAGAAGAACCGGCCTTCCCGCTCGTCACTGCTCAGGAACGCGTACCCGGTTCCGCCGCCGAAGTTGAGCGCATAGGCATCCCCACCGACTCCCTCGGCCCCGTCGATCTGAAAGAAGAACCGCCACCGCTCATCGAGCATCTCGACGAAGTCCGACTGCCAGCCACGTGGCCGCCCACCGGCCCAGCTGTAACAGTCCTCGTCCACGTGCTCCGTCGCGCGCACCCGCAACTCGACCGGCACACGGTCGGTCCACCGCTCACCGCGGCGCCACAGCGACGGCCCGGTCCGCTGCGGCAGCCCACGGGAGAACGCCGGTAGCCGCCCGCCCGGCTGCACGAGGAGCAGGTTGTCACCCTCTTCGGGCTCCATCGTCAGCCCGACACCGTCCGGATCGTCGGCGATGAACAGATAGGCCATCCGCGGTTCCGCCCCCGGAAGCGGGAACTGCCCGATGAACACCATAGGCGTCCGGAGCCACGCCGAAACCGGCCAGAACGGTTCCTCCAGCCAGTACGGCTGCCCGCCGAGTTTCGCTACCGGCCCGTCAACGGGTTGCTCAGCGACCTCCCACCGAAGCCCGACCCGAGGCTGAAGCCACGCATCCACCGGCCCCCGCGCCGCCGCCGACCGCCGAAGTCCGTGCCACCACGCCGGTCTCGTGTCCTGTTCCGGTCTCGTGTCCTGTTCCGGTCTCGTGTCCTGTTCCGGTCTCGTGTCCTGTTCCGGTCTCGTGTCCTGTTCCGGTCTCGTGTCCTGTTCCGGGCTCGTGTCCCATTCCGGTCTCGCTTTCCGGCCCGGGCCGCCGAGCTCGTTCGGGTCCGCGGGCTGGGCCGCGCCGCCGGTGGGTTGGTCGGCGTTCATGCGGCCACCCGTTCCGCGATCCGAAGGTCGGTGTCGCAGTCCGGGCAGCGGAAGCGCCCGAACAACAAGCCGATCGCGGCCGCCACCTCGGGAAACCCGGCCGCCATCGCCTCGGCGTGCAGATGTGACGCAAGATCCGGCGACAGGTCCGGCTCGATCTCGGAGTCGGCCGGGTCCAGCGACTACAGCAGCTCCGCCTCACACGAGGGACATTCGACGCCGGCCTCACCGTCGTTGATCAGGTCGAGCCGCCGACCCCACGTGTCATCCCCATCGAACCCGAGAACCGCCTGCTGGAGGTAGACGAACATCCGCTCGTCCGAAGCCCCCGCCACCAGATTCTCGACGGTCAGCGCCCGCAGCACGGCGATCTCGCCCGCGTAACGCCCCCGCTCAGGATCGACCGTGTCGACCGCGATCAGCCCGGCCAGCACCAGGGCCTTCTCCCGCTCTCTGATCGAGAACCCGGCGCAGACCGTCGCCAGCCACGGCAGCAGTGTCTCACTGCCCATCACCGCCTCACCCTGGTCGATCGTCTCGTGCCAGACGACGTCCCAGGCCGCGGACCGGGAATCAGCCGCCGCGTCGATCATGGCCAGTCGGAGAGCGGTCACACGCCGATCATGCCGGATCCGCGGCCGCCACCCGTTTGCCGGGGGAGCACCAGGGTGGCGGCCGCGGACCCGGCACCACGAGGGAAACACCACTACTTGACCCGGCGGCGGGGAGGGCTGCGCGGCCGTCGACTCCCCGCCACCGGGCCGGTCCTTGAAACGGCGACCCAGACGAATGAGCCCGAAATGCCACCCTTCGACCTGGCCCCCGCCACAGCAAGACCTGGCCGGTCCCACGCGATATCAAGACCTGGCCGGTCCCACGCGATATCAAGACCTGGCCGGTCCCACGCGATATCAAGACCTGGCCGGTCCCACGCGATATCAAGACCTGGCCGGTTCCACGCGAGATCAAGACCTGGCCGGTTCCACGCGAGATCAAGACCTGGCCGGTCTCACGCGAGACCAGGACACGGACCGGTTTGCCGGAAACCGTGGCCCCGGCCGGTCCTCCTGCAACCGAGGCCGAGACCTTTACCGAGGCCGAGAGCAGGTCCGGGCTGAACCGTGACCCGGCGCGACGTGACGCCGGATGGCGGCCGGCTGGGGGCCGCCGCACCGGGTCACGGCGATCAGCCGGCGATCTGGAACAGGCCTGGCTCGTGACGCTGAGCCGGCACGACCCGGCTGGGCAGTGGGCTGTCGACCACGATCGACTTCTCCACGGCGATCGCGTGCCACAGACAGAACATCGCCACCGTCCACACCTTGCGCGACCGGTCGGCGCCGCCGGCCCGGTGCTCGGCGAGCAGCCCCCGCACATACTCCAGGTCGAGCAGGTCACCGGCCTGGGAGGTGGACAGCAGGTGGTCCACCCAGTCACCGATCGGGCCACGCAGCCACAGCCGGGTCGGGGTCGGGAAGCCCAGCTTCTTGGCCGAACGCACCGACTCGGGCACGATGCCCTTCATCGCCTCACGCAGCGCGTGCTTGGTGGTGGTGACGCCGGGCGGCAGCTTCAGATCGGTCGGCAGGCCGGCGGCAGCCGCATAGACCTGCTGGTCGAGGAACGGCACCCGCAGCTCCAGGCTGTGCGCCATCGACATCCGGTCGGCCTTGACCAGGATGTCGCCGGGCAGCCAGGTGTGCAGATCCACATACTGCATCGATGCGACGTGGTCGACGTCGGCGGTCTCCGCGTACAGATGCGCGGTGATCGCCGTGTGCGGCTGCGACGTGAACCGCATGACCCGGGCCTTCTCGTCCGGGTCGAAGATCCGCGCGTTGCCGTAGTACCGCTGCTCGATCGGTGTGGTGCCGCGCTCGAGGAACGACCGGCCCTTGACCCCCTCGGGCAGCACCTCGGCCAGGTGCTTCAGGCCGCGCTTCATGCCCGGGGGCAGCCGGTCGACCCGGTCGAGCGACAGTGGCTCCCGGTAGATGGTGTAGCCGCCGAACAACTCGTCGGAACCCTCACCGGACAGCACGACGGTGACGAACCGGGACGCGGTCTGGGCCAGGAAGAACAGCGGGATCAGCGACGGGTCGGCCACCGGGTCGTCGAGCAGCTGAACGATCCGCGGCAGGTGGGTCAGCACGTCCTCGTCGGTGACGACGGTCGGCGTGAGCCGGATGCCGAGCTGGTCGGCGGTGTCCTGGGCGATCTCGATCTCCGAGTAGCCCTGTGCGGCGAACCCGGCGGTGAAGGCGTGCAGGTCCGGTTTCTCCCGGGCGGCCAGCGCGGCGATCGCGGAGGAGTCGACACCGCTGGACAGGAACGTCCCGACCGGAACCTCGGCGTGCATGTGCTTGCGGACGCTGGCGGTCAGCGCGTCCTGGATCGCCTGGTAGGCGGCCTCCGGCTGGACCCGCAGCGGCCGCAGCGACGGACGGAACCAGCGGTGCATCCGCACTCCGCCACCCGGCGTCCAGATGATGCGGTGGCCCGGCGGCAGCCGGCGGATGTGCCGGTGCAGGGTCATCGGGTCGGGCACGAACTGGAACGTCAGGTAGTGCGCCAGTGACTCGGTCTCCAGGGCTGCGCCGGCCGGGGCCGCGAACGGGTCGAGTGCCTTGCGCTCGCTGCCCAGATACAGCCCGTCGGCGGTCTCCAGCATGTAGAGCGGCTTGATCCCGAAGGCGTCGCGGGCC
The DNA here is from genome assembly GCF_042650585.1 of Actinoplanes subglobosus. Lineage (NCBI taxonomy): Bacteria > Bacillati > Actinomycetota > Actinomycetes > Micromonosporales > Micromonosporaceae > Actinoplanes > Actinoplanes subglobosus. Next base: position 109,092 of record NZ_JBHSBL010000028.1, read on the forward strand.
GCGTGGAGGGTGCCGGTGCGGTGGTCGTACGCCACGAAGGCGAACATGCCGCGCAGCCGGGGCAGCGCCGCCTCGCCCCAGTAGTGGAACGCCGCGGCCAGCACCTCGCTGTCGCCCTCGGTGGCGAAGGCGGCGTTGTGCTCGCGGATCAGCTCGGCCCGCAGCTCCCGGTAGTTGTAGATCTCACCGTTGAAGACGACGGTCCACCGGTCGCCGTAGTGCAGCGGCTGGACCGAGTGCTCCCGGTCGATGATCGCGAGGCGCTTGAAGCCGAACGCGAACCCGTCGCCATACTCGATCTGGGTGTCGTCCGGACCACGGTGGTGCAGGGTCGCCAGAGCGGCGGCGAAGGCCTCGCGGAACGTGGCGTCCAGCGGCCCCGGGTCGGGGCGGCTGCTGACAAAAGCGCTCAGGCCACACATCGAAAGATCCTCCTCAACGATTCGAGGAGGCGACCGTAGGCCTCGACCTGTGAAGAACCTGTGCGGAAGATGCCGAGAATGTGCGCGGCACGAATCCGGGATCTGATCTTCATCGGTTTCTCGCATTTTTTGTCGGCCTGGACAGGCTGGGACAGAATTCGACCCGTGACCGCCCGCATCCTCGTTGCCGACGACGACCCGAAGCACGCGCAGCTGATCCGCCTCTACCTGGAACGGGAGGGGCATCAGGTGCTGACCGTGGGCGACGGCCGGGCCGCTCTGGAGCAGACCCGGGCGCGCCGTCCGGACCTGGTCGTCCTCGACTGGATGATGCCGGAGGTCGACGGCCTCGACGTCTGCCGGATCCTGCGTGCCGATGCCGACGCGGCTCTCGCCAACGTCGCGATCCTGCTGGTCACCGCCCGTTCGGCGGAGAACGACATGCTGCTGGGCCTGGACATCGGCGCCGACGACTACCTGAGCAAACCGGTCAGCCCGCGCGAGCTCACCGCGCGGATCCGCGCGCTGCTTCGCCGCACGCGCGGCAACGAGGGTTCCGAGATCCTGCGGGTCGGCGGGCTCGAGGTCGACGCACCCCGATTCGAGGTACGGGTGGACGGCGCCCCGGTCCGGCTGACGGCCAAGGAGTTCGGCATCCTGGAACTGCTGGCGCGTGAACCGGGCCGGGTGTTCACCCGCGGCCAGATCCTCGACAAGACGTTCGGCTTCGAGAACGAGGTGTCCGAGCGCACCGTCGACGCCCACGTCGTCAACCTGCGCCGCAAGATCGAGGTCAACCCGGCCGATCCGCGATACGTGCAGACCGTCTACGGCCGCGGCTACCGGATGGCCGAGCCGTGAGTTTCCGACTGAGGATCTTCCTGCTGGTGCTGGTCGTCGCCGGTTCGGCGATCGGCGCGACGGCGTGGCTGACGTTGAGCCTGGCCTCCCGCGAGTTGACCAGGGTCGCCGAGGCACGGGACCGTCACGAGGCCGAGATCGTCGACGCGATCCGGCTGTTCGGGGTGCTCAACGGTCAGTGGGCCGGGATCGACGCGGTGGTCGGCGACCTCTCCGACCGGACCGGCCTGCACATCCGGGTGGAGACCCACGACGGCGACGTGCTGACCGACTCCGACAACCTGGAGCAGCGGGCGGCCGGGCCGGTCCAGCTGCTTCCCAGCAACGTCGAGCCGGTCCCGGCGCTGGACATGGCGGTCCAGCTGGCCGCCCACAAGGCCGGTGCGCTGATCGAGTCGAAACTGACGGCCGCGGGCAAGGAGGCGTCCGGTGTCCGGCCGATCGCGGTGCTGAGACGTCCCGAGCTGCCGGAGGATCTGTTCGCGCCGGCAGCCGCGACGGAGACGCCGTCGATGCGGGCGCTGATCCAGGCCGCGCAGTACCGCGCGGCGCTGATCGCGGTGCGGTGCATGGCCGACGTGGGTGACTGGGCGCCCACGCTGACCACGGAGCGGCCGCCCTACCTCGACGACGAGCGCATCAAGGCGGTGCCGAAATGTGTCGGTGACGCGATCACCGCGGTCCGCCGCGACGTGACGTGGCGCGACGAGGCGTGGGCCGGGATGGGCGACTGCGAGCTCACCGGGTCCGGGTATGACAAGTGCCTGCTCCTCGGGTTCCAGCGGGCGGTGTCGAGCCCGTCGGTCTCGCCCGTGGAGATCTACTTCGGTGCCCGGCAGGACCAGGACCTGGACGTTCTCCAGCAACCGGCGCTCCTCGGCGTCGCCGCCCTGCTGCTGCTCGCCGCCCTCGGCACGGCCGGCATCGCCCGGCGGGTGAGCCGGCCGGTGCGGCTGCTCACCGGCGCGTCGCTGCAGCTGGCTGCCGGCCGTCTGGACGTGCGGGTGCCGACCCGCGGCGAGGACGAGCTGGCCCGCCTGTCCGGGGCGTTCAACGCGATGGCCGAGGCACTGCAACGCAGCGAGGAGCGGCAGCGTCGACTGGTCGCCGATGTCGCCCACGAGCTGCGGACCCCGCTGTCGAACCTGCGTGGCTATCTGGAGGGCCTGGCCGACGGGGTGATCGAGCCGTCACCCGAGCTGTTCGCGTCACTGCACGAGGAGACCCTGCTCCAGCGCCGCATCCTTGACGATCTTCAGGTTCTGGCGCTGGCCGAGGCCGGTGAGCTGGGCTACGACCCGGTGCCGCTGGACCTGTCCGAGTTGACCGAGATGGCCGCCACCGCGCATCGTGTGGTCGCCGGCAACGCCGGCATCGACGTGGTGGTGGACGCTCCCGAGCCCGTCGAGGTGTGCGCCGACCCGGACCGGATGCGCCAGGTCGTCGGTAACCTGATGAGCAACGCGATCCGCTACACCGACGCCGGCGGCCGCGTCGAGCTGAGCGTCAGCCGCGACGGCCCCGACGCGATCCTGACCGTCCACGACACGGGCGTCGGCATGAACGCCGACGAGGTCGCCCGAGTCTTCGACCGCTTCTGGCGCGCCGACCCGGCCCGCCAGCGCGCCACCGGCGGCTCGGGCCTGGGCCTGACCATCGTCCGCCGCATCGTCGCCGACCAGGGCGGCGACGTCACCGCGACGAGCGAGCCAGGCCTCGGCACCACATTCACCGTCCGGCTGCCCGCCGTCACCGACATCGCCCGCATCCTCGACCACCGACCACCCAGGCCCTGACCCGAGCCCCCAACCGGCCCCCGTCGCGCGGCGCCGGCGCCCGCGTCCGAACCGCAGTGCCGCGTGCGGCCGGAACTCCCGCACGGCCGATGTCGGCCCTGGCGCCACGACCGAAGGACCCCTGTCGGCGAAAGCTCCAGCCGGATCGGCGGTGTGCGGCGGCCCGGCCTTGATGATTAGACGGATCGCCGGTGGATGGCGGCCGGGCTGTGACGACCAGCCGGATCGCGGATCGGCGGCCCCGGCCGCGCCGGGCGACCGGGCCAAGGGCCAGAGCCGGGCCAAGGGCCAGAGCCGGGACCGGGCCGGGCTAGATGTTCTGACCACGGAGGTTGGGGACGGGAGATCTTGAATAGGTGAGGGCCTTCGGGTTCGGTGTGGATTGCGACGTCCTACCCCGAACCTGCGGAGGCCCTCATGCCCCACCGTAATGCACCGTTGTCCGAGACCGGGCCGGGCCAGAGCCGGGACCGGGCCGGGACCGGGCCGGGCCAGAGCGGGGCCAGAGCCGGGCCAGGGCCAGAGCCGGGACCGGGCCGGGCCAGGGCCAGAGCCGGGGCCGGGGCGGGGCGGGGCGGGTGGATCAGTTGGCGGCGGTGGGGGAGACCAGTGCGGCGATCTCCAGGGCAGCCCGGCGGGGGTCGCCGTCCCAGCGGCTCGGGAACGCGTCCACCAGGCGCCAACCGGCTCGGTGCAGGGCCGACTGGCGGGCCAGATGCGCGTTCGGGCCGGCGGGGTGGACGCCACACAGGACGCCGACGGCGCTGTCGGCCGGGCCCGCGCACAGGTCGAGACGCCACGAACCGACGGCGTAGGAGGGGCGGACCGGGACGTTCAGTCGTGACAGTTCGGTGGTCAGCCTCGCCGCCCAACCGGTCGGCGGCACATCGTCCCGGGATGCCCCGGCCGGTCCTTCGGCATAGGTCAGATAGTCACCGACCAGGCCGTCCGCGGTGGTCAGCGAGGAGAGGAGGACCAGACGGTGACGAGCCCGCGTGATCATCACGTTGAACAGCTGCGGATCGGTGACGAACCGGCGCCGGCCAGCCGCATCGCCGTCGACCAGGCCGAGCGACACCACGACCGCGTCGGCCTCGCTGCCCTGGAAGGAGTGAACCGTGCCGACACGCAGGCCCAACTCCTCGATGCGTTCCACCGGGAAGGCCGCGACCAGCGCGGACTCGAGGGCCTCGGCCTGCGCACGGAACGGAGTGATCACCCCGATGCTGCGGAAACCAGCCGCGGCCAGGCCTTCGACGACGCCGATCGCGGCGGCTACCTCGGCGGCGTTGACACCGTCCTTCACCGTCGCGTCCCCGACCGGTACGACGTCGATCGCGTCGGCGGCATCGGCGGCCGGGGTACGGGTCATCGTCGTGATCCGGCCGCCGTAGAACCGCCGCGCCGAGAACCCGATCAAGTGCGGCACGCTGCGGTAGTGCTCGTTCAGCCAGGTCGTCGGTGCGGCCGAGGCGGCCAGGTCGAAGGTGCTGACCCGGCGTACGTCGAGACGATCGTCGGCCCCGTGCCGGTCGAGGACCTCACTCACCCCGGCATCGCTGACGAACGACACGAACCGCAGCTGCCGTGGGTCCCCGACGACCAGCGCACGCCGGGCACGGGCCAGTACCGGCGCCGCCCTGATCTGGTCGACGTGAGACGCCTCGTCGATGACCACCAGATCGAACATTCCGGGCGCGGCGGGCAGCAGATCCTCCACGTCGGCGACAGTGCCGATCCACAGTGGCAGCGCCCGGACCAGTGGCGCCGCGTCCATCCGCGCGAGCAGTTCCCGCCGTCGGCTGCGACCCGCCCGCAGGGCTGTGGCCAGTGCGGCCGCAGCCCGCCGGCCGTCGGCGTCCCACCTTTTCTCGCTGCGGCTCGCATGCCGCATCGCGGTCCCGGCGCATGCCCGCAACGCGCCCTCGGCCTGATGCAGGGCGCTCCACCACCGGTCAAGATCACCACCGCCGGTCACGGCGAGACGGGCCGCTGCCCGCTGCGCGGTCGCTGCAGCGACAGCTTCCCAAACCCGGCCCAGTGGTACGCCCGGACGAACCCCCAACATCCGCCGGCCCCGTTTCGCCCGCACGCCCGCCCGCCACCGACGCCACCGTCCAGCAAAACCGGCGAATCCGGCATACCTGGCTTCCGATCCCCCATCTCCATCGACCGCCGAACCAGCCGAAACACCACCGTGCGTGAACTCCGGAGTCGGCAGCGCGGGAGGGAAGGTCAGGGTGGTGGGGGAGGTGGGGTGGTCAGGGAAGGCGGAACCGGTGGGGAAGGTGGGGTCGGCGGGGGAGGCCGAAGTGGTGGGGGAGGTGCGGTCGTCAGGGAAGGCGGAACCGGTGGGGGAGGTCGACGTGGTGGGGGAGGTGGGGTGGTCAGGGAAGGCGGAACCGGTGGGGTCGGCGGGGGAGGTCGAAGTGGTGGGGGAGATGCGGTCGCCAGGGGAGGCGGAAGCCGCGGGGGTCAAGGGAAAGGCGGGAGTGGTGGGAAAGGCGGAAGGCGTGGGAGAGGTAGGGATGGCTGGGAAGTGGGTGATGGGTAGGGGTGGGCCGAGCAGGCGGATGGCTTCGGGGAGGTCGACGGTGTCGTCGAAGGCTCCGGGTACGTCCGTGGTGAGGGCGGCCAGCAGCGGCTCGAAGGCGGGGAGTGTGGCTGCGAGCTGTTCGGTGTGGAGGAGATCGCGGATTTCGGTGCGGATCGCGCGTACACGATGAAGGTTTTGCTCGACCGCCTGCCGGTCGGCGCGCAATTGCCGGGAGTTGACGCCCTCGTCGGCGCCCGCCGACAGCCAGGTTGCCAGGCGGTCTCGGCTGGTGGTGTCGCCGAAGAGCACCGGTTCGGGGCCGGGGTAACGGGCCAGCAGGGCCGCGAGGACCTCGGCAGCGTGTGGTGACTGGGTGGCGATCAGTACCGAACCGCCGCTGTGCACGACTTCGAGGGCGGCCGCCACCACGGTGTGGCTCTTGCCGTTGCCGGGTGGGCCGGAGACGACGGTCACCGGCGCGGTCCGGGACCGGGTCACCACCTGGGCCTGGGCCTCGCTCAGCGGCAGCGGCGAAACGACCTCGGCATCGTCCGCGGGCGGCGGGGAGGACGACGGACCGGAGCCGGAACCGGAGCTGGAAAAGGAACCGGGACCTGAGCCGGACCCGGAGCTGGAAAAGGAGCCGGAGCTGGAAAAGGAGCCGGGGCCGGGAAAGGAGCCGGAGCTGGAAAAGGAGCCGGGGCCGGGAAAGGAGCCGGGGCCGGGAAAGGAGCCGGAGCCGGGAAAGGAGCCGGAGCTGGAAAAGGAGCCGGAGCCGGGAAAGGAGCCGGGGCCGGAGTCGGGGCCGGAGTCGGGGCCAGGGCCGGAAGCGGGGCTGGTTCCGTAGACCGCGGCCAGGGCCGTCAGGGACAAGTCACGGCCCGCCCAGCTGCGCAGACTGTCGCGGGGTGAGCTGCCGAAGACGTCGCGGACCACATACAGCGCCGCCCCCACCACCAGCACCAGCCGGTCGCTGGGAAGGCGGCGACCCGGCTCGGTGACCGCGTCGAACTCCAAGCCTGTCGCCTCGGCCGCCGCGGTCAGCCACGCGCGCGCACCGGTCACCTCCAGCCAGCCGGGAACGCCGAGGCCGGGCGCGTTCTCCAGGGACGCCGCCAGTTCCCGGTCGGCGATCAGCGGCGTCACCGACGTGTCCCCGGCCGGCGTCACCCGGTAGCCGGTGAGTGCCCGTTCCAGACGGACCGGCTGGCTGAGCAGCGGCACCCGGATCTTGCGCGGCCGCCCGTCGATCTCGGCGCGCCCGGCCAGGAAACCCCAGCCCCGGTGCAGGATCCGCTCCTCGCGGTGCAGCGCGTCGACGGCCGCCAGCCGGTCGCCCTCCTTGCGGGCGACCCGCTCGGAGTCGGCCAGCCACACCAGCGGCTGCGAGCCGTGGGTGACGTCCAGGATCCGGTCGGCGCCGGCGGGGGCCAGCTCCGACAGGACGGCGAGAACGGTCCGCTCAGTGAGGGCCAACGGCGGTGACCGTGATCGCGGCGGTGCCCGCCTCGTCCGACTCGGCCAGGTCGACGGTGGCGTCGATGCCCCAGTCGTGGTCGCCTTCGGGGTCCTCGAAGACCTGCCGGACGGTCCACTGGGTGGCACCCTGCTCGATGTGCAGGAACGCCGGACCGCGCGCGGCCGGGCCGGTGCCCAGCCGGTCGTACTCCTCGAAGTAGTCCTGGATGGCGTTCTGCCAGCGCTCGGACGTCCAGCCGTGCTCGGCGTCCATCTCACCGAGCAGGTCCCAGCGGCGCAGCGCGGCCAGCTCGACCCGCCGGAACATGGCGTTGCGGACCAGCACCCGGAAGGCGCGGGCGTTACGGGTGACCGCCGGCGGCTTGTCGTCGATGCGGACCTCGGCCTCGGGGGCCTCCGGGTTCTGCAGGCGCGACCACTCGTCGAGGAGGCTGGAGTCGACCTGCCGGACCAGCTCGCCGAGCCACTCGATCAGGTCGGTGAGCTCCTCGGTCCGGGCGTCCTCGGGCACCGTCTGGCGCAGTGCCCGGTAGGCGTCGGCGAGGTAGCGCAGAACCAGGCCCTCGGAGCGGGACAGGCCGTAGAACGACACGTACTCGGTGAACGTCATGGCCCGCTCGTACATGTCGCGGACCACCGACTTCGGCTTGAGCTCGTAGTCGGCGACCCACGGGTGGCCGCGCCGGTACGTCTCGTACGCCGCGTCGAGCAGTTCCTTCAACGGCTGCGGCCAGGTCACGTCCTCCAGGAGCTGCATGCGCTCCTCGTACTCGATGCCCTCGGCCTTCATGGCGTTGACCGCCTCGCCGCGTGCTTTCTTGCGCTGCTCGGAGACGATCTGCCGGGGGTCCTCCAGGGTCGACTCGATCACCGAGACCACGTCCAGCGGATACTCCGGCGCCTCCTTGTCCAGCAGCTCCAGGCTGGCCAGGGCGAACGGCGACAGCGCCTGGTTCAGCGCGAAGTCCAGCTGCAGGTCCTCGACGAGCTTGTAGACACCTTCGTCGGTACGTTCGATGACGCCACCCGCGATGAGCGCACGCGCGATCCCGACCGCCCGCCGGATGTGCCGGCGCTGGGCGGGTCGCTCCTCGTGGTTCTCGGTCAGCAGATGCTTCAAGGCGGGGTACGGGTCGCCGCCCCGGTTCATCACGTTGAGCAGCATCGCGTGCGACACCTGGAACGACGACGTCAACGGCTCCGGCTCGGCCTCGACCAGCCGGTCGAACGTGGGCCGGCCCCAGCCGATCTGCCCCTCCGGCGGTTTCTTGCGCACCACCTTGCGCCGCTTCTTCGGGTCGTCACCGGCCTTGGCCAGGGCCCGCTCGTTGTCGATGACGTGCTCCGGCGCCTGGATGATCACGGTGCCGATGGTGTCGTAGCCGGCCCGCCCGGCCCGGCCCGCGATCTGGTGGAACTCGCGCGCCTTGAGCAGCCGGGTCTTCACCCCGTCGTACTTCGACAGGCCGGTGAACAGCACGGTACGGATCGGCACGTTGATACCGACGCCCAGAGTGTCCGTACCGCAGATGACCTTGAGAAGGCCGGCCTGCGCGAGCGTCTCCACCAGCCGGCGGTATTTCGGCAGCATGCCGGCGTGGTGCACGCCGATGCCGTGCCGGACCAGCCGCGACAGGGTGCGCCCGAAACCGGCGGTGAACCGGAAGTTGCCGATCGCCGCGGCGATCTTGTCCTTCTCCTCGCGGGTGCACATGTTGATGCTCATCAGCGACTGCGCCCGCTCCAGCGCCGCCATCTGGGTGAAGTGCACGATGTAGACCGGTGACTGCCTGGTGGAGAGCAGCTCCTCGATCGTCTCGTGGAGAGGCGTCATCGCGTACTCGAAGATCAGCGGAACCGGCCGCTCCGCGTTGGCGACGACGGCGGTCTCCCGCCCGGTCCGCTTCGTCAGGTCGTCCTTGAACCGGGTGGTGTCACCGAGGGTCGCCGACATCAGGATGAACTGGGCCTGCGGGAGCTCGATCAGCGGCACCTGCCACGCCCAGCCCCGGTCCGGCTCGGCGTAGAAGTGGAACTCGTCCATCACGACCTGGCCGACGTCGGCGTCGGCGCCCTCGCGCAACGCCAGGTTGGCCAGGATCTCCGCGGTGCAGCAGATGATCGGGGCGTCCGCGTTGACGCTGGCGTCACCGGTCAGCATGCCCACGTTCTGTGCGCCGAAGACCGCGCACAGGGCGAAGAACTTCTCACTCACCAGCGCCTTGATCGGGGCGGTGTAGAAGGTGGTGCGGTTGTCGGCCAGCGCCGCGAAGTGCGCACCGGTGGCGACCAGGCTCTTGCCCGAGCCGGTGGGGGTGTTCAGGATGACGTTCGCGCCGGTCGCGATCTCGATCAGCGCCTCTTCCTGATGCGCGTACAGGGTCAGGCCCTGCTCCGCCACCCACGATTGAAAGGCGTCGAAGACTGCGTCAGGCTCGTTGGAGTCCGGGAGGCGATCGGTCAGCGTCATGATCGGTCAAGTGTGTCAGCTCGCCCCGAACGCGGCGTACAGGGGACCGGCGATACTCCCGGCCACACCGAGGATCGACGCGACCACGGCGACGGCTGCTCCCAGTTTTCGCATGGGGCGCACTCTGCCCGGTCACGGTTGCGAGGACGGTTGCCGCCGGGTTGTAGCGTCATCGGCGTGGTGCTTCCAGTGCCGGCGCCGATCTCCGACGGCGACCGCGAGCGGGTGTCCGAGCTGCTGCAGCAGGCGTGTGGCGACGGGCGGATCACCCTGGAGGAGTTCAGCGTCCGCGTCGGCGCGGCGTGGGCCGCGTCCACCGATGTCGAGCTGGCCCGGGTCACCGAGGGGCTCGCGCCGACTCCGGTGGTCGGCGCCGCCCGTACCGTCGACAGGGTCGTCACCGTCTTCAGCCAGCGCAAACGTCGTGGCCGGTGGCGGCTGAGGTCCGGGCGGCTGAGCACTTTCACCCTCTTCGGGGGCACCCACCTCGACCTGCGTGACGTGATCACCGGCGAGGACGAGATCGAGATCGAGGGCACCTGCCTCTTCGGTGAGCTCAAGGTGATCGTGCCGGAGGGCGTCGAGGTCGAGCTCTCCGGCACCAGCGCCCTGAGTTCCGAGGAGCTGCGGCTCGCGGCGGTCCCGCGTCTTCCGGGCACACCCATCATCCGGGTACGGGTGAACGCCTGGTTCAGCAGTGTCGAGGTGAAATCACGCCGTCCCGGCGACGGCGGCGTGCGCGAGTGGGTCGCCGACAACCTGGGCCTGTGACCCGCCTAAGGAATGGTCTGTCCGCCGCGCTGCTGCACGACGTGGGTCAGTTCGTGGGCGACCAGCGCCTCTGCCGGTTTCGCCGGCACTCCGCCGCCACTCACCACGTCGGTCGGCTGGATCCTCGGCTGGGCCCGCGCGACCGACTGCCGGACCTGGGCGATGCTCCGCGCCGTGACCATCATCGTGCGGGCCTGCGACACCTGCTGCAGCGCGAGCGCGTAGGTCAGGCGCTGCTGCTGGTAGGTGACCGGGTCCGGGGAGAACGGATCGAGGATCATCGTCCCGGCCACGACGAGACCGCCGCTCGCCGCGATCTGCCGGGCGACGATCATCGTGGTCTGCGCGCCGGCGAGCATGTCCGCGTACTGCGAGAACGTCAGCGCGGTCGCGTCGATCTCGGCACGCAGCGCGGCGGCCCGGGCCGCCGCGGTGGTCATCCGGGTGCCGAAGGTGGTGCCGGCCGAGCCGAGCCAGCCGTGCCGGGCCTCGGCGCCGGCGGTACGCAGGGCGGCCGCGCTGCCGTCGACCTCGAGTCCGAGCCGGCTCCGCAGGTACTGGGAGCCGGCGTAGAGCGACGCGGGGTTGCCGTCGAGGCGGGTGTCGATCGGCATCATCGGCTCCCGGAGATGTCACGCGCGTTGGCGACGTCCTCGTCGGCGTACGCCTGATTGGCTTGCAGAACCCGGGCCGCGGCCTGGTCGAGGCCGCCCGCGAGTGCGGTGGCGTCCTCGACCAGGCGGGTGATCAGGTCCTCGAAGATCGGTGTGTCGGTGCCGGCGTCGGGCGTGCCGGGCCCGCCGCCGGCGGCGGCCCGCAGGGTGCCGCCGGACCGCCGCAGCTGGTCGGCGATCCCGTCGAGCGACACCGGGTCGACGTGCAGTCGATCGGTCATCGGTCTTACTCCTCCCCAGGACGGACGCCGGGGTGTACCCGCGCCGTCCTGGATCGGTTCAATGACGCAGGGGAATATGTTTATGACACCGCGTAGGGGTACGGCTTGGCGATCACCGCGTCCAGGGCGTCGTTGAAACGGTCCATCGGGTCCGGTGCGGCCGGGCCGAGCAGGTAGTGGCGCAGGTCCTCGCGGGGGCCGGCCATCGGGTCGGCGGACTGCCGCAGGGCCTGCACCAGGTCGGCCAGGCCGGTGGCCCGGGACCCGAGCAGGTACGCGCCGCCGGCGACCGTCTGTGCGGCCCGGAAGGCGGTCTCGTCCTGGTCGTCGACGTTCGTGACGACGTACGGCTTTCCGCTGGCGACGAAGTCGGAGACGACCGCGGAGATGTCGGCGATCATCATGTCGGCCTGGTTGAAGCACGAGTAGAGGTCAGGCCGTGCCCCGGTCACCGTGCGGTGCGCCCACCAGCCACCGGCCTGCCAGGTCGCCTGCTGCCATTCCCGCTGCGCGTCCAGCAGCCGCGCGTGCCGGTCCGGATCGGGGGTGCCGTCGTCCCGGGCCGCCTGCGCGTCGTCACCGGAGCCCGGCCCGCTCAGGCCGGCGATGATCCGGTCGAGTTCGGCCAGCCGGGCGGTGGCCGCCGTGCGCGTCCCGGCGTCGGCGGCGATGGCCGCGGCCCAGGCCGGGTCGGCGGCACGGCGCCGGTTCGCCTCGTCGAGCAGGCCGATGATCCGCTGGTTCACCCGTGCGGTGACCGGGTCCTGGTAACCGGTGAGCGGGTGGGGCTTGTAGATGATCCGCACGTCCGGCGAGAGCGCCAGCAGGGTCTTGACGATGGCGACGCCGGTCCGCGGGACGGAGCTGAGGGCCAGGTCGTCGCTCCAGCCCTCCCAGGTCGGCGCGTAGAGGACGGTGAAGATCCGCCGGTCCTGGCGTGGCGGCTCGACGACCGCGAGCTGGGGCCGGCCGACCTCCACGATCGACGAGTCGGCGACCGCCCCACCGGCCCGCCGGTAACGGTCGCGCCCGGCCCGGCCGGCGACCCACACCTCGTCGTAGACCCGGCTGAACGGGTTGGTGCTGGCCACCTTGTCGCTGTCGCCGTGGCCGACGAAGATGTGCCGGATCCCGTTGGTGCGCAGCATCTGGATGTTGTTGCCGGTGTTGCCGACGTAGAGGACGGCCTTGAGATCGGGCAGGTCCAGGTCCATCACGTCGGGCCCGCGGGGTACGCAGATGATCGGCAGACGGGTCGGCGCGATCCGGGTGACGTGCTTGCGCTCGCGGACCAGGATCGCCGGCCGGTGCCGCAGCCCGGCCAGCACGGTCAGCCACGAGTCCACCTGGTACGTGGTGCCGCTGGCCTCGTTGAGACTGAAGTAGAGCAGCACCTCCGGCCGGTACTCCCGCAACCGTTCGAGCGCCTCGGCCCGCAGCGCGTCGCTGTCGGCCAGCACCCGGTTGCGCCGGGACTGGACCATCGCGGCGGTCAGCACCGACGCCAGGGACAGCACCGCCACCACGAAACCGGCCACGACCGCCCGGTCCGTGCCGGCCAGCGCGTCGACCGCGACACCGACGCCCACCGGCAGACCCAGGTGCAGCAGCCAGGCCGGCGCCCGGACGGTCAGCCAGGCCGGTGGCGCGTCCGGGATGCCCAGGCGGGAGAGGTCCAGGTTGCGGGTCGGGTGGGGCAGCTGCCGCAGGTCGGCCACCCGGCGCAGGACCACGTTGACCACGGCCCGCAGCCAGTACAGGACGAGCATGCCGATCGTCGTCACCGCCGCCGGGACGGCACCGTGCTCGGCGCCGCGGGCGATCATCACCAGGATCGCGGCGTCCCGGATCAGTGACCGGGTCACCGAGCTGAGCTGGGCGCGGCGCATCAGGGCCGCCAGCGCCGTCCGCTTGACACCCCAGCGTTCGGCGACCACCACGGCGGCCAGCGCGATCAGGAACAGCAGTGGCAGGTTCAGGAACGCGGCGGCGTACAGCGTGACGTAGGAGACGGCGAACAGGACGGGCCAGAGGAGCTTCACGGGTGTCTGCTTCCTCACGCGGCCGACGGGGTGGCGGAGGGTGCCGCGCGGCGTACGTCCACGATGTGGCCGGTCCAGTCGGAGATCATGACGTCCACCGAGGTGCCGGCCACCTCCTCCGCGGTCAGCATCGACGCGGCCGGCTCCTCGCCGAACGCCTGCCGCCGCATCGGGGTCCCGGTGCGCTCCGGGTTGATGCAGTTGACCCGGATGCCGCGTTCGGACCACTCGTCGGCCAGCGCCTGGGTCAGGTTGACGGTGGCCGCCTTGGTCGAGGAGTAGAGGCTGTAACCGGCCCGGCCCCGGGTGTACGAACTGGACGTGTAGAGCAGCAGCGACCCACGGGTCTCGGCCAGGTAGTCCGCCGCCGCCCGGGCGATGTAGACCGGCGCCAGATAGTTGACCCGCAGCGCCTCCTCGATGACGGTGTCCGGGGCGTCGGCCAGTTTGCCGATCCGCAGCACCCCGGCGGTGTTGACCACGTAGTCGATCCGGCCGGTACGGGCGTGAGCCCGGCGTAGCGCCTCGGCGACGTCCTCGGGGTTCTCCACGTGGGTGCCGGTGGTCGAGCGGCTGAACGACAGGACCGTCGCGCCGGCTGCCGCGGCCAGGTCACCGGTGGCCTTGCCGATGCCGTAACTGCCGCCGAAGACGACGACCGTGCGGCCGCCGAGCAGCCTGGCCCGTACCTCGCCGGAGGTCTCGACCGCCGGCGGGTTGGAGTTGAGCTGGAACAGCTTGTCCGCCAGGTGGATGTCGATCGGGTGGGTGATCTTCAGGTTGTTCTCGTCGCCGGGGATCACGTAGATCGGCAGGTCCGGCAGGTAGCGCCGGACCACGCCGCAGTCGTCGGTGGCGGTGAAGTCCGGGTCGGCCGCCGCGAGCTCGTAGGCCTTGCGCAGGGTGGAGAGCAGGAAGCCCTGCGGCGTCTGGCCGCGGCGCAGCCGGCTCCGCGGCGGGATGTCGGTGATGATCTCCTCGCCGTCGACCTCGTCGACCGCGATGATGGTGTCCGCCGAGGGGGTGGCCACGTCGATCGCCTCGTACCGGTCGAGGGCACTCACGCAGTCGGCGATGATCCGCTGCGACACCAGCGGCCGGACCGCGTCATGCACGATCATCTTGCACTCGGCGCCGCCCATCGCCTCGATCGCCCGGCGGGTCGTCTCGCTGCGGGTCCGGCCGCCCGCGATCACACCGGTGACCTTGGTGAAGCCGCCCCGCGCGACGATCGCCTCGACCTCGCCGACGTGGTCCGGCGTCATCAGGACCAGCACGCTGTCGATGACGGGCGACTTCTCGAACGCCGCGAGGGTGTGCTCGATCACCGGGCGTCCGGCGATCTTCACGAGCTGCTTGGGCATCTGCAGCCCGAGGCGCTCACCGACACCGCCCGCGAGCACGATCGCGACCGCCGGCAACACATTATTCATCGCCATTGCACTTTCTTTCGCTTGACACCGGATGGCTCGGATGCCGGGCGACGTTAACAGCACGCGCGGCTAGAAAACAACGCGCTCATGATCTTGTGAAATGCCTTTCTCGGACCTGTGTGACGGCAATGTGATCAGCCGTTTCCGAAGCCGCCTATGTGCAGGCTGTGCAGCGTGAATGAGTGTCCTGTGAGCGCGGCGCCGACCGCCGCTGGTGTGGTTATGGTGGGCGTCCGGGAAACGGCGGCGGAATGGAATACGCCTGTGTCATCGAAAGTCAGCGTGGTCGTCCCCGTTTACAATCCGGGGCCGTACATCGACGATTGCATCAATTCACTCATCGGTCAGAGTCTGCCGGCCGACGAGTACGAGATCTGTTTCGTCGACGACGGATCCACCGACGGGACCCCGGCCCGGCTCGACCGGCTCGCCGGGGAGCACGCGAACGTCCGGGTGATCCATCAGGAGGCCTCCGGCTGGTCCGGCCGTCCCCGCAACGTCGGCATCGACGCCACCACCGGCGAGTACGTGATGTTCGTCGACAACGACGACTACCTCGGCCCCGAGGCCCTGGAGCGGATGTACGCCTACGGTGTCGCCCACGACGCCGACGTGGTCGTCGGCAAGATGGCCGGCAAGGGCCGGCCGGTGCCGCTGGAACTCTTCCGGGAGAACCGGCCCCGTGCCACGGTCCGCGACGCGCCGCTGATCGACAGCCTGACCCCGCACAAGATGGTCCGCCGCGCGTTCCTCGACCGGATCGGCCTGCGTTTCCGCGAGGGCCGCCGCCGTCTGGAGGACCACGTCTTCGTCGCCGAGGCCTACCTCCGGGCCGGCAACATCGCCGTGCTCAGCGACTACGTCTGCTATTACCACGTCAAACGCGACGATGCCGGGAACGCCGGCTTCCGGCCCATCGAACCGGTGGGCTACTTCGGCAACCTGCGTGAGGCCCTCGACGTGGTGGACACCTGGACCGAGCCGGGCCCGCTGCGTGACCGTCTCCACCGCCGCTGGCTGCGCAACGAGATCGTCGAACGGCTGCGCGGACGCCGGCTGCTGGCGATGGACCCGGAGTACCGGCGGGAGATGTTCACCGAGATGCGGGCCGTCATCGAACGGTTCGGGCCGGGGGTGGCCGCCGGGCTCCCCCCGATCCAGCGGGTCGTCGCCGCGCTGCTGGCCGACGGCCGGCTCGGCGACCTCGAAGAACTCGCCACCTGGGAGGCGGGCCTCCGGCCGGTCGGCGACCTGCGGCGGCTGAGCTGGGAGGACGGTGTGCTCCGGGCCGGTTTCACCGTCGAGTACGCCTCGGACGCCGGGCCGCTGACGTTCCGCCGGGACGAGACCGGCATCAGCCTGGCGCCCCCGGTCCCGGACGGTGTCGCCGTCCGGTTCGAGGAGGCGAAGGTCGACCTGGTCGTCCGGGAACGCGCCACCGCCGCCGAGTTCCACCAGCCGGTGACCTTCGAGCGGGAGGAGGTCGGCACGGCGGACCCGTCGGCGGTCCGGTTGCGGCTGCGAGCCGAGGCACACATCGATCCGCGTACGGCCGCCGCGGGCACCCGGATCACCGGCGGCATCTGGGACGTCTTCCTCCGGTACCGGCTCAGCGGCTGGAACCGGGAGACACGCCTCGGGGCACTGCGCGGCCCCGACGCCGAAGCGGGCCGCCGGCTCGGCGTCGTCGACGGGCAGAGCGTCCTGCCCTACTGGACCGACCCGCACCAGAACCTGTCGATCGACGTCCGGCAGAGCACCGGTCGCCTCCGGTACGACCTGCTCGGCACCCGTCCCGAGCAGGTGACGGCGGCGCCCGGCCGGATCACCGTGTCGCTGCCCGCCCACGTCGACACGGCCACCACCGGGCTGCTCCGGCTGACCAGGGCGGCGGCCCGGGCCCCGTACGACGTCGACGCCACCGTCGAACCCACGGCCGGCGGGTGCGTGCTCACCGCCGTGCTCACCGGGATCAAGATCCCGCCGGGGCGTTACCGGATCGCGGTCACGCTGGGCGCGGACGCCGGCGACCGGGCCCCCACCGACCTGCGGCTGACCCTGCGCGTCAACGAGTGGGGAGCCATGGTCGTGCAGTCCGCCGACGACACCACCCGGCCGGCCGTCACCCGGCCCGGCCGGCGGGCGCCGCTGGTGCGCCGGGTGCTGCGCGGGATCAGGACGGCACTGCGGTAGGCGGCAGCCCGGCCATCGCCTCGGCGTAGCGGCGCAGGTGGGGTTTCGTGACCGTGGCCGCATAGCGGCGGAACTGGTCCTGGCACTCGGCACGCAGGAGACCACCGGTCAGCCGGGGCAGCGGGAAGAAGATGCCGTCCTGGGCACCGGGCTGCCACACCTCCGGGACGCCCGCCGCACCGTCGTCCGGGGCGTCCAGGCCGAAGAAGATCTCGGAGACCCCCAGTGACAGGGCGGTGCCGAAGCACATCAGGCACGGCTCCATGGTGATCCCGAGCAGCAGCGGCCGCTCCCGGCGCGACCAGCCGAGCCGCTCGTCGGCCTCGATCATGGCCAGCAGATCGGCGTGCACCAGCCGCCGCCCCCGGGTCCGCTCCGACGTGTGGCCCCGCCCGATGACCTCGTCACCCATGACGACCACCGCGCCGATCGGCATCTCACCGGCCCGAAGGCCCTCCTCGGCGGCTTCCAGGGCCAGCCCGACCAGTTCCTCCGGAGTCATCGCGCCATTGTGCCCCGGCGGGTGCACGCGAAAGCCCGGCCGGTGTGCCCGGCCGGGCTCGTGGGGTGGGGGCTGGTGGGGTGGGGGTTCGTCCGGTGGGGGTCAGATGAGCCAGCGGTTCTTCTGGACCAGCGGGAGCTTCGCCCACCAGCGGCCCAGGCCCCAGGTGTGTCCCGCGTAGGTCAGTGCGACCACGACCGCGGTGAGGCCGTAGACGACGTGGTAGTCGACGAGCGGGTTGGTCGACCGGGTGGCCTCGCCGGCGCTGGTCTCCTGGGCGAGCGGCCATTCGGCGGCCCACATGAAGGCCATCATCAGGCCGGCGGCGACGGCGGCGATCCGCAGGCCGATGCCGAGGATCAGCGCGACGCCGACTCCGAGCAGGCCCAGCATGAACAGCCAGTCCGCCCAGACGGCTCCGGCGATGCTGTGGAAGAAGCTCTCGAACGGTCCGACCGCGACGCCGCTGAGGAATCCTTTGGTCGGCGATCCGCCGTTGATCCAGGCTTTGGCGGCCGGAGTCGCGTACCCGAATCCGAAGGTCTTGTCGAGAAAGGCCCAGAGAAAGACGAACCCGGTGGTGATCCGCAGCGCCGCCAGCACCCGGGCGGCAGTGTGGGTGATCATCGAGCCGGGAGCCTCGACCTGTTCGAGCTGGGCGATGTGGTGGCGAGCGGTGGTGGCCATCTGGTCCTCCTCCAGACGATGTCTTCACCCATGACTCTGCTCCGCGGCGGACATCGACGCCCGTGCCGAAGACCCCCTCCTGATCCCGCGTAGGTCCTGCCCGTTTCGGGACCAACGGCCCGCACGGCGTGCGCGCCCACGACGAATGAGGGACGTGCCGGAAGGCGCGTCCCTCAAGGCGGTACGGGTCAGACGGTGGCGTGCTCGCGGACCGGGGCGGGGATGACCACGACCGGGCAGGTGGCCTTGCGGATGCAGGCCTCACTGACCGAACCGAGCACGGTGTGCCGGACCCGGCTGTGCCCGTGACTGCCCAGCACGAGCAGATCCGCCGTACGGGCGGCGTCGGTCAGCACGTCGGCCGGGCCGCCCTCGATCGCCTCGCCGGTGACCGGCAGGTGGGAACCGCGCCGCTCGGTCAGCGCCTCGATCTCGGCGGTCACCACCTGGGTGGCGAGCGCACTCTCCTCGACGGGGTTGACGGCCGCGATCGGCCCGTAGTCCAGCCCGTTCCACGACCAGGCCATCACCGCCCGCACGGCCCCGCCACGGGCGGCCGCCTCGGTGACCGCCCAGTCCAGGGCGCGACGGCCGCCTTCGGAGCCGTCGACGCCCACCACGATCAGATGACCGGTGCTCATCTCACTGCCTCCTCAGAATCCCACTATATGCGGTTTTTCCTGCTCAGGCGGTCAGCGGTCGAGCAGGATCGGGCAGTCGGCGTGGTGCAGCAGCTGCAGGCCGGTCGAGCCGAGCAGCGTCCCGGCCAGGGTGCCGTGCCCGTGGGTGCCGACGACGACGAGCTGCGCGCCGTGCGAGACACCGGACAGGACGGCGGCGGCACTGTCGTGCGAGAGCAGGGCCTCGACGGCGACGTCCGGGTACTTCTCCCGCCACGGGGCGAGCTGCTCCTCGAAGCGCTGCCGCTCGAGGGCGTCCTGCTCCGGGGTGGAGACGTCGACGGCGGTGAACCCGGCGGTGTAGACCGGCAGCGCCGGCAGATAGCTGCGGATCACGGCGAGGCCCGTGCCGCGGGCCGCCGCGTGGGTGAACGCGGTCTCCAGGACCCGTTCGGCGGTGGGGGACTCGTCGAACCCGACGGCGACCGGCCCCTCGGTGACGTCGCCGCGGCCACGGACCACGACGACCGGGCAGGTCGCGTGGACGGCGACACGCTGGCTGACCGAGCCCAGCAGCAGGCTGGCGAATCCGCCACGGCCCCGGCTGCCGATCACCAGCAGGTCGGCGTTGCCGGCCTCGGCCAGCAGCCGGGCCGCCGGGTTGCCGACCAGCACGTCGATCTCGGCGGACAGTTCGGGGACGATCTCGTGGGCGAGCGCGACACCGCCGCGGGCGACGCCCTCGGCGGCCTTGCGGGCCTCACTGAACCGGCCGGTGCCGAACTCGTACCGGGTCTCGGCCCACTCCCAGTCGAGGACGTGGGTGACCCGCAGGGTGGCTCCGCGCCGGCCGGCCTCCCGGGCCGCCCACCGGACGGCCGCCCTGCTGGATTCGGTGCCGTCGGTGGCGACGACGATGGTTTCGGTCCGCATGGCTCCTCCTCGGTCCGCTTCCACCTCGATTCCACGCCTGTCGATGGGGCCCGGGACAGGGCGGTTGGTCCCCGGCCCGGGGGACTTAAGGGTTGACCGGCGCTGACCGAAGAGCATGGGTGGCACACCCGTGCCTCGCCCGCCGCGTTCACCTTCGAGGGGCCATGGAAAAGACCACTGCCGGCGAACGGCTCCGTTACTGGTTCGACGGCGTCATGTCACGCGGGCTCATCGCCCTCGTCGGACTGCTCGCGCTGGCCAGCCTGGCCTTCATCGCCGTCGTGTCGCTCGTCGTGGCCTACGCCGGTACGTACTTCTACCCGCCGGGGGAGGAGCACTACTCGTTCGGCGAGGCGATGTGGAACAGCCTGATGCGCACGCTGGACAGCGGCACCATGGGCGGCGACCAGGGCACCGGCTACCGGGCGGCGATGCTGGTCGTGACGATCGGCGGCGTGATCCTGGTCGCCAGCCTGATCAGCATCATCTCCAGTGCCTTCGACGCGCGGGTCGAGGAACTGCGCAAGGGCCGCTCGAAGGTGCTGGAGAGCGACCACACCCTGATCCTGGGCTGGAGCTCCAAGGTCGTCCCGATCGTGAGCGAGATCTGCATCGCCAACGAGTCGCGCTCCCGGTCGGCGATCGTGATCCTGGCCGACGGCGACAAGGTGGAGATGGAGGACGAGCTGCGCGCCAAGGTCTCCCGGCGGGGCAAGACCAAGATCATCGTGCGGAGCGGCAACCCGATGGACCTGACCGACCTCGAGGTCGGCAACCCGCACAGCGCCCGCAGCGTGATCATCGTGGCGCCCGAGGACGGTGTCGACCCCGACTCCGTGGTGATCAAGACGGCGCTCGCGCTCACCAACAACCCGCGCCGCAAGACCGGCCCGTACCACATCGTCGGCGAGATCCAGCAGCCCGGAAACCTGGAGGCCGCACGGCTGGTCGGCCGGGACGAGGCGAAATGGGTGCTGACCGACGACCTGATCAGCCGGATCACCGTGCAGACCAGCCGGCAGAGCGGCCTGAGCGTCGTCTACACCGAGCTGCTCGACTTCGACGGTGACGAGATCTACTTCACCGAGCAGCCCTCGCTGGTGGGCAAGACCTACTTCGACGCCCAGCTCGCGTTCCGGCGCTCGTCGGTGATCGGCTTCATCTCCGGTGGTGAGGTACTGCTGAACCCGCCCGCGGACCGGGTGTACCGCGACGGCGACCAGCTCATCGTCATCGCCGAGGACGACAGCACGGTGGCGATCAGCGCCCCCGGCGCGCCCGACCCGAGTGCCGTGGGAGTGGCCCGGCCGCAGAGTGCGCAGCCGGAGCGGGCCCTGGTGCTGGGCTACAACAAGAGCCTGCACACGATGCTGACCGAACTCGACGAGTACATGGAGCCCGGCTCGTCGGTCACGGTGGTGGCCGACGCCGACGTGCCGGTCCTGCGGTCGTTCGAGAACATGACGGTCACCGTCGCGGTCGGGGACGTCACCAGCCGTACCGTCCTGGCGGAATTGAAGGTCCAGGAGTTCCAGCACATCATCGTGCTCGCCGACAAGGACAACCTGGAACCGCAGCGGGCCGACGCGAAGTCGCTGATCACCCTGCTGCACCTGCGCGACCTGGCCGACGACGCCGGGGTCCGGCTCAACGTGGTCAGCGAGATGCTCGACGACCGCAACCGGGAGCTGGCCGAGGTGGCCCGGGCCGACGACTTCATCGTCAGCGACAAGCTGATCAGCCTCATGCTGTCCCAGATCTCGGAGAACGCCCAGCTGTCCGACGTGTTCCAGAACCTGTTCTCCAGCGCGGGCAGCGAGATCTACCTGCGGGAGGCGGGGCAGTACGTGACCGCCGGCACGACGGTCGACTTCTACACGGTGCTGGAGGCGGCACGGCGGCGCGGCGAGACGGCGATCGGCTACAGCCTGGCCGCTCAATCACACGACAAGGCGCGGGCGTACGGCGTGACCGTCAACCCGGACAAGGCGGAGAAGCGGTCCTTCGCGCCGAACGACAAGATCATCGTGCTCGCCGAGGACTGACGCGGCGGGCGGATCAGGATCTTTCGGGCTTTGCCTGCCGATCGCGGCGGTCAGTGACGAAGATGTCACAGGAAGGGTGGTGGTGCCGGATGGTGGTCCTGCTGGTGGCGACACTGGGTCTGATCGCCGCTGCCGCGCTGGCCTTCTGGCCGTCGCGCGACGAGCGGTCCGGAACCGATCGACCCGGAACCGATCGGCCCGGAACCGGACGGGCCCTCACCGGGCGGGCCGAGCCGGTGACTTCCGGCGAACCGGCCGTCCCGAGCACCCTGGAAGGTGTGCTCGCCCGGCAGTTGATCGCCGGCGAGATCACCCGCTCGCAGTACCTGCGCGCGCAGGAGCAGGTCGCCGCCCGCGACGAGGAACGCCACCCGATGATCGTCCGGTGGGACGCTCACCCCTGAAAGACCTGGTCAGGCGGCCGACGCTGACAACGAACACACAGGATGCGCACATGGTGACGCACAGGCGCGGGGCGAATCGTGGAGGTCACACGAGGGAACCGCGCTAGGAGAGACCACCATGCTTGTACAGATCGAACACGACATCGCCCCCGCCGCGCAGCCGACCGTCGCCGTCATCGGACAGCTCAGCCGGGTCGCGGCACTGCCCCAGCACCTGCCGATCGGCTGGCGGATGCGGACGGGAGCCGGCCTCGACGACGTCCAGCCCGGCGACCTCGTGGTCCTCAGCGGGGCGACGGTGCACGACGTCCGGCTGGCCCGCGCCGTGCTGCCGCAGGCCACCCGGGTGATCGCCCTGATCGACGACTGGGCCCCCGCCGAGCTGGTCTCCGGGGTGCTGACCGCGGGCGCCGACGTGTGTGTGCGTGGCGGTCACCCCGGCATCCTGGCCGGCCACCTGGTCGCCTGCCGCCGCCGCCAGCTGGCCGAGCGGTGGGAGACGCTGGACCTGCCGCAGACCTGAGGCCGGCCCGGCTTCGCGGTCAGGCCCGGGACAGCAGCCGGGCCATCTCGGTGCGGGACCGTACACCCAGGCGGGCGAAGACGTTGCGCAGGTGATGATCAACCGTCCGCGGGCTCAGATGCAGCTCCTGCGCCACCTCACGGTTGGTGGCGCCCCCGGCCACCAGCGAGGCGATGCGTTCCTGCTGGGCGGTGAGGGCGGGCCCGGCCGGCGGTGGAGTCTCCACCCGCTCCCCGGCGGCGCGCAACTCACGGACGCTCTGCTCGGCCCACGGGGCGGCGTCGATCAGCTGGAACGTCTCGGCGGCCCGCCGCAGGTGGGTGCGGGCCTCCACGTTCCGGCGGCGGCGGCGCAGCGATCGGCCGTACAACAGCTCGGTGTGTGCCCGCGGAAAACCCGCCTCGCCCTCGTGCCCCAGCGCAGTCTCGAAATGACCCGCCGCGATCTCCGCGTCGTCGGCGCGCAGCGCCCGGCAGCGGTCCCGCAAGGCCAGCCAGCCGGGCTGCCCGGTGCGCCCGGCCCAGCGGTCGAAGGCCACCGCCACCGGCTCGACCGCCTCCCGCACCCCGGCCTGCGCCGCGGTCTCCAGCAGATGCGGCACGACCGCCACCCGCAGCAGCGCCGAACCCGGGCCCGGCGGCGCCGACACCACCGCGAGCAGGCGTTCGGCGGCGGCCGGGAACCGCCCGTCGACCATGTCGAGCAGCGCCAGCGCCCACTCGCACAGTGGCCGGGACGGGCCGTCACCGACCGACGCGATCCGTTCGAGGGCGGTGTCCCGGTCGCCGACCAGCGCCGCGAGCACCGCCAGTACCGCGAGATGCGCGCCGGCCAGAACCGGCTGGCCGGTGCCCCGCGCCACCGCCGCGCCGTCCATCGCGGCCTCGTTCGCGGCCGCGTAGTCACCGGACGCCATCCCGGCCAGCGCCGCCAGTTCCAGGGCCTGCGGCACCAGCACCGACGCGCCCGCCTCCCGGGCCAGGACCGCGGCCCGGCCGGCCAGCGCGGCGGCCCGGCGGGCGTCCCCGATCAGGATGCCGGCGGTCGCGGCCCGCAGCAGCGGACCCGGTTCGGCGACCCGGTCGGCGAGCGCGACTGCCTGCCCCAGCCGGATGAACGCCGCCGGCTCGTCACCGTCGGCGATGCACGCCAGCCCGGCGACATGGTGGAACGCCAGCGCCACCGGCGGCGGCTCGTCACCACGCTGCCCGGCCGCGACCCGGCGGGCCAGAGCCGCGTACCGGATCTGCTCACCGGACCGGCACGCCGCCTCACCGGCCAGCGCCAAGGCTTCCAGCGCGGCACCGGGATCGGACTCGGCGAGCTCGGCGGCGACGTCCAGCAGCACGTCACGGGCACCCGGACGGCCCTCCGGCAGGCTCATCTCGGCGGTCAGGCCGCGGGCACGGACCCGGGCGCTGCCGCCCGCGGCGGGGATCCGGCGGATCAGCTGCCCGGCCTGGTGCGGGCGCCCGGCCAGCCAGGCCGAACGGGCCGCCTCCAGCAACAGGGCCGCCTTCTCCGCGGGGGTCGGGCACAGGCCCGCGGCGTACCGGCGGGCGTCCGCGGCGACGATCGGATCGGCCGACCTCGCGGCGGCCTCCAGGTCCTTCGCGAGCGCCGCGTCGGGGCCGGTGGTCGCGGCGGCGCGATGCAGCAGTGCGGGCAGGCGGGCGCCGCGCTCCTCCAGGACGGCGGCCAGCGCGGCGTGGGCGATCCGCCGGCGGGCGACAGGCATTTCGGCGTACGCGACACCGCGTACCAAGGGCCCTCGAAAGCGGACACCCGCGGCCGTGACCGTGATCAGGCCCCGTCGCTCCGCCTCGGTGAAGTCCGTGAGCGTCCAGGCCATGCCGCCGTCCGCGCCTTCCTTGGCCGCGCCTCCTTCGGCCACGCACCTTCCGGCGCCGCTTTCTCGTCCTCTGTCGCTTTTGCCGGCCGCCGCCAGCAGGGTGTCCGGAGAGGCGTCCGGGGCCGCGGCCGCGAACAGCAGCAGCTCACGGGTGCGCGCCGGGAGTGTGCGCAGCTCGGCCGCGAGGCGGCGGCGCAGCAGGCTGTCCGGCGGCAGCGACTCGGGCGGGGGAGCGTACCCGCGGCGCTGCTCCGGGGTCAGTCCGCGGACCAGGTCGATCAGCGCGCCCGGATGCCCGGCCGCGATCTCGGCGAGCGTGCCGGCGACGTCATCGGCCAGGTCGGGCGCATGTGCGGCGAGGACCCGGCGGGCGGCGGCCGGGCCGAGCGGCGCCAGCCGGTGCACGGCGAACCCGGGCGGCTCGGCGCCGGCGGGGAAGGCGGCGACGATCGCGATCCGCTCGGTCCCGG
Source organism: Actinoplanes subglobosus (assembly GCF_042650585.1). Classification (NCBI taxonomy): domain Bacteria; kingdom Bacillati; phylum Actinomycetota; class Actinomycetes; order Micromonosporales; family Micromonosporaceae; genus Actinoplanes; species Actinoplanes subglobosus. The sequence continues at coordinate 134,026 of NZ_JBHSBL010000028.1, forward strand.
CGCGGCGGGCGGCGAACACGACGGCCCGCCACGAGTCCGGGTCGAGCAGGTGTGCGTCGTCGATGAGGCACAGCACCGGGCGGACCCGGGCGGCGCCGCGCAGAACCGCCAGCGCGCCCTCGGGTGACGGGGCGTCGAGCCGGTCCCGCAGGAGCATCCGCAGGCCCGCGTACGGCAGATCGCGCTCGTCGGCGTACCCGGAGGCGGTCAGGACCGTACCGCTGTGGAGCCCGGCCGCGGCGTGCAGCAGCGCGGTCCGGCCCTCGCCGGGCCCGGCCGAGATGATCAGGACGCCGCCGCGCCCGGTCGTGGCCGCCGAGGTGAGGCGGCCGATCTCGGCCAGGGCGTCCGAGCGCCCGGCGAGCCCAAGTTTCTGCACTGCCGGTGCATCAATCATGCGGCGAGTGTGCCGTGCCCGCGGGCCGAACGGAACACCGTTACGGCAAATGAAATTTCCGGGATGTTGCCGTGCGATGACACAACGCTGGTGATTTCGCCGATGCGCGCTTGTTGTCGACCCGCCAAGACTGACGTCCGTCGATGCGTTCCCCCGGTTGGCCGCCCAGGTCAGTCCCCCAGGTTAGGAGAAAGTCGACGTGACATCCCGAGTCCTCCGCGCGCTGGCCGTAGCCGCCACCGCGATCACCCTCACCACCGGCACCGCCGTCGCCGCGCACGCTGCCGCGAACCCCTACGAGCGCGGCCCCGCCCCCACGCTCTCCGCCCTCCAGGCGTCCCGCGGACCGTACGCGGTCAGCCAGACCTCGGTGTCCAGCCTGTCCGTCAGCGGCTTCGGCGGCGGCGAGATCTACTACCCGACCACCACCGGCGACGGCACGTTCGGCGCCATCGCCATCTCGCCCGGATTCACCGCCTACTGGTCGAGCATCTCCTGGCTCGGCCCGCGGCTCGCCTCGCACGGTTTCGTGGTCATCGGCATCGAGACCAACAGCACCCTCGACCAGCCGGCCTCCCGTGGCACGCAGCTGCTGGCCGCGCTCGACTACCTGACCCAGCGCAGCTCGGTGCGGACCCGCATCGACGCCAGCCGGCTCGCGGTGGCCGGGCACTCGATGGGTGGCGGCGGCAGCCTCGAAGCGGCCAGCGACCGGCCGTCCCTGCAGGCCGCCGTCCCGCTGGCCCCGTGGAACGCGGACAAGACCTGGAGCGAGCTGCAGGTGCCGACCCTGATCATCGGTGGGGAGAGCGACACCGTCGCGGCCGTCTCCTCGCACTCGATCCCGTTCTACAACAGCATCCCGGCGTCGGCCGAGAAGTCGTACCTGGAGCTCGACAACGCCAGCCACTTCTTCCCGCAGTCCACCAACACCCCGACCGCGGTGCAGGCGGTCGCCTGGCTGAAGCGGTTCGTCGACAACGACACGCGGTACGACCAGTTCATCTGCCCCGGCCCGAGTAGCACCGCGATCTCGGACTACCGCAGCACCTGCCCGCTGAGCTGACAGCCGGACGGGGCCGGGCCGGCGCACCTGCCGGCCCGGCCTTATCCATTTCGGTCACTACCGCGACAGCGCGTGGATACCGCGAACGAAGAGCCGTATCGTTCCTCCTCGTGTCCCACCCCCTGCGCGGCCTGGCCCGCAACCCGGCCCTCCCGCCGTCCGCCCTGCTGCGGCTCGCCGGCGACGACCGGGTCAGCCGGTGGGACCTGACCGCCCGGGCCTCCTGGACCGACGCGGCTTTCGACACCCTCGCCGCACACCCCGATCCGGAGGTACGGGAGTCGCTCGCCCAGAGTCCCGGAGCCACCGGCGACCAGCGCGCCCGGCTCGTCGGTGACCTCAACATCCGGGTCCTGCAGGCCGTTCTCGAAGGCCCGCCGAGCCGCTGGGCCGGCCCACTGCCCGACTGGGTGTACCGCCGTCTCGCCGGGCACCCCGAACCCCTGGTCCGCGACCTGCTGGTCTACCTGCCCGGAACCCCGCGCGACATCGTGGCACTGCTCGCCCGCGACCAGCATCCCGGCATCGCCGACGCGGCCCGTGCCCTGCTCGACCGCAAGCCGTACGAGCCACCGTCCCTCGGCCGTGACCAGGCCGTCCGGTTCGCCTCCGGCGGTTCCGACTGGGACCGTGAACGCGCCGCCGCCGACCCCGCACTTCCCTCCGAATGGGTCGCCGCCCTGGCCGCCGACCCGTCACCGCGGGTCCGGCTGGCCGTCTCCACCCGCCCCGGACTCACCGAGGCCCAGCGCGCCGCCATCGACTACCCCGCCGACGCCGCGCCGCCACTGGAGTGGGTGCTCGCCGCCGGGCCGGCCGAACTGGACCGGTGCGCGCGGTCGGCACATCCCGCCCTGCGCCGCGGCGCCGCCTGCCATCCGGACCTGCCCGCCGACCTGCTGGCCGCCCTCACCGCCGATCCCGACCCCGTGGTCCGTGCGCTGCTCTGCGCTCATCAGGCGCACGCGCCCGGCGAACTGGTCCTGCAGACCTACCTGGCGACCGGTGACGACGACCTGCTGCGGCATCCGGCCTTTCCGCGTACGGACCTGGCCCGCCTCGCCGACGACCCGGCTCCCGAGGCGCGTGCCCTGGTGATGCTGGACCCGGCCACGCCACCGGCCGTGATCGAACAGCTGAGCCACGACCCGTCCGGCCCGGTCCGTTCCGCGGCGGCGGCCGACGCTCGCCTCCCGCAGGCCCGCCTGCTGGCACTCCTCGAATCCCCGGCCACCGCGGAGGCGGCCGCCGCCAACCCCGCCCTGCCGCCCCGGGTGATCAGCCGCCTCCTGGCCGACCTCGGCGTCCGCTGATCGCTTCCGGCCGGCGTCCTCAGGCGACCGGGAAACCGGCCGGGGTCTCGACGCCGGAGAGGTAGCGGTCGAGCATCTCGCGGCGGTCGGTTATCTGCCGCTCCTGCCGGGCCAGCCGGTCCCGGACCTCCCGCACCCGGGCCTGCAGTGCACCGCAGTCACCGGTCGGCCCGGCCGTCCCGGCGCACGGCAGGATCTCCCGGACCACCTCCGACGGCAGACCCGCGCTGTACAGATCCTGGATGAAGGCGACGAGACGGACCGCCTCCTCGCCGTACTCCCGGTAGCCGTTGCCGCGCCGCTCAGCCGGCAGCAGACCCTGCTCCTCGTAGTAACGCAACGCCCGGGTACTGACCCCGGCCGCCTTCGCGAGCTCCCCGATCCGCACCGCACCGCTCCTCGGCTTGACATTGACGTCAACGTGAAAGTTTAGCGTTGCCGGCATGACGAAACACGGGCTCATCACCGGTGCCGGCACCGGCATCGGAGCGGCGATCGCCGAACGGCTTGCCGCCCGGGGAACCAACCTCATCCTGGTCGCACGGGACGCCGACCGCCTGAACGACGTAGCCCACCGCCTCCGGGCCGCCCACGGCGTCGACGTGCTGACCGTGCCACTCGACCTGTCCCGGCCGGACGCCCCCGCCGACCTGGTCGAACGGCTCACCGGGATCGAGGTCGACGTGCTGGTCAACAACGCCGGAGTCGCCCATGTCGGGACGGCCGCGGCCACCGGCCCCGGCCGGATCCGCGCGATGGTCGACCTGAACGCCGCGGCCGTGGCCGAGACGACCGCCCGGTTCCTGCCCGGGATGCTCGCGCGCGGCGACGGCGCCATCGTCAACATCGCGAGCACCGCGGCGTACTCCCCGGCGCCGTGGAATGCCGCATATGCGGCCTCGAAAGCCTTCGTGCTGTCGTTCACCCGGGCTGTCGCGGTGGAGACGGAAGGCACCGGGGTCCGGGTGGTCGCGGTGAGTCCCGGAGCGGTCGAGACCCCGATGAATCCCGGTCACGTCCGGGGGAAACGACAGCCCGAGCAGGTCGCCGACACGGTGATGGCGGCGTTGGACGGCCGCGCGCCGGCGGTCGTGGACGGCCGTCTCAACGCGGCCCAGGCCTTCGTGTTCAGCCGGGTCCTGCCCACCCGGACGGCGTCCCGGCTCATCGGCCGGTTCTTCGCCCGGATGGCCGCGTCGCGGAACTGAAATCGGTTGCCCGCCGGACCGTGCCCCGGGAACCATCGGCCCGATGAGCGTCCCGGAACTGGTGGCACAGGCCCAGCGGCGAGCCGCACGACTGGGCTTCGGCATGTCCTGTGAGGACCCCGTCGGCCCGCTTCTCGCGGTTCTCGCCGCCGGCGTTCCCGAGGGCGGCCGCATCCTCGAACTCGGCACCGGGACCGGAACCGGCACCGCCTGGCTGGCCAGCGGCCTGACCGGCCGCACCGACGCCACCCTGACCACCGTCGAACTCGACCCGGGCCTGGTCGCCGCTTTCCGCGAGAGCACCTGGCCGGCCTGGGCCGAGATCATCGAAGGCGATGCCGCAGCACTGCTCCCGCACCTCGGCCACTTCGACCTGATCTTCGCCGACGCGGTGGCCGGCAAATGGACCGACCTCGCTCTGACCCTCGACGCCCTGGCGCCCGGCGGAGTCCTGGTGGTCGACGACATGGACCTGTCCCGCTACACCGATCCCGCCCATCGGGCAGCGGTCCGGCAGGTCGAGGACACCCTGGCCACCGACCCCCGCCTGCTCACCGTCCACATCCCAGCCGGCACAGCGATAACCCTGGCCACGCGCCGCCGCTGACGCCCCCGCAAATCCGACGCCACGCGCCCGCCCCGCGACCACTCGCTGCGCCGGGTGCGGGCTCCGGGCCCCGGCCGACCTTGCCCGTCTCGGCGCGCCTGCCGGAAACCGGCCGCGGGCATTGCGCTGTCAAGGGCCGCGGAAACCGGCGGGTGGGTGGCGACGGTCGCGGCCGATGTCATCTCCGGCCGGTCGGCGGCATCGAGCGAGATCAGCGCCCCGGTGTCGTCGGCGAGCGGCCCGGCCATCCGGACGACGCCGTTCCTGTGCAGCCCGGTCAGCAGTTCACGATGGGCGGGCCGGGGCAGCAAGCCACTCCGGTGCGGTGGTGAAGACCACATGGTCCGACGCTACGCCGGGAACCCGGCCCGGCGATGTGCCGGCTCAGACGAGGGCGGGTTCCTCGGCCGAGGAGTCCGGCGAGGCCGCCGACATCGGAGCGGCCACCCGGTCGAGACGGAAACTGACCAGCGCCAGCAGCAGCCCCGCGAACGACAGCGCGATGCCGAGCCACGCCGAAGCCAGATACCCCCAGCCGGCGGCGATGACCACCCCGCCGAGGGCTGCCCCGATGCTGTTGGCGATGTTGAGCGACGACTGGTTGACCGCCGCACCCATCAGCTGTGCCCCCGGCGCCACGGCGATCAGCCGTGACTGCAGCGCCGGCACGATGAACAGGCTCGCCGCCCCGACCAGGAACGCGCCGATGACGAGGCCCGCCGGATGCCCGGCCGCCACGGCGAAGAACGCCACCGACCCGATCAGCCCGGCGAACCCGAACAGCACACTCCGCCGCAGGTCCCGGTCGGCGGCGATGCCACCGAGGGCGATCCCGACGGTCATGCCGAGCCCCATCGCGGCCAGGATCCACGGGATCGTCGACTCGTCGAGGCCCGCGACGTGTGTGGTGATCGGCGCGACGTAGCTGTTCACCGCGAAGAATCCGCTGGTGCCGACGGCGACGGCGAGGGCGACGAGCCAGACCTGGGGCGAGCGGAAGGCTTGCAGTTCGGCGCGAGGTGATCCGCCGGTCGGCGCGGCGATCGACGGTACGGTCGTGAGCACCGCCACCAGACTGAACGCGAACACGCCCGCCACCGCGAGATAGGCGGCCTCCCACCCGCGGGACTGTCCGAGCACCGTGATCAGGGGGACCCCGACCAGGTTCGCCGCGGTGAGCCCGCCGATGACGATCGACACGCCCTTGCCGTGGTTCCCGGGCCCGAGGATCGCGGCCGCGAGGAGTCCCGCCGCCCCGAAGTAGGCCCCGTGCCCGAGCGCGGCGACGAACCGGGCCGCCAGCACCAGTTCGAACGTGGGCGCGAGCGCCGAGGCGGCCGTGGCCACGACGAAGAGCACGAGGAGCCCGACGACGAGCCGCCGCCGGGGCACACGTGTGGTCAGCACCGCGATGGTCGGCGCTCCCGCGACGACCCCGAGCGCGTAGATCGTGATCATCCACCCGGTCTGCGCGAGTGCATCCGGAACCGACGCCGCATACGCCTCGGGCAACAGGTCACGGGCCATGTCGGGAAGCAGCCCCATGGCGACGAACTCGGTGAGCCCGAGCCCGAACCCGCCCAGCGAGAGCGCGATCAGTGCCGCCCAGCGGCGCCCGGCGTTCAGTGTGTCCACCCCGCGACCCTAGAACGTTCTAGTTCCCTTGGGAATAGAACGTTCTAGCAATCACAGCCGGAAACGTTCGCGGCCGGAAGCGGCGGCGGGAAGAAGGAGGCGGCGGGAAGGGCGGAGGCGGGAAGGGGCGGCGGAGGTGGGAAGGGTGGAGGCGGGAAGGGGCGACGGCGGTTTCAGGCGGGCACCGGCGTGGCCACCTCGGCCGGAATCGGGGCCGGCCGCAGGCTACGGAGCGCGAGCAGCAGGCCGGCCGCGGCGAGGACGGCACCGATCCAGACCGACGACAGGTAGCCCCACCCGGCGGCGATGGCGGCTCCGCCGAGGGCCGCGCCCAGGCTGTTGGCCACGTTGGCGGCGGACTGGTTGACGGCCGCGCCCATCAGTTGCGTCCCGGGCGCCGACTCGATCAGGTGCGACTGCAGCGCCGGCCCGATGAAAGCGCTGGTCGCGCCGACCAGGAACGCGGCCGGGAACAGGGCGGCCGGATGGCCGGCGGCAGCCCCGAACACGATGACGGCGGCGAGTACGGCGACGAACCCGTACAGGAGGGTACGCCGGATGTCGCGGTCGGCGGCGGCGCCACCGACCGCGATGCCGACGGTCATGCCGAGCCCCATCAGCGCCATCACCCACGGCACCGCGCCGTCGGACAGTCCGGCGACCTCGGTGGTCAGCGGCGCGATGTAGCTGTTGACGGCGAAGAACCCGGCGGTGCCGACCGCGACGACGGCGGACGCCAGCCACACGCGCGGCGAGCGGAAGGCGCGGAGTTCGGCGCGCGGCGAGCCGCCGGGGGCCGCGGCGACGGTGGGCACGGTCGCGAGCACGGCCAGGAGGCTGAGGGCGAAGATCACAGCAACGAGGACGTACGCCGTACGCCATCCGTGGCTCTGTCCGAGGCTGGTGACGAGCGGAACGCCGAGCAGATTGGACGCGGTCAGCCCGCCGAGGACGATCGCGAAGCCCTTGCCCTGGTTGCCGGGCCCGAGGATACGGCCGGCCAGGATCGCCGCCGCGCCGAAGTATGCGCCGTGTGCCAGTGCGCCGACGAACCGCCCGGCCAGGACCAGTTCGAACGTGGGCGCCGCGACCGACAGCACCGTGCCCACGACGAACAGGGCCAGCAGCCCGAGCACGAGTCGCTTGCGGGGCACCCGTGCGGTGAGGGCGGCGATGGTGGGCGCCCCGGCGACGACCCCGAGCGCGTAGATCGTGATCATCCACCCGGCTTTGGCGACGGCGGCGGAGGGCGAGGCGGCGTAGTCGGCGGGCAGCAGGTCGCGGGCCATCTCCGGCAGCAGGCCCATGGCGGAGAACTCGGTGAGGCCGAGCCCGAAGCCGCCGAGGGAGAGTGCGAGCAGGGCGGCCCATCGGCGGCCGCGGGTCAGGGTGTCCACGCCCGGGATCCTAGAACGTTCTAGTTGCCATGTCGGTAGAACGTTCTAGTCGTCACACCCCGTACCATCGCGGCATGCGTTCAGGGGAGCGGCGGATCACGCTCGCCGACGTCGCGGCCGAGGCCGGGGTGTCGGTGGCGTGCGTGTCGATCGTGATGCGGGGCGCGCCGGGCGCCGGGGAGGCCACCCGCGAGCGGGTGCTCAAGGTCGCGGAGGAGCTCGGCTATCGGCCCGACAGCCGGGCCCGTCTGCTGCGCAGCGGCCGCAGCCGCCTGCTCGGCGTGGTCTTCGACGTGCGCCACCCGTTCCACCACGACCTGCTCACCGGGCTCTACGACGCGGCGGGAGCGGCCGGCTATCAGCTCACCCTCAGCGCGGTGACACCGAGACGCGGGGAGCGTACGGCCGTCGGCGATCTGCTGCAGGACCGCTGCGAGGCGATCGTCCTGTTCGGCGGCAACATGCGTTCCGCCGAGCTCGCGTCGATCGCGTCCCGCCTGCCGGTGGTGGCGATGATGCGCAGCGCCCGCCGCCGCGACGTCGACGTGGTCCACAACGACGACGCGCTCGGCTCGCACCAGGCCGTCGACCACCTGGTGTCGCTGGGGCACCGGCGGATCGCGCACGTCGACGGCGGCACGGTGCACGGGTCGGCCGAGCGGCGGGCCGGCTATCAGGAGGCGATGCGCCGGCACGGCCTGGCCGAGTTCATCCGGGTGATCCCCGGTGGCGCGGCGGAGGAGGACGGCGCCCGTGCCGCGGAGAGACTGCTGGTGGATCCGCCGACGGCGGTGACCGTCTTCAACGACCTGAGCGCGACCGGCCTGCTCGACGTGTTGCGCCGCAACGGCCTGAGCGTGCCCGGCGACGTCAGTGTGGTCGGTTACGACGACACCAGTCTCAGCCGCCTGGCCCACATCGACCTGACGACGATCGGCCAGGACATCGACGGTCTTGCGGCGCGGGCCATCGAGCGGGCGGTCGAGCGCATCGAGGGCACCCCGTCCGGCCCCCGGGCCGTGATCATCCCGCCGAGACTGGTGGTCCGGACCACGACCGGCGCCCCGTCACGCTGACCCGATCCCCTCCGGAACTCGGTCCTGGCCGTGGTCGTCAGAGCACCATGACTACCCTGACCGGTTCGCGTCGTGCCCGGCTCGTCTCCTCCGCCGCGACGTTCGTCGTTCTCGCCGTCGCCGGGTGCACGCCGGCCGGTGACACCCCGTCCGGCACCCCCGTCACCGGCACCCCCGTGACCAGCGCCTCCGTGGCCGGCGCGTCCGTCGCCCCGATGATCGCGACCTCCGAGGTGCCGAAGCCGCGGGACGGCTGGAAGACCGTCGATCACAGCGGCGTGCAGGTGGACGTCCCGGCCGACTGGCTGCGGCCGGACACCACGGGGTGTGAGTTCACGTTCGTGCAGTGGGCGCCGCCCGGCTCGCCACCGTGCCGGATGACGACCGGCGTGGTCTTCTACTCGGCGGCGACGTTCGACCCGGCGCACGGGCCCGGTGTGCGGCAGAACGAGGACAAGACCTGGGCGGGGTACGTGTTCGCGGGCGACCTGGCGGTCTATGCCGCCGGTACCGATCGCGAGCTGGTCCAGGACGTGCTGGACACGGCGCGGCCACCGAGGCGGCGATGACCGCGGCCCGCGCCCTCCGGTGCGGGAGGCACGGGCCGTGCGGGGACGTCCGTGCCGGCATCGCATCGGCGGGGGGACCGCGATGCCGGCACGGAGACGGTGACCGTCAGGAGGCCGCCGTGGCGGTGGGCTTGAGGACCGAGCAGGTCTCGACGGCCTTCTTGACGGTCGCGTCGGAGGTGTCCGGGTTCGCGGTGTCGGTGACGCCGTTCTCCTTCAGGCAGTTCTCGTAGGCGGCGTTCGCGCCGCGGCCGCCACCACCGTTGCCGTTGCCGCCGTTGCCGCGACCGGCGCCCATGCTCGGGCGCAGCGACGCGCAGGCCTCCTGGGCCTTCGTCCAGGTCGCGTCGTCGACACCCTCGGGCTTGCTGAAACCGCCACCGCCGGGGAAGCCGCCGCCACCGCGCGGGCCGCCGCTGCCGTCCGGGCGGGGCTGGCCGGACGGGAAGACCCCGTCGGGGGCGCCGGACGGCCGGACCCCGCCGGGAGCGCCGGACGGGCGGGCGCCGCCGTTGCCCATGCCGCCACCGGGACCACCGGACGGCATCGTGATGGTGACGCCGTTCTTGCTGAGACACTCGGTGTAGGCCGCGAACGCGCTGTTGCCTCCGCCGTTCTGGCCGGTGGTGCCGCTGTTGTCGGTGGTCGCCTCGTCCGAGCCGCACGCCGCCGTGAAGAGCATGGCGACCGAGACCGCGAAGACGGCAACGGCGCGGCGAGGCGCCTTCGAACTGATCACCGGCACGGTGGTTCTCCTTATATCGATGACTGGTGCGGGGACGTGTGAAGGAAAGCGGCCGCACCTGTGCGCAAGGTCGGACGATGCTAGGAGTTACCTAAGAACGGCTTCCGGTGCTCCGAGCGAACTCCCAGGTAGGACCGAGCCCGCGGCGAGGACCGCTCGTCACACTCGGCGACCATGGGTGTTGCACTGGCCGGTCGCCGGCGTTTGATCTGGCTCGCCGTGGCGGTCGTCGTGCTCGCGTTGATCGCCTTCGGCGTGGTGCGTGCGCTGACGGCCGGCGCGGCGCAGGAGGAGTCCGAGGCGGCCGAGATCGTCACCGCCGACAAGGGGACGGTGACCACCGAGGTCGCCACCACCGGCACGTTGCAGGCGGCGCAGACGCGCAGCCTGTCGTTCGCGGTGTCGGCCGAGGTGGAGAGCGTCAAGGTCCGGGCCGGTAACACGGTGACCGCGGGACAGGTGCTCGCGACCGTCGACGACGCGGACGCGGCGGAGAAGGTCGACGACGCCTCGTCGACGCTGTCGGACGCCTACGACGCGCTGGAGGAGGCGGAGTCGGCGTCCTCCACCACCTCGACGTCGACGTCCGGGTGCAACGTGGCCGCCGCCTACACGACGGCCTCGCCCAGCGCCTCGGCCTCGGCGTCCCCGTCGGCGTCGGCGTCGGCCTCTCCGTCGGCCACGGTGCCGGCCTCCCCGACGCCGTCCAGGACGACCAGCAAGCCGCGGGCGACCGCCACCAAGACCTGTTCCGCCAGTGGGAGCGGAGGCTCGACCGGCGGCGGCACGACCCGGGGCGGCAGCTCCGGCGGGGACGCCATCCTCAGCGCCCAGCAACGGGTCAACGCGGCCGAGGTGGCCCTGGAGGAGGCCGAGGAGAACCTGGCGGGTGCCACCATCAAGGCGCCGATCGCCGGGAAGATAATCTCGGTGAGCGGCAAGGTGGGCAGCACGGCCCGGTCCGGCTCCACCTTCATCACGCTGGCCGACATCTACGACATGCAGATCAGCGCCGACTTCCCGGAGGCCGACGCCGACCATCTGGAGGTCACCCAGAAGGCGGTGATCACCCTCGCCGACCGGCCGGGTGAGACGTTCGACGCGACCGTGGTGCAGGTCGACCCGGTCGGTACCAGCGACGGGACGCTGACCCGGTTCGGTGTGGTCCTGTCGTTCAACGACGCCCCGGACGAGCTGCTCGTCGGGCAGAGCGCCAACGTACGGGTGACGACCGGCAGTAAGGAGGAGGTCCTGCGGGTGCCCAGCACCGCGGTGCACGATGTCTCCGGGGACAGCGGCACGGTTCTCAAGAACGGCGCCGAAGTCCAGGTCAAGCTAGGGTTGCGAGGCGACCAGTACACCGAGATCGTCTCCGGGATCACCGAGGGTGACTCCGTGGCGAAGTCCTGGTGAGCAGCGTTCTCTCCACCCTTTCATAGCTCATTCAAAGAAAGCGCTGATAGTTCTTTACGGTGCTCTCCGAAACCCGTGGTCCCATGACTCTCAGTGACGCCGCGGCCCGGCCCTTCCGGGTCCTGGTCGTCGACGACGAGCCGAACATCTCCGCGCTGCTCAGCGCGACGTTACGGCTGGTCGCCTTCGAGGTCCGGGTCGCCGAGACGGGGCACGGCGCTCTCGTGGCGGTGCAGGATTTCGAGCCGGATCTGATCGTCCTGGACGTGATGCTCCCGGATGTCGACGGGATCGAGGTGGCCCGGCGGTTGCGAGCCGCCGGTCACCGGGTTCCGGTCCTGTTCCTCACCGCCCGTGACGCGGTGGAGGACCGCATCCTGGGGCTGTCAGCCGGCGCGGACGACTACGTCACCAAGCCGTTCAGTCTCGAGGAGGTCGTGCTACGGATACGCGCGATCCTGCGCCGCAGCCAGCCGGAGGAGCCGCAAGAGGACACCGGGGTGCTGCGGTACGCGGACCTGGAACTGGACGAGGACGCTCACGAGGTGCGCCGGGCGGGCCGGCTGATCGAGCTGTCCCCGACCGAGTTCAACCTGCTGCGGTACCTGATGATCAACGCCGGCCGGGTGGTCAGCAAGGCGCAGATCCTGGACCGGGTGTGGAAGTACGACTTCGGGGGCGACGGTCGCATCGTGGAGTCCTACGTCTACTACCTGCGCCGAAAGATCGACCGGACCGATCCGCCGCTGATCCACACGGTGCGGGGAGTGGGGTACGCCCTGAGGCTGCCCCGGGCAGAAGACTGATCCTTGTTCCGTCGTCAGGTGGTGGGCGGGGCGGTCGGATGGGATTGATCCCGTGGCGGTTCTGGACTCTCAAGTCCAGGCTGGCACTGGTCGTCGGCGTGCTCTCCGGCGTCGCCCTGATCGTCGCCAACGTCGTCGGTGTGCTCCTCATCCAGAAGTATCTGGAGGACCGCATCGACGAGCAGCTGATCGGGATAAGCCGCCCGATGTCGGAGTTCTCCCCGAGCCCGGGTGGCGGCTTCGTCCCGCGTGGCGGCCGCAGCCGGGGCATCGGTCCCGACCAGGTCCTCTACTTCGTGGGCGCGGACGGGACGCTGGACACCGACCGCAGCGACACGACCAGCGACGTACGCCCGCCGGTGCCCTCGATGGAGGAGATCGCCGCCCACGCGGGCACCCGGACCCCGTACACCGTGGCGACCGTCGACGGCGCCGACTGGCGGATGATCGCCGTCGAGCGCGGCGACAGCGGCTCGTTCGCGGTGATCGGCACGTCGCTGGACGAGGTCGAGCAGACCACCCAGCAGCTGATGCTGATCGACGCCGGTGTCCTCATGCTGGTGCTGACCGCCCTGGCGTTCGGTGCCGCGTTCGTCGTGCGGATCGGGTTGCGGCCGCTCACCGAGATGGAGGCGGTGGCCGCCGACATCTCCGGCGGCAACCTGTCCGGCCGGGTGCCCGGCACCGATCCGCACACCGAGCCGGGTCGTCTGGGCCTGGCCCTGAACGCGATGCTGACCCGCATCGAGGGAGAGGTCGACGCGCGGACCGCCTCGGAGCAGCGGCTGCGCCAGTTCGTCGCGGACGCCTCGCACGAGCTGCGCACCCCGCTCACCTCGATCCGCGGTTGGGCCGAGCTCTACCGCCGCGGCGGCGCCCCGCCCGGCCCGCAGCTGGACGAGACGATGGGCCGCATCGAGGCCGAGTCGGCGCGGATGGCGGTGCTCGTCGAGGACCTGCTGCGGCTGGCCCGGATGGACCAGCAGCGCACCCTCGACCTGCGGCGCATCGACCTGCTGGAGATCGCGGCCGACACGATCCGGGACGCGCACGTACGTGTTCCGGACCGTCAGGTGCTGCTCGCCGGGCTCAGCGACGAGGAGGACACGTTCGAGCCGGCGACGGTGCTCGGTGACGATCACGGACTGCGACAGGTGGTCACCAACCTGGTCGCCAACGCGCTGAGCCACACTCCGGCGGGCACGACGGTGACCGTCCGGGTGGGTGTCGACGGCGACGACGCGGTGCTGGAGGTGTGCGACAACGGTCCCGGAGTGCCGGCCGAGCACGCGCCCCGCATCTTCGAGCGGCTCTACCGCGCCGATTCGAGCCGGTCACGGGCCAGGGGCGGGGGTTCCGGGCTGGGCCTGGCGATCGTCGCGGCCATCGTGCGGCAGCACGCCGGACGGGTGGAGTTGCGCGCGACACCGGGCGGTGGAGCCACGTTCCGTGTGGCACTGCCTGCTGTCCGTGACTCCGCGTGATGTTTTGAGGTGGCTCCCAGGTTTCGCCGAAGCTCCTCATAGGCCGTGGCTCCAGAGTGTGCGCCATGAAGGTACGTCTGAGCCGCCACCCGTCGTTGGTGGTCAACGCCGTGATCGGCGTCGTGCTCGTCGCCGGGGCCTATACGGTGTACGAGACATTTTCCGGAACCGACGACGGGGCGACGGCCGCGACGGCCTCCGAGCGAACGGTCACCGTCCAGCAGGGCACGGTCACCAAGACCGCGACCGCCGACGGCACCTTGGAGAGCGCCAGCACCGCCAGCGCCACATTCGAGACCAGCGGCACCGTCACCTCGATCAGCGTCAAGGTCGGTGACAAGGTCAAGAAGGGCCAGGTGCTGGCCAAGGTCGACCCGGCCGCCTCGCAGCGGGCGCTGGACGCCGCCGAGGCCGACCTCGACGCCGCCCAGGACGCCCTGGACCGCGCCGAGGACGCCGGCTCGGACACCTCCGACGCGGAGAACCAGGTCACCGAGGCCGACCTCGCCGTCGATGAGGCCGAGGCCGCGGTCGAGGGCACCACGCTGACCGCCCCGATGGCCGGCACCGTGACGGCGGTCAACGGCACCCTCGGCGGCTCGGCCTCCGGAAGCAGCTCGTCGAGTTCCGGTTCCACCGGCGGCGGTTCCTCGTCCGGTGGCGGGTCGTCGAGCAGCAGCACGAGCAGCAGCAGCGGCTTCGTCGAGATCGCCGACCTCACCAAGATGCAGGTGTCGGCCAGTTTCGCCGAGGCGGACGCCACCAGCCTCAAGGACGGCCAGGTCGCCACCGTCACCTGGAACGCGCTGAGCGGCACCTCGCAGAGCGCCAAGGTCGCCGCCATCGACCCGTCCGCGACCACCTCCAACAGCGTGGTCACCTACGGCGTCACCCTCTCCCTGGACAAGGTGCCCACCGGCGCCAAGGTCGGCCAGACCGTGTCGGTCTCGGTCACCACCGGCTCCAAGGAGAACGTGGTCCTGGTCAACGCGGCCGCGATCACCACGGTCGGCAACCGGCACACGGTCACCGTGGTCGCCAACGGCGTCCAGGAGAACCGGTCGGTGGAGATCGGCCTGGAGGGCGACAGCGCCACCGAGGTCACCTCCGGGCTCACCGCGGGCGAGCAGGTCGTCGTCAAGACCACGTCCACGAGTACGGGCACCGGCAGCCAGATGGGCGGCGGTGGGTTCCCCGGCGGAGGAACCGGGTTCGGCGGCGGTGGCTTCACCGGTGGCGGCGGCGCGGCCCCCGGCGGCGGCGGGAGGACCCGATGAGCAAGCCGGTCATCCAGGTCACCGACCTCAAGAAGATCTACGGCCAGGGCGAGGCGACGGTGCACGCGCTGCGCGGGGTCTCGGCCACCGTGGAACGCGGCGACTACGTGGCCATCATGGGCTCGTCCGGTTCCGGCAAGTCGACCCTGATGAACATCCTCGGCGCGTTGGACATCCCCACCTCCGGGCAGTACCTGCTCGACGGCGTGGACGTCAGCAAGCTCTCCGACGGGCAGCTCGCGCTCGCCCGGAACCGGCTCATCGGGTTCATCTTCCAGTCGTTCAACCTCATTCCGCGGACGACCGCCGTGGCCAACGTGGAACTGCCTCTGGCGTACGCCGGGGTCAAACCGAAGGAGCGCCGCCGGCGCGCCATGGAGGCCCTGGACATCGTCGGTCTGGCCGACCGTGGCGGCCACGAGCCCAACCAGCTCTCCGGCGGTCAGCAGCAGCGTGTCGCGGTGGCCCGGGCCCTGGTCACCGAGCCGGCCCTGCTGCTGGCCGACGAGCCGACCGGCAACCTGGACTCCAAGTCCACCGACGACGTCCTCCAGGTCTTCGACGACCTCAGCACGGCCGGCCGCACCATCGTGATCATCACCCACGAGGACGAGGTCGGCGCCCGGGCGAAGCGGCTGATCCGCCTGGTCGACGGTTCGATCGTCACCGACGTGCGCCAGTCGCCGATCCACCTGCCCCCGGTCGGCCCCCACCACTCCTACCAGCAGCCGGCCGGCCGCGCCGCGGTCTACTCGGGAGGGCGACACTCCCAGTGAACTTCTTCGAGGTAGTCCGCTTCTCCCTGCGTGGCCTGTCGGCGAACAAGCTGCGCTCCGCTCTGACCATGCTCGGCATCCTGATCGGTGTCGCCGCGGTCATCCTGCTCGTCGCGGTCGGCAACGGCTCGGCGAAGGCGATCAGTGACCGGATCGAGGCGCTCGGCACCAACACCATCACGGTGATGAGCACCGGCCGCGGCGGTTCGTCGAGCACCGCGCTCACCAAGGACATGGCCGACGCCCTGATCGACAAGGAGCTGGCGCCGGACGTGAAGTCGGTGTCGCCTGTGGTCAGCTCCTCGTCGGCGACGATGACCTACGAGGGGAACGACCACTCGGTGGCCACCTTCGTCGGCACCACGCCCAGCTGGTTCACCGCGTCCACCACGCCGGTGGGCCGGGGCTCGGCCTTCAGCGAGGACGACGTCGACCAGGGCCGGCGGGTCGTGGTGATCGGACAGACCGTCGCCGAAGAACTCTTCCCCGGTGTCGACCCGATCGACAAACAGGTCACCGTCGGTGGTGCGCTGTTCACCATCGTCGGGGTGCTGGAGGAGAAGAGCTCCACCGGCTTCAACGACGCCAACGACACCGCGGTCGCCCCGCTGACCGCGGTGCAGCAGGTCCTCACCGGTTACGGCGCGCTCACCTCGATCATCGTGGAGGCCGCCGACCCGGACAAGGTCGACGCCGCCCAGGCCGAGGTGTCCACGATCCTCAACCAGAAGCTGGACGTCGACTCGTCGTCGAGCAGCACGCCGTACCGGATCCAGAACGCGTCCTCGCTGCTGGAGACGCAGACCGAGACCGCCGACACGTTCACCACCCTGCTCGGGGCGGTGGCCGCGATCAGTCTGCTGGTCGGCGGCATCGGCATCACCAACATCATGCTCGTCACGGTGACCGAGCGGACCCGGGAGATCGGCATCCGCAAGGCCCTCGGCGCGCCCCGCCGGGTCATCCTGACCCAGTTCCTGATCGAGGCGAGTCTGTTGAGTGTGCTGGGCGGCGCCCTGGGAGTGGCCGCCGCCCTGATCGGGAGCCAGTTCGAGATCGTCGGAGTGAAGCCGGTGATCGTGCCCAGCTCGATCGGGTACGCCGTCGGCGTGTCCATCGCGATCGGCCTGTTCTTCGGCGGCCTGCCCGCCGCCCGCGCCGCCCGCCTGCGGCCCATCGACGCGCTGCGCTACGAGTGAGGAACCACCTATGACGACGATGAACGACGAGACCGCGATCATCACCAGGATCGAGGAACCGGACCGGGACGGCCTCTCCGCCGAGCTGGCGGCGGCCGCGCCGAAGAAGTGGTGGAACAGGGGGACCGTCGGGCTCGGGGTCGCCGCGCTGCTGATGGGCGGTTTCCTCGGCGGCGTGCAGGCGCAGAAGCAGTGGGGAGCCACCACCACGAGCGCGGCCAGCGGATTCCCCGGCGGCGGCATGCGCGGCAGTGGCGGCGGGGGCAACTTCCCGGGTGGACTCAGCGCCAGCGGCGCCCCCGGCGGTTTCGGTGGCCAGGGCTCGACGGCGACCACGACGGCCGCCGCGGGCACCAGCGGGAAGGTCAAGCTGGTCAACGGCAAGACCATCTACGTGGAGACCGAGGACGGCACGGTCGTCACCGTCAAGACCGACGGATCGACCACCGTCAACACCGCCACCAAGGGCAAGCTTGCCGACGTCAAGGCCGGTCAATCGATCACCGTCGAGGGCACGACCGCCGACGACGGGTCGGTGACCGCCTCCGCGGTGACCGCCACGAAATGACTCGGATGTGACATACCCGCGAACTTATTGATGGGTGTGCGTCTCTGTTCCTAGGCTGACCCCTTCAGATCTAGGGGGTGAGAGCTCAGTGCCCTCTCTGCACGGCCGGGAGGCCCTGCTCACGGCCATCGACGCCCGGCTCGCCGCCGGCGGCGGGGTCGCGTTGCAGGGTCCACCCGGCATCGGCCGCACCGCACTGCTCGACGCCGTCGCCGACCAGGCCACCGCACGCGGGGAACTGGTCCTGCGCCTGCGCCCGGCCCGGGGTGAACGCGTCCTGGCCTATGCCGGGGTCGCCGACCTGCTGCGCCAGATCCCGGCGGAGGCGGTCGCCGCGCTGGCCCCCGCGCCACGGCACTCGCTGGCCGCGCTGCGCCAGGGCCGCCCGTCACGGACCGGCGTGCCGGCCCTGGCCCGGCGGCTCGTCCTGCCCGAGTTGCTGGCCCACTGTGCCCGTACCGGGCCGGTCCTGATCGTCCTGGACGACGCCCAGTGGCTCGACCCCGAGTCGGCCGACCTGATCGGGTTC
Organism: Actinoplanes subglobosus; assembly: GCF_042650585.1. Taxonomy (NCBI): domain Bacteria; kingdom Bacillati; phylum Actinomycetota; class Actinomycetes; order Micromonosporales; family Micromonosporaceae; genus Actinoplanes; species Actinoplanes subglobosus. The sequence goes on from NZ_JBHSBL010000028.1 coordinate 152,091, forward strand.
GCGATGCGGCGACGACCGGGCGCCCGCGTCCGGATGCTGGCCGCGGAGCGCCGCCCGGGCCCGTCCCGCGCCGTCCGGCTCTGCCCGGCACCGGCGGTCGAGATGGCGGTGCCGCCGCTGTCACCGGACGACCTGACCGCACTCCTGGAGTCGCACGGGCTGCCCTGCCGTACCGCCAGTCAGCTGCACCGCGCCAGCGCCGGCAACCCGTTCCTCGCCCTCGCGCTCGGCGGGGCCGTCGCCCGCGGGCCCTCCTGGCGGCCCGCTCCGCTGCCCGAGACCGTTCGCGAGATGGCCCGCGAGCGGCTCGCCGTGCTTCCCGCCGACACGCTGGAGACGCTGCTCACCGCGGCCCTGGCCACCGAGCCGACGCTGGGGCTGATGCTGCGCGCCGGCCGCGACGACGCCGCCCGTGAGCTGCGGGCCGCCGTCTCCGCCGGGGTGGTCGAGGTGTCCGGTGAGCGGATCCGGTTCACGCCGCCGATGCTGGCCCAGGTGCTCGCCGAGGAGACTCCGGCGGCCGACCGGAGCCGGGTCCATGCCGGGCTCGCCGCCGCGGCGTACGACCCGGTGGAGGCTCTTCGGCAGCAGGCCCTGCGGACCTCCCGCCCGGACGCGGACGTCGCCGCCGACCTGGCCGCCGCGGCCCGCCGCTGCGCGGAGCGCGGCGCCGAACGCACCGCCGCCGAGCTGTATCTTCTCGCCGCCGACCGCTGCCCGCCGGAGCGTTCCGCCGACCGTCTCGACTGGCTGGTCACCGCCGCGCGGACGGCCATCACCGGTGGTTCGCCCGCTCTCGCCGGCCGGGCCGCCGAGGCCGTCCTGGCGGCCGACGCGCCCGCCGGGCACCGGGTCCGCGCCCGGCTGGTGCTGCTCGACCTGGCCGGGCAGGCGCTCGCCGAGATGGGCGAGACCTTCGCCGCCGCGCTCGCCGAGGCCGGTGACGACCCGGTGCTGGCCGCCCCGGTGCGGCTGCGCCTGACCTGGGCGGCTTTCCTGGTCGGCGACCTGGACGGCGGCGCCGACGAGGCCCGGCGCGCCGAGGAGGCCGCCCGTCTCAGCGGCGACCTGACGATCGAGGCGATGGCCCTGACCATGCAGGCGCAGATCCTGCGGGTGCAGGGCGAGGACCGCTGGCAGGACACCCTGGATCGGGCGATGGCGCTGCCGGCCGCGCCCGCGCCGGACTGGCTGCATTACGGCCCGCACTACATGGCCGCCCGTTTCGCGCTCTTCGACGACCGGCTCGACGAGGCCCGCGCCGAACTGCTGCGGTTGCTCGCGGTCGCCGAGCACGACCGGGTCGGCGAGGCGAGGGTCGAGGTGCTGCGCAGCCTCTCCGAGGTGGCCACCAGGGCGGGCCGGTGCCAGGAGGCTCTGCGGTACGCCCACCGAGCCGTCCGCGCCGCACAGGAGGCGGGTCTGAGTCCCGGCCCCACCTGGTACACCGCGGCGGTCGCCGAACTGGCCGGCGGCTCCTTGGAGGCGGCCGCCGGGTTCGCCCGGCGGGGCATCCGCTCGTCCCAGCAGGAGGGTGACAGCCTCTATCTGCGCCGTCTCCTGCACGCTCTCGGCCAGGCCCAGGTCCGCGCCGGCGACACCCGCGCCGGTGTCGCAACCCTGCGGCAGTTGCGTGACCAGGAGGCCGAGGCCGGCAGTTCCGACCCGATGATCGTGCGCTGGCGGGCCGACCTGGCCGCCGCGCTGGCCGCGCTCGGCGAGCACGGCGAGGCCGCCACCACCCTGGCCCTGGCCAAGGCCGCCGCCGAGCGTCTCGGCAGCACCCCGGCGCTCAGCGGTTATCTGCACCGGGCGGCGGCGATCGTCAACTCCGAGTCCGGTCAGGCCGACACCGCCGCCGATCTGGCCAACGCGGCGGCCCGGCACTTCGAGGTGCTGCGCCAGCCGGTGGAGCAGGCGCACGCCCTGCTGGTGGCGGCCGGTGCCGAGCGGCGGCGAAGGCGTTACGCGGCCGCGCGGCAGGCGATCGGCGAGGCCGCGACACTGTTCCGCACGGCCGAGGCCCGCCCGTGGCTGCTGGACGCCGAGCGGGCGCTGGCCCGGACCGAGGGCACCCCCGACCAGGGCCTGACCTCGACCGAGCTGCGGATAGCCGGGATGGTCCGGGACGGCGCGAGCAACCGGGAGATCGCCACCCGCCTGTACCTGAGCGTGAAGACGGTCGAGGCCACCCTGACCCGTGTCTACCGCAAGCTCGGGGTCCGCTCCCGGACGCAGTTGCTGTCGGCTCTTCCCGTCATTCCGGTGGGGGAGATCACCACCCCGTCCTGACCAGCGGATCCACAACGCACAGTGATGCGCGTTACCGGATTCCGGTGGTGGCGATCACTTTCCGCACGGGAGTTTTACCTGGTGGATTTGGGGATGACGCATTGGTCGGAGATGGTGGAACACGTCAGAGTCCCCGTCACTATCCGTCGAGGAGCTCGCCGTGAAGTTCATCCGCAACGCCCGTACCGCACTTTCCCACCGTCTTGCCGAACGCCGCGCCCACCGCCGCCTGAGCGACGAGCTCGCGGCCTTCCGCACCGCCGCGGAGCGCAGTGAGCTCGACATGGTGCTCGGCCGCCACAGTGCCGACGAGACCGCCGAGATCGACGCCATCCTCAGTCGTCAGGACGCCGCACGCCGCTACGGCGCCGCCGTGCACATCGTCTGACCCCGGCTCGGCCGGCCCGGACCGTCCCCGGGCCCGGCCGCTTCGGAAACCCCCGGTGTGCGGTTCGTGCACCGGGGGTTTCCGCGTCCGGTCAGCGTGATTTCGTGGTGTTCCGCATCACTGAAGAGCCCTGCCGATTGCGGTGATCTTGCGAACGCGTAGTCTCTTCACGTTCAGCGGCCACCACCGCTCGGCAATCCGGCCGTCTCTCCGCGCAGCTCAGAAGGCTTCCGCGTGCCCGGCCGGCAGGTCCGCCGGACGTCCCGATCTCCACACCCGGACAATCGGGCCGCCGGCGGGTCCCTCAGAAGATCGCGGCGACCCACTCCGGGTGGTCGATGAACGGGTTCCGGTTGTGCTGGTACCGCTCGAAGATGATGTCGTTGCGGCGCCGCTCGAACGCGTCCACCGGGTCCTGCCGGTGCCACGCCAGCAGCACGGACAGGCGGCCCAGCCGTGGGTTGCCGCTGTGGGTGCCGGACTCGTCGACCTCCAGATCCGTCCCGCCTTCGTACCGCACCGCCATGTAGAAGACCATGCGGGCCACGTCGCCCTTGACCGCGTCCCTCGGCTCCCAGGAATCCTTGTCGCTCCGGTTGCCCGGCGCTTCGGGTACCGGCGAGCCGCCGTTGTCGAAGTCCTTGTTGCCCCGGATCCTGTTCACGGTCACGTCCTCGGGACGCAGGTGGTGCAGGTCGGTGCCGGGCGTCGTCCCGGTGTCGAAGGGGCCGTGCGACTGCGGCCAGACGTGCTCACGGTTCCAGTCGCCCGGGTCGCCGCCGTTCTGGTCCTTGGACCGGCTGATCCCCGAGTAGAGCAGGATCACGCTGCCGGGCCTCGCCGGGTCCTCGTCGGTCACCTTGAGCGCGTTCCACGCCTGTTTGTAGGTGATCGACGCGGTTCCGGTGGAGATGATGCCGTGCAGGGCGTCCTTCAGCCGCTCGCCGGACAACCCGGCGGCGGCGTCGTAGTAGCCGGCCGGTGGGGCGGCCTCGGCCGGCGCCGCGGCGTGCGGCAGGGCAAGGGCGAAGAGCCCGGCGAGTACGGCCATCACTCGCGTGGTCGGTGGGGGCACCATCACTCCGTTCAGCTGGGGGTATCTGCGCGCCGAGCGTAGGAACCAGCGCCGCTCCGGGCTGTCGGAAACGCCGGTTTCGTCCCTCTAACGGGAGGCTGACCACTCCTACGCGCCCAGACCCGGCGCCGGTATCCGAAGAACGCCACCCCGACACACCACGCGCCACCCACGACCGCCGTGATCAGCAGGAAGAGGAGGTCGTCCACCAGCCGGCTCCCGATCCTCTTGTACGCCCACGTCTGCGCCTGCTGACGACAGCCGTCCTCGGTGGCCGCGAGCAGATCGCACGGCGGGCTGTGCTTCTCCGCCACCTCCTCGACCTGGCCGTCGCTCGCCTGGTTCAGCTCGTGCAGCGCCCGTCCGCGCTCGACGCCGGCGGCCGGCGGGATCGGCAGCCGGGCGCTGAGATACGGCGGGCGGCTGTCCCGCCACCGCTCGAAGACCCGCAGCATCGCGGCGTGCCCGCGCTCGTTCGGGTGCAGGCTCCCGTGCAGCCACTTCGCCGGGTTGAACCGGTGGTGGGCGAAGCCGTGCACCGACCGCAGGTCGATGAAGTTGATGCCCGGCTGACCGCCCGTCCCGGAGCACAGCTCCAGGCCCTCGCGGACCAGCGCGTCCTGCATCTCCGTCAGGTAGTGGAAGCCGTACTCCCGGGCGGTGTCCGCGATCGCCGGATTCAACGTCCGGACGACGTAGTCGTGGATGAACGCCTGTTCCTTCTCGGAGAGCGCCACGTCGGAGCAGCCACCGGGCCGCACCCTGATCGGATCGGGGTAGGGGACCACCACCACCGGGACGTTCCGGAACGTCCGGGCCACCTCGAGATAGGTCACGCGGAGTTGCCGGCGCAGCTGGGGCATCGTCTCCCGCCACAGGTGGTCCTTGTGCTGGCATTCGCCGGGCGCCACACACATCTCGCCGATCGAGGAGAAGCCCGCGTCGTTGCCGCCGATGCTCAGCACCACCATCATCGGCCGGAAGCTGGTCTCCGGGTTCGCCTGCGCGGCCCGGTAGGCGTCGAGCTGGGTGTACCGCTCCGACCGGTACTGCGGCTCCGGCCCCGGATCCATCCCGCTGCGGACCCGCTCCTCGGGAGCGCCGGGGTCCTCGGGGGTTCTGGTCATGATGTGCCGGGTCCGGGCTCCGGAGCAGGCCAGGAACTGGATCGCGTCGAAGTGGTCCGGCACCGTCATGACCGGCCAGGCGGTCGGGGACCGGCGGCACTCGTTCTCGCCGCCGTCGTCGGTGCCCTGGTAGTAGACCTGGGCGCCCTCACCCGAGAGGTAGGAGTCGCCCAGCGCCACCAGCACGTTCCGGTGCCCGGCCGGGTTCGTCTCCGGCGACCTCGGCGCCTGCGGGGGAGTCACCCCCATCAGCGCGACCACCGCCAGCACCACGACGATGTCGGCCTGGGTCGTCGACACCAGTGCGACCACGACGAGCCCGAGGACCACCAGGATCGGGGTCAGCCACGGGGAGGCGCTCACGTCGACGGCGAACCAGGTGGCCAGGGCGAACACGGCGGCTCCGCCCACGCCCAGCCCCCACAGCAGCGCGGCGGCCCGGTCGCGCCTGCACAGCGACCGCAGTGCCCCTTCGGCGGCGAGCGCCAGCCCGACCGGCAGGAACAGCAGGACACCCAGCCCGAGGAGCACCGCGCCGACGAGAATCGGCAGGCCCGACGCGAGCAGCAGCACGCCCGCGGTGACGAGCGCGACCCCGGCGGCGGTCAGCCCGACACCGAAGCGGCCGGTCCGCACCCGCAGGCGCCACACCGGCACCGACGGGCTCTGCCGCAGATGGGTGAGGAACGACCCGGCCAGCAGGTAGAGGACGACGAGCGCGCCGACCCCGCAGAACCCGGTGCCGAACCACTCCGCGGCCGGCACCAGGAGAACGGCGAGGGCCATGACGGCGAGTGCCACTCCGGCCCGCCACGGGACCACCCATTGCCGGCCGTCGAGGCTGTCGGCGTACTGCCCGCGGATCCAGATCGTCGCGATGCTGACGAAGACCCCGAACGCCACCCACATGGTTATCTCGGAGGCGCCCGATCGTGCCGATCCGAGCAGCAGGATCATCGAGGCTACGAACGCCACCGTCCGCCGGACCGGTCCGTACGGGTCATCCACGAGCGTCATGTCCAGTCTCCGCTTCGCCGACAGGCTCTTCTGGCTGACATTCGCATCTAAACCCGACAAAAGGATGAAATTGCTCAGCGAATACACCGACGGCGGGAAGCGGCGAACCGCTACCGTCTCGCCATGACCTTCTCGATCGTTGCCCGGTCCGCCGACGGCACCACCCTCGGCGTCGCTGTGGCCAGCAAGTTCCTCGGCGCCGGCGCGGCCGTGCCGGCAGCCCTCGCCGACGTCGGCGCGATCGCCACCCAGTCGTACGCGAACCTCGCCTACCGCCCGCAGGCGCTGACCCTGCTCGGCACCGGGGTGTCCGCGACCGGCACCGTGCGGGCACTGATCGCCGGCGACGAGGGAACCGTCGGGCAACGGCAGGTCGGCGTGGTCGGCGTGGAGGGCCCGGGCGCCACCTTCACCGGCGACCAGTGCCACCCCTGGGCGGGCGGCGTGGCCGGCGACGGCTACGCGATCCAGGGCAACATGCTTACCGGGCCACAGGTGGTCGCCGACATGGAGACCGCCTGGCTGGGCGGTGCCGGGCAGCCGCGGTTCCCGTACCGGCTGCTCGACGCGCTGCGCGCCGGTGACCTGGCGGGCGGCGACCGTCGCGGCCGGCAGAGCGCGGCGCTGCTCGTCGTGGCGAAGGGTATGGGATACGGCGGCACCAGCGACGTCCTCGCCGACCTGCGGGTCGACGACCACCCGGACCCGGTGACCGAACTGGCCCGCCTGCTGGAGCTGCACACGCTCTACTTCGAACGCCCCGACCCGGCCACGTTGATCCCGCTCACCGGCGCGATCGCCGGCGAGGTCCGCACGAGGCTGACCAAGATCGGTCACACCGCCACCGACCTCGACGAGGCCCTGGCCGACTGGGCCGGCATCGAGAACCTGGAGGAACGCATCGTCGCCGGCGCGATCGACCCGCTGGTCCTGGATCAGCTCCGTAACGCCTGACCGGCTCCGCAGCGCCTTTCCCTGCGTCCTTCCGGCGCCAGGCCTCGGCCTCTGGCCGCGGTGGTACCCGGCTGAAGCAACGGCTCAGGCCGGCTTGTGTGCGAGGGGTGGTGGGGCGCTGTACGGTCCGGGGCGTGGAGAGCACGAGACTGCGCGTCGACCGGATCGATGTTCGGGAGACCGAAGACGATCTCACACTGACCCTCGACAACGAGGGGGTCCGTGTCATGCAGATCCGGGCGCGGTTCGAGGGCTGGGTCGACGAGCTCGTCGACGGTGCGGGGCGGGTGGCGCCGGGGCCCGGTGCGTGGACGCTGATCGGGACGGAGCTGTCGCTCGAGCTGGGTTCGCGGGCCGTCGAGCTGTTCGGGTTCCACCGCGACTGCCGGCTGTCACTGGATGTGGACGAGGAGGCGATCCGGCAGGTCCGGGCCGCGCTGCTGGAGATCCTGCACTGCGCCTGCTATGTGGTCGACACCGCCGAGGGCCGCGTCACCGGTTGAGAACGCGAGGCATGCTTACATCATGGAGAGTTGGTCCGACGGTGATCTCGTGTCGGAGTTCGATCAGCGGCTCGACGAGTTGCTCGCCGAGGTCGATCCGGGCTGGCGACCCGAGGAGCCGCCCGAGCCCTATCGCAGTGACCAGGCTTTCCGGGCCTATCACCGTCGTGAGCGCAGGCGCATGCATCTCGGCGAGGTCCTGAGGGAGCATCCTGACACCGCTGCCGCCTGCGCCCCGCGGGTGCTCGCCGCGGTCGCCTGCGACGAGGACGTGTCCGCCAACAAGCAGTTGCTGCACCCGGTGATGGCGGTGGTCGGGCGGCGTGCCGTCCAGCGGTACCTGATCTCGGTCGTCGAGCACGAGCCCGCACACAAGAAGGTCTGTGCCGTCCGGGCGTGGTATTGGTCGCAGGTGAGTCTGCGGTACCGCTCGTTCGAGGACTTTCGTGAGGAGCGGCCCACCCCGGAGAGCCGGGCCGCCGACGACGACGTGGCCGACCTGCGGGCCGACTACCGCAACGCGTGCCTGGCCGCCTTCGTGGAGCACGGGCATCCGCCGACGCGCGAGTGGTTGTCACGCGGGTTCCTGCTGGTGGAGGACTACTTCCCGCCGAACCTGCACCACCTCGTGGCGCGCGCCCGGGCCATCGCCGAGGCGGATCCCGAGCGCTACCACGAGTTGCTCGGCCGGGAGTCCGACGGCACCACCATGGCGCAGATCGGCGTCTCCGACCGCTGACGTCCGGGCAGGCGCGGTGCACCTGCCCGGATCGCCGGTGTCAGGCCGTGGTGGTGGGCGCCGCGGCGTTGTCGGTGGCGGTGGTCCCGGTGGCGTCGCTCTCGGCGGCGGCCGACGAACGGCGACGGGCGCGCACGACGAACTGGGTCACGCCGGCCAGGAGCAGCACGCCGCCGATGCCGGCGAGGATGTAACCGCCGGTCACGTCGTTCTGCTTCTGCTCCTCGAAGGAGCGCTCCGTCGTGGAACCGCGGCGGGTCGTCTCGCAGATGTCACCCTCGTGCATCACCTGGCTGCCGCAGGTGACCTGCTCCGTCGAGTTCGCGTTGACGAGCCCGAGCGGGATCAGGATGAGACCGACGATCAGTGCGGCCCACCGGTTCTTGATGATGCTGAAAAGCAGATTCATGGCTTCCTCCCCGTAACGAACGGCACACCCTAGCTCGACGGGGACCGATGGGGATCAACATCAATCAACAAGATCACCGCAAAGGGTACGGGTAGTGGCGCAGATCACATCGAGAGGAGTTGTTCCATCACGGACACCGGCAGCAGGTCCACCGGGTCATGATCGGATTCGGCCAGCCGCAGGCGGAAATGGCGGCCCCGGATCGGCGATCAGCCGGCCCGGGGCCGCGCGCGGGCGGCAGCGCGGGGTTGCCGGCTAGGCCCTCCAGTACCGCGCCGAGGTGTGCCGGCCCGGCCGTCAAGAAGTCGGGTGGAGCAGGACCAGCGGAATCTCGCGCTCGGTCCGTTCCTGATAGCCCGCGTAGTTGCGGAAACCGGCGGTGATCACCGGCCACAGGCGGGCTCGCTCCTCCGGCGACGCGACGGCGGCGAGCATCGGACGGCGCGGTCCACCCTGAACGGCGACCTCCACCCGCGGCTCGTCCCGCAGATTGAGGAACCAGGCCGGATGCCGGTCGTCGCCGCCGCGGGAGGCCACCACGACATAGGCGTCGCCGTCACGGATCGGCGAAGTGAGCATCACCGCACGAGGGGCGCCGGAGCGACGACCGATGGTGATCAGCTCCAGGACGGGCATCCCGATGGCCTGATAGCCGATGCGCCCGCCGGTGAACCGGAGCAGGGCGCGGTGCGCGGCGTTCATGGACTTGAGGACGAAGTCTGACGGCACGGAGCCATGATATGAGGCCGATCCGTCATCGCCGGGTCCGCTCGCGGCCGCGGCGGCTGCATTCGAGCATCCGGCCACCCATCCTCTCGACTCCGTTTCCCGCCCGCCGCCTCCTCCGGTGCCGCGGTGAGGTCCCCGACGAAACGGGCCGATAGGTTTCCGGCATGCGGAACGGAAGCCTGGTCCAGTTGCGGCCCGCGACGGAGGGCGACGTCGCGCCGCTCGCCGCGATCCGGTCGACACCCGAGGTCCACGGGCGGTGGGGCGGCGGCGACGACCTGGCCGCCGACGTCGCGGAGAGCCTCGCCGACCCGGACACGCGGGTGTTCGCGATCGTGTTCGAGGGGCGGGTCGTCGGCGCCGTCCAGTACAGCGAGGAGGCCGACCCCGACTACCGGCACGCGGGCATCGACATCTTCCTCGACCCGCGGGTCCACGGCCGTGGTCTGGGGGCCGACGCGGTGCGGGCCGTCGCCCGGCACCTGATCGACGATCTCGGGCACCATCGCCTGGTGATCGATCCGGCGGCCGACAACGAGGCCGCGATCCGCTGTTACGCCAAGGTCGGTTTCCGGCCGGTCGGGGTGATGCGCGCCTACGAGCGGGGCCCGGACGGCACCTGGCACGACGGCCTGTTGATGGACCTCCTGGCCGGCGACCTCACCTGAGCGGTACTCTTCGGACTCAGATCACGCTTTCGTCGATGGCCCGCGTGCGCCGCGAAGCACGTTTCTCATGATCCTCGTTCTCCGGAGCGTCTCCGATTCCCTGTGGTGAAGCCGTCGATCCGGGTCCGGACCCCGCGGGAGATCCGGTCGGCCCGGCGGCCACGCCGCCACCGTTGCTGGGGGCATCTCGTCGCGGCGCCGCTGTGGCCGATGCACGACGCCAATCTCGGTACGTTGCTGCGCACCTGTGACGCCGTCGGGGCTTGCCTCGCGGTGCCGTCGTTCAGCTGGGTGGACGCGGCTCTGGCCCGCGGCAACACGCTGCGCGAGCCCACCTGCGTCCATCGTGTCGGCAGTCCGCTGCACTGGCTCGCCGCCGAGCGGAAGGCCGGGTCGGCGATCCTCGGGGTGGAGCTGGCCGACGAGGCGGTCCGGCTCGCCGACCTGCCCGCGGCCCGGCGGCGGACCGTCATGGTGCTCGGGCACGAGGCGACCGGCATCCCACCGGAGGCCCTCGACCTGCTGGACGGCGCTGTGGAGATCCCGATGGCCGGCACCGGGTCGAGCCTCAACGTGGCCGTCGCCGGTTCCCTGGTGCTCTACAAGCTGGCCGGCCTGTTGTGACCCCGATTCATCAGCCGAAGGGATCCCCTTGAGACGAACGCTGCTGCTCCTGCTGGTCCTGGTGGCCGGTGGGGCCTGGCTGATCGGCGGCGCCGGCCACGGTGCGCGCCGGGAGCACGTCACCACGGCCGGGGTGCCGCTCGACGTGGTGCACCCGTCCGGGGACGGTGCCCGGCCCGGTGTGGTCGTGGCGCACGGGTTCTCCGGGTCGGCGAGACTGATGGCGCCGTTCGGTGACACGCTGGCCGCCCGTGGCTACGTCGTCGTGCTGCTCGACCTCTCCGGCCACGGGGCCAACCGGCGACCGTTGCCGGACCAGGTCGCGGGCACCGACGCGTCCACCGAGGCGCTCCAGCAGGATCTCGGCGTGGCGGTCGCCCACCTGCGGTCGCTGCCCGGCGTCGACCCGGCCCGGATCGCGCTGGTCGGGCACTCGATGGGGGCCGGCGCCGTCACGCGGTACGCCGCCGCGCACCCGGATGTGACCGCGACGGTGGCGATCTCCCTGCCCAGCGCGGTCGTCGCGTCCGCCGAGCGCCCGGCGCGCCTGCTCACCGTGGTGGGCGCGCTGGAGTTCCCCGGCTTCCGGTCGGTGGCCACCGAGGTCGCCGCGCAGCGCGCCGACCGCGCGGTCCGGGTCGTCCCCGGCGTCGAGCACATCACCGTGCTGTACGCGCCGGAGACGCACCGGGCCACGGTGGACTGGCTGGATCAGGCGTTCGGCGGCCCGCTCACCGGTGACGCCCTCCCGTTCCCCGGGCGGCGCCTCGCCGGGGCAGCCGTGCTGGTGCTGGCCTTCGTCCTCGGGCTCCACCCGCTCCTCGTCCTGGTCGGTGGCACCCCGGTCAAGCCGGCCGGACGGTTCCGCCTCCGGACCGTGGCGGTGGCGGCGGCCGCCACGGCGGCGGGGGCGGTGGCCGCCTGGCTGCTCCCCACGACCCGGCTGCCACTGGCGATCGCCGGATATGTGGCCGCCTACGCGACCGTCATCGGAGCGGGGCTGCTCGCCTTCGCACCCCGCGGGGAGCGCCCGGCCTTCCGTCCGCGCATGCTCCTCACCATTCCGTACGCGGTGGTCGCGGTCGCCGTACCCGTGCATCTCGGGTTGACCCACGCCCTGCCCGTCGGTGACCGCTGGTGGCTGCTGTTGATCGTCTGGGCCGCGTTCGCGCTGTTCGCCTTCGGTGCCGAGCGGATCGCCGGCGGTGACCCGCGGACGCTGCCGGCGATCGCGGCGGTGTTCGTGGCCGGCCTGGCCGGTGCGGCGGTCACCGGTCTGACCCACGGGTTCGTGGTGCTGGTGCTGGTCCCGCTGATCGGCCTGCTGCTGTGGCAGGTGTTGTGGAGCGTGCTCCTCAACCGGTTCGCCGTGCCCGCGTGGCTGATCGCCCTGACCGGCGCGGCCGTGGTGTCGTGGCCGCTGGCGGTGACCCTGCCGGTCGTCGGCTGACGGGCGCTGGGCCGTCCAGGCCGCGTTTCGGAATTCGGCCGGGGCTTCGGCGTGGCCGACTTCCGAAACGCGGCCTAGGGGCTGGACTCCTCGAAGAGCAGCAGGGTGCGGGTGCTGACCACGCCCGCCATGCCCTGGATCTCGTCGAGGACCAGGTGCCGCAGCTCGGTGTTGTCGGCCACCCGGACCAGCAGGATCACGTCGAAGTCGCCGCCGACCAGCCCGATGTGCACCACCCCCGGCAGGGCCCGCAGGCGTGCGAGGACCTCACGCCAGTTCGCCTGCTGGAGGTTGAGGGTCACGTAGGCGGCAGTGGTCAGCCCGGCCGCGACCGGGTCGACGTCCGCGTGGAAGCCCCGGATCACCCCGGTCTGCTGCAACCGGGCAACCCGGGCATACGCGTTGGCCCGGGAGATGTGCAGGGTCTCGGCGAGGGTCCGCATGGACATCCGCCCGTCCCGTCCGAGCTCGGCGAGGATCCGCCGATCGGTGTCGTCGAGCACCTGGCCACCTGTCTTCCCGGCCGGGCCTGCGGCCCTCCACGTTTGGACGATCGGCCCTCGCAACGGGGCTGACGCGAAACAATATCTCGTCTTTTCCGCACCTATGGTGATCGTTTGGCAAGCTCGCCAGAATCCGTGCATGACACGTGACGCAGCTCTCCTGCTGCCGTCCACGGAGCCGGTGACGCTCATCGACCCGGACGGCCACCCCGTTCCGCACGTCGGCCACGATCTGCCCGACCCTCAGGCACTGGTCCGCGCGTACGCTGCCCTGATCTCCGCCCGGCGCTTCAACGACCAGGCGAACGCCCTGGTCCGCCAGGGCAGACTGGCCGTCTACCCCTCCTCGCACGGGCAGGAGGCATGCCAGGTCGCCTGCGTCCAGGTGCTCGGCGACGGCGACTGGCTGTTCCCCACCTACCGGGACAGCGCGGCGATCGTGGCCCGCGGTGTCGACCCGGTGCAGGCGCTCACCCTGCTGCGCGGCGACTGGCACAGCGGCTACGACCCGCACGCCACCCGGGTCGCGCCACAGGCGACGCCGCTGGCCACGCATCTGCTGCACGCGGTCGGGGTGGCGCACGCCGCACGGCTGCGGGGCGAGACGGCCGTCGTGATGGCGGTCTGCGGTGACGGCGCGACCAGCGAGGGCGACTTCCACGAGGCGCTCAACTTCGCTGCGGTGTTCCGTACCCCCGTCGTCTTCTTCATCCAGAACAACGAATATGCGATCTCGGTGCCGCTGGCCCGCCAGACGGCGGCGCCGTCGCTGGCGCACAAGGGCGTGGGGTACGGCGTGCCCGGCGAACGTGTCGACGGCAACGACGTGGCCGCCCTGCTCAGGGTGCTCGGCGCGGCGGTGGCCCGGGCACGTGCCGGCGAGGGCCCGCAGCTGGTCGAGGCGCACACCTACCGGGTGCAGGCGCACACCAACGCCGACGATCCGGGCCGTTACCGCGACGCCGACGAGGTCACCCCGTGGCTGGCCCGCGACCCGATCATCCGGCTGGAGACCTATCTGCGGGGGCACGGGCTTCTCGACGATCATCATGCGCGGGAGTACGCCGACCGCGCCGAACAGATGGCCGAGCGGATGCGCGCCGGACTGAACGAGGAGACGGTCTCCGACTACCGCGACCTGTTCGCCTACGTCTACGCCGAACCCACCCCCCAGCTGCGCGAACAGCAGGCCCTGGTCGCCGACGAACTGTCCCGTGAGGAGGACCGATGACCGCCGAGAAGCTCACCATGGCCACCGCCCTCAACCGGGCGATGCGCGACGCCATGCGCGCCGACAGCACCGTCGTCGTCTTCGGTGAGGACGTCGGCCCGCTCGGCGGCGTCTTCCGGGTCACCGACGGCCTGACCGCCGAGTTCGGTGACCAGCGCTGTTTCGACACCCCGCTCGCCGAGTCCGGGATCCTCGGCATGGCGATCGGGATGGCGATGAACGGCATGCGCCCGGTCGTCGAGATGCAGTTCGACGCGTTCGCCTACCCGGCGTTCGAGCAGCTGGTCAGCCACGCGGCGAAGATGCGCAACCGCACCCGCGGCCGGGTCGGGGTGCCGCTGGTCATCCGGGTCCCCTACGCGGGCGGCATCGGTGGGGTCGAGCATCACTGCGACTCGTCCGAGGCCTACTACGCGCACACCCCCGGCCTGCACGTCATCGCGCCGTCCGACCCGGCCGACGCGTACGGGCTGCTCCGCGAAGCGATCGAGTCACCCGACCCGGTCGTCTTCCTCGAACCGAAGAAGCTCTACTTCTCCCGGTCCGAAGCCGACCTCACCGCACCGGTCGCACCGATCGGCAAGGCCGTCGTCCGGCGGCCCGGCACCGACGCCACCCTCATCGCATACGGCCCGGCCGTACCGGTCGCCCTGGAGGCCGCCGAGGCCGCCGCCCAGGAAGGCCGTAGCCTGCAGGTCGTCGACCTGCGCTCGATCGTGCCGTTCGACGACGAGACGGTCTGCGCCGCCGTCCGCTCCACCGGCCGCGCCGTCGTCGTCGCCGAGGCCGCCGGGTTCGCCAGCGTGTCGTCCGAGGTGGTGGCCCGGGTCACCGAACGCTGCTTCCACTCGCTGCACGCCCCGATCCGCCGGGTCACCGGATTCGACATCCCCTACCCGCCGCCGAAACTCGAACACGTCCACCTCCCGTCGGTCGACCGCATCCTCGACGCCGTCGACGAGCTGCAATGGGAGTACGCGTGACCGCCCGGACCTTCCTCCTGCCCGACCTCGGCGAAGGACTGACCGAGGCGGAGATCGTGCGCTGGCTCGTCGACGAGGGCGACATCATCGCCGTGGACCAGCCGGTCGTCGAGGTGGAGACGGCCAAGGCGGTGGTCGAGGTGCCGTCGCCGCACGCCGGCCGGGTCGCGACCCGGCACGCCGCCGAGGGCACCACCCTCGACGTCGGCTCGCCGCTGATCACGGTCGCCGCGCAGGGCGCGGCCGAGACCCCGGCGCAGACGTCGGTCACCGCGGCCGAGACCTACCGGGAGGAGGAGCGGGCAGGTTCCGGAAACGTCCTCATCGGGTACGGCACAACGCCCGGCCCGGCCACGACGACGCGACACCGCCGCCCCCGGAACCAGCGCCCTTCCGCCCCCGAACCCCCGACCCGCCCGTCCGCCCCCACCCCGCCGGCGACCCCGCTCCCGCCGGCCGCCCCCACCCCGCCCTCCGCACCTGCCTCATCGGCCTCGTCGGTGCGGTCGGCCGCACCTGAGGCGGCGGCCCGGCCCGTCACGGTCGCTACGCCACCGGCCTCGCGTGCCGTGCCGAAGGTGTCGTCGCCCCTGGTCCGGCGGCTCGCCCGGGACAGCGGCGTCGATCTGACCGCGCTGTCCGGCACCGGCCCGGGCGGCGTGATCACCCGTCAGGACGTCGAGGCCGCGTCCCGGACCGCACCTCCCGCCGCCCCCGTCGATGCCGCCTTCGCCGGTGAGCGGCGTGTTCCGCTCAGCGGGTTCCGGAAGCAGGTGGCGACGGTTCTCAGCCGCAGCCGGGCCGAGATCCCCGAGGCCACGGTGTGGGTGGACGTCGACGCGACCGCCCTGTGGGAGCTGCGCGAACGCGGCCGGGCCAAACCCGGGTCGCCGGGGCTGATGGCCTATGTGGCGCGGTTCGTGGTGGCGGGGCTGCGGGAGTATCCGGTTTTCAACGCGCGGCTCGACACCGAACGGCAGGAGATCGTCGAACTCGACCGGATCAACCTCGGCATCGCCGTGCAGAGTCCCCGCGGCTTGGTCGTTCCGGCCGTCACGGACGCGCAGACGATGACGACCACGACCCTCGACGCCGCGATCCGTGCGGTGACGGGACGGGCACTGCGCGGTGAGTCCACTCCGGCGGAGCTGTCGGCGGGAACGTTCACGCTGAACAACTACGGCGCGTTCCGGGTCGACGGCAGTGCGGCGATCATCAACCATCCGCAGGTGGCCATGCTCGGGATCGGGCGGATCATCGATCGGCCGTGGGTGGTCGGTGGCGCTCTGGCCGTACGCAAGATCGCGCAGTTGTCCTTCGTCTTCGATCATCGGATCTGTGACGGCGGGACGGCGGCCGGGTTCATGCGCTCGGTGGCCGATGCCATCGAGGACCCGCCGTCGGCGCTGGCCCGCCTGTAGCGCCGGATCCTGCCCGATCGGCCGCCGCTCTCGGTGGCCGATCGGGCAGGATCGGCTGGTCAGGGGTCAGGAGTGGTAGCCCAGCAGGCGGCGGGTGCAGCGGTAGAGGGCCTGGGCCGGAGTCCTGACCACAAACCAGACGGCGGCGAAGGCGACCATGATCGCGCCGGCGATCATCTTGGCGAACGCCAACTGGGAAGCCGTCGCAACGAGAGAACGCTCTCACCGTGAGGTGCGGGGTCCCGCATCCGGTGGAGGCGGGACCCGGGGGATCAGGCGTAGGGATCGAAGCTGATGCCGGACGGCTTGGCGGCGTTCAGGAGATACTCGAACGAGCCGTCCTTGATCTTGATGGTGGCCGAGCCGAAGTCGGCGGCCATCAAGCGGTCGCGCAGCGCGGTGCTCGGGTAGCCGTTCCAGTCGACCAGGGGCGGGTAGCGCCAGTTGTGGTAGTGGTTCTCCGGCGGCTCGTCGTTGCTGTTGGCGAGGCGGAAGAAGTGTGTGGACAGGCCGTCCTTGTGGTAGACGACCTTCGGGTGGGTGCCGTCGAAGCGGACCTGCGAGCGGGCGTACGTCTTCTGCGAGCTGTGCTGGGTGGTGCTGACGTAGTCGACCTGGTTCGTCGCCTGGTTGACCCACGAGATGACGTGTTCCCAGTCGTGCCGGTGGCCGCCGAGTCCGCTGCCGGCGACGGCCTGGTCCTTCTCGAAGTAGCTGGCGTAGACGATCGCGCACCAGCCGTTGTTGCATTTCGACCGGGCGTACGTCTGGGAGTTGTCCAGGTCCCACTGGTCGCGGCAGCTGCCGTTGACCGCGCCGGTGGTCTTCAGTCCGGGTGCGAGGGTGCCGTCGGGGCCGATGGCGGCGGTGGCGTAGCAGCCGTCGCCGTCGTAGTCGAACGCGGGGGAGAACGACTGCTCGTACCCGCCGGCGTTCTGCGGGAGGTTGGCGGGCGGGTCGGCGAATGCCGGGGTGGCGGTGGCCGCGAGGAGCAGCACGGCGAAGCCGGTGGCGGTTCCGGCTCGGGCGAGGCGACGCATAGGGGGCCCTTCGTTGGGTCGCACGATGGGATGGGATGGGATCTTTACCGTTGGGGTCGACGGCAGTCAATAGATGGGGCCCCGCCGGAGCGGGGCCCCGGGCCGGCCTCAGCCGATGTGGAACGGGTCGCCGTAGACGCTGAAGTCCAGCGGCGTGTTCAGGTCGAAGTTGCCGTTGTTCAGGAACACCCGTTGTGCGGTGTCGATCCGGGTGACGTCCTCGTGGGCCGCCTCCTTCTTCATCTCGACGACCCGCTCGTCCAGGAACGCGTTGAGCCAGGCGCGCTCGTCACCGCCCTGCGCGGGCGGCTTCGCCTTCTTCAGAGCGCGGGTACGGATGGACCGCATGCCCTCGTAGCCGTGCACCACCGACGCGTCGTAGTAGGCGAACTGCCCGAGTGCCCGTACCCCGTCGGATTTGCCGTCCCGGACCGACGGGTTGAAGTAGACCCGGTCGCGCTCGGACTCCTGTGCGGCCTGGAACACCGAGTCGGATGCCGCGGTCTTCCAGTCGCGGGTGAAGTTGGGGTCGAGGCCCGCGTGCGACGAGGTGCCGTTGACGGCGCGCAGCGCCGGCAGGTACTTGGCCAGCACGTTCGACGGTTTGGTGGCGGTGTAGGCCTCGACGAGTTCCAGCATGTCGCCGGTGCCCGAGCAGAAGCCGATGATCCCGGCGGTGTAACCGCGGCCGTCGCCGATGTCCTCGATGTAGGAGAACTGGGCCCGCCAGTTCAGTGACGAGTTCTCGGCCGCGGAGACGATCTGCATGGCGACGTCCTTCTTCGCCGGATCGTCGAGGTTCTTCCCGGCCGGGGTGGTGGCACCGCCGGGCAGGGTCCAGGTCTGGTTGGCCGTGGCGGAGCACGTCCAGATCTGCAGCCGGGTGCCGTTGGTGCTGGTGTTGCCGGTGACGTCGAGACACTTGCCCGACCCGGTGTTCACGAGCGTTCCGTTGGTGGCGGTCCACCTCTGGGCGCCGGTGGCGTTGCAGTCGTACAGCTGGATCCTGGCGCCGTTGGCGGTCGACGCCGCGGTGACGTCGAGGCATTTGCCCAGCGCCCGGATCGTCCCGTCGCTGTTGCCGACGGTCCACTGCTGCGCGGCGCTGTTGTTGCAGTCGTAGAGCTGGATCGCGGTGCCGTTGGCGGTCGCCGCGCCGGCGACGTCGATGCACTTGCCGCCGAGGCCCTTGATCGGGCCGACGGTGGCGGCGCTGGCCGGAAGTAGTCCGACGATCAGTGCCGTGCCGGCGATGACCAGGCCTGATGTTGCGTAGGCGATTGTCCTGACGCGAATCATGGCGCTCCTGTGAGAGGGGGAATGATGGGGTGGCGCGCGCGTTGGGGACGGACTCTACGACTGTTAAGTAGCTTTATCAATGTTTGCTGATGGGCTTGACGCGGGCGCCCCGGTGGCACAGGATGAGCCAACTGTTAAACACTTTGCCTATTACGGAGGCCCGGATGGCGCGGCTGGCCGGCTCGTCCAAACTGCTGCGCGCCATGAACGAGAGTGCCGCCCTGGAGCTCCTGCTGGAGCCGGGCAATCTCACCCGGGCCGACCTCCGCAAGCTGACCGCGCTCTCCACGCCGACGATCTCCGAGGTGCTGCGCCGACTGACCGAGGCCGGGCTGGTCGATGTCGTCGGGCACGCCAGCGGCCGGCCGGGGCCGAATGCCGAGGTCTACGCGGCCAACCCGGACGCGGCCTACGCCGTCGCGATCTCGGTGCGTGACGTCGGGACCAGCGGCACCCCGTCGGTGGTGGCCGCGCTCTGTGACCTGACCGGGACGGTGCGGGCCCGGTTCGAGGCGCGCGTCGACTTCCTCGGCGCCGACCCGGTGGCCGTGGTTTCCGATGTGGCCGGCCGGCTGTGCGTGCAGGCGGACGTCGAGGCGGGACTGATCCGGCACGTGCAGCTCGGCGTGCCCGGCTCTTACGACCCGCGCACCGACACGATCCGCCTGGTCGACGTGCCCGGCTTCGACCGGCCCGGCCTGCGGTCCGCGATCGCCGCCGAGCTCGGCACCGACGTCGGCGTGGACAACGACGTCAACCTGGCCGCGGTGGCCGAGCGGCGGCGTGGTGCGGGGCAGGACGCGGAGAACTTCGCTCTGCTCTGGATCGGCCAGGACGGCCTCGGTCTGGCCATCGACATCAACGGCACGCTGCTGCGCGGCACCCGTGGGGGAGCGGGCGAGATCGGATACGTGCCGCTCTACTCACCCGACTCCCCGCACCGCAAGCTCGACCTCCAGGACCTCTTCGGCGGCGCCGCGATCATGGATCTGGCCCGCGACAACGGCGTCGGCGGTGACACCCCGGCCGAGGTGGCCGCCGCCGCTGCCGCGGGTGGGGTGGAGGAGTTCGTGCACACCCTGGCCGACCGGATCGTGGTCGGCCTGGCCGCCGTGACCGCCATCCTCGACCCCTACCTCGTGGTCCTCGCCGGCCCGATCGCCCAGGCCGGCGGCGACACCCTGCTCGGTGCGGTGAACGACGCGTTCCGGCGGGCCGCCCCGCTGGAGAGCTCGTTCGCCGTCACCGCCATCGATGACGACGCGGTGCTGGTCGGCGCGCTCGACGCCGGTCTCGCCGCGGTCCGGGAAGCCCTCATCACCGCCATTCGGGACAGCTAGACACCCTGCGAAAGGCCGACATAGTGAACAAGCGGATACCCCATGCCCTTTTTGTCATGACAACAGCGGTTTTTCTGACGGGCGGGTGCACCCCCGCACCCAAGGACAACAAGATCGCCGACCCCGGGACCGCGGTGTCCGGGACGGTCGAGCTGTGGCACTTCTTCACCGAGCGCGAGGCCAAGGCCATCGACGAGGTGATCAAGGACTTCTCCGACGGCCACCCGAACATCAAGGTCACCGTCAAGTCCGGACAGGACGACTCCAAGGTCACCCAGGCGATCGGCGCGGGCAACGGGCCGGACATCGGGCTGTCCTACTCCACCGACATCGTCGGCAAGTTCTGCTCCTCCGGGGCGTGGGTGGACCTCAACGCGTACATCGCCCGCGACAAGGTCGACCTGACCAAGCTCAACGCGACGACCCGGACGTACACCGAGTTCGGCGGCAAACGCTGCGCCATGCCGTTCCTCGCCGACGCGTACGGCATGTACTACAACAAGGACCTCTTCGCCCAGGCCGGCCTGACCGCGCCGCCCAAGACCCTCGACGAGCTGACCGAGTACGCCAAGAAGCTCACCGTCCGCAACCCGGACGGCTCGCTCAAGACCGTCGGGTTCCTGCCGCTCTACGACTTCTACGAGAACTCGGCGTCGCACCTCGCCCCGGCCACCGGCGCCGAATGGCTCACCCCCGAAGGCAAGAGCGCGGTCGGCACCGACCCCGGCTGGAAGACCCTGCTTGCCTGGCAGAAGAACCTCGTCGACTGGTACGGCTACGAGAACCTGACCAAGTTCAAGGCTTCGCTGGGTGACGAGTTCAGCGCCGACAACGCCTTCCAGAAGGGCCAGGTCGCGATCAACGTCGACGCCGAGTACCGTCTCGCCTTCCTCAAGGACCAGGCCCCGGACCTGAAGTACGGGGTGGCGCCGCTCCCGACCAGCGACCCGGCCCGCTACGGCGGTGGCTACGTGACCGGCAACATCGTCGGCATCAGCAAGAACGCCAAGAACCCCGAGGCGGCCTGGGAACTGATCAAGTACCTGACCACCGACGACAAGGCGGTCATCAAGCTGGCCGGGCTGCTGAAGAACGTGCCGACCACGACCACCGCTATCGCCGACCCGGGACTCAACGCCGACCAGGACTTCAAGGCGTTCATCGACATCTTCAACAACCCGAACTCGATGACCTCGCCGCCGTCGAAGTCCGGGCCCGCCTACCAGGAGACCTTCGGGACGTTCCTGACCAGCTACCAGTCCGGCAAGGTCGCCGACCTGAACCAGGGCCTGCTGGAGGCGGACAAGCAGATCGACAGCGTCATGTCGCTGGGCGGCTGACCCAGGTGACGGGCACCTCCCTGCGCCGGGGCGCGACGACGTTCACCTTCGTCGCGCCCGCGCTCCTCGGCATCGCGCTCTTCTTCGTCTACCCACTGATCTCGGCGATCTACTTCTCGTTCACCCAGTTCGACCTGTTGTCCGTACCCCGATGGGTCGGTCTGGAGAATTATCGGCGGATGGGTGGGGATCCCTTCCTGCTCCAGGCCGTCCGCAACACGCTCTGGATGGTCGTGGTCTTCGTCCCGATCCGCATCCTCGGCGCGATCGGCCTGTCGATGCTGCTGGTGCAGCTCAAGAAGGGTGCCGGGTTCTTCCGGACGATCTTCTACCTGCCGGCCCTGGTGCCGCCGGTGGCCGCCACCATCGCGTTCGTCTACCTGCTCAAGCCGGGCACCGGCCCGGTCAACCACGTCCTGGAGATGGTCGGCATCGACGGGCCGCTCTGGTTCAACTCGCCGGCCTGGGCGAAACCGTCGCTGGTCCTGCTCGGCCTGTGGGGCATCGGCGACCTGATGATCATCTTCCTGGCGGCGGTGCTGGGTGTCCCGGAGAGCCTCTACGAGGCCGCGTCGCTGGACGGCGCGAACGCCTGGCACAAGTTCCGGTCGATCACACTGCCGACGATCCGCCCGGTGATCCTGTTCGCCGCGGTCACCGGCGTCATCTACACACTGCAGTACTTCGACCAGGCGGCGGTGGCCGGCTCGATCGCCAGCGGGCAGGCCACCGTCGGCGCCGGGATCTCCCAGTCCTTCGGCTACCCGGAGGGCTCCACCTTCACCTATCCACTGTGGCTCTACACCGTCGGGTTCCGGTACAGCGCGCTCGGCTACGCCAACGCCCTCGCGATCGTGCTCTTCCTGGTCGCACTCTCCGTCACCGTGATCCTGCTGCGCCGCGCCAGAGCCTTCTCCGGGGAGGAGTCGTGAAACTCGCCTGGATCGCCCGGCACAGCATCGCCATCGCACTCGCGATCATGTTCCTCACGCCGGTCGTCTACCTCGTCCTGCTGTCGCTGATGACCAGCAACCAAGCCCTGACCAGCGACTACTGGCCCAACACCTGGCATCCGGAGAACTACCTCAAGGTCTTCCAGGCGACACCCCTGCCGCACTACCTGCTGAACACCGTCCTCTACGCCGTGACCGCCACCTGCCTCACCCTCGTTTCGAGCGTGCCCGCGGCGTACGCCCTCGCGAAATTGAAGTTCCGCGGCCGGAATCTGATGTTCCTCGTCGTCATCTGCGTGATGATGCTGCCGCCTCAGGTCGTCACGGTTCCGCTCTACCTGATGTGGGCGCGTTACGGCCTGACCGGCTCGCTCGCCCCGCTGATCATCCCAGCGCTGTTCGGTGACGCGTTCTGCATCTTCCTGCTGCGCCAGTTCCTGCTGACGATTCCCAGCGAGTACCTCGACGCGGCCCGCGTCGACGGCTGCGGCGAGTGGCGGACCCTGCTGCGGGTGGTGCTGCCGATGGCCCGCCCCGGCATCGCGGCCGCCGGACTGTTCCAGTTCTTCTACTGCTGGAACGACTACTACGGACCACTGCTCTACACCAGCGAGAACGAGAGCTCGTGGACGCTCTCGCTCGGCCTGGCCTCGTTCCGAACCGTCCACCACGTCGACTGGAACCTGGTCACGGCCGCCACCGTGCTGGCCATGGCGCCACTGATCATCATCTTCTTCTTCGCCCAGCGCTCATTCGTGCAGGGCATCACGCTGACAGGATTCAAAGGGTGAAAATCGCAGTCGTCGGCGGTGGTTCGACATACACGCCCGAGCTGGTGGACGGGTTCGCCCGGCTCGGTTCGGCCGTCTCCGAGCTGGTGCTGATCGACCCGGCGGCCGAACGGCTGGAGATCGTCGGGTCGTTCGCCGCCCGGATCTTCCGCCACTACGGCCATCCGGGGACGGTGACGTGGACGTCCGACCTGGACGCCGGGGTCACCGACGCCGACGCCGTCGTCGTGCAGCTGCGGGTCGGCGGGCAGCGGGCCCGCATCACCGACGAGACGTTCCCGCTGGAGTGCGGCTGCGTCGGCCAGGAGACCACCGGTGCCGGCGGGCTGGCCAAGGCGCTGCGCACGGTCCCGGTGATCCTGGACGTCGCCGACCGGGTGCGCCTGCGGGCGAAACCGGGGGCATGGATCGTCGACTTCACCAACCCGGTGGGGATCGTGACGCGGGCGCTGCTGGACGCCGGTCATCGGGCGGTCGGGTTGTGCAACGTGGCGATCGGTTTCCAGCGGCGGTTCGCCGGCTACCTGGGTGTCGACCCGGCGGCGGTCGTGCTCGATCACGTCGGCCTGAACCATCTGACCTGGGAACGGGCGGCCGTGGTGGACGGCGTTGATCGGCTGCCCGGCCTTCTCGGCGATCATATTTCCGAAATATCCGAAGAAGTGGACATTCCTGCCTCGATCATCGGGATGCTGGGCGCGGTGCCCTCCTACTACCTGTCCTATTTCTACAAACACGACGCGCACGTGCGGCAGTCGATCGGGTCGGCCACACGCGGCCAGCGGGTCGCCGAGATCGAGGCGATCCTGCTCGACCTGTACCGCGACGTCACCCTCACCGAGAAGCCGGCGCTGCTCGGCGAGCGCGGCGGCGCCTACTACTCCGAGGCCGCCGTCGGACTCATCGCCTCCCTCTCCGGACTCGACGACACATCGGTCCACTCGGTCAACGTGCGCAACAACGGCGTCCTGCCGTTCCTCCCGGACGCGGCGGTCATCGAGGTCTCGGCCCGGGCGGGCCTCAACGGGCCGGCGCCGCTGCCGGTCACCGCACTGCCGCCCGATCTGGCCGCGTTGATCACACACACCTGGGGGTACGAGGAACTGGCGCTCGACGCGGCATTGCGAGGAGGACGTGACCGGGTCTACCGGGCGCTGCTCGCACACCCCCTGATCGGCCAGCACGAACAGGCGGAGGCCCTGACCGACCGGCTCCTGGCCGCCGGCCGCGAGCACCTCGCGTGGGCGCGATGAACCCGCTGTACCTGGCGGTCGACGGTGGAAACTCGAAAACCGACGTGGTCCTCGGTGACGCGTCCGGCAAGGTGCTGGCCACAGTTCGCGGTGGCACGTCGTCACCGCACAACGTCGGCCTGGACGGCACGATCGACGTCCTCGGTGGCCTGATCGCCGAGGCCCGCGAGCAGGCCGGGATCACCGCCGGCACCCCGGTCGAGACGGTCGCCGTCTACCTGGCCGGAGCCGACCTGCCGATCGAGGTGACCCGCCTGCACGAGGCCGTCTCGGCGCAGAACTGGGCCCGGCGGGTACAGGTCGACAACGACTGCTTCGCGCTGCTCCGGGCAGGCACGTCCGTGCCGGACGCGGTCGTCGTCGTGTGCGGGGCCGGCACCAACTGTGTGGGGCGGGCCGCCGACGGGCGTACCGCCAGATTCGTCGCTCTCGGCCCGGTCTCCGGGGACTGGGGCGGCGGGCATGATCTAGCCGAACACGCGCTCCGCGAGGCGGCCCGGGGTGAGGACGGCCGGGGCCGCATCACCGCCCTGTCCGCCGCGGTCGCCGCGCACTTCGGCCGGCCGACAGTCGAGGAGGTGAGCATCGCCCTGCACTTCGGTGACCTGTCGCGTGACCGTGTCCCCGAACTGACCCCACTGCTCTTCGAGATCGCCGCGACCGGCGACGAGGTGGCGTCGGCGCTGGTCGGGCGGCAGGCCGAGGAGATCCTGGCCCAGCACCGGGTGGCCGCCGGACGGCTCGGACTGCTCGCCGCCCCGCACGCCGTGGTCCTCGGTGGTGGGGTGTTGCAGGCACGCATCCCGCAGCTGCACGACCGGGTGATCGAGGGGATCCGTGCCCAGGCGCCGCTGGCCGACGTCACGGTTCTGTCGGCACTGCCGGTGACCGGGGCGGCGCTGCTGGCCCTGGACACGCTGGACGCGGCCGCCGACGCCGAGCCGATCCTGCGGGCCGCCCTGACCGGGCCCGCCTGACCCCGCGGGCGGTGGGCTGCCCCGTCCACCGCCCGCGGTTCCCGCTCAGCGGCCGGCCAGGACCTTCAGCAGGATTTGTTGGGTGGGGTGGGTGTCTGTGGTGGGCGGTGATCGCACCCGGTGGGGCCGTCGGGTGCGTCCGGCGTCGCTGGGTGGGCGGTGGTGGTGCCCGTTGGGTTGTCGGGTGGGGTGGGCGTCCCTGGTGGGCGGTGATCGCACCCGGTCGGCCGTGGGGTGGGTCTGGCGTCGCTGGGTGGGCGGTGGTGGTGCCCGTTGGGTTGTTGGGTGGGGTGGGTGTCTGTGGTGGGCGGTGATCGCACCCGGTCGGCCGTGGGGTGCGTCTGGCGTCGCTGGGTGGGCGGTGGTGGTGCCCGGTTGGGTCGTTGGGTGCGTCTGGCGTCTCTGGTGGGCGGTGGTGGTGCCCGTTGGGTCGTGGGGTGCGTCTGGCGTCGCTGGGTGGGCGGTGATCGCACCCGGTCGGCCGTGGGGTGGGTCCGGCGTCTCTGGTGGGCGGTGGTGGTGCCCGTTGGGTTGTTGGGTGCGTCTGGCGTCTCTGGGTGGGCGGTGATCGCACCCGGTCGGCCGTGGGGTGCGTCTGGCGTCGCTGGTGGGCGGTGATGGCGCCCGGTCGTCCACCGGGCTAGCCAAGCGACTGGCGCCTGCGTCAGCCGTGGTCCGGTACCCGCGCGGATCCTGAACGGCACGCCTGCCCCTGAGCCGAGCCACTCCGCGGCGGGACCTGGGCCCGCGCCGGGAGGCTTAGGACCAGGTCCCGCTGGTGCCGTCGATGATCTCGCAGTTTTGCGAGCCGTCGCTCAGACATCTCAACGGCGGCCGATGGGGTGCCGGAGCGACGGCTCACAAACGGGCCTCGGCCCCGGAAGGGCGCGGGCGGATTTCGTGACGTGGTTCGGTGGAAGGGCGCGGGCGGATTTCGTGACGTGGTTCGGTGGAAGGGCGCGGGCGGATTCCGTGACGTGGTTCGGGGGACGGGCGCTGGCGGATTCCGTGACGTGGCCCCGGGGGGAAGGGCGCGGGCGGATTACGCGACGTGGCCCGGCCGGTCAGAAACCGGGGAAGACCGCCCGCAACTGGTCGAGGGTGATGTTGCCGGTCGCCCCGGTGCCGGCCGGGGTGTGCGCGGGACCGAGCCGGCCGTAGAGCAGCCGCACCGCGGCCTCCAGCGGACCGGTGAAGGTGGCCGTCACCGGCAGGCTCTCGGTGGTGAGCCGGACCGAGTCGTCGATGACGATCCGGTAGTCCGTGCCGCTGATCTCGACCACGGCGTGCTCGGGCGCCTCCTTCGGCTTGCCGATGAAACCGAGCAGGAAGCCCAGGCCGCCGCTGAGGTGCTCGGCGAGCAGCGCGGCGGATCCGTCGGCGATGGCCGCAGCCGGGTCGAGGCCGGCCCGGACGTCCCAGGTGTGCGGGGCGACCTCGCTCAACCGGATGGCGGCGAACGACGCGAACGGCACCGGGTCCGGCAGGAACGTCCGGACCCGGAGGTCCTCGTGACGGTCCTCGGGCACCGACTCCAGGCCGGCGACGAGTTCCGCGTTCGCCGCGATCGAGCCGGTGGCCTGATCCTGCGGGCTCAACGCGTTCCACCGGTCCCACACGCTCTGATTGAAGTCCGGGCCGGGTGCCTCGGCCTCGCCCACCGCGGCCCGGAAACCGGCCCGGGTGATCTCCGCGCCGCTGCCCAGGTGCGACAGGACGTCGGCGACCGTCCACTCGGAGGCGCCGGACGGGCCGGTCAGCTGGTCGGCGGAAAGTGTCGGGACCAGGTCCGCGAGGCTGTCGTACTCACTGCGCAGGGCCGCGATGGTGCGGCCGGCAAGGGTCGTCATCACCCCAGACTAGGTCGCCGCCGGCACCGGGACGGGCTGCTGGACCATGAGGTCACGGATCGCGGCGGCCGGCAGCGGACGGGCGAAGTGGTAGCCCTGCGCGTGCTGGTAGCCGAGTTCGGCGAGCCGCGCCGCCTGGTCGCCGGTCTCCACCCCTTCGGCGACCAGGTCCAGCCCGACCGCGTCGGCCAGCGCGATGACCGCGGCCGGCATCGTGTCACGCCGGCTCGTGTCGGTGCCCTGGGTGAACGACCGGTCGAGTTTGAGCTGGTCGACCGGCAGCTCGTGGAGCAGTGTCAGGGTCGACTGGCCGGTGCCGAAGTCGTCCAGGGCGATCCGGATGCCCATCCGCCGCAGATCGTCGAGCCGGGTGACCGTCTCGCCCAGCGCGACGGCGGTGCTCTCGGTGATCTCCAGGGTGAGCCGGTGCGGGGGCACCCCGGTCTCGTTGAGGATGGCCGCGACCCGGTCGACGAAACCGCCGTCACGCATCTGGCGGGCGCTGACGTTGACGTTGAGCATCCGGGGTGCGGCGTCGCCGTGCTCGTGACGCCACGCGGCGAGCTGACGGCAGGCCTCGACCAGCACCCAGTCGCCGAGCGGGACGATCAGGCCGGTGCGCTCGGCGACCGGGATGAACTCGACCGGCGGGACGATGCCCCGCTCCGGGTGCGCCCACCGCACCAGGGCCTCGACACCACGCAGGCGGCCGGTGTCGAGCGCGACGATCGGCTGGTATTGCAGGAACAGCTGGCCGTCGGTGATCGCGTGCTGCAGCTGCGCGCCGAGGGCCGCGGTGTCGGCGATCGACACGGCCATCACGTCGCTGTAGGACTGCACGTTGCCGCCACCGTCGTGCTTGGCGGCGTACATGGCGATGTCGGCGCGACGCAGCAGGTCGGCGGCGTCCTGACCGGTGTGCCCGTGGGCCAGGCCGATGCTGGCGCGTACCAGAAGCTCGTGTCCTTCGGCGACGACCGGCTCGGCGAGCGCCGCGATCATCCGGTACGCGGCCGCCTCGGCGGCCTCCGGGTCGATGTCCTCCAGCACCACCACGAACTCGTCGCCGCCCAGGCGGGCCACCGTGTCGTGGGTGCGGACCGCACCCTCCAGGCGGGCGGCCACCGCGACCAGCAAGGCGTCACCGATGCCGTGCCCGAGAGTGTCGTTGACCGTCTTGAAGTCGTCGAGGTCGATCAGCGCCACACTCACCGGCCGCTCGTCACCGTCCACGGCGAGAGCAGCATCGAGTCGATCGGTGAACAGCGCCCGGTTCGGCAGGCCGGTCAGGGCGTCGTGGGTGGCGCCGTGGTCGAGGCGGGCGACCAGACCGGCGTTCTCCCGGAACACCGTCTGCTGGCGGGCCACCACCAGGCCGGTCAGCAGGACGGCGACGACACCGATCGGCAGCGCGTCGTCGTGGCCGCTCGCGATCAGGGCCAGCAGCAGCCCGTCGGCGGCGGCGATCGCGACGTACGGCAGCCAGGACGGCAGCCGGCGGGTGGGCACGGTGCCGCGCTGGCGTCCGGCGGCGGCACGGGCCTGGGTACGGGCGGCCAGCACCGTGCAGAACATGACGACCGGGATGGCGGGCTGCGCACAGGTCAGCCACGGCTGGTCGACGAGCGGCTGCCCGGCCGCGATCACGGTGCCCGAGGCCAGCCCGAGGATCAGCATCCGCAGTACACCCGGGGCGAGGTGGCCGCGACCGGTCAGCGCGACCTTGCCCACCGCGAAGAGGGAGAGCAGGTTGACGGCCATCGTGAAGGAACCGGCGGCCACCGCGGCGGTGCCGAAACCGGCGCTCTCCAGCACCGGCCGGGTCACGAAGTGCCAGGAGAACGCTCCCGTGGCCAGCAGCACGGTGAGCCCGTCGAGGCCGGCCCGCAGCACATCGCCACGGCTGCCGAACCGCAGCGGCAGCCGGCTCATCGCCCACAGGTTCATGGCGACCGAACCGCCGTAGCCGATCGCGGCCACACCCGACACAGCGACGGCGGGCAGACCGAGCACCGCACCCTCATAGGCGTGCCCGAGCGACCCGGCGACCACGAACCCGGTGCCGATCGCCAGGTGCCGCCAGAACCGGCGGGTCGCCGCCGGCAGCGTGGTGGTGCGGGCGAGACTCGCCAGCGAGATCATCGCCACGAGCGCGGCGAGCGGCATGGGGAGCCAGAGCAGCGGTACGGGTGTGCGGACACCGGCCAGATTGAGGGCGAACACCACCACGGCGACGAGCGCCAGCGCACCCGACCACCGCACCAGGGCACCGACGCAGGTACGCCGGGCCACAGCTTCGCCACTCATCCGTCTCCTCACCCGAGCACTGGAACGGCCTCACCATCGGCTGGCGGAGCTGACACTGAAGGGTCACGACACCCGCAAATGGAGTCATTGATCAGTTACGGGGTGTTAATAGATCGAGTGCGGATACGTAAGATGTGCCGCATGAATGGGCTCCGATCGGTGCGTCCATCAGGTTTTGTCGCTTTCGGGGCGGTCTGTTCCCTGGCGGTCCTGGTGCTGCTTCCCCTGGCCGTGGCCGGTGCACTGCTGGCCGCGGGGGTGCTGGTTCCGGGCGCGGCGATGGTGCTGGCCGCACGCCGGGGCACCGCCGCGGGGCCGCGCGGCCGGGCTCTGCTGCTCGGCGGCGGGCTCCTCCTGATCGGCGTGACCGGGGTGGCGTACGCGGTCATCACGCTCGCCGAGCCGGAGGTCAGCGTCGACGGCGTTCCGGTGGCGGCACGTCTCTCCCTGGTCGTGCTCGTGCTGGCGATCCTGGTGATGCTGCCCGGGCTCCTGCGCCCGCACCAGCACCGCGACCCTCTCGGCCGGCTGCGGGTGTGCCTCGACACCGTCGGGGTCTCCGCCTGCCTCATCCTCGGCCCCTGGGCGCTCATCTTCAGCGACGGCTACCTGCGGGGCGCCTCGGCGATCGCCACCGTCGTCGGCGCCACCGCGACCGCCCTCGCCGCGGTCGCCGGCGTCCACTCGATCCGGCACCGGGCGGCCCTGCGCTGGGCCGGCCCCGGTGTCGCGCTGACCCTCACGTGCCTGACCGCCCTGGTGATCGCCGCGGACAACCCGGCCAACCCCAACTCGGCCCTGGCCACGGTGGCGGCCGGCGCCGCCGTCAACGCCGCGGCCTGGGTGATGTGGTGGGGCACCGTCAAGGTCGACCCCGACGCCGGCCCGCCGGTCCCCGCCGGTGGCGAACCGGCTGCCGGATTCCCGCTCTTCGCCCTCCCGGTGCTGGGCTCGTCGGTGGCGGTCGCCGCGCGCCTGCTGCACGGCGGCGGCCTGGACGCCACCTCGATCGCCCTGGCCGCGATCGCCCTGATGGCGGTGGCCTCCCGGGAGTTCGTCGCGGCCATCGTCCTGCGCCGGCACGCCGACCTGCTCGCCCACCACGGCAACCGGCTGCGCAGCCTGATGTTCGGCTCGTCCGACGTGGCGATGGTGCTCGACACCGGCCTGGCCGTGTGCTGGCAGTCCCCGGCCGCCGCCCGCCACTTCGGGCTCTCCGACCAGGACGTTCTCGGCCGCCCGATCACCTCCCTCGTGCACCGGGACCAGGCCGGTGAGCTGGAGGAGTTCCTGACCGAGCGGCTCAACCAGGACCGGTTCGACCTCGCCGACGCGCGATCCGTCTCGGCCCGGTTCCGGGACGGCTTCGGCCGCTGGCGCGAGACCGAGTGGACGGCCGGCGGGGCCGACCCGTCGATGCCCGGCCGCAGCCTCGTGCTGCACATCCGGGACATCACCGACCAGCGCGAACTCGAAGAGGCCCTGCAGCAGGCGTCCCACCTGGACCCGCTGACCGGCCTGGCCAACCCCCGCGGGCTGCGCCGCGCCGGCCCGCAGGCCAGCGACGGCGGCGCGCTGATCATGCTGGAGCTCAGCGGGCTCACCGCGATCGCCGACGTGCACGGCGCCGAGCGCTCCGACACGGTCCTCGTCGAGGCGGCGCGCCGGGTGCGTACGCGGATCGGCCCCACCGACGTCGCCGCCCGCGTCGGCGACGCCCGCCTCGCGGTGATGACCCGCAACGGCGCCGTCCGGGCACACCTGCTCGCCAACCAGCTCGTGACCGTGCTGACCGCCCCTTACGAACTCGACGGGGCCAGCGCGCACCTGCTCGTCTGGGCCGGGCTGAGCGACGTGTGCCCTCAGACCGACACCGACGAGGTGCTGCGCCGGGCCGCGCTCGCCCTGCGGATGGCCCGGTCCCAGCCACCCGGCGGCGTCGAGTGGTACGACGAGGCCATCGAGGAACAGCTGGTACGCCGGTCGGCTCTCGAACAGGACCTGCCGACCGCCATCGACCGCAACGAGATCGAGCTGCTCTTCCAGCCGGTGTTCGAGCTGTCCGGCCGGCAGCCGGTCGGCGTCGAGGCGGTCCTCAGCTGGCGGCACCCGACCGTCGGCCGGCTGTCCGCCGGCGAACTGCTGGCCCTCGCCGAGGACCTCGGCATGCTCGGCGACCTGCGCCGGTGGGCGCTGCAACGCACGTGCCGGCAGGTGGCCGCGTGGCGCGCGCAGTACCTACCACTCTGGTTCTCGATCAACGTCCGGCCCGGCGAACTCGGTGAGGAGGTCTTCCACTCCGGCCTCGACGAGGTGCTCGCCGCCCACCGGATCCCCCGGTCGGCGCTGGTCGTCGAGGTCAGCGAGGACGACCTGCACCAGAGCCCGGAATCCGGCGAACGGCTGGCCGAACACCTGCGGCGGCTGCGTACCAGCGACGTCCGCACCGCGGTCGGTCACTTCGGCGCCGGCCCCACCTCACTGAGCCGGCTGCGGGTGCTCCCGGTCGACCTGCTGAAGGTGGACCGCACGGTCTTCAGCCGCCAGGATCCCGCCCCGTCGGCGGTCGGCGCGATCATGGACGTCGCCGTGACCCTGGGCCGCCGCCTCGGCATGGACGTCATCGCCGACGGCCTGACGACCGATGACGACCTCGAGACGGTGTACGCCACCGGGTGCCGTTTCGGCCAGGGCGACCTGTTGGCCCGCCCCATGCCGGCCGAACACGTCGAGGCCTTGATCGAACACTCCCGGGAGGGCGAACACCCTTTCACCCTCTGACCCCGCAACGTCCTCGCCGCAACTCGGCGTGGACATCTCGGCGAGCGGGTGTGGAAGGTCAGTGGGGCTGGGTGAGCAGGGCCGGCAGTGCGGACATGTCGGTGAAGATGTGGGTGGCGCCTGCTGACAGCAGTGCTTCCGGTGGGTTGTGGGTGGGGCTCGACGGCGGGCAGTAGCCGTAGACCGTGGCGCCGGCCGCTACTCCCGCGCGGACTCCGGTGGGGGTGTCCTCGATGACCGCGGTGTGGGACGGGTCGACGTTCAGGGCGGCTGCCGCGGCCAGGTAGACGTCGGGGGCCGGTTTGCTGCGCGGAGTCTCCATGCCGCTGAAGATCCGGCCGGTGAAGACGTCGGCCAGGCCGACCTTGGTCAGCTGCAGCTCCACCTTGTGCCGGTCGGCGCCGCTCGCGCAGGCCAGCCGTCCGCTGTAGAGGCGGTCGATCTCGACGGCCGCGGCGACGGCACCCGGGATCGGCAGCAGGTCGAGGGTGAGGGCGTCGTTGCGGCGTTTGCGGAAGCCGTCCAGCCACTCGTCGGTGACGGTGAAACCGGTGTGGGCCTCGATCACGGCGGTCTCGTCGCGGAGGGCGCGGCCGACGAAGAGCCGGAAGCAGTCGGCCTCGGAGACGGGCCAGCCGAGCTCGTGCAGCATCGTCCGCAGCACGCTGTTGGTGATGGCCTCGGAGTCGACGAGGACCCCGTCGCAGTCGAAGAGCACGGCGGCATAAGGCGGGAGCATGCGCCGACCCTAGCCGCCGGTGGACGGCAACCACCAAAGGCTTTTGCAGGATCTGTCGAAAGTTAGATGTAGATCATGAAGAAGCTGTGGACAGCGGAAGCAAAGGCTTCTACTGTGGCGCATGTAACACATTGACGAAACCTGAATGTCACACCCGACGGGCTCGGGCACGCCGGGGCGTGCGGATATGAGGTCAACCGTGCGTATGACGATCGATCCCCCCTACCTGCGGCTGCTGCGCCTGCTCCGGAACGAGGGCGCCATCTCCCGGGCTGAGCTGGCCGATCGCCTGCAACTTCCCCGTCCCCGGCTGCTCGCCGAGGTCGAGCGCCTGGTCAGCCAGGGCTACGTGGTGGAGGCCGGCATGGCGGCCTCGCGGGGCGGCCGCCGATCCACACTCGTCGAGCTGCACCCCCGGTTGCGGTTCGCCGCCGTCGATCTGGGGGCCAGTTCGATCGATGTGGAGGTCACCAACGGCCGCCTCGAACCGGTCGCCGCCTACACCGAGGAGGCCGACATCCGTTCCGGCCCCAAGGCGATCCTGCACCGGGTCAACGAGTTGCTGGCCAAGGCCCGTGTCGACGGGGCTTACGAGCGGCTCGACGCTATCGGCATCGGTGTGCCGGGGCCG
This sequence comes from Actinoplanes subglobosus, assembly GCF_042650585.1. Taxonomy (NCBI): domain Bacteria; kingdom Bacillati; phylum Actinomycetota; class Actinomycetes; order Micromonosporales; family Micromonosporaceae; genus Actinoplanes; species Actinoplanes subglobosus. The sequence goes on from NZ_JBHSBL010000028.1 coordinate 185,505, forward strand.
GTCAGTTTCCGCGACGGGGTGCCGGTCTCGCCGCCGATCATGCCGGGCTGGGACCGGTTCGGGGTCCGGGAGCTGCTGACCCGCGAGCACGGATGCCCCGCCGTCGTCGACAACGACGTGAACATCATGGCCGTCGGCGAGCAGCACGGCGGTGTCGCGCACAGCGTTCAGGACTTCCTGTTCGTCAAGGTCGGCACCGGCATCGGCTGCGGTATCTACCTCAACGACGAGGTCTATCGCGGCACCGACGGATGCGCCGGGGACATCGGTCACATCCAGGTCGACCCGCACGGTCCGATGTGTTCGTGCGGCAACGTCGGCTGTCTGGAGGCGTTGTTCAGCGGCACCGCACTGGCCCGGGAGGCACTGGTCGCGGCCCGTGCCGGCACGTCGCAGGCCCTCGCCGACCGGCTCGCCGCCAACGGCACGTTGACCGCCCGTGACGTCGCCGAGGGCGCCAGCGAGGGCGACGTCGCGTGCATCAAGCTCATCCGCGAGGGCGGCCACCGGATCGGTTCGGTGCTGGCGTCGCTGGTCAGTTTCGTCAACCCGTCGATGATCGTGATCGGTGGAGGGCTCGCCCAGCTGGGGCACATCCTGCTGGCCGAGATCCGCAGCGCCGTCTACCGCCGGTCGCTGCCGCTGGCCACCGGCAACCTCCCGATCGTCCTGTCCGAGCTGGGCTCCCGCGCCGGCGTCACCGGAGCCGCGGTGCTGGCCAGCGACGTGGCCTTCGAGCAGGCGTCATGACCGGCCCGGCCGAGACGAGCGAGCACGAGGTCGTTCTGCGACTGACCGACCTGGTCAAGACGTTCCCCGGTGTCAAGGCGCTCGACGGCGTCCAGCTGGAGGTCCGCGCCGGCGAGGTGCACTGTCTGCTCGGCCAGAACGGCGCCGGCAAGTCCACCCTGATCAAGGTGCTGTCCGGCGTGCACCGCCCGGACTCCGGCACCGTCGAGTGGCTCGGCGAGCAGGTGTCGTACGGCAACCCGCAGGCCGCCATGAAGGCCGGGATCGCCACCATCTACCAGGAGCTGGACCTGGTCGACGACCTGACCGTGGCGGAGAACGTCTTCCTCGGCCACGAGCCGCGCCGGCTGGGATTCGTGCGCCGGGGCGCGATGGCCGACCGTACCCGCGGCATCCTCGGCTCTCTCGGGCACGAGGAGATCCCGCCGCGCCGCATGGTCCACGCCCTCCAGGCGGCCGGCAAGCAGGTGGTCAGTATGGCCCGCGCCCTGTCGCAGGAGGCCCGGCTGCTGATCATGGACGAGCCCAGCGCGGTGCTCGCCCACGACGAGGTGGAGAACCTGTTCCGGATCATCCGCCGGCTGACCGCACGGGGTATCGCGGTCATCTACATCTCGCACCGGCTCGAGGAGATCCGCGAGATCGGTGACCGGGTCACCGTGCTGAAGGACGGCCGCACCACGGCGGCCAACCTGTCCGCGGCCGATACCCCCACCAGCGAGCTGGTCAGCCGGATGACCGGACGGACCATCGAGTACGTCTTCCCGCCCCGCCCCGACCAGCCGGAGTCGAGTGACGAGCTGCTGCGCGTACACCGTCTGAGCCGTTCCGGGGAGTTCCGTGACGTGTCGCTCAGTGTCGCCGCAGGCGAGATCGTCGGTATCGCCGGCCTGGTCGGCTCCGGCCGGTCCGAGCTGCTGGAGACCATCTACGGTGCCCGCCGCCCGGACTCCGGCACCGTCGAACTCGCCGGGAAGGCCCTGCGCCCCGGCAGTGTCGGCGCCGCCGTCCGGGCCGGCATGGGCATGGCCCCCGAGGAACGCAAGAGCCAGGCGCTGCTGCTCGGCGAGCCGATCTACCGCAACATGACGCTGGCCACCTTCACCGGTCTGGCCCGTCTCGGTTTCACCAACGCCCGGCGGGAGCGGGCCGAGTCCGACCGGATCGCCGGTTCCCTGGATCTGCGCCCGCTCGACGTCCGCCGGCCGGTGCGCACCCTCTCCGGCGGCAACCAGCAGAAGGTCGTGGTCGGCCGGTGGCTGCTGGGTGACACCCGCCTGCTGCTGCTCGACGAGCCGACCCGGGGCGTGGACGTGGGTGCCCGCGCCGAGCTGTACCGGGTGATCCGGCACCTCGCCGCCCAGGGCGTCGGGGTGCTGCTCGTCTCCAGTGAGGTGCCCGAGGTGCTCGGCCTGTCCGACCGCGTCCTGGTCATGCGGGAGGGCCGGGTCGTCCACGAGGCGCCCTCGACCGACATCGACGAAGACACGGTTCTCGACCTCGTCATGGCGGGGTCGCTCATGGAAGGAGCGCCGGCGTGACCCTCAGCGAAGGCACCGGGCTGCAAGCGCCGGCGCCGACCGGCCCCGAGCCAGCCCTGCCCGGTGGGCGCAAACGGCCGTGGGCCGGTGAGTCCGGCGAGTCGGTGACCCGCAACCTGGTCCTGGTCGGGGTGCTCGTCGCCCTCATCGTGATCGGCGCGATCACCCAGCCGGAGCTCTACAGCAATTCGGCCTGGGTGTGGACCAACATCCTGTCCATCCTGCAGCTGGCCTCGGTCGTCGGCGTGGTGACGGTGGGGATGACCTTCGTCATCATCGGCGGCGGCATCGACCTGTCGGTGGGCGCGATCGTCGCCCTGGCCGGGGTGTGGTGCACGACGGTGGCCACCCAGTCCTACGGCGCCGGCGGCATGATCTTCACCGCGATCGTGGTCGGCGTGGCGGTCGGGCTGGTCAACGGGGTGCTCATCTCGTACGGCCGTCTGGTGCCCTTCATCGCCACCCTGGCGATGCTGGTGTCGGCCCGCGGCCTGGCCGCGGCGATCTCCGGCAAGCAGACGCAGATCTCGTCGAACACCTTCATCAACGGCATCGCGTCCACCAAGATCCTCGGTATCCCGGTGCTGGTCTACATCCTCGCCGCGGTGGCGGTGGCCGGCTGGATCCTGCTGAACCGCACCACCTTCGGCCGCCGCACGGTCGCGGTCGGCGGCAATCCGGAGGCCGCCCGGCTGGCCGGCATCAACGTCAAACGCCACACCATGCTGCTGTACGGCCTGTCGGGTCTCTGCTGCGGCATCGCGGCGATCATGCTCACTTCGCAGGCGACGTCCGCGCAGGCGGCGATGGGCAACCTGTACGAACTCGACGCCATCGCCGCCGCCATCATCGGGGGCACGCTGCTCAGTGGCGGCCGGGGCACGATCGTCGGTTCCATCCTCGGTGTCCTGATCTTCGCGACGATCACGAATCTGTTCGCCATCAACGGCCTCTCCACCGAGGCCCAGAACATGGTGAAGGGCGGCATCATCGTCGCCGCCGTGCTGGTCCAGCAGTTCCGTTTCAAATCCCTCACGCGATTCTTCGCTCGTAACTAAAGGCAATCGAAAAGGCGCGGTGGCCGTTGGTGAAAACGGCCGCCGGGATCCGTACATCCTCATTCGCTCCGCTCTGATGAAGACATAGGAGATGGTCATGTCCAAGATCAATTCCGATCTGTCACGACGCCGGCTTCTGTTCGGCGGCGCCGCGGTGGGTGCGGGGGCCCTGCTCACCGCCTGCACCAGCAACGAGGCGGCGGCACCGACCACGGCTCAGACCAAGGCCGCCGACACCACCGGCGGTGGCAATGCCGCCCCCGGTACGAAGGTCACCATCGGGTTCTCCGCGCCGGCCGCCGACCACGGCTGGATCGCGGCCATCACCAACAACGCCAAGGCGCAGGCCGCCACCTTCAGCGACGTCGAGTTCAAGTCGGTGGAGGCGGGCGCCGACGCCGCCGCCCAGCGGGCCGCGCTGTCCACGTTGATCGGCCAGAAGCCGACCGTGATCGTGCTGCTGCCGCACGACGGCAAGGAACTCAACTCGTTCGGCCTGGAGGCGATGGCGGCCGGCATCCCGGTCGTCAACCTGGACCGCGCGTTCCCCGACGCCCGCGCCTACCGCACCCAGATCATGGGCGACAACTACGGCATGGGCGTGGCCGCCGCCGACTACATCATCACCCAGATGAAGGTCAAAGGCGTCACCAGCCCGATCATCGGCGAGATCGCCGGCATGGACGAGCTGGAGCTGACCCAGACCCGGTCCAAGGGCTTCTCCGAGACCCTGGCCGCGGCCGGGTTCAAGGTCGCCAACCGGCGCGCCGCCCGGTTCACCGTCGACTCCGGACAGCAGGAGGCGTCACAGCTGCTCCAGGCGCTGCCGAAGATGGACGCCCTGTGGAACCACGACGACGACCAGGGCGTCGGCGTGCTGGCCGCGATCAACCAGGCCGGCCGCAGCGAGTTCATCATGGTCGGCGGCGCCGGCTCGAAGCAGGCGATCGAGACGATCCAGGCCGACAACACGGTGCTGAAGGCGACGGTCACCTACAGCCCGTCGATGGCCTCCTCGGCGATCTCGCTGGCCCGCCTGATCGGCCAGAACAAGGGCATGGCCGACCTGGTGGAGCTCCAGGTACCCAAGGAGATCGTGCTGGCCTCGGAAACCATCACGAAGGGGAACGCGAGCAGCTACATCCAGCTCGGGTTCTGACCGCGTACGGGGGGAGACCCATCTTGTCCACGCAATCACATCTGCGGGTCGGCATGGTCGGCTACGCGTTCATGGGCGCCGCGCACTCCCAGGCGTGGCGCACCGTGAACCGTGTCTACGACCTGCCACTGCACGTCCGGATGACGGCGGTCTGCGGCCGGGACGAGGCGAACGTCGCCGCGGCGGCGGCCAAGCTCGGCTGGCAGGAACACACCACCGACTGGCGGTCCCTGGTGACCCGGGACGACATCGATCTGATCGACGTCTGCACCCCCGGTGACAGCCACGCCGAGATCGCGATCGCGGCCCTCGCAGCTGGTAAGCATGTCCTCTGCGAGAAGCCACTGGCGAACACGATCGCCGAGGCCCGGGAGATGGCCGCCGCGGCCGCCCGGGCCGAGGCGGACGGCGTCCGGTCGATGTGCGGATTCAACTACCGGCGCGTGCCAGCGGTCAGCCTGATGCGGCAGTTCGTCGCGGACGGGCGGATCGGCGACATCCGGCACATCCGTGCCGCCTACCTTCAGGACTGGATCACCGATCCACAGTTCCCGCTGGTCTGGCGTCTGCAGAAGGACAAGGCGGGCTCCGGCGCCCTCGGTGACATCGGGGCGCACATCATCGATCTCACCCAGTTCGTCTCGGGTCAGCGCATCACCGGGGTGACCGCGCTGACCGAGACGTTCGTCAAGGAGCGGCCGTTGCCGCAGACCTCCAGCGGGCTCAGCGCCGCCGCTGACGACAACGGCGGCGGTGGTACGGCCACCGGCCCCGTGACCGTCGACGACGCGGCGCTGTTCCTGGCCAGACTGGACGGCGGGGCCATCGCGACCTACGAGGCGACCCGGTTCGCCACCGGCCGCAAGAACGGGCTCCGTGTCGAGATCAACGGCTCGCGTGGCTCGGTGGCGTTCGACTTCGAGCGGATGAACGAGCTGGAGTTCTACGACGCCACCGAACCCTCCGGCGAGCAGGGCTTCACACGCATCCTGGTGACCGAACCCGATCACCCGTACCTGTCGGCGTGGTGGCCGCCGGGTCACGGCATCGGCTACGAGCACGCCTTCACCCACCAGGCCCGCGACCTCGTCGAAGCGATTGCGACCGGCGGCGCGCCGACCCCGTCGTTCGCCGACGCCCTCCAGGTGCAGCTGGTCCTCGACGCGGTGCTGCGCTCCGCGGACCGGGGATCGGGCTGGACCGATGTCGAACCGATCCTCGCGGAGGTGGCCGCCTGACCGGTACAGCCTGACCACCGCGTATGACTTCCCGCCGCCCGCGAGGGTCCGGACACGGTGCGCCCCGTCTCCGGACGGGCGGCGCGGGAGAACCGCCACCCGCCGCGGCACGGAAGGGGATTCCCGTGCCCGGTCCGGGTGGCCCGATGACGGCAGGCGGAGCCGGAACGCCGCACCGGTTCCGCCTGCCCGCCACCTGTCCGCCAACGAATCGGAGTCGACGAATCGGAGGAGTCCTATGTCCCTGGGTGTCTGGCTGGTCGGCGGTCGCGGCAGCGTCGCGGTCACCAGCATCGTCGGAGCTCTCGCGTTGCGCGCCGGTCTGGCCGCGCCGACCGGCTGTGTCACCGAACTACCCGACTTCCGCGTCGCCGGCCTGCCCGGGTTCGGCGATCTGATCTTCGGCGGCCACGACCCGTCGGTGGTGCCGCTGACCAAGCGGGCCGAGGCGCTCGCCGACGCCGGAGTGGTGCCGGCCTCGCTGGTGGCGGCCGTGCATGACGACCTGACCGCCGTCGACGCCGACATCCGGCCGCTGCCGCACGCCGTCACCCAGGCCGCGACGGCCGGTCTGATCGTCGCCGACCTGGTCGAGTTCCGTGAGCGGCACGGCCTGGACCGGGTGGTCGTCGTCAACGTCGCCTCGACCGAGCCGGTCCCGGACGACGATCCCGCCCACGCGAGCCTCGCCCTGCTGGAGGCCGCCCTGCGCGAGGAGCGGGCGGTGCTGCCGTCCAGTGCCCTGCACGCCTACGCCGCGCTGCTGGCCGGCTGCCCCTTCGTCGATTTCACCCCCTCCACCGGCGCCCGGCTGCCCGCGCTGGACGAACTCGCCCGCCGGCAGCAACTGCCCTACACCGGCCGGGACGGCAAGACCGGGGAGACGCTGCTCAAGTCGGTGCTCGCGCCGATGTTCGCGCAGCGCCACCTCGACGTCCGCACGTGGACCGGGATCAACCTGCTCGGCGGCGGTGACGGCGCCAACCTCGCCGACCCGGCCGCCAACAGTGCCAAGAGCGCCAGCAAGCAGCGGGTCCTGGCCGAGACGCTGGGGCAGCAGCCACAGGGGACGGTCCGGATCGAGTACGTCGAGGACATCGGCAACTTCAAGACCGCCTGGGATCTGGTCACGTTCGCCGGTTTCCTGGGCACCCGGATGCGCCTGGAGTTCACCTGGCACGGCTGCGACTCGGCACTGGCCGCGCCGCTCGTGCTGGACCTGGCCCGGCTGACCGCGGCGGCCCACGCCTCCGGACGGTCCGGGCCGCTGACCGAGCTGGCGTTCTTCTTCAAGGACCCGCTCGGCGACGTCCCGCACGGCCTGGCCGACCAATGGCGCCTGCTCGTCGAATTCGCCGCGAGCCTGACCCCGGAAGCGGCGGGGCTGGGAAGCGGAGCGGCGGGGCTGGGAAGCGGAGCGGCGGGGCTGGGAAGCGGAGCGGCGGGGCTGGGAAGCGGAGCGGCGGGGCTGGGAAGCGCAGCGGCGAGGCCGGATGGCGGAGCGGCGGGAAACGACCCGGAAGTCGCGGCATGACCAGGTGGCGGGACATCGCGCGGCTCGTTCGTGCTCCTGCCGCTCTCTCGGTACCGGGTGACGTCGTCGCCGGTGCGGCCGCCGCGGGCACGCTGCGGCCGCGGACGCTGGGGCTGGCGGGGGCGTCGGTCTGCCTCTACTGGGCCGGGATGGCCGCCAACGACTGGGCCGACCGGCACGTCGACGCCGTCGAACGGCCGGACCGGCCCATCCCGTCCGGGCGGGTCCGGCCCTCCACCGCCTTCGGCATCGCCGCCGTACTGACCGGGGCGGGCCTGGGGCTGGCCGCGGCCGCCGGGGGACGGCGTGCGCTCGCGGTCGCGGCGCCACTGGCCGGGGCCGTCTGGACCTACGACCTGGTCGCGAAGAACACCGTGGCGGGACCGGCCGTGATGGCGGCCTGCCGTGGCCTCGACGTGCTGCTCGGTGTCGGCCACGGGCGGCATCGGGCAGCTCTGCCGGCGGCACTCACGGTGGCGGCTCACACGTACCTCATCACGGTCCTGTCCCGCCGCGAGACGACCGGCGCCGATGCCGCGCTGCCCACGGTGACCCTCGCCGGCACCGCGGTAGTGGCCGGTGTCGCCGCCTCCCGGCAGGCGCCCGCCGCCGGGCTGCTGTCGGCCTGGTACGCGGCGCGTTTCGGCGCCGCCCAGCGCCGCGCCGTCGGCAACCCGGACGCCGCCAATCTGCGGGGCGCGGTGGTCGCGGGGATCACCGCGTTCCCCGCGCTGCAGGGCGCCCTGACCGCGAGGGCCGGGTCACCCGCCGCCGGTGTCGCGGTCGCCGGCGCCGCGGTCGTCGCAAAGCACCTGGCCAAGGCGGTGAGCCCGACATGATCCCCGTGGGTGGGCCGGACAAAAAACCCAGCCGGGTCCAGGTGGGTGGGCCGGACAAAAAGCCCAGCCGGGTCCAGGTGGGTGGGCCGGACAGAACGCCCGGCGCGGCGGCGGAGCGCGGCCGGGAAAGTGCCGGCGCGGCCAGGATGCGGTTCGGATACGGCACCAACGGGTTCGCCAACCACCGGCTCGACGACGCGCTCGGGGTGATCGCCGACCTCGGCTACGACGGGGTGGCCCTGACCCTGGACACCGGCCATCTCGACCCGTTCGCCCCGGAGCTGCCCCGGAGGGTCGCCGCGGTGGGAAAGCGGCTGGAAGGGCTGCGCCTCGGCGTGGTGATCGAGACCGGTGCCCGCTACCTGCTCGACCCGTGGCGCAAACACTCGCCGACCCTGCTGGAGGAGGGCCGTGAGCTGCGGCTGGACTTCCTGCGCCGGGCTGTCGACATCGGCGCCGATCTGGGCGCGGAGGCGGTGTCGTTCTGGGCCGGCGTCCAGCCGGCCGAGGTCGGCGACGCCACCGCCTGGGACCGGCTGGTGGACGGCTGCGCACAGACCCTGAAACGGGCTCAGCAGAAGGGTGTGACGCTCGGCTTCGAACCGGAACCGGGCATGCTCGTCGACGACATCGCCGCCTGGCGGAGACTGCACGCCGCCCTCGGCGAGCCGGCCGGATTCGGCATCACTCTCGACATCGGACACTGTCGCTGCCTGGAGCCGATCCCGGTTCCGGACTGTGTCACCGCGGTCGCCGATCACCTGGTCAACGTGCAGATCGACGACATGCGGCGGGGTGTGCACGAACACCTCGAGTTCGGCACCGGGGAGATCGACTTCCCGCCGGTCCTGGCCGCTCTGTCCGCGGCCGGATACCGCGGGCTGGTCGCCGTCGAACTGCCCCGGCACTCCCACGCCGCGCCCACGGTGGCGGCGCAGTCCCTGGACTTCCTGAGAGCCGCCCAGAAGTAGACGAGGAGGCGTCATGGAACAGAACACCTGGCTCGCCGGCGCCGTCGCGCGAGTCGGCGAGGATCCACCGGCGATCGTCCGATTCTTCGCGGCGGCCGGCCGGCACTGTGACGACGCGGAGCGGGCGCGGGCCAGGCTGCTGCTGGCACTGCCGCCCGAGGTTCTGCCTTACTGGATCGACGACCTCTACCGGCACGGCGACGCGAACGAGAAGCTCGCGATCCTCACCGCTCTGCCGGACCTGCCGCTCGGCCCCGAGGGTGTCCCGCTGCTGCACGACGCGATCCGCACCAACGACACCCGGCTGCTCGCCGCGGCGCTCGGCCCCTACTCCCGGCACCTCGATCAGCACGCGTGGCGGCATGCCGTGCTCAAGTGCGTTTTTCTGGCCGTACCCCTGGAGGTGGTGTCCGACCTGGACCACCGTGCCGACCGTGAGCTGACCGCGATGGTGGCCGCTCTCCGCGCGGAGCGCGAGGCGGCCGGACGGCGGCTGCCCCCGGACGCGTATCGCCTTCTCGACCGCATCCCCTGACCGTCCCCGTTGGAGGTCCCGTGCGCATCCTCGACCCGCATATCCACATGACCTCACGTACCACCGACGACTACGAGCGGATGGCGGCGGCCGGAGTCCGAGCCGTCGTCGAACCCGCGTTCTGGCTGGGCCAGCCGCGGACCGGTCCGGGCTCGTTCGCCGACTACTTCGACTCGCTCGTCGGCTGGGAGCCGTTCCGGGCCGCCCAGTTCGGCATCCGCCACCACGCCACCATCGCGCTGAACCCGAAGGAGGCGAACGACCCGCGCTGCCGTGCCGTCCTCGAAATGGTGCCGCGCTATCTCGACAAGGACGCGGTCGTCGCGGTCGGTGAGATCGGCTACGACTCGATGACGCCGGAGGAGGACGAGGCGTTCACCGTACAGCTGGCGATGGCCGTCGAGCACGACCTGCCGGCGCTGGTGCACACCCCGCACCGGGACAAGGCGCACGGCGTCGAACGGACGCTGGACGTGGTCCGGGAGAGCGGCATCGACCCGGGCCGGGTGGTCGTCGACCATCTCAACGAGGTGACCGTCGCCGCCGTGCACGACTCGGGCTGCTGGATGGGGTTCTCCGTCTACCCGGACACCAAGATGTCGCCGCCGCGGATGGTGGAGATCCTGCGTGGGCACGGCCTGGACCGGGTGCTGGTCAACTCGGCCGCCGACTGGGGCAGGTCGGATCCGCTGCTGACCGTGCGGACCGGCGAGGCGATGCTCGCGGCCGGGTTCAGCGACGACGACGTGGACCGGGTGCTGTGGCGTAACCCGGTGGAGTTCTACGGGCAGTCCGGGCGGCTCGATCTCAGCGATGTGAGCGACACCGGGCCGCTCTTCGAGGGCAGCTCGATCCTGCGAGGGGGCAGCTGATGCGCCTGCCTCATCACGGGCGGCCGGTGCATCTGAGCTACTGCACCAACGTGCATCCGGCCGAGGACCTGCCCGGCATCATCGGGCAGCTGGACACCTATGCCGTACCGGTCCGGGAGCGGCTCGGCGCCGACGTGCTCGGTCTCGGGCTGTGGCTGGCGGCGCCGGTGGCCGCCGCTCTGGCCGACGACGGCGAGGCCCGCCGGCTGCTGCGCCGCGAGCTGGACGCCCGCGGCCTGGAGGTGGTCACCCTCAACGGCTTCCCCTACGAGGCGTTCCAGGCGCCGGTCGTCAAACACGCCGTCTACCGGCCGGACTGGACCAGCGTGGCGCGGCTGGACTACACCCTCGACCTGGCCCGCATCCTGGTCGACCTGCTGCCCGACGACGCCGAACGCGGCTCGGTGTCGACGCTGCCGCTGGCCTGGCGCGAACCGTGGCGGGCCGCCCAGCGCGACGCCGCCCGGCACATGCTCGACCGGCTCGCCGGTGGTCTCGCCGAGATCGCCTGGCAGACCGGCCGGGTGGTGCGGGTCGCGTTCGAACCCGAGCCGGGCTGTGTCGCCGAGACCACCACGCAGGCCGTCGGCATGCTGGCCGGCGCCGACACCGACCGCCTCGGTGTCTGCCTGGACCTGGCCCACCTGGCGTGCGCATGGGAGGATCCGCTCGTCTCGGTGCGGGAACTCGCCGCTGCCGGGATCCCGGTCGTCAAGGTGCAGGTGTCGGCCGCCCTGGAGGTCGGTGATCCGGTCGCCGCGCGCCCGGTTCTGGAGCGGTACGCCGAACCCCGGTTCCTGCACCAGACCCGCAGCTCGGCCGGTCACGCCTGCGACGACCTGGACGAGGCCCTGGCCGAGAACCCGCCCGGACCGTGGCGCATCCACTTCCACGTCCCGCTGCACGCGCCACCGGAGCCGCCGCTGACCGCCACCACACCGCTGCTGCGGGAGGCGCTGGCCGTGGTGGAGTGCGACCACTTCGACGTGGAGACGTACACCTGGGACGTCCTGCCCGCCGGGCAGCGGCCCACCTCATCGGCGGAGCTGGCCGACGGCATCGCCGGTGAACTCGCCTGGGCCCGTGACCAGCTGACCGGGGTGACAGCGTGACGAAACTCGTGGTCCTCGACGTCGTGGGCCTGACCCCGCGGCTGCTCGAACACATGCCCCGGCTGCGGTCGATCGGTGCCGCCGTCCGCCTCGACCCGGTCCTCCCGGCCGTCACCTGCTCGGTGCAGGCGACCCTGCTGACCGGTGAGACCCCGGCCGGTCACGGCATCGTCGGCAACGGCTGGTACTTCCGGGACCTCGGCGAGGTGTTCCTCTGGCGTCAGCACCACGCCCTGGTCGGCGGGGAGAAGGTCTGGCAGGCCGCCCGCCGCCGGGACTCGGGTTACACGGTCGCCAACATCTGCTGGTGGTACGCCATGGGCGCGGACGTGAACTGGACGGTGACGCCCCGCCCGATCTACCACGCCGACGGCCGTAAGGATCCGGACTGCTACACCGACCCGCCCGAGCTGCACGACGACCTGACGGCGGCGCTCGGCACGTTCCCGCTCTTCTCCTACTGGGGTCCGGGCGCGGGCCTGGAGTCGTCGCGCTGGATCTGCCGGGCCGCGGTCCGGGTGATGGCGGCCCACGATCCGGATCTGACCCTGGTCTACGTCCCGCACCTCGATTACGACCTGCAGCGGTACGGCCCGGACGACCCGCGCGCGGCGGCCGCGGCGGCCGAGCTCGACGAGGTCCTCGGCCCGCTGCTGGAGGCCGCGAGGGCGCGCGACGCGACGGTGGTGGCGCTGTCCGAGTACGGGATCACGCCCGTGCACCGGCCCGTCGACGTCAACCGGCTGCTGCGCGAGCACGGCCTGCTGCGGGTGTACACGCAGGCGGGCATGGAGTACCTGGACCCGTGGACGTCCCGGGCGTTCGCCGTCGCCGACCACCAGGTGGCCCACGTCTACGTGCGTGACCCGGCCGACGTGCCGAAGGTGGCGGCGCTGCTGGCCGGGCTGCCGGGGGTCGCCGAGGTGCACGACGGCCTCGGTCATGAGCGCTCCGGCGAGCTGGTGCTGGTGGCCGAGCCGGACGCGTGGTTCACCTACTACTACTGGCTCGACGACGACCGGGCCCCGGATTTCGCGCGTCTCGTCGACATCCACCGCAAGCCCGGTTACGACCCGGCCGAACTGTTCTTCGACCCGGCCGATCCGTCCGCCGCGAAACGACGGGCCGCCGTGGCCCTGGCCCGCAAGAAGCTCGGCATGCGCTACCTGATGCGGGTGGTCGGTCTGGACGCGGGAGCGCGGGCGGTCCGCGGCTCGCACGGCCGGCTCCCGGACCGGGCCGAGGACGCACCGGTGCTGCTGTGCTCCGATCCGGCGGTGGCCGTCGACCGGATCGCCGCGACCGAGGTGAAGAGTCTGCTGCTGCGCCTGGCCGGTCGGTAGGGGAGGGCGCCGTGACACTACGGGCCCGGTTCGACGACCGGCTCACCGACTTCCTCACCGGCCAGGGTCCACAATGGCCGGAGGGCGCTCCCCGCGGGCTGCTCGGTGTCCTCCAGCGGTTCGTGCTGGCCGGCGGGAAGCGGCTGCGCCCGATGTTCTGCTACTGGGGCTGGCGCAGTGCGGGTGGCGAGGACGGCCCCGGCATCATGACGGCCGCCGCCGCTCTGGAGATCTTCCACGCGTTCGCGCTGATCCACGACGACATCATGGACGGCAGCGACCGCCGGCGCGGCGAGCCGTCGATGCACGCTCTCTTCGCCGACCTGCACACCCGGTCGGCGTGGCGGGGCGACCCGGACCGGTACGGCCGCAACACCGCCCTGCTCTGTGGTGACCTGTGCGCGGCCTGGGCCGACCAGATGTTCCACGGCTGCGGGCTGAGCGACGAGCAGATCACCCGGGGCTATGCGGTGTTCGGGGCGATGCGGACCGAGGTGATCGCCGGGCAGTACCTGGACCTGGTCTCCGGGGTCGGCGACGGTTCCGCGGCCAGCGCGCTGACCGTCATCCGGCTCAAGGCCGCCCGGTACACGGTGACCCGTCCGCTCCAGATCGGCGCCGCGCTGGCCGGTGCCGACGACAAGCTGCTGGAGACGTACGCCGCCTTCGGTGACCCGCTGGGTGACGCCTTCCAGTTGCGCGACGACGTGCTCGGGGTCTTCGGCGACCCGGCGGTGACCGGCAAGTCGATAGTGGACGACCTGCGGGAGGGCAAGCGGACGGTGATGATGGCGCTGGCCCGGGAGGCGGCCGACTACCACCAGGCGGCCCGCATCCGGGAACTGCTGGGCTGCCCCGACCTGGACGAGGGCGGGGCGGCCGAGTTGCGCAGGATCATCGTCGACACCGGCGCGCGGGAGGGTGTCGAGCGGATGATCGGGCTGCGGGTGGGTGCGGCCCTGTCGGCGCTGGCCGGGGCCGGGATCCCGGCGGAGGTGGAGGCGGCGCTGACCGCTCTGGCGCACGAGACAGTTCACCGTCAGCGTTGAAAAGTTCCGCTCGTAGTGACAAAAGTCGATGGTTTCCTTACTGTTTCAGAACGATGACGCCGGCGGCGCGGCGATGAAATCCGCTTCGGAGGGATGGCAGAGCCATGTCCATTTTGTTCCGCCGCCGTGTGTGGGCGTTGGTGATTCTCGTCCTCGCCCTGGCGCAGGCCCCAGCCCGGGCCCACCCGGTCGACCCCGCCGACTTCCAGCAGGTCACGCTGGCCAAGGGGGAACCCGAGGTGGGTGAGCCGATGAGCCTCGCCGTGCTGCCGGACCGGTCCGTCCTGCACACCGCCCGCAACGGCACGCTGCGCCGCACCGACGCGGCCGGCACCACCGCCGTCGTCGGCACGCTCGCCGTCTACGCCCACGACGAGGAGGGCCTTCAGGGTGTCGGCGTCGACCCCGGTTTCGCCACCAACCGCTTCATCTACCTCTACTACGCCCCGCCGCTGAACACGCCGGCCGGCGACGCCCCGGACACCGGCACCGACTTCTCCGCCTGGAACGGCGTCAACCGGCTGTCCCGGTTCACCCTCACCGCCGACTGGAAGCTCAGCGCCGAGCGCACGATCCTCGACGTGCCGGCCAGCCGCGGCATCTGCTGCCACGTCGGCGGTGACATCGACTTCGACGCGGCCGGCAACCTCTACCTGTCGACCGGCGACGACAGCAACCCGTTCCAGTCCGACGGCTACGCCCCACTGGACGAGCGCGCGGACCGCAACCCGGCCTTCGACGCGCAGCGGACCGCGGGCAACACCAACGACCTGCGCGGCAAGGTCCTGCGCATCAAGGTCAACGCCGACGGCACGTACACGTCGCCGGCCGGCAACCTGTTCGCGCCGGGCACGGCCGGTACCCGGCCGGAGATCTACGCGATGGGGTTCCGCAACCCGTTCCGGATGACCGTCGACAAGGCGACCGGTGTGGTCTACCTCGGCGACTACGGCCCGGACGCCGGATCCTCCTCGGCCCGCGGACCCAGCGGCCAGGTCGAGTTCAACCGGATCACCAGCCCCGGCAACTACGGCTGGCCCTACTGCACGGGCACCAACACGGCCGCCGAGACCTACGCCGACTACGACTTCGCCACCGGCGCCCTCGGCGCCAAGTTCAACTGCGCGGGCGGTCCGGTCAACAACTCCGCCCGCAACACCGGGTTGCAGACCCTTCCGGCGGCGAGAACGGCCTGGATACGGTACGGGGGAGATGCCGGCACCCCGGCGGAGTTCGGTGGCGGTTCCGAATCCCCGATGGGCGGCCCGGTCTACCGCTACGACGCCGGGAACCCGTCCACGACGAAGTTCCCGCAGTCACTGGACGGCCACTTCTTCGCCGCCGAGTTCGGCCGCGGCTGGATCAAGCCGATCCACGTCGGCAGCGACGGCGCGGTGGGCGAGATCTCGAACTTCACCTGGAACGGCAAACAGGTGATGGACCTGGCGTTCGGCCCCGACGGTGCGCTCTACGTCCTGGACTACGGCACCGGCTACTTCAACGGCGACGCCAACTCGGCCCTGTACCGCTACGACTACGTCGGCGGCGGCAACAAGGCCCCGACCGCCAACGCCACCAGCGACAGGACGTCCGGCCAGGCGCCGCTGACCGTCCAGTTCTCCTCGGCCGGCTCCACCGACCCCGAGGGCTCCGCGCTCACCTACGCCTGGAACTTCGGCGACGGCGGCACGTCCACCGCGGCCAACCCGTCGCACACGTTCACGGCCAACGGTTCCTACAACGTCACCCTCACCGTCACCGACCCGCAGGGCGCCTCCGGCAGCGACAGCGTCCAGATCGGCGTCGGCAACACGGCCCCGGCGGTACGGATCAACCTGCCCGGCGACGGTCAGGTGTTCAACTTCGGCGACACCGTGCCCTACTCGGTCACCGTCACCGACCCCGAGGACACGCCGATCGACTGCACCAGGGTCAAGATGACCTACGTGCTCGGCCACGACCAGCACGGACACCAGATCACCTCGAAGACCGGGTGCACCGGCTCGCTGACCATCCCGGTCGACGGCGAGCACGACACCGCGGCGAACATCTTCGCGGTGTTCGACGCCGAGTACACCGACGCGGGCGGGCTCACCACCCACACCCAGCACACGCTGCAACCCGCCCACCGGCAGGCCGAGCACTACCGGACGTCGGCCGGGATCGGTGTCTTCGACAAGCCGGAGGCCGAGGGCGGCAAGACCGTCGGTGACATCCACAACGGTGACTGGATCGCGTTCCAGCCGTACCAGCTCGGCAACGTCACCCGGGTCACCGCCCGCGTCTCGTCGGCCGGGGCCGGCGGCACTCTCCAGGTCCGTGCCGGGTCCGCCACCGGAACCGTCCTCGGTTCGGTCGCCGTCCCGGTCACCGGCGGCTGGAACGTCTTCACCGACGTCAGCGCCGCGCTCACCGGTCCGCCGGCCGGCACCACCACGCTGTACCTGACGTTCAGTGGCGGCACGGGCGCGCTCTTCGACGTCGACGCGTTCACCCTCACCACCGCCCGGAGCGGGCCGGTCACCGGCCTCGCGGGCAAGTGCCTGGACGTCAGTGGCGGCGGTGTCACCGACGGCACGAAGATCCAGCTGTACACCTGCAACGGCTCCGGCGCCCAGGTGTGGTCGGTCAACGGCCAGGTCCTGCGTAACCCGCAGTCCGGCAAGTGCCTGGACGTGGCCGGTGGCAACACCGTGAACGGCACCAAGGCGCAGCTGTGGACCTGCAACGGCACCGGCGCCCAGAACTGGGCCGCCCAGCCCGACCGGACGCTGCGCAACCCGGTGTCCGGCCGGTGCCTGGACGTGTCGCAGAACAGCTCCGCCGACGGGCAGCAGATCCACATCTGGGACTGCCTCGGCGCCGCCAACCAGCAGTGGAACCTGCCTCAGTGAGGAGAGAGCCCATGCTTGCCCGAGCCATCGTCGCCGCGGTGACCACCGTGGCGTGCACCGCCGTGGCGACGCCCGTCGCCGCCGTCGCCGCCTACGACGTGCTGGTCTTCTCCAAGACCGCCGGCTTCCGGCACGACTCCATCGCCGCCGGTGTCCAGGCGATCCGCGACCTGGGCGCGGCGAACAACTTCACCGTGACCGCCACCGAGGACGCCACCGCCTTCACCGCCACCAACCTGGCCCGTTTCGAGACGGTCGTCTTCCTCAACACCACCGGTGACGTCCTCGACGCCGGACAGCAGACCGCCTTCGAGTCCTACATCCGGGCCGGTGGCGGCTACACCGGCGTGCACGCGGCCGCCGACACCGAATACGACTGGCCCTTCTACGGCCAGCTCGTCGGCGCGTACTTCGCCTCCCACCCGGCGGTCCAGCAGGCGACCGTCGAAGTCGAGGACCGGGCGCACGCGGCCACCGCGCACCTGCCGCAGACCTGGCCGCGCACCGACGAGTGGTACGACTACCGCACCAACGCCCGCAGCACCGCCCACGTGCTGGCCACCCTCGACGAGAGCTCCTACTCCGGCGGCCAGATGGGCGCCGACCACCCGCACGCCTGGTGCAGGACGGTCGACGCGGGCCGTTCCTTCTACACCGGCGGCGGCCACACCCAGTCCGCCTACGGCGAGACCGCCTTCCGGGCCCACCTGCTCGGCGGCATCCGCTACACGGCCAAGCGCACGAACGCCGACTGCCGGCCGGAGACCGGCTACACCGCGCTCTACAACGGGTCGACGACCGGCTGGTCGCAGGCCGGGCCGGGCGCCTTCACCAACACCGACGCCACCCTGACGTCGACCGGTGGCATGGGCCTGTACTGGTACTCGGCGAAGCAGTTCACCAACTATTCGCTCAAGCTCGACTGGAAGCTGGCCGGTGACGACAACACCGGTGTCTTCATCGGCTTCCCGCCGTCGACCGACCCGTGGTCGGCGGTGAACAACGGCTACGAGATCCAGATCGACGCCACCGACGCCGCCGACCGCACCACCGGGTCGGTCTACACGTTCAAGGCCGCGGACATCGCCGCGCGCGACGCCGCGCTCAACCCGCCGGGGGAGTGGAACACCTACGAGCTCCTGGTCGAGGGCGAGCGCCTGCAGGTCTTCCTCAACAGCGTCAAGATCAACGACTTCACCAACACCGATCCGGTACGGTCGCTCGCCGGCCACATCGGCATCCAGAACCACGGTGACGGCGACGACGCGTCGTTCCGCAACATCCGGATCAAGGAGCTGGGCGGGCCGGTCACGCCGGGTGGGCCGGTCGTCGGGCTGGCCGGCAAGTGCCTGGACGTCAGCAACGGCGGCTCGGCCGACGGCACCAAGGTCCAGTTGTGGACCTGCAACGGCAGTGGCGCCCAGCGCTGGCAGGTCACCGGCCAGGTGTGGCGCAACCCGCAGTCGAACAAGTGCCTGGACGTGGCCGGCGGCGGCACCGCCAACGGCACCAAGGCGCAGCTGTGGACCTGTAACGGCAGTGGAGCGCAGAGCTGGGCGGCGCAGGCGAACGGCACGGTGCGCAACCCGCAGTCCGGCCGATGCCTGGACGTGTCGCAGAACAGCTCGGCCGACGGCCAGCAGATCCACATCTGGGACTGTCACACCGCCGCGAACCAGCAGTGGCGGCTTCCCTAAGGTCCGACCGGCGATTAGGGTGGGTTGCGGTGACCGTGGACACAGCGGTGTCCGGGACGGGAGGCGCAACCCACCCCGGCATGCCCGCCGCGACCTGCCCTGACCGCTCACCACTCACCGGCTCCTCGCGCCGGGCATCGAATCCCACTTTCTGAGCCACCGCTGCGAGGAAGTGAGAACATGGCCCGTCCGATCACTCTGTTCACCGGCCAGTGGGCCGACCTGCCGTTCGACGAGGTGTGCCGGCTGGCGTCCGGCTGGGGCTACGACGGCCTGGAGATCGCCTGCTGGGGCGACCATTTCGAGGTCGACAAGGCGCTCGCCGACGACGGCTACATCGAGCGCAAGCGCGAGACCCTGGCCAAGCACAACCTCCAGGTCTTCGCGATCTCCAACCACCTGGTCGGGCAGGCCGTCTGCGACCACCCGATCGACGAGCGGCACCAGGACATCCTGCCCGCCCGGATCTGGGGCGACGGCGAACCCGAGGGGGTACGCCGCCGTGCCGCCGAGGAGATCAAGGACACCGCCCGGGCCGCGGCGGCGCTCGGGGTCCGTACCGTCGTCGGATTCACCGGATCCTCGATCTGGCACACCCTGGCCATGTTCCCGCCGGTGCCGCCGTCGATGATCGAGCGTGGCTACCAGGACTTCGCCGACCGGTGGAACCCGATCCTCGACGTCTTCGACGAGGTCGGCGTCCGGTTCGCGCACGAGGTGCACCCCAGCGAGATCGCGTACGACTACTGGACCACCAAGCGCACCCTGGAGGCCATCGGGCACCGGCCCGCCTTCGGCCTGAACTGGGACCCGTCGCACTTCGTCTGGCAGGAACTCGACCCGGTCAACTTCATCTTCGACTTCGCCGACCGCATCTACCACGTGGACTGCAAGGACGCGAAGGTCCGCACCGGCGACGGGCGCCGCGGCCGGCTCAGCTCCCACCTGCCGTGGGCCGACCTGCGGCGCGGCTGGGACTTCGTCTCCACCGGCCACGGCGACGTGCCATGGGAGGACTGCTTCCGGGCGCTGAACGCGATCGGCTACGACGGCCCGATCTCCGTCGAGTGGGAGGACGCCGGTATGGATCGCCTGGTCGGCGCGCCCGAGGCCCTCGAGTTCGTACGCCGCCTGGCGTTCGACGCCCCGTCGGCGGCGTTCGACGCCGCCTTCTCGTCCCACCAGTAGAACCGCTGTCCGGCCGGGGCCGGGTGCGATCGCGCCCGGCCACCCGCTGCTGCCCTTTTATCTCAGCGAGCAAAAGTTACAGTGTTTCATTCAGATGTTTCTCTAGTGACAATCGTGAATCGGCGGTAACGTGCGATACGGAAGCCACTCTGCGCAGAAGTTGCCGCATGCGGGTCGCCGCCACCGGACTTCCCGCATGCCATCCGTGTTCCCCGCCGAAACCGGAGGCACCACCGCATGCACGAGTCACCGTCCCACCAGTCCGCCCTGAGCCGCCGCAACCTGCTGACCGCCGCGGCCGCCGGAGTCGCCGCCGTCGGAGCGTCGACCGCTCTCGGCTCACCCGCCGAGGCCGGCGGGAACTCCTCGCACCGGGTTCCCCGCGACCAGATCAGCGTGCAGCTCTACACCCTGCGCAACCAGCTCTCCGTCGACCTGGAGGGCAGCTTCACCCAACTGGCCGCGATCGGCTACACCCGCGTCGAGCACGCCGGGTTCGTCGGCCGCACCGCCGCCCAGTTCCGCGCCGCCCTCGACAACGCGGGCCTGCGCGCCACCTCCGGGCACGCCGGCATCCCCCAGCCGTGGAACGCCGAGACCTGGAAACGCACCCTCGAGGACGCCGCGATCGTCGGCAACAAGTTCATCGTCCACCCGTACTTCGGCACCGACGCCGCCGGGCCGATCCGCAACGGCGCCGTCTACCGCGCCTTCGCCGCCGACCTCAACAAGGCCGGTGAGCTGGCCCGCCGCGCCGGGCTCAGCTTCGGCTACCACAACCATCACAACGAGTTCCTGCGCCAGGACGGTGGTGAGCGCACCGGGTTCGACATCCTCACCCACGACACCGACCCACGCCTGGTGCACCTCGAGGTCGACATCTACTGGGCGTGGCGCGGCGCCGCCGATCCGGTCGACCTGATCGAGAAGAACCGCCGCCGCATCAAGCAGGTCCACGTCAAGGACATGAACGTGGGCAGCGGCTTCGCCGACCCCGGCGACGGCCTGATCGACTTCGAGCGGGTCTTCCGCCGGGCCTCGGAGGCCGGGCTCGTCGAGTACATCGTGGAGCGCGACGATGCCGGCAGCCCGCCCCGCACCCCGGCGCAGGCCCTGGACACCGCCCGGGTCGGATATCAGTATCTGACCGGACTGAGGTACTGACATGCGCCGCCTGTTCACCGCCGCGGCCGCTACCCTGCTCGCCACCACAGTGGTCACCGGTTTCGGCAGCCCCGTGCGGGCCGCGGCCCCGCCGGACACCGACTTCCAGAAGGTGACGCTCAACGACTTCCCCGGCGAGCCGATGGCCCTGGCCGTCCTGCCCGACAAGCGGGTGCTGCACACCGCCCGCAAGGGGCAGGTCCGCATCCACGAGCCGCGCACCGGCCGCAACGTGCTGGCCGCCACCATCCCCGTCTACCTGCACGACGAGGAGGGGGTGCAGGGCATCGCCATCGACCCCGATTTCAGCCGCAACCACTGGGTGTACGTCTACTACTCGCCGGTGCTGAACACGCCGGTCGACGACCCGGCCACCCCGACCGTCAACGAGGGCAACGCACCTGAGACCGGTACGGCCGCCGACTTCGCCCCCTTCAAGGGTCACCTCCAGCTGTCCCGGTTCAAGCTGCGCGGCAACACCCTCGACCTGGCCAGCGAGCAGAAGATCATCCAGGTCCCGGTCGACCGTGGCCTCTGCTGCCACGTCGGCGGCAAGATCGACTTTGATGGGCAGGGGAACCTCTACCTGTCCACCGGTGACGACACCAACCCGTTCGCCTCCAGTGGCTTCACGCCGATCGACGAGCGGCCCGACCGCAACCCGGCCTTCGACGCCCAGCGCAGCTCGGCCAACACCAACGACCTGCGCGGCAAGCTCCTGCGGATCACGGTCAAGCCCAACGGCGGCTACACGATCCCGAAGGGCAACCTGTTCAGGAAGGGCACCCCGAAGACCCGCCCGGAGATCTACGCGATGGGCCTGCGCAACCCGTTCCGGTTCGACGTCGACGAGCGGACCGGGGTCGTCTACCTGGCCGACTACTCACCCGACGCCAACCAGCCCAACGCCGCCCGCGGCCCCGCCGGGCACGGCCGCTGGATGGCCATCGCGAAACCCGCCAACTACGGGTGGCCGTACTGTGTCGCCCCCGGCCTGCCCTACATCGACTACGACTTCGCCACCGGCGTCTCCGGGCAGCCGTTCAACTGCGCGCAGCCGGTCAACGAGTCGCCGAACAACACCGGGCTGCGCAACCTGCCGCCGGTCGCCCAGGCCGAGGTCGTCTACTCGTACGGCGCCAGCGCCCAGTTCCCGCAACTCGGCACCGGCGGCATCGGGCCGATGGGTGGCCCCGCCTACCGGTACGACCGGCGCCTCAAGTCGCCCACCAAATGGCCGGCCGACTTCGACGGCAAACCGCTCTTCTACGAGTGGACCCGTGACTACGTCAAGGCGTTCAGCCTCGACGACGACGACCAGGTCACGGCCATCGACCCGGTGCTCCCGTCGATCGTCTTCGACAACCCGATGGACATCGAGTTCGGCCCCGACGGCGCGCTCTACGTGCTGGAGTACGGCGACGGCTACTTCGCCGAGAACCCGGACGCCCAGCTCGCCCGGATCGACTACGCGCCGTCGAACAAGACCCCGATCGTCAAGGTCAACGCGGAGCCGACGGTCGGATCCGCCCCGTTCACGGTCAACTTCACCAGCGCCGGAACCGTCGACCCCGACGGCGACGCCCTGAAGTACGCCTGGGACTTCGACGCCGACGGTGACGTCGACTCGCGGCACCCGTACCCGTCATACACGTACACCGTCAACGGTGACTACCGGGCCACCCTGAAGGTCACCGACTCCACCGGCCGGTCCGCCTCCGCCGAGTTCCTGCTCCACGTCGGCCCGGTGGCACCTCGGGTGTCGTTCGCGACCCCCACCGCCGGCCAGCCCTTCCAGTTCGGCGACACGGTGAACTTCCAGGTCAACGTCGTCGACGACCGGCCCGTCATCTGCGCCAACGTCGAGGTGTCCTACATCCTCGGCCACGACCAGCACGGCCACCCGCTCTCCACCAGCACCGGATGCAGTGGCTCGATCACCACGTTCATCGACCCCGGCCACGCCGGCGCCGAGAACCTGGCCGCCGTCTTCGTCGCCGAATACACCGACGCCGACGGCCAGACCGGATCCGCCCAGGTCGTACTCCGCCCGCCCGCCCCGTGACCAGCGGCCCGCCCGGCGAATTTCTGTTGTTCGCCGGGCGGGCCGCCGTCTCCAGAGTGTGGTTGTCGAAATCGGCCGGCACCGGCGGCCCGTCTCACCTCTGCGGCAGGCCGTGGCCGTCGCGGCATGCTGGTTCGCGGTACTGCTCGTCAGCCCTCACCAGCACGTTTCGCCACGAGTGCACGACATCGCCCTGTTCGTGCACCTGAGTTCGATGGTGATCGGTTTCGGCGCCGTGCTGACGGTCGACTGGTTCGGGTTGCTCTGGCTGACCGGCCGGCGCACCCTCGCCGACGTGCTGCGTGTCGCCCAGGGCACCCATGTGCCGATCTGGGCGGGATTCACCGGGCTGCTCGCCTCCGGCGCGCTGCTCGGCCTGCCGGCCGGGCCCAAAGCGCTCGCCGTCCTGGTCATCGGGGTCAACGGCGTCTACGCCGGGGTGCTCCTGCGTGAGCTGTCCCGCCACGCCACGCCGCCGCTCACCCTCGTCGTCCGGTCCGGCGCGGCCACCCTGATCTCCCAGATCGCCTGGTGGACCGCGGTCGTCCTGGGCCACCTCAACAGTGGTTAGCCTGGGATCGTCAGGCCGTGGATACGGTCCGTGATCGGCAGCATCCTGGTGCCATGCCTCGAAACGAACCGACCATCACCCTTCCCGACCTCACCGGCAAGCGCGCCGTCGTGACCGGCGCCAGCGACGGCATCGGCCTCGAGATCGCCGCCCGCCTCGCCGCGGCCGGAGCCGACGTCGTCCTGCCCGTCCGCAACGAGCGCAAGGGCGAGGCGGCGATCACCGAGATCCGGCGGCGCACGCCCGGCGCGGCGGTGTCCACCCGTGCGCTCGACCTGTCGTCGCTGGCGTCGGTGGCGGCCCTCGGCGAGACGCTGACCCGGGAGGGCCGGCCGATCCACCTGCTCGTCAACAACGCCGGCGTGATGACACCACCGGACCGGCAGACCACCGCCGACGGGTTCGAGCTCCAGTTCGGCACCAACCACCTGGGCCACTTCGCGCTGGTGGCACACCTCATGCCGCTGCTGCGGGCCGGCCGGGCCCGGATCACCAGCCAGATCAGCGTCGCCGCCAACTCCGGCAGCATCAACTGGGACGACCTCGGCTGGGAACGCTCGTACGACGGCATGCGCGCCTACAGCCAGTCGAAGATCGCCTTCGGGTTGTTCGGTCTCGAACTGAGCCGGCGCAGCCGCCTGCACGGCTGGGGCGTCACCAGCAACCTGTCCCACCCCGGCGTCGCGCCGACCAGCCTGCTCGCCGCCCGGCCCGAGGTCGGCCGGGACCGGGAGACGATGGGCCGGCGGCTCATCGGCGCACTGTCGGCGCGCGGCATCCTGCTCGGCACCGCCCGGTCGGCGGCCCTCCCCGCCCTGTATGGGGCCACTCTGGGTGACGACGGCGGCTTCTACGGGCCCCGTGGACCGGGACACCTCGGCGGGGCGCCGGCCGGGCAGAAGCTGTACTCACGGCTGCGCGGCGAGGAGGACGCGGCCCGGGTGTGGCGGGTCTCGGAAGAGTTGACGCGGACGTTCGTACCCCAGGCCCGGTAATGTTCTTGTCGGTCTCAGGAGTGAATCGTGCAGATTGATCGGGCCGGGCTCGCCGGTTTCCTGCGGCGCCGCCGCGAGTCGCTGCAACCGGAGGACGTGGGCCTGCCCCGCGGCCAGCGACGCCGGACCTCCGGGCTGCGCCGGGAGGAGGTGGCCGCGCTCTGCCACATCTCCGCCGACTACTACAGCCGCCTCGAGCGGGAGCGCGGCCCGCACCCCTCCGAGCAGATGATCGCCTCGATCGCCCAGGGCCTGCACCTGTCCCACGACGAGCGTGACCACCTGTTCCGCCTGGCCGGGCACCACCCGCCGGCCCGTGGTGCCGGCGAGCACATCAGCCCCGGCCTGCTGCGCATCTTCGACCGGCTCACCGACACGCCCGCCGAGATCGTCACCGAGCTCGGCGAGACACTCCGGCAGAACCGGCTCGGCGTCGCCCTCAACGGCGACCTGACCCGGTTCACCGGCCCGATGCGCAGCGTCGGCTACCGGTGGTTCATGGACCCCGCGTGCCGCACCCTCTACCACCCCGACGACCATCCGCTGCACTCGCGGGTCTTCGCCTCCGGCCTGCGCCGGATGGTCGCGCTCCGCGGGCCCCGGTCACGGCCCGCCCACCTGCTGGAGCTGCTGCTCGACGGCAGTGCCGAGTTCCGGGCCGTCTGGGCCGAGCACGAGGTCGCGGTCGGCTTCTCCCACCTCAAACGGTTCGCCCATCCGGAGGTCGGCGCCCTCGAACTCACCTGCCAGGCGCTGCTCGACCCCGACCAGGCGCATTCGCTGCTCGTCTACACCGCCGTGCCGGGCAGCGAAAGCTACGACAGACTGGAGCTGCTCGCCGTCGTCGGAGCACAGGGCCTCACGGCGCCGGCGGTTGACGGCGGCCCGTAAGCTCGGTCGTTCGCGAACCCGGAGGCGGCCAGAACATGACCACGAGCAGCGCTGACACGGCTACCACGCGACGCCCCGGTGTCGTCTACCTCGTGGCGCCGTTGCTCATCAGCGTGCTCGCCGGCCTGGGTCTGGCCGCCACCTACCACGTCTTCGTCCGTACCATCTCCGGCCAGTGGCTCGACACCGCGGCGATGCTCGGCACCGAGGTCCACCATCCACGCCTGGAGGAACTGCTCAGCCGCATCCTCAACGCCACCACACTGTCCAGCCTGGTGCTCGTCTGCGTGGTGGCGGCCACCGTCGGTGTCGTCCGCAAACGCGCCGACCTGGCGATCGCCGCCGCCGTCCTCGTCCTCGGCGCCAACGGCACTACCCAGTTGCTCAAGGACGGGCTGCCGCGGCCGACACTCGACGGGCTGACGTACCCCAACTCGCTGCCCAGCGGCCACACCACGGCGGCCGCGTCGGTCGCGTTCGCCCTGGTCCTCGTCCTGCCGGCGGCCGTGCGGGGTCCCGCGGCGCTGGCCGGTGCCGGCTACACCGCCGTGATCGCGATCGGCACCGTCTGGGCGCGATGGCACCGGCCGAGCGACATCATCGCCGCGCTGCTGGTGGTCCTGGCCTGGGGCGCGATCGCCGTTCTCGGCGTCCGGCTGCTGCGGATCCGACGGGCCGCGCCGGGCCGCCCCAGCCGGATCGGCACCCTGCCGCTGCTGGCCACCGCGGCCATCGGGGCACCCGTCACGGTGATCGGGCTGCTCGTCGGCCGGACCTCCGAGACGATGACGACCGCCTCACCGTCACCCAGCCGCCTCACCTTCGTCACCGGGGCGGCCGGCATCGCGGCGGTGGTGGCGATCGCGTTCCTCGGCTGGTTGTGGCTGGCCACCGACGACGAACCCCGTCCATGACGGTCCTTCCAGGATGTCGCCATGACTCTGGAATTACTGTTGTGCTGCGCGGCTACGGGTCGACAGCACCGTGCGGGACCTGCTGCGCCGGCTCGACGCCCCTGAGGACGATCAGCAGATCATCGACGAGGTTCGCCGTCGCCGTTCGCTGGCCGACACCCTCGGCACCCGATCATCGGGTGGCGCCGGTCAGGAGGCGGTCGCCGAGGTCGGAGCGGTGATAGAGGACCGAGCGGCCGTGCCGGGCGCTCACCAGCAGTCCGGCCGCTCTCAGGGCTCGAAGGTGCTGGTTGACGGCGGTCGTCGTGACACCCAGGCGGGTCGCCAGCTCCGTCGAGGACGTGGGTGTGCCGAGGCGGGCCAGCAGCCCGGCCCGGTGGTTGCCGAGCAGGGCCGCCAGCGCGCCGGGCGCCGGCAGCGGTTCCGGCTGCCACAGGGTCCCGCTGCCCCGGGCGAGATAGATGATGATCGGCGGCTCGTCCGGCGAGATCGGTGCGGCCACCGCCGGGGTCCACATCGTCGGGATCAAGGTCAGACCCCCCACTGTGGTACGGGTGTAGTGCACATTCGAGTGCAGGCGCACCTCCACCGTTTCCCCGGTCATGCGGACCCGATCGGACAACCCCGCGAACATGGTCGCCAGCCCGTGCTGCGCGATCTCCCGCCCGCGGTGGGTGACGTCGCCTTCGAGCAGGGCACGCATCCGCGGCCAGTGCTCGGCGAAGCACAGCTCCCAGTAGGCGGTCAGCGCGCCGACGATCCGGGGGAGCACGTCCGGCCCGCGCAGCACCGGCGGCACCCGGGTGTCCTCGCCGCCGTAGAGGAGGCGCAGGTCTCGGCGTACCACCTCGGGCGGGGTCGCCCCGACCGTCGCGAACTCGTCGTCGAGCCTGGTCAGCGGTGAACGGGGTAGTGGTGTCAGGAAATCCGGCGTCCACAGGCGCTCGGTGATCAGCGCGAACAGCATCTCGGTGTCGAGGACGTCACGGGCCTGCTGCATCCGCCGGATCCACGGCAGATGAACCGGGAACCGGCCAGGATCCCGCCAGCTGCGCAGGGACAGCACCAGCTCGTTGAGCGGTGAAACAGCGAACCGCACACCCGCCAGATCGTGGCCGACCAACCTGTACCGCACCGGCATGAAGCAGAACGCTACATCAATCGCACCCTCCGGCCCGGCCCGGTCAACTGTGCCGGTGCATCTGGAGACCTCTCTGACCTGGGCCACCGTGGCCGCCTCGACCGCAAAGGGCGTGATGTTCAGCGTCAGCGCGCTGTTCTTCAGCACTGTCGTCGGCCTGAGCCCGGCGACCGTCGGCGCGGGCCTCACCGTCGCCGGTATCGGCGCGGTGGCGACCGCTTTCGCAGCCGGCGGTCTCTGCGACCGATTCGGGCCGCGACCGGTGCTGCTCGTGGCGGCGCTGGCGCAGGGAACGGCACTCGCCGCGTACTGCCTGACCCACAGCGCCGCCGGATTCGTGCTGGTCGCCTGCGTGGCCATCGGAACCGAGAGCGTGCAACGGACCGCCCACGTGGCGTTGCTGGCCCGGGCGTTCACCGGCGCCGACCGGGTCGCGGTCCGGGCGCGGCTGCGCGTCGTGGACAACGTGTCCATCGCGGCGGGTTCGGGCGCCGCGGCGGTGGCCCTGGCAGTGGGAACCCGAACCGCCTACACCACGGCGATGCTGACGGCAGCGGCACTCGTCCTGCTGGCGATGGTGCCCTTGCGGACGTTGCCCGCATACGCCGAGGAGGCCGGCACCGGTTCCGCGGTGGCAGGAGAGGGCGGCGGCCGGTCACCCCTGCGCGACCGCCGCTATCTGACCGCGACCGCCCTGCACGCGCTGGTCAGCATGCAGTTCCTGCTGCTCACCGTCGGCATGCCGCTCTGGGTGACCGGCCACACGACGGCACCGGACGTGACGGTGGCGCTGCTGTTGCTCCTCAACACCGCCATCGTCACGTTCTTTCAGGTTCGTGCCACGCGGCTGGTCCAGGATGTGCCGTCGGCCGGGCGTGCGGTCTTCCACGGCACCGCGCTGCTCGTCGCGGCCTGCCTCGGATACGGGGCCGCCGGGTTCCCGGGGCCTGCCGGGTTCGCCGTCACGTTGCTGGTGCTCGCCGTGGCGGCGCACAGCCTCGGCGAGATCGTCTCCGAGGCCGGTGGCTGGGAACTGGCCTTCGAATGGGCCGACCCGGCCAGCTCCGGCGCCTATCAGGGAGTCAGCCAGGCCGGCGTCGCGATCGGCCGCGCGGTGGCCCCGGTGGTGGTCACGTCGACCGCCGTCGCGTTGGGCCTACCCGGCTGGATCCTGCTCGGCGGCGTGTTCCTGGCCGCGGGCGCCGGCACCCGCGCGCTGAGTAGCGGGTGGTGGCGGGGTTTCAGCGGGCGCCCGTGGTGAGGACGATCTTGCCGGTCACCCGGCCCGTCTCGCTCAGTTCGTGGGCCTTCGCGGCTTCGGCCAGGGGGAGTTCGGCCTCCACGAGCACCCGCAGGCGCCCGTCACGGACCAGGTCGGCGAGGGCGAGCAGGCCGGACCGGTCCGGTTCGACGAGTAGGAAGCCGGCGCGGACGCCGAGTTCGGAGGCCCGCGGGACCAGGTGTTGTTCGGCGGGCGAGTTCAACGACACCAGGGTGCCTCCGGGGCGGAGGACCTGGAGGCAGCGTGGGCCGTCGGCGCCGCCGATCGGGTCGATCACCACGTCGACCGGGTCGACTGCTGAGGTGAAGTCGACGGCGGTGTAGTCGATCACCTCGTCGGCTCCCAGGCCGCGGAGCAGGTCGTGTTTGTCGGATCGGGCGGTGCCCAGCACGTACGCCCCCAGGGATTTGGCGATCTGAACGGCGAGATGACCGACTCCACCGGCCGCGGCGTGGACGAGAACCCGCTGGCCGGGCCGCACCTGGGCGCGGTCGGTCAGCGCCTGCCAGGCGGTGAGGCCGGCCAGCGGCAGACCCGCCGCGTGCACGTGGTCGAGTTCGGCGGGCTTGGCGGCGAAGTGGCGGGCGGGCGCGGTCACGTAGTCGGCGTACGCGCCGGCCGGCCGGGGGAACCAGGGCATGCCGAACACCTCGTCGCCGGGGGAGAAGAGGGTGACGCCCACGCCGGCCTTCTCCACCACCCCGGAGACGTCCCAGCCGAGGGTGAACGGCGGCTGCCCGAGGAAACCGCCGTGTGCGCGGGATTTGGCGTCGACCGGGTTGAGGCCGGCGGCGTGGACGCGGACGAGGATCTCGGTCGGGCCGGGTTCCGGACGGTCGACGGTGGTCACCGTGAGTACCTCGGGGCCGCCCAGTCGATCTTGAGTGATTGCCTGCATGGGTTAGAGCCTCGCGGCCAGGGCCGTACCGAAACAGTGGCCTGAACGACGACATGTGCAAAGATCTGGCCATGCATCGTGTGGTCGTCCTCGCCCTGCCCGGCGTCTACCCCTTCGAGATGGGCATCCCCAAGCGGGTCTTCGGCAGCGTCGTGGACGGCACCGGCCGGCCGCTGTACGAGGTGGTCACCGCCGGTCTCGGCGCCGACCCGGTGCCGACCGACGCCGACTTCAGCATCAGCGCCGAGCACGGCCCGGAGATCCTCGCCACCGCCGACACCGTCGTCGTGCCCGCGCTGGCCCCGCTCGCGCCGATGTTCACCGAAGGCACCCTCAGCGAACCGGTCCGTGCCGCGCTCGCCCACATCCGGCCCGGCACCCGGCTCGTGTCGATCTGCACCGGCGCCTACGTGCTCGCCGCGGCCGGGTTCCTCGACGGCCGCCCGGCCACCAACCACTGGTATTGCGCGGACCACTTCCAGCGGCTGTTCCCGCAGGTCGCCGTCGACCCGGCGGTGCTGTTCGTCGACGACGGCGACGTGCTCACGTCGGCCGGCGCCGCCGCCGGGGTCGACGTGTGCCTGCACATCGTGCGCCGCGACCACGGCAGCGAGATCGCCAACGCGGTGGCCCGCCGCTGCGTGGTGCCGCCGTGGCGGGACGGCGGTCAGGCGCAGTACATCGAGCAGCCGGTGCCCGAGCAGACCGAGACGTCGACCGCGCCGACCCGCGAGTGGGCACTGCAACGCCTCGACGAGCCGCTCAACCTGGCCGCGCTGGCCGGGCACGCCCGGATGAGCGTCCGCACGTTCACCCGCCGGTTCCGCCAGGAGACCGGCGCCACCCCCGGCTCGTGGCTGATCAGCCGCCGCGTCGACCTGGCCCGGCACCTGCTGGAGAGCACCGACCTGCCGGTCGAGCGGATCGCCGAGCGCGCCGGGTTCGGGACCGCGGCGTCGTTCCGGATGCACCTGCGCGCGGTCACCGGCGTCGGTCCGCACAGTTACCGGCGCACCTTCCGGCACGCGGCCGCCTAACGGGCGAGCTCCAGCACGTAGGAGTCGCCGCGGGGCTGGAAACCGAGCCGCCCGTAGTAGGGCGAGCGCATGCCGGGCGGGGTGACCACCGCCCGGCAGCCACGGTCGGTGAAGTAGCCGCTGCGCCGGAACACGAACTCGCCCGGAGTCAGATCCCGGTAGCGGTCGACGACGTAGTCCAGGTCCACCTGCGCCACCCCGTCGCCGGCGGCGTGGAAGACGACCACCCCGGCCACCTCGTCCTCGTTCACGACCAGGAATGCCGCGGTGTCCGGGTGCGCGAGGATCTCCGTACCGAAGCCGGGGTTGAATCTCCTGATGTCGTCGTGGTGGTTGCGCAGGACGTGGTGCAGGAACGCGTCGTCGGTGCGGACCTCGACGACCTGGTAGACCTTGTCGTCGTGGCGGGTCGCCAGCATCCGCCACAGGTACCACACGTTGATCACGGCGAGGACCACGTTGAGCCCGACCATCGGCCAGACGCCGACCGCCGCGTTGAAACCGATCAGCACGAGACAGCCGACCAGGTTGAGCGCGCGCAGACGCAGCAGCCGGCTCTGTAACAGGGACCAGACGAGAAGGGCTGAGCCGGCCCACCCGATGAAGTCGATTATTTCCACCGGGTGAACCCTATCGCCGTAAGATTTACGCCCGGAAGCGGGCGACCAGGCCTTGCAGCTCCCGCGCCATCGTGCTCAGCTCGGTGATCGCCTGCTTCGACTGCGCGGCACCGGTCGTGGTGACCTCCGACGCCGACGCCAGACCGGCGACCCCGGCCGCGATGTCCCCGGCGCCGTCGGCGACAGCGGTGATACCCCGGTTCATCTCGGCGGTCGTGGCGGTCTGCTCCTCCACGGCGGCCGCGATCGTCGCCTGGAAGTCGTTGATCTGCTCGATCACCGAACTGATCTGGCTGATCGCCTCGACCGCGCCGGCGGTGTCGTGCTGGATCGCCGCCACCCGCCGGGTGATGTCCTCGGTGGCCCGCGCCGTCTCCTGTGCCAGGTCCTTCACCTCGCTGGCGACCACCGCGAACCCCTTGCCCGACTCGCCGGCCCGGGCCGCCTCGATCGTCGCGTTCAGCGCCAGCAGGTTCGTCTGCTCGGCGATGCTCGTGATCGCCTGGACCACGTTGGCGATCTCGGCCGACGAGGTGCCCAGCTTGTCGATGTGCGAACTCGTCGACCGCGCGACGTCGACGGCCTGACCGGCCACCTCGGCGGCACGGGCCGTGCTGTGCGCGATCTCCCGGATCGACTCGGCCATCTCCGCCGCGCCGGCCGCGACCGCGCCGACGTGCGACGACACCGACTCGGCCGTACCCGACACGGTCCGCGCCTGCTGCGACGAACCCAGCGCGGCGTCGGCGATGCTGCCCGCGGTCGCGGTCATCTCGTCGGCCGCGGCCGACAGGGCCTGCGCGGAGGCGGCGGCCTGGGCGACGACCGTACGCATGTTGCCCTGCGCCTCGTCCAGGGCCCGCGCCATCTGGCCCATCTCGTCGCCGGAGGTGACGTCGGTGGTGACCGTCAGATCTCCCTCGGCCATCGCCTTGAGCGCGGTACGGACCCGTTGGAGCGGCCGGGTGATCGAGGTGACGATGATCCGTGCCAGCACGCACAGCACGATGATCGCGGCGAGGGCCGTGGCCAGCAGGATCAGCTCCGCGCGCTCCCGGCTGGCCGTCGCGTCGGCACTGGCCGCGGTGATGGTGGCGGCGAACAGGGCCCGCTCGTTCGCCAGCACCGCACTCGTCAGATAGTTGTCGACGTCGATCTGCTCCCAGGCCAGGCGGGCCTGACCCTGCTCGGCCACCGCCCCGGCCACGAACCGTTCGATGACCTGCCCGTAGTCGTCGTAGACAGTCTGGATCCGGTCCACGGCGGCGGTCAGCTCGCCCGGCAGCTCGATCGCCTTCAACTGTTTCAGCAGATCGTCGGCCACGGCCAGGCGGTCACGCAGCAGCGCGGTCTGGTCCGCCGGCTCGTCCCGGGTGATCGCCTGGAGACCGTGCACCTTCAGGTCGCTGGCCACCTGGTCCAGGCGCAACACCAGGGCACTCGCGGAGTTCAGGGCGGCCAGACGGTCCGCGGTACGGTCGGCGACCCGGTTGTTGTAGAGCGTCACGCCGACACAGGTGCCGACGGCCAGCAGGCCGGCGCCGACCAGCGCGGTGAGTTTCGTGCTGACCGGGGCGTCCCGGAGCAGTGTGGGTTTCGGCACGTCAGAACCTCCGTGGTCTCGGCCGGGCGTCAGGAGGCGATCTGGGCGGCGGTGTAGTAGCCGCCGTCGACAAGGACGCGCTCGTAGTTGGACCGGTCCACGTTCACCGGCTGGAGCAGGAAGGTCGGCACGATCTCGACCCCGTTGTGGTACTGCTTCGTGTCGTTGACCATCGGCTCCCCGTCGGTCAGCAGCGCGTTCGTCATCTGCACGGCCACCTTGGCCAGCTCACGGGTGTCCTTGTAGACGGTCTCGGTCTGCTTGCCCGCCGCGATCAGCTTCACCGAGTCGAGCTCGGCGTCCTGACCGGTGATCACCGGCAGCTTGCGGCCCTTCGACCCGTAGCCGTCCTCCTCGAGAGCGGCCAGGATGCCACGGCTGATCCCGTCGTAAGGCGACAGGATCGCGTCCACCCGAGCCTGACCGTAGTCACTTCCCAGCAGGCGCGTCATCCGCTCCCGCGCCACCGCCGCATCCCACCGCATGGTCGCGACCTGCGCGAACGTCGTCTCACCACTGCGCACCCGCAGCCGTCCCGACGAGATGTACGGCTTCAGCACGCTCATCGCCCCGTTGAAGAAGAACGTGGCGTTGTTGTCATCCGGGGACCCGGCGAAGAGCTCGAGATGGAAAGACCCTTTGCCGGTACGGACACCGAGCGCGTCGACCAGCGCGGACGCCTGCTCGACGCCCACCTTGAAGTTGTCGAACGTCGCGTAGAAGTCGACGTCACCGCTGTCCCGGATCAGCCGGTCATAGGAGATCACCGGGATGTCCGCCGCCGCCGCCTTCGCCAGCACACCCTTCAGCGCGGTGCCGTCGATCGCGCCGATCACCAGGGCGCGCACCTTGTTCTCGACCATCTCGTCGATCTGCTGAACCTGCAGCTGCACGTCGTCGTCGGCATACTGCATGTCGGTGCGGTAGCCGAGCAGCTCGAACTGCTTGACCATGTTCTCGCCGTCACCGATCCAGCGTTCCGACTCCTTCGTCGGCATCGCCAGCCCGACGGTGCCCCGCTCGACGACCGGAGCCGCGGCCGTCGTCCCGCTGTCACAGCCACCGGCGGCGAGCAGAACCGTCGCCGCGGCCGTCCACGCCACCCATCGTCGTGCCAACACTGGCCCTACTCCCCGCGGTCGCTCGGTCGGACCGATCCGGTCCCAGCACGAGAATCGACCACGCGAAACAGTTTCTTAACTGTTCACATCACAGTTCCGCAACCGCGCGACTACCGGGGGTAGGACAAAACAGCGGGCATCCGGAGGGGATGCCCGCTGCTGCATGTCGACGATCGTCAGGCGGCGTAGACGTACTGCACGCCGGCCACCGGGGTGAGCCAGCGGTAGGTGACGGTGTAGGCGTTCGGGAAGTTCATCTCGGCGACGTAGATGCGGTCGCCGGAGACCTGCTCGACCCAGGCGACGTGGCCGTACTGTGCGCCGGCACCGTTCTGTCCCGGCTGGAAGACCACCATGCTGTTGACCCGCGGCACGCTGCCGGTGGCCCAGCCGTTGGAGGCCGCGCTGCTCGCCAGGTACTTGGCGTCACCGAACGCCTTCGGGTAGACACCGGTGAACTTCTTGAACCGGTCCAGCGCGTAGAAGACGCAGCTGCCGGCGTACCCCTGGTTGTAGGTGATGGTCGCGCCGCGGGTCGCGGCCGGCGCCGGGGTGGTCGGTGCCGGCGTGGCCGGGGCGGGCGTCGTGGGCGCCGGTGTGGTGGGCGCCGGCGTGGCGGGAGCGGGGGCGGACGTGCCGGGGGCACAGTTCTGCTCGCCGCGCAGGAGCCAGTTTCGCTGGTGGCGCGGGATGTCGGTGGAGCGGGCCGACACGAATCCGGCGACCGGCGACGTGATGTGGTGCCAGACGGTGTCGCGGTTGACGCGGATGCCACAGTCGATGGTTATCGCGGTGCCGTCCGCCAGCGTGGAGACGGTGGCGGGTCTGGCGGTCCGCGGGTCGCTGACGACTCGTGCGCCGCTGCCGTTCGTCCCGCTCACGTGGTAGCCGGTGATGGCGGCGGCCTGCGCGGGAACGGCGATGCTGACGGCCGCACCCGCTCCGAGCGCGCCCGCGGCCAGCATCCGGGTCAGGTGACGGCGGCGGCGGGTCCGGGCGGTCTCGATCGCGTCGGTGTGCGGGTTCGTCATGTGGTGTCCTCCTGTCGTGGGCCCGGATCGGTGTCGATCCGTGCGTCTTCACCAGGAGATTCGGCGCGGCGTCAAAGGTGCTGGTGTGCACGGCGGTGCAACCGGGTGGCAGCCCGGTTACCGGCGCGGACCGCCTGACCGAGAGATGTCTGATTTCTTCAAGACCCGGGGCGCGGCCGGCTCGTAGCGTCGGGGACATGGCACCCACCTTCAACGCGATCGGTATCGCGGTGGCCGACATGGCCACGTCGTTGTCCTTCTACCGGCGGCTGGGTCTGGAGTTCGCGCCCGGCGCCGAGGGGGAGCCGCACACCGAGGCGGTCGTCGCCGGCGGCATCCGTCTCATGTGGGACACCCACTCCTCGCTGGGGTCCTTCGACCCGTCCTACGAACCCGGGCCTCCGGGTGGTGGCTGGGCTTTCCTCTGCGCCGACCCGGCCGAGGTCGACAGTGTGCACGCGGACCTGGTCGCGGCCGGCCACCCGTCGGTCAACGAGCCGTGGGACGCGCCGTGGGGGCAGAGATACGCCCAGGTGAAGGACCCGGACGGCAACGTGGTCGACCTTTTCGCCTGGTCGAAGGCGGCGCAGTAGAGGAGTCAGCGAAGCAGGGCGGTCAGCGGCACGCCGGCCATCGCCCGCACCTCACGCGCGAGGTGGGCCTGGTCGGCGTAGCCCGCGTCGGCCGACACCGCGGCGAAGGGCCGGCCGGCACGGGCCAGCGCGACGGCCCGTTGCAGCCTCATGATGCGGTGGAGAGTCTTCGGACCATACCCGAAAGCGGTGTTGCTCCTTCTCTGCAGCTGCCGGGGGCTGAGGCCGCACCGCTCGGCGACCGCGGCCACCGGGCGGCCGGCCCGCGCGGCCCCGGCCAGGGCGACCATCAGGGGATCGGGCTCCTGCCAGCGCCGGGTCGCGGCGGCGGTCAGCGCGGCGATCGGGTCGGCCGCCCCGGCGACGGCCCGGACCTCGGCCGCCGGCCACAGCGCCTCCAGCGGCACCCGCCGGTCGACCAGCTCGGACGCCGGCACGCCGAGCACGCCCGGCCCGGTGCCCGCGCCGAACCGCAACGCGGCATAGCGGCTGCCCGGCGACGGCGGGCCGATCTGGGCGGTGGTGTCCGGCCCGGCGACGAAGACCGTGCCGTCGTGCCAGATCAGGTCCAGGCAGCCGTCCGGCAGGATCCGTTTCGGCGCGGCGCCCGCCGGCGTGACGCTGCGCCACGCGACGACGTGCGGCAGCGGTGACGTCCATTCCTCGTACACACCGAGAACCCTCCCACGGGGGTACGACGAAAGCGTCCCGCGGGAGGGCCCGGCTAGGTCAGAGGCCCCAGCCGTACCGGATGCGGTCGCGCCCGGAGGTGTTGCGGACGGCCAGGTTGAGGTTCGTGCCGCTGCCGCTGAAGGCGAACATCGAGTAGTAGTCGAAGCCGGAGGTGCCGGTGGGCTTGCCGCCGAGCGCCGGCCAGTAGACGCCACCCATCTGGTTGTCCCGCATGACCTGGGTGACGGCCCGGATGTGCCGGACGAAGTTGTCGGTGCTGTTCGCGTCGGCGTAGTTGAGGCCGGTGGACATCGGCGCGCCGTACTCGGTGACGACCGCGCGGGAGGCGCAGTTGCCGAGGCGGGTCTGCACGTGGGTGCGGAACGCGTCGTAGGTCATCGCGCTGTAGAAGAACGCGTAGTGGTGGAACGACAGCAGGGTGCCGTTGAACCGGCTGTCGTTGCAGACGTCACGCAGGTCCTGGCTGTAGCCGGTACCGCCGATGAGGGTCCGGCTGGGCACCGCCGAATAGTGGTAGCTCATCCAGTTCGCCGCCACGGTGCGCCACTCGGCCGAGGTGTAGCCGTGCGGCTCGTTCATCGGCTCGAAGTAGACGTTGGTGTTGGCGCCGTACAGGTAGGTGACGTTGGACCACATGGTGTTCCACGCGGCGATGTTGGTGATCCGGCCGCCGGACGCGGCGCCGTCCTCCCAGTAGGCGAGGATGACCTTGAAGCCGCGGGCGGTGGCCGCGTCGATGGCTCCCCGGTAGGCGTTCCACCAGGTGGTCCCGACGGTGTGCGTGTTGATCGGCAGGCGGACGGTGTTGACGCCGACCGCGGCCATGTCGTCGTAGAGGGCGTTGGCCTTGGCCCGTACGGTGGCGTTGCTGTCGGACTGGCTCAGGCCCTGCACGACGAGTGGGCCGGTGCTGAAGTTGTCACCGAGCACGGCCCAGTTCATGCCGCGGAACTGGTTGGTGACCGCGGCGGCCGGTGCGGCGCCGGTGACGACGGTGAGGGGAACCAGTGCCAGTGCGGTGAGGCCGCCGATGACGGTACGTAAGAAGGTGGTTCGCAAGGTCTCGTCCTTCCACGCGGGGGAACGCACGCGGGGAACGTGCTAGGCAACACCTTGGTAATGATGTGAACGCTCACGCGATTGTTCGAGCCCACTCGTTCACAAACGCTCACGGACGAACATGCGTTGACCGCATAGTCAGATCATCTTTATATTGGGCCGATGCGTGAACCCACCTTCTGGATCCTCACCGCTCTCGCCCCCGAGCCGCGCTACGGCTACGCGGTCATCCAGGAGGTCACCCGCCTCTCCGACGGCCGGATCACGCTGCAGGCGGGCACCCTCTACGCCGCCCTGGACCGCCTGGTCGCCCTCGGCCAGGTCGAGTTCGACCGGGAGGAGACGGTCGACGGCCGGCCGCGCCGCTACTACCGGCTCACGAGCGACGGCGCGGCCGCTCTCGACGCGGAGACCGAGCGGCTGCGCGCGAGCGTGGAGGCGGCCACCGCCCAACTGGCCGCCCGCCGCCGCTTCGGCCTGGGACCGGTGTCGTCATGAGCGACCGGCTGGCCCGGCGTTACGGCCGCTGGCTGCGCTTCTACCCGCCCGGCCCGCGACGCGCCGAGATGCTCGCGACGCTGCTGGAGTGCGCTCCGCCGCAGCGCTCCCGGCCGGCTCTCCGGGAGATCCTCAACCTAGTCCGGTACGGGCTACGCGCCCGCCTGGGTCACCCGGCGAGCACCGCGGTGGTGGTCCTGGCCGTCCTGGCCGCGCTCGCGTCCGGCCTGCTCGGTGCGGCCGCCGCCGCCCGAATCGGCTGGGCCAACGCCCCCGCGCTGCCGTCCGGCGCCGAGTCGCAGGCTCTGGGCCAGACCGTCTTCCCCGGTCAGCGGGTGTGGGGCGGTGGCGACGCGGAGCCGTTCCGGCTCAGTGGCGACGGTGAGCAGACCGTCTACGGCTACGCCGACTACTGGGTGAAGCACAACGGCCCCACCCGGGACGTGCGCGCCTATGCCGAGGGTGCCCGTGACCGGCTGGCCGCGGCCGGCTGGGACGTGCACGGCGAGGTCGTCTACGAGGTGGACCACGAGGCCGTGACCCCGAGCGACGGCGCCACGTTCTGGGCCTCCCGCGACGATCTGGTGCTCAGTTACTACGGAACGCTCTGGGGTGAGCGGGCGGCGTGGGACTCCGACGGCGCGCACAGTTTCGAGCTGACCCGGTCCGCCCCGGCCTGGCTGGACACGGTCGCCGCCGCCGGGGGAGTCGTCGGCGCGCTCGCCGGCTGGCTGTTCTTCGGGTGGGCGAGCCGCCGCAGCGAGGGCCACCCGCTGCGGACCGCGGTCGCCGGTGGTCTCGCCTGGACCGCGGTCGTCTGGACCCTGATGACCGCTCTGCTCGGCGGCATGTGGAACGTGCGACCCGACCGGCCCGCCGACGAGTTCGTGTGGCTCAGCCTGGGCTCGCTGACCGGCGCCTCGGGGGCGCTGATCCTGGCCATGGTGGTGACGGCGTTCGCGGTGGTCCGGATGCGCGCGGCCATCCCGGCGGCGGTGCTGGTGGCCGGGGCGGTCGTGCTGTCCGGCGGGCAGTCGGCGGCGTTCGCGGCGTGCACCCCGTCCGGGCCGCCCGACGACCTGCCGGCCGAGGTCGTCGCGCACAGCCGGGTGGCCCGGGTCTACGTCGCCCAGGACTCCACCGACGTGCAGCGCAACTACGCCGAGGCGGCGATCAACCGGGTCTGGGGTGCCGTGGCGTCGTCGTTCCACCACGACCCGGCCGAGGCGGCGTACCGCGACGCCTACTGTGACGGCGGGCGGCTCAAGGGCGACTCCGGGATGCGGGTCCCGTACTTCTGGGAGGTCAGCCTGAGCAGCCCGGGGGTGTATGCGGCGGTGGTCGACGAGGTGTCGCGGATGCCCGGCGTGGTCGCGGTGCGGCACGGGCGGGCGGTCTGACCGCCCGCCCGGCCCACCGGATCAGGCGGGGAGGCCGCCGACCTGGGTGTTCACCCATGCGCGGATCGACGGCAGGTCACCGTAGATCGACGGGGCGGTCGCGCAGGTGGAGCTGTTGTTCCC
Organism: Actinoplanes subglobosus; assembly: GCF_042650585.1. NCBI lineage: Bacteria > Bacillati > Actinomycetota > Actinomycetes > Micromonosporales > Micromonosporaceae > Actinoplanes > Actinoplanes subglobosus. The sequence goes on from NZ_JBHSBL010000028.1 coordinate 224,984, forward strand.
GGCCCGGCTGGTGACGCCGATCAGCGCCCACCGGCCGCTGACCAGCCGGACCTGCGGCCCGCCGGAGTCGCCGTAACAGGCGCCGGCGTTGCCGTTGGTGTTGTTGGTGCAGATCTCGTAGGCCGCGTCGATGCCGGAGCAGCGGCTGTCCGTGACGATCGAGGTGTCCAGCTGGTTGGCCACCACCGGGGTGGAGCCGCAGCCGCGGGTCGGGCAGGTCTGGCCCCACCCGATGATCCGGGTCGCGGTGCCGACGGCGCCGGAGGTGGTCGGGATCGGCGCCGGGGCGTAGGTCACCGAGGTGGCCAGCTCCAGCAGCTTGACGTCGATCCGGGAGTGGGTGACGGCCCGCCGGACCGAGACGACGACGCCGCCGCTGGACCGGTTGATGCTGCCGACCCGTACGGTGCTGGGGGTCGGGCAGTGTGCGGCGGTGACCGCCCAGTTCGCCTTGATCAGCGAACCGGTGCAGCCGGACACGTAGACCATGAACGAGTAGTTCTCGCTCGCGGTCACGCCGCCGACGACCTGGGTGGCGGGTCCGGGGTCGACGGGGGCTGCCTGGGCGGCGGCCGGCGCGAACATGCCGGCCATCGCGACGGCGGCGGCCAGGAGGATCCGGGCTGGGATGCGCATGTGTACGTCCCTTCGTGCCTTCGGGGGAACGGGCTGGTGCCCGCGGCCGAAGTTACAAGAAAGTGACGTTTATCGATACATCTCAGCCGGTGCCCCTGGCCGGCGTGATGATGCCCGGACTCAGCGGGGCCAGAGCGGGTCCTCGGCGTGCTCCTCGGCGTCGCGCAGCACCCTCAGTACGTTGCGGTTCGCGAGTCGCTCCAGGTCGGCGCCGGACCAGCCGCGGTCCCGCAGCTCGTCGAACAGCCGCGGGTAGGCGGACACGTCGGCCAGCCCGTCCGGCACCTCCGGCGTGCCGTCGAAATCCCCGCCGATGCCCACGTGGTCGACGCCGGCCACCTCCCGGGCGTGATCCACGTGGTCGGCCACCTGCGCCACCGTCGCCTGCGGCTTCGGGTGCGCGGCCAGCCACGGGCGGAACGCCGGCTCGGCCGCCCAGTCGTGCGGGACGGCCACCGGCACGTGCGCCGGCTCCTCGCCCGGCAGCGGGGCACGCGGCCAGTCCTCGCCGTACGGGGGCAGGCCCAGCCGTTCCCACTCGTCGTCGGCCGCCTGCATCCAGTCGCGCACCCGCGGCGACACGAAGAACGACACGAACGTCAACTGGATCACCCCGCCGTTGCCGGACAGCCGGGTCAGCACGTCGTCGGGCACGTTGCGCGGATGGTCGGTCACCGCCCGGGCGCCCGAGTGGCTGAAGATCACCGGGGCGACGGCCTCGTCCAGGGCCGCGTGCATGGTGGCGGTGGAGACGTGCGACAGGTCGACCAGCACTCCCAGGCGCTGCATCTCCCGTACCATCGCCCGCCCCTGATCGGTCAGGCCGCCGTGCGCCGCCGCCTGCGTCGCCGAATCCGCCCACCCGGTGTGGTGGTTGTGGGTGAGCGTGACATAACGGATGCCGAGACGCGCCAGGCAGCGCAGCACCGCCGGCGAGCTCGCGAGACAGTGCCCGCCCTCGACGCCGATCAGCGACGCGATCCGCCCGCCGGCCATCGCCCGCTCCACGTCCGCCGACGTGTAGGCCATCGCCAGGTCGTCGGGATACGCCGCGACCAGCCGGTGGACCAGGTCGATCTGCTCCAGCGTGCTCGTCACCGCCACCGGCTCCGGAAGGTCCGACGGCACGTAGACCGACCAGAACTGCCCGCCCACGCCACCCTTGCGCAGCCGGGGCAGATCGGTGTGCAGGCCCGGGACCGCAGACAGGTCGGGCACCGCCGACCCGTGCCACTCCCGCAGACGCATCGGCAGGTCGTTGTGGCCGTCGATGATCAAGTTCATCTCCTCTGGCTACCGGCCGCCGCCCGTCCGTGCAAGCAGATCCGCCCGTTCGGGGCTCGTTTCACCGCAACCGGGTGGCACCGGCACGGGCACTCGGCCTGCACCCGCCGACCTGGAATCTCTTTCCCATGCCCGGCCGACAACGAGCCGGACAAACTGGGGGAGTCACTGAATGCGCCTGGCCAAGCTGCCGAAGTTCCTGACAGCTCTGACCGCCGTTCTCGCCGGCGCCGGAGCCGCTCTGGCCCCGACCACCGCCGCCACCGCCGCCCCCGCGGCGAACTGCGTCACCGACGCGAAGCTCGTCCCGTCCTGCGGCGTCCTCTGGGGCGGCGCGGCCGGTGGATTCACCAGCACCCCGCGTGACCAGGCGCTGAAGACCTGGGAGAAGGCCAGCGGCCGTACCGCCAGCCTGTTCCACCAGTACCACAAGGGCGACGAGGCGTTCCCGACCAAGGCCGAGATCGCCATGACCAACGACCCGGCCAACCCGCGTGCCCTGCTGCTCAACTGGAAGATCGCCTACGGCTCGTCGTGGGCCAAGGTCGCCAAGGGCGAGCAGAACAAGCGGATCGACGCCTTCGCCGCGCGTGCCAAGGCGTACGGCAAGAAGTTCTTCCTGGTCCTCAACCACGAGCCGGAGAACGACGTCGTCGCGCGGAAGGGCTCCGGCTACGAGGCCAAGGACTTCGCGGCCATGTACCGGCACACCATCAAGCGCCTGCGCGCGCAGGGCGTGACCAACGTGGTCAACGTCGTGGCCTACATGGGCAACGAGAAGTGGATGGCGCAGTCCTGGTGGAAGGACCTCTACCCGGGCGACGACGTCGTGGACTGGATCGGCCTGGACTCCTACGTCTCGGTCGAGAAGGGCTACTACCACTTCGGTGACTTCGGTGACCTGCTGGACCGCAAGCCCAAGGGCGGTGGCCTCGGCTTCTACGACTGGGCCGTCACCAAGCACAAGAGCAAGCCGATCATGGTCGCCGAGTGGGGCGCCTACCACCGCGTCGGCCGCAACACCGACAAGTCCGCCGTCTACAACAGTGTCGTCGCCGAGCTGCGCAACCGCCCCGCGATCAAGGCCATCGTGCACTTCGACACCAAGAAGGACGACCAGGGCGACCGCGACATCAGCATCGACAGCACCCCGGCTTCGCTGGCCGCGTTCCGCAAGCTGGCCGCCAACCCGATCTTCAAGGTGAAGCTCGGCTGACGTACCACCGCAAACGAGAAGCGCCGTCCGGTTTCCCGCCGGGCGGCGCTTTTCGCTGTGCATTTCCTGTCCGGACACTTTGCGTTCGCCGGCCGCTGCTGCAATGCCGAGTCGGCTCCACGCTCACGAGGGACCAGGTAAGTGGCAGAACAGAACAGGCCCGTGCTCACGGCTCTCACCGGCCTGCGGGCGGTAGCGGCGATCGGTGTCGTCATCTCGCACAGTGGGGTGCCGGCGAGCCTGCCCGAGCCACTCGCCAAGATCGCCGGCTGGGGCCACATCGGCGTCCCGATGTTCTTCATGCTCTCCGGCGTGGTGCTCGCCTACAACTACGCCCACCTCGACGGATGGCAGGGCCGGCGTACCGTCCGGTTCTACCTGGCCCGGATCGCCCGGGTGATGCCCCTCTACTGGGTGGTCGTCGGCTACTGCGTGGCCATCCGCTGGATCGAGGGCCGCGACAACCCCGGCTGGGCCCTGCTGCAGAACCTGCTCGCCGTGCAGACCTGGAGCGGTGACCTCAAGGTGGCGATGGGCTACTACAACAGCCCCGGCTGGTCCATCGGCGTCGAGCTGTTCTTCTACCTGCTGTTCCCGTTCCTCATCCCGCTCGTCGCCGGGCTGGCCCGCCGTTTCGGCTGGCGCGGCCCGGTCCTGCTGATCCTCGTGATGACGCTGATCATCTTCACGCTGTGGGCCGCCTTCAACCTGACCGGCCACACCTCGATGCGGGCCGACAACCCGGCCTCCGCGCACCGCTGGCTCTACCGCAACCCGCTCTGCCACCTGCCGATGTTCGTCTGCGGCATGGCGGGCGCGTTCCTCATCCCGTACACGAGACACTGGAGCACCGGGCGCCACCACGCCATCCAGGCGTTCGTATTCGCCTACGTCTTCGGTCTGGCCGCCTTCCACCCGTCGGGTTCCGGCTGGAGCTCCGCCGCCTACGGCCTGTACTTCGCCGTCCCCTTCGCGCTCGCCATGATCAGCCTGGCCTCCGGTCACGGATGGCTGGCCCGCTTCCTGTCGACCACCCCGATGGTCCGCCTCGGCCTGGCCAGCTACGCGCTCTACATCACCCACCGCTGGATCCTCTTCGGCATGCCCACCAGCGACGTCATCAGGACGGGGCACGGCTGGGTCCCCTACGGCGCGCTGCTGGTCACCCTGGCCGTGCTGCTGCTGATCGCCGAGGGCGCCCATCAGTACATCGAGGAACCCGGCCGCCGCTGGCTGATCCGGATCACCTCCCGCTGGACCCGCGAACCCTCCGTCACCGTTCCCGGCCCGGTCCCGGTGCCCGCGCTGACGAAGACCTCTTAGCGGTACGGGACCGGCAGCCCCCGAACGCATCGGCCCCGTCCCGGACCACACCGCGAGGCCGCCGGCCCGTCCCGGCCGCCTCGCGGCCATCCGGGCCGTTGCCCGCCTCACCGCCCGGGCTGCTCCACGATCCTGCTGCTCACGGTCGTGGTCGTCAGCTCGCCGAGCGCCGTTCGGAACTCGATACGCGGTTTACGGCAGGAGTCGATCGGGACACCGGGCCGGACCCAGCGCCCCTCCCGGTCGAGCAGAGCGAGCCACGGCACCAGGTGGAACTCCTCGGTACAGGCCTGCGCGGTGGCCGCCTCGTCGGGCAGGCGCAGAGCCGTGACCAGAGCGCCGACGTCCTCCGCGCGGAGCTCCTCGGCGATCGTCTCGGTCCCGCCGCCGGCCCGTTCCCGGAGCTCGACCCGGCAGACGACCGCGGCGACCGGCTGGAAGGCGTCATCGAGAACCGGCAGCCCGTACGCCTCCAGCGTCGACTCGTTCGGGTCGCCGGCCGGCGGACACGACTCCCACCGGGCGTGGACCTCCGGCGCCACCGGCCCGGGCCCTGCCGGTTCCACCTCGGCGCGGGCGCAACCACCTGCGATAACAGTGAGCAGAACGGCGACGGTGGTGGTGACTCGTGCGTGCATGGGGTGGCTCCTCCCGGTCGGCAGGGCCTGAGACGTGACGGTGCTCCGGACGGTTCCTTCGTCGGGAAATACGGTGCTCCGGACGGTTCCTTCATCGGGGAATACGGTGCTCCGGACGGTTCCTTCGTCGGGGAATACGGTCGACGCTGCCACGAGCGCGCCCTTATGGTGCGGCAATGGCAAGACCCGAGATCTACGTCAGCACCGACGTCGAGACCGACGGACCGATCCCCGGCCCGCACTCGATGCTGAGTTTCGCCTCCGCGGCCTTCACCGCCGACAAGACGCTGCTGGGCACCTTCACCGCCAACCTGACCACGCTGCCCGGAGCCGAGGGCCACCCCGACACGATGGCCTGGTGGGCGACCCAGCCCCGGGCGTGGGAGGCGAGCCGGACCGGCCAGCAGGACCCGGCGGAGGCGATGACCGCCTACCGCACCTGGCTGGAGGGCCTGCCCGGCCGTCCGGTCTTCGTCGGCTACCCGGCGGCCTTCGACTTCATGTTCGTCCACTGGTATTTGATCCGCTTCACCGGCGCGAGCCCGTTCTCCCACTCGGCGCTGGACATGAAGTCCTACGCGATGGCACTGCTGGGCACCGACTTCCGGTCGACGGTGAAGCGGACCATGCCACGGTCCTGGTTCGACCGGTCACCGCACAGCCACGTCGCCCTCGACGACGCCCTGGAGCAGGGCACTCTCTTCTGCTCGATGCTCGCGGCGGCGCGTCAGTAGGAGAACGGGTCGTAGCCGGTGTTGTTGCAGGTCCGGCGCTGGGCGATGCAGTTGCGGACGCGCTGGTTCATGGCGTCGGCGTCCCACATCAGGAACGCGTCACCGTGCATCGACGAGGCGCTCCTCCCGTCCGGGTCGGAGGAGAGGTAGTAGCCGGCCTTCGAGCCCTTCGCGCCGTAGGCGATGTCGAAGGTCAGCGCCGGGATGCGGACCGGGTGGGCGGCCGGGCAGCCCTTGTCGGTGCCGAACGCGACGTGGTCCTTGTGGTTGGGGCTGTCCAGGTGCCTGCCGTCCCAGCAGTCCGGGAACTGCAGCATGAAATGCAGGCTCGCCGGTTCGCCGCAGATCGGCCAGTTGCCGTTGTCGCTGCGGGCGTAGCCGTCGATGTCACCGGGACCGTAGAAGGCGCAGTAGAACTGCCCCTGCGTGCCCCGCGGTGTCGGCACCTTCTTCTTCGCGTCACCGGCGATCATTCGCAGCCCGTTGGGAATGGGCACGATGCCGGTCGAATTGTTTCGCAGCGAACGGTAGTAGACGCGGAATCCCGACGTCTCGACCGGCTTTTTCGACGCCGCCTCGTAGAGGGTCGGCACCCAGTAGGCGGAATGGTCGACGGCCGGTTTGCAGGTGGTCGCGGTGAACTTCATCAGGTCGGCCGCGGTGGTGCCGGCGTCGACCGCCTTGTTGCCGACGAACGAGTGCATGTGTGAGGCGCCCGGCAGCCCCGGCGCGACGATCGGGTCGTCGGGCTTGCGGTGGCTGTACGTGCAGTCGGCCCGGAACTCCGGCAGGTTGCCCGCGTTGCCCGGCGGGTCGGCCTCGGTGCGCTCGTAATCGGCCAGCTGCTTGCCCCAGGCGGCCTGGTCGACGGGGAGCCAGCCGCCCTTGGCCACGGCCTGGACCGCGGGTTTCCCGGAGGTGGTGGCGCTCGCCGAGACCGCAGCGGACGCCGCGGACCGGGAACCGGACGGTGTCACGCCGGCGGCCGGGGTTCCGGCACCGCTCGCGGCCGGGGCGTCCGGCGGCAGGACGGCACCCACGTTCCGCGACGGCTGTCCGGCGTCGGTGGTCTCGCCGGACCGGGTCACCCACACGGCCACCCCGGCGATCAGGGCGACGGCGGCGCCGACGGCGACGACGGCCAGGCCACGCGGACGGCGGGCATGGCGGCCGGCGCCGGGTTCGGGGAACGGGGATGACGACACGGGTGACTCCCTGACATGACATGCGCGGCTGGGTGACCGGACCGATCGGCCGCCGAAATGCTAGGCATCCGTCGCGGGCGCCGGACAGGCACTTAAAACAAAGCAAAGAAAAGACCGTCCATTGGTACGTGATTCGCCGGCCCGTGACAGGAAAGTGTTATCGGGTTCGTTTCCGTGCGTCCCCGGAGTGCCGGCCCCGCTCCGACGTAATGAGGATCACTCGTAGCCGTACCAAATGTCGGTTTTGGGGTGGCTCATGAATTTACTGTTACCTATAAGCTCTTGCGGTTCGTCCACAGCATCACGGGGAGCTACGCAATGTTTTCTCGCAAGGTGACCGCCGCGGCACTGGCCGTCGGCGCCGGGCTCGCATCGCTGGCGCTGGGCTCGCCGGCCCACGCCGAGGAGGCCCAGCCGGACATCCGGACGTCGCTCGCGTTCAGCCGGGACATCGCGGCCGTCGGTGACGCGCTGACCCTCACGGTCACCGTGACCAACGACGGCGACGCCGCCGCGACCGACGTGGCGATCCGGCGGGAGTTCGACGAGGAGCTGACCTGGACGTCGCCCGCTCTCATCGGCGGCCCGAAGTTCGACCTGGCGCCGGGTGAGTCCAAGGTGCTGACCCGCGACGGCGTCGTCCCCCAGCCCGCGCTCGCCAACGGCTCCGTCCAGGTTCTGTATTACTTCGCCGGCGCCAACGGCGACAAGAACACCGGTAACAACATCGCCTACCGCAGCATCCGGGTTCCGGGGCAGCTCGGCGACTACACGGTCAAAGCCGTCGACGCGAAGAGCGGTGCCCCGGTCGCCGGGCTCGGTGTCACGCTCACCGAGCGGACCAACACCCCCGACCCGATCGTGCTGCGGGCCACCAGCTCCGCCGCGGGCCGGGCCGAGTTCAAGGCCGTGCAGGTCGGGCGCTACAAGTCGGCCCTCACCGCCCCGGCGGGATGGGACATCGTCGAGCGCGGCTACTCCGAGTTCTCCATCAGCGCGAAGCCGGGCGACTTCACGGTGAAGCTCGAGCGCAACGGCGAGCCGACCGCGGCCCCCTCGGCGACGGTGTCGGCGTCAGCCGGCGCCTCGGCCTCCGCGTCCGCCGCGGCACCCAGCCCGTCGGCTTCCTCGGACGCGCCCGGCGGTGAGGGCGGCGGCCTGCCGATCACCGGCTCCAACGGCACCCTGATCGCCGGCGCCGGCATCGGCCTGCTGATCGCCGGTGGCGTGATCTTCCTGGTGGCGCGTCAGCGCCGCACCCGCTTCACGTCGTAGGGCCCCAGGCGGACCGCGGTCGTCACGGGAGGTAGGTCTCGGCCACTCCCGTGACGACGCCGTCCCTGGTGGTGATCTCGGCCAGCCCGTCGGTCCCGAGTCGCTCGGCGAGCTTCTCCGCGACGATCGTGCAGGTCCCGACCGTGACCGGGTCGCCCGCGCAGCGCTCCGGGTCGTCGAAGACGCTGGTCAGTTTCGGGGTGGCCGACATCGGCAGGGTCACGACCATGCGGCTGTCCTCGGTCACCCACGCCTGCTCGCACGGCGCGTCCGGCGACGGCTCCAGGCCGAAGGTCTTGCAGTACTCGTCGCCGGTCATGAACAGCACCGGCTCCACCACGATCGACCGTGACTTCGGGTAGTAGCCGCGAACCTTCACCGTCGACCGGGTGTCTCCGGTCCGGACGTCGGTGAAGACCGGCATCGACGGGTCGGCGGGTTCGACGTAGTCCTCGATCGGCCGGATCTCCGCCTGCGTGACGACCGCGCTGACCGTGACCTCGTCGTCGCGCGCGTCGTCGACCGGGCCGACACCGAACGCGACAGTGCCCGCCAGCAGGCTCGGATCGGTCAGTGACGCGTCGAGCACGGACTCGCCGTCGACGGTCACCGACGCCTCCTCGTCCGACAGTGTCAGCACGACGGCCCGGCGCAGGCGGGGTGCGAACAGGTCGGACTCGACCTCGCCGAGCGTCGTCGTCTGCACGGCGCCCTGATGCCGGATCCGGATGATCCGCGGACACAGGTCCAGCCAGTAGGAACTGTCGCCCACCGTCCGGAACTGGACCTCCGCGCACGACTTGTCGGTGTGAACGGCGACGTCGGCGGAGATCGCCTGGTCACCGGCGAACGTCCCGGCCGGGCCCGGGCACATCGTCGCGTAACTCGGAGTCGTGATCAGCAGGCCGTCCTTGAACGAACAGCGGCCACCGAACTCGTCGGTGACCGCCCTCCACTGCCCGCGCCGGTCGAGAGCGTCCACCACCCACGGACCGCGGACCTTGCCGGGGACCGGCATCGACGTCTGCGTCACCGTGTCCGTGAACGACTCGGACTCGACGTCGTCGTCGAGCGCGCCGATGTACAGGCCGGCGGCAGCCATGACGGCGGTGGCGACCGCGGTGGCGACGACGGTCTTCCGCCGTCGCCTCTTCGGGGGCACGGGCCGTCCCACCGGGCGTTTGCCGGCGCCGGACTCGTGCCGCCCGGACTGCTGAGCGGCCTCGGCGACCTGCCGCAGCCGCGGGTCGAGCGCCGGGGGCCGCCGGATCGCGTCCGGGTCGGTGTTCTGCGCCAGCAGCAGATTGAGCAGCTCGTGGGCGGTCGGGCGGTCCTCCGGATCCTTCGACAGGGCGAGCGCGACCAGGTCGGCGAGCGGGCCCGACAGGCCGGTCAGGTCCGGTGGCTGGGTCAGGATGCGGGCCGCGGTGGCGACCGGCGAGTCGGCGCGGAACGGGGTACGGCCGGTCCCGGCGTAGGCGATGACGGCACCCCAGGCGAACACGTCGGCGGCCGGGGTGATGTCGCGGTGCACGCCGTCGAACCGTTCCGGCGCCATGTAGGCGACCGTGCCCACCATCTGGTCGGGGTGGGTGTGCTGGCTGGTCACCTCCAGCGCTCGGGCGATCCCGAAGTCGATGACCTTGGGGGAGCCCAGCGCGAACAGCACGTTGCGCGGCTTGAGGTCACGGTGGATCACGCCGGCGCCGTGGATCGCGGTCAGTGCCGTCGCCACCCCGACGGCCACGCCGTGCAGGCGGCTGTCGGCCAGCGGACCCTCACGGGTCACCACCTCGTCCAGGCTCGGGCCGTCGACGTACTCCACCACCAGGTACGGGGTGCGGTGCTCGGGGTCGGCGTCGAGGACCGCGGCGGTGCAGAACGGGGGGACCTGACGGGCGCGTTTGACCTCACTGCGGAACCTGCCCCGGAACTCCTCCTCGTGGGCGTACTCCGGCTTGATGATCTTGATAGCGACCAGGGAGTCGTTGCTGTGCCGGGATTCCCTGCGGCGACCGAGGAAGACCGATCCCATGCCGCCCTCGCCGAGCCGGGCCAGCAACTCGTATCCGCCCAGTTCGTGCGGGTCGCCGGGGCGCAGTGGGCTCTTCATCGGTCAACCCATCGACAGATTTCGGCAAGGACCGACATACAGTACGCAGTCCGCCGGGTCCCGTCATGCCGCGGGTCGATCAGATGCACCCTCGCCCTGACGTGCCGAGATACCCGGAAATGGCGGTGGGGTAGCGGCGGCGCAGCCTTGAATAGGGGGAATACGGCTTCAAAGGTGGGAAAATGAATCGAACACGTGTGGCGGCAATCGTCGCTCTGACCACCGTCGGCGCGTTCTCGTCGTCGACGATCGGTGCAAGTCCGGCGTCGGCTGCTGTTGTCGCAGCAACTCCAACCGCAGGCCTCGCACCGCGCTCGGCTTTCGCGCCAGCGGCGTCCCTCGCGTCGTTCACTTCGCGCGGGCCGCGCTCGGCTTTCGCGCCAGCGGCGTCCCCTTCTCCGGTGTCCTTGGTTTCGCCGGCGTCTGTTCTCGCGTTGGCCTCTTCTCTCGCGCCGGCCGTTGATCCGGCTTGGGAGAGTGTGGTCGTATCCGGTACCGGGGACGTCTTCGGTGAGCCCGACACGCTCACCGCGGACTTCGCCGTCGAGACCACCGCCTCCACTGTCGGTGCGGCCCTCGATCAGGCCGTCACCGCGGCCACCCGGATGCGCGACGCTCTCATCCGGGCCGGGGTCGCGCGAGCCGACCTCCAGACGGCGAACGTCAGCGTCAATTCGACCCAGGACGACAACGGGAAACTCACCGGGTACACCGTCAATCAGGGACTCACCGCCACCATCCGGGACCTGGGCAAGGCTGGGACGCTGATGGGCGCGGCGATCAAGGCGGGTGGTGACGCGGCCCGGCTGAACGGGGTGTCGTTCGCGGTCGAGAACAGCGCGGCCCTGCTCGCCGAGGCGCGGAAGAAGGCGTTCGCCGACGCCCGCAGCAAGGCCGAACTGTACGCCCGCGAATCGGCCCGCCCTCTCGGCCGGGTAGTCAAGATCAATGAGGCGGATACCGGCTGGTCAGGACCCGGGCAGCGCGACAAGATGACCGCCGCGATGGCAGCGATGGACTCCGCCGCCCCGATCGAACCGGGTCGCCAGCGCCTGTCGGTCACCGTGACCGTGGAGTGGATCCTCGGCTCTGCCTCCACCCGCTGACCGCGGAGTCCGGCCTTCACCTGCTGACCGTGGAGTCCGGCCTTCACCTGCTGGCCGTGGAGTCCGGCCTTCACCTGCTGGCCGTGGAGTCCGGCCTTCACCTGCTGGCCGTGGGGTCCGGCCTTCACCTGCTGGCCGTGGGGTCCGGCCTTCACCTGCTGGCCGTGGGGTCCGGCCTTCACCTGCTGGCCGTGGGGTCCGGCCTTCACCTGCTGGCCGTGGAGTCCGGTGTCCATCTACTGGCCGCCGGGGTCCGGCCCTTTCTGCCGCTGTGCCGGGTGCCTCGACTCTGTCGTGCGTTACGGGTCTCGACTGTTCGTGCGCCTGTGTGGCCGTACCCCCGGTGGGCCTTCGCCTTGGGGTGTTTTCCGGGCCGGCGCTCGGTGTGGTGCGGTGACCGTAGGCTGGGGTGCCCGAGAACCGGAGGCGAGCATGGGTTTGTCAGGCGGGAACTGCCCCGACTGCGGCCGTCGCGTCAGCGAGCCGTTCGAGAAGACGGTCACCGGTCGTGAGGTCTGCCCGGATTGTGCGAACGCCCTGTTCATGGGCTCGGCGGCCGGGGCGGTGACGCAGGACGCGGGAGCCGGCGCCGGTGTCTGGGCGATGCTGATGCGAAAGGTCCGCCGCTCCGGCTGAACCCGCCACATATCGACCGCTGGCGATTTCACCGATGCTCGTTCACATCTATTGCACTGACGATGCAGAAACCCCCGAACTCCCTTGGAGGTTTCATGCGCCGTCTCGTCGTCCTCCTCATCGCCGTGCTGGCCGCGCTCGCCCTGAGCCCGGCCCTCCCGGCGGCCGCCGCCCCCGGCACCCCGGTGATCTTCGTTCACGGTTACACCGGCAGCGCTTCCAACTGGACCACCGCGATGTCGGTGTTCCGGGCCGGAGGCTATTCGAGCAGCGAACTCTTCGCCTACGAGTACAACTCCTACGGCAACAACATCACCAACGCGCAGGGCCTGGCCAGTTACGTCAGCCAGGTCCGCTCCCGCACCGGCGCGTCCCAGGTCGACATCGTCAACCACTCGATGGGCGGCCTGGTCAGCCAGTGGTATCTCAAGCAGCTGGGCGGCGCCCAGTACGTCCGGCACCTGGCCTCGATCGCCGGCGCCAACCACGGCACCACCTACGCCGGGGCCTGCCTGGTCTTCGTGACCTGCCAGCAGATGTATCCGGGTTCGTCGTTCGTCAACACCCTGAGCGCCGGCGACGAAACCCCCGGCAGCACTCGTTACGCCACGTGGTACTCCCCGTGTGACGGCATCATCATCCCCTACACCAGCACCATGCTGAGCGGCGCGACCAACAACTACGTGGCGTGCCAGACACACCTCGGCTACCTCACCGACACCATCACACTCGCCCAGATCAGGTCCTTCCTGAACACCTGATTCCACCTCGTCTCCCACCGAACACTGTGGTCCACCACCACCCATCACCTCGGGCGGTCGGCGGTCGGCCGCACCCGGCCGACGCGGTGATCGTGGGGTCGACCTTGGCATGACGGCCGTGCGGCTGTTCGGTCGTGCGGCTGTTCGGTCGTGCGGCTGTTCGGTCGTGCGGCTGTTCGGTCGTGCGGCCGTCCGGGGGTGCGGCCGTCATGGCGTCGTCAGCAGCGTGTGAAGTCGCCGAGCCTCGACCGCGAGCCGGGCCGAGCCCCGCCGCTTCGCGACGGCCGCCAGACCGGCGATCTCACCGCGTGCGCCAGTCACATGTGCCACCTCGGTGGCGAGTGCCAGGAGGTCGGGCAGACCCCGTGGCGCCTTCGGCAGCAGCAGAGACAGGGCGGCCTCCAGCACCTCCCAGACCGCGACGGTGGCGCCCGCCCGATGAGCCGCCGTCAGCGCCGCCGTCACCCGGCTCACCTTCACCGGGCCCTCGGGTTCGCACAGCCGCCCGACCTCGGTACCGACCGCCCCGGCCACGGCAGGCGGCGCTGGGATCTCGTCGGCGGCGCCCTGTCGATGGCGGGATGTCAGGGCCAGGAAAGCGTCGACGGCGGCGACGCGATCCGTCTCGTGCCGGGCGCTCAGGCCATAGGCCAGGGCGATCGCTGTGGCCGGGCCGGGCGGGCCGTCACCATCGGCGAGCAGCGGCAACAGATGTCCGCTGCCGGCTCCGCGAGCGTCCGGTTCGGCGAGGCCGGCCAGATCCGGCAGTGCCCAGGCAGCCACGGCCTCCCGATGATGCGGCAGCACCATCGCCAGCACGTCGCCGTCCCGCCCCGGACCCGAACGCAGCCACATCAGCACCCTCGGATGCGTCAACTCGAACAGTTGGGCCGCCATCCGGAGGCCACCGGTGCCGTTCGGCCGCATGTCGGCCAGGACCCGGCGCTTGCGGTGGCCGCCGTCGCTTGCCGGTCCGGAAGCCGGGTTGCCGTGGGCTGGCCCGGAAGCCGGATCGGTACTGGCCGGTTCGGTACTGGCCGGTTCGGAGGCCGGTTCGGTACTGGCCGGTTCGGAGGCCGGTTCGGTACTGGCCGGTTCGGAAGCCGATGCGTCCTGACTGGTGGAGGGCTCCGCCGGCGCCGGCTGCCGGAGCGACATGCCCACCACGTTGTCGAAGGTGATCCCGGTGGCGGGCGCGGTCTCCTGCACGATCCGGACCGTCACGGGATCCGGCAGGCCACCGCCGGCCAGCCATGCGGAGAACGACCGGCCCGCAGGCGAGGTCAGCAGCGCGGCCTGTCGGACGACGGCGTCATCCACCCGGCGGGGCAGGCGTAGCAGGGCCTGTTCCAGATCGAGCGGCCACGGCTCCCGGCCCTCCGCTTCGAACCGGGTGATCCGTTCAAGCAGGACCGCGGCCTCGACAGTGCCGTTGACGTGGGTCGGTGTCGCCAGCAGCATCGGCACGGGGGATTCCACGAACATCAGGGCCGCCTCGGCGATCCGCGCTGCCAGGACGCCCTCCGGTGTCGCGGCCAGCGCCGAGTCGGGCCCGCCGCGCTGTCCGGTCTCCCAGGCGTGGTGGACCGCCGCGACCATCCGTTTCCACACCGGTCCCGGATCGTCCGGATCCCGGAGCCGGCGGATCATCACCCCGAGAAACACTGTCCGGCGTTGTGCAGCCCAGAGTTGCTCCTCGAACAGCCAGGGTTCCCGCTCCAGCAGCGGCGCGAGAAGCACGGCCAGTTCCGGACCGCGCCCGGAGGCCGTCAACGCGACCAGCCCCGCGAGCACCCGCTCCCACCGCACCGCCGTCTCCGTGACCAGCAGCGATGTCACTTCGGACGCGAGCTTCACCGGATGTGCTACCGCCGCCGGCATGCTCCGCGCCACCACGACGGCCGGACGCTCAGCCACTGTGGCGAGGCCCCCTGGCTGGTGGATCGGTACACGGCCGGGCTCGGGGAAGCCGAGCAGAGCGGCCGCCTGCTCGGCCAGGTCACCGCTGAGCAGGTCGACCGCCGCGGCGAGCCGTTCCTCACTCCATTGAGACGGGGACGGACGGTTCGGTCCGGCGAGGTCGGGTGGAGATGCGGTGGAGCGGTCCGTGCCGGGCCGGGGTGTGATGGATCGATGGAGCCTGGCGACCAGATCGAGTGCTCGTTGCTGGATCTCGGAGGACGGGTTTCCGAACGCGGCGGCGAGCGACGGAAGGATTTCGCTCACCCGTTCGGGAGTTCTCGCCGCGACCTTGGACAGCCAGCTCAACTGTGCCTTGACCAGTATCTTCTCCGGGCGCGCCAGCGTGACCTCGCTGGTTTCGAGCAGCACCGACAGGTCCAGGCGCCCGGCGTCGTCGAGTGCACGAAGCGCTCGCTGGGCCATCCCGGCGACGGTCGACGGCCCGGCGGACAGCATCCGGGTGTAACCGGGACGGTGAGCGGCGACCTCGTCGACGGCAGGCGCCAACGCGTTGTGCAGCAGCACGAACGGTCGGAGGGCGGCGGGCCGGCCCCCACGTTCGAGGCGGCCGACGGTGGCGTCGAGAACTCCGGCCCGGTCGAGCCGGCCGTCGGCGACGAGACGGGGGATCACTGCCGGGAACCACGGCGCCCGTTCCCACCGGCCGGTATCGGGATCCCAGAAGTCGGCCGCCGCATCCCTGCCCAGCCCGTCGATCTCGAAGAACGCGGGTAGCAGACGGTCCAGGAACGGATCCGTGGCCAGCCGGGAAGCGAGGGGCACACTCTCCGAACCCGGCAACCCCGGTCGCGACAGCTGCCGGATCCAGCCCCGGACGAACGCCTCCGTGGCCGGTGGTTCGGCGCTCGCCGCCAGCAGCACGGTGGCCGCGAGACTCCAGTCCTCGGAACGGGGGTCACGGGTGGGCAGTCGCCGGGCGAGACGGGTGCCGACGTCGCCCAGCCACGACGGCTCCCGAAGCCCGGCGGCTTCCCGAACCCGCACCAGGTAGGAGTGGTTCGACGTCCGGGCCGAGAGCTTTCCGAGCAGTGTCGCGGCCTTGGCGGCGGACCGCACGCAGCCGACGACCGCGATCGCATATCCGGGCGCCGGGTTGACCTGCGCGCGACCGGTTCCGCCGATGGCAGTCGGCCACCACGTGTCCGGCCCGGCCGTGAGGATCGCCGTCTCGGCCCGCTCGCCGACGGTCACCCGATCGGCTGCCGTGGCCGCCCGGAGCACCGTGACGATGCCGTCCAGATCACCGTCACGGGCGAGCCGATCGACGGTCTCCCAGGTGATCCCGTTCATGATGCGCTCCACGTTCGTCTTGCCGGCCCGCGCTTTTGGCTGGCCGGCGGATTCGTGCTGCCGGCGGCGAGAAGTCGCCGGCAGGGGAGGGGGCCGGTTGAAAGAAGGACCTGCCGGCGTTGGGAGGGGCCCGGCCGTCCGCGGGTGCCGGGGGAGCGGTCCGCGGACGAGCGGCGGGGTGGGTCAGGCCGACAGGGTGGAGAACAGTCGTTTCGCCTCCTGGACCTGCCGGGAACTGCCTGGTCGGGCGGCCGTCTCGGCCAGGCCGGGGATCTCTGCCCGGGCGCCGGTGGCGACGGCGACCTGGGTGGCGAGCTCCAGCATGTCGGAGACGGCCCGATGGCCGGCGGCGAGCAGCGGCGGCAGCGCCGCGGTCAGCAGCTCCCAGATCGCGGCGGACGCTCCGGAACGGTGAATGTCGGCGAGGGCGGGCAGCGCCCGGTTGAGTTTCACCGCGCTGTCCGAGGCCAGGTCGGCCAGTGCCGTTCCGACCGCTGCCGCGAACGGCTCGGTGCCGGTCGCCATCACCAGGAACGCGTCGACAGCGGCGGCACGGTCCGCCTCCTGCTTGGCGCCGAACGTGTAGGCCAACCCATACGCCAGCGCGGGGCCGACCGGGCCGGTGCACTCGGCAAGCAGGGGGAGCAGCCGACCGTTGCCACGCTGATCCTGGTCGGCGAGAGCGGCCAGCTCGCCGATCGCCCAGGCGGCGGCGACCTCCCGGTGGTGTGGCAGCACCATCGACAGCACGCCCGGCAGCTCCCCGAACTGGTCCGGTGCCCACTCGGGATGCTTCTCCGGATCGAGGGTGAGCAGCTGCCGCTCCAGACGCAGGCCGCCGTCGCGGGACGGGCGCAGCGTCGCCGCCATCCGCCGGGTCACCGCCGGGTCCCACAGGAACTCGCCGCGCGCATTGGTCTCGCCGACCTGTGTGAACGGCTCGCTCACCGGGTCGGGCAGGCCGCCGCCGGCGAGCCACTGGGCGAACTGCCGCCCGGCCGGTGAGGTCAGTCCCGCCGCCCGGTCGAGCACCTCGGGGGCGGTCGAGCGGGGCAGCCGGAGGAGCGCCTGCTCCAGGTCGAACGACCACGGCTGCCAGCCCTCGGCCTCGGCGCGGGCCAGCCGGGCCAGCAGGGCCTCGGCGTCGATGCTGCCGTTCACCTGGGTGGGTGTGGCGACCAGCATCGGCATCATCGAACCGTTCAGATGGACCGCGATCTCCGCCACCCGCAGCGCCAGGACACCGTCGGGACCGGCGGGCAGGTCGGAGCCGGTGTCCCCCCGGCGGCCCTCCTGCCAGGCGATCCGCACCGCGCCGTAGAGCCGCTGGTAGGTGGCGTGATCGCGGGGAAGGCCGGTCGCCGCCGTGATAGCGGCACCGAGGCAGCTCAGGGCCGCACCCTCGTTCCACGAGTGGGCGGTCAGATCGCCCTGGTAGCGGTCGAGCAGCGGCGGCAGAACCGCGGCCAGCTCCGCCCGGCGGCCGTCGGCGTGCAGCGTGACGAGCGCGGCGAGGACCCGCTCCCACCGGATCCCGGACTCGTCGTGGACGAGGACCGCGATCTCCTCGGCCAGCTCGGCCGCGGCCGTGATCGGCGCCGGCATCGGGGCCGGCCCCGCATAGGGCGGCAGCTCGGGCACGGTCTCGGCGACGACCGTCGTGCCGAACACGGCTGCTGCCCGGGCCGGCAGGTCGCCGGCCAGGATCGTGGACGCGTCGGCGATCCTGGCCACGGCGTCGCCGGGCAGCGTGGACAGGTGCTTGGCGATCAGCGTCAGCGCCCGCTCCTGAATCTCCAGCGCGGGGTGACCGAACGCGGCGGCGATCGTCTCGAACACCTCACCGGCCCGCTCCGGCTCGCGCCGGGCCACCTTTTCGAGCCAGGTGATCTGTGCCTTGACCGGCGTCTTCTCCTTGCGGAGCAGGGCCGGACGGCTGGCCTCCAGCAACGTGTCCAGGTCGAGGCGGCCGGTGTCGTCGAGGGTGCGGAGGCAGCGCTGTGCGAGCGTCGCGATCACGCCCGGCCCCTCGGCGAGCAGCCGTGCGTAGTCGAGGGCGTGGGCGGCGATCTCGTCGACCGTCGGCGCCAGCTCGTCGTGCAGCAGCACGAAGGGCCGCAACGCGTTGGGCTTGTCGCCGCGGGCCAGCCGGTCGATGACCGCGACCAGGATCGTCTTGCGCTCCAGCCGGCCCTCGGCGACCAGGGCGGCCACCGCGTCGTGGAAACGGGTCCCCGACCTGGGCAGCGCGGAACCCTCGCCCCAGGTGGCGTTGTAGATGTCGGCGCCCATACCGTCGATCTCGAACACACCGGGCAGCAGCACGTCGAGGTACGGGTCGTCGCGCAACCGCATGGTCAACGGCGGCATCCGCTCGCCGCGGGGCCGGATCATCCGGGCCAGCCAGCCCCGGACCACACCCTCGGTGACCGGTGGCTGGGCGTCACCGGCCTGGAGCACGCCGGCGACGAAGGCCCATTCATCACCGTTCCACACATCACGGGTCGGGAGCCGGGCACACAGCCGCTCGCCCAGCTCGCCGAGCCAGTCCAGCTGCCGGGCATCGGCGATCTGGGTCAGCCGGCCGAACTGGATCTGCGGCCACGAGTCACGCAACTGACGCCGCAGCAACATGGTCGCCGCCCGGGCCGCGGTCGGCGCCGTCCCGATCACGGCGAGCGCCATGGCCGGGCCGGGGTCGACATCGGCCCGCCAGCGCAGGTCCGGCTCGGTGTCCTTGATCCCGGCCTCGACTGCCTTGGCGAACGCCAGCCGCTCGGCCTCGGTCGCCTGGAGGATCAGCCGGGCCACGCCGGGCTGATCGCCGCTGCGGGCCCGCCGGTCCACGGTCTCCCAGTCGAGGGTCATACCGGCACCTCCTCGCCGGCGTCCTCGGCGACCGTCCCGGCCTGCACGAGGCGGACGGCGAGCGCATGCTTGCACGGCCCGCGCTCCCCGCGGTGCTTGGCCCACCACGGGCACGTGCACGACGTGGCGTCGCGGACGTGGTAGGTCTCCTCGCCGCTGCGCACCACCGACACCTCCGGCCCGGCGGTCACCGCACCGGCCGTGACCAGGGCGCGGGCGCCGGCGAGCCGCGGGTTCATCCGCTCCACCACATCGGCCGAATAGGGCAGGGTGCGATGGAAGTAGCCCGCCTCGGCCACGTCGTAACCGACCCGCCCGGCCGTGCCGAGCTGGGTCAGGGCGTCACGGACCCGGCCCGCGTCCAGCCCGGAGGCGGTGGCCAGCGCGTCCACGTCGATCGTCGGGTCCCACGAGAGCAGGGCGCTGACCAGGTCGGCGTCGTCGGAGGCCTCGTCGCTGGCCAGGGCGTCGAGGACGGCGCCCTCACCGGAGAAGCCACGGTACGGCTCCGGTGACAGCGTCAGCGACAGGCGGAGCGACGGCATGCCCAGCTCCCAGGTGCTGGCGACCGGGCCACTGCCCGCGGCGACAGCCGGGCCGTAGACGCGCAGCGATGTCGCATACCGCAGGAAGGGTTTGAGCGCAGCCAGCCGCCCGGCGCCCGGAAGGCAAACGGCGCCCGGCACCGGCCGGGAGGTGAAGCGCAGCGAGCGCCCTGCCGGAACCGCCCACAGGATCGACTTGTCGGTGGCCGGGAGCCGGTTGAGCAGGATGCGGGCCTCGGCGACGCCGATCTCGGCGCGTGGGTCGAACCGGGCGGTGAGGACCTGGGCCTCGGCGAAGCCGCGCAGCCAGCGCGAGGGCAACGGCACCTTCCTCTCCACCAGCTTGCCGTCGAACGTGGTGACGGTGAGATCGTCGGGGCCGACCGCGACGTGCATCGGATCGGCCCGCCCGACGCGGGTCAGCGCCCGCTGGAGTGGCACGTTGACGTCGACGTTGGTGGTGCCGTGGGCGATGATGTCGCCGTCGAGACCGCCGGGCAGCACGTCCATCCGGACGTAGACGCCGCAGCAGCCGGAGAACGACTCGAACCGCAGCCGGTCGGAGCCGGCGGTGACGACCGGATCGAGGCTGGCCGGTGGCAGCGGCCGGAAGTATCGGGTCCGGGCGACCTCGGCCACGGCTAACAGGCCGGTGGCCGCGGCGCCGGGATCGGTGAGGAAGCCCGTGTAGAAGCGCGGGTGCGCCGCCGGGCCGCCGGAGGTCTGCAAGGTGAGGCCGTCGTCGAGGGCCGACGAGCCGAGGTACGAGTACGCCGCGGAAACCATGCGCAGAACCTAGATGCGGGGTACGACATTTTCGACCGGCCGTCCGGATCCAAGGTGCGGACAACCGTCCGACCTGCGTCAGCGGGTCCGCCACAGGTCCCGGACGGCCTTGACGACCACGCCGCTCGCCGTCCCGGCGGCCGTCAGGGCGACCAGGTGCACGCCGAACGAGAGGAGTGACTCCTCACCCAGTCGCTCCATCGCCCAGCCGTCGCCGAACAGGATCGCGGCGACCGCCACCACGCAGAGGGGAACACGCACGAGGAGGCGCGCGCGAGTGAGGGGCTCACTCGGGGACGGGGGCGGCGTGCCCACACCGACCGCGGCGAGCAGGCGTTCGTGGCCCTCGGCGGTGCCGATCGAGGTCCGTTCGCCGGGATGCGCCACATAATGGTGGATCGCCGCGACGACGAACTCCGGCGGCACACCGAGACCCTCCACCGGCACGGTTTTCCGCACCACGACGCCGGTGTATCCGACCTGCTCCGGCCGGCTGAACGCCAGCTCCAGCTCACCCTCCTGGTAGGCGGGCTGTCCGGCGTCCAGAGCGGTCCACGGAACGGTCATCGACCCCGACCATTTGTCCGCGTGCAGCCCCTCCGGCGTGAGCGTCAGGCCGAAACCCCGCCATTGCGCGCGCAGGTAGCCGGCGTACATCACGACGGCGATCACGATCAGCAACTTGCGGCCCGCGCCCGCGTCCAGGAATTCGCCGGGAAAGAGCGCGAAGATCCCGAGGAGGCCCAGGTGAGCGGTGCCGGCAAGGGGGACGACGGCGATTTCGGGGGTACGGAACCCGCCTCCCGTCACGACGAAAGAGGCGGGCGCGCGTCGCGAGGACGGAGCGAACATGACCACGAGACAGGCGACCAGCACCCCGAACGCCGGAAATCCCAGATAGGGCGCCAGATCGTCGGGGTCCGCGCCGAACAGCCGGGCCAGTAGTGCCAGCCCGACCAGCACAGCAGCCGTCACCAGCAGTTTCCGGCGATGACGGGCGACCGCGACCGACCACCTGAAGATCATCGGCGGAGTGTAAATCACCGTCCTATGGGTATCGGGTTCACGGAAGTGAGAAGAAGGACACCGAGGCCGCATCGTGTGGTCAGGAGGACTAACCTCGCGGACAGGACACGACAGTGCGGCCGGTTCGCGGGTGCCGGGCTGCGGATCGTGCCACGATTTGTGCGTCGTCCAGGTTCGGAGTGGGAGAGATGGCTGAACACGTTTCCGACAGCGCCGAGTGGCAGACCCTCCAGGGGCTGGCCGAGAAGTTCGCCGCGGTGCACCTGCGCGACCTGTTCGGCAGCGACCCGCAGCGCGGTGACCGTTACGCCGCCGAGGTCGCCGGCCTCTATGTCGACTACAGCAAGAACCTGGTCACCGATGAGGTGCTGACCGCCCTGTTCGCGCTGGCGCAGCGGGCGAAGCTGAGCGAGAAGATCACCGGCATGTTCTCCGGTGAGCACATCAACATCACCGAGGACCGGGCCGTCCTGCACACGGCGCTGCGGCTGCCGCGCGACGCGGCGCTGGTCGTCGACGGGCAGGATGTCGTCGCCGACGTGCACGAGGTCCTCGACAAGATGGGCGCCTTCGCCGACAAGGTGCGGTCCGGCGAGTGGAAAGGCCACACCGGCGAGCACATCAAGACCGTCGTCAACATCGGCATCGGCGGCTCCGACCTGGGCCCGGTCATGGCCTACGAAGCGCTGAAGGACTTCACCCAGCGCGACATCGAGTGCCGGTTCATCTCCAACATCGACCCCACCGACCTGTTCGAGAAGACGCACGACCTCGACCCGGCCACCACCCTGTTCATCGTGGTGTCCAAGACCTTCACCACGCAGGAGACGCTGACCAACGCCAAGGAGGCGCGCTCCTGGCTGCTGGAGGGTCTCGGCGGTGACGCGGCCGCGGTCGCCAAGCACTTCGTCGCGGTCAGCACCAACGCGTCCAAGGTCGCCGACTTCGGCATCGACACGGCCAACATGTTCGGCTTCTGGGATTGGGTGGGCGGCCGCTACTCGCTGCCCTCCGCGGTCGGTCTCTCCGTCATGATCGCCATCGGTAAGGAGCGGTTCGCCGAGATGCTCTCCGGCTACCACGCCGTCGACGAGCACTTCCGCAGCACTCCGATCGAGCGCAACGTCCCGGCTCTGCTCGGCCTGATCAATGTCTGGTATGACACGTTCCTCGGCGCCCAGTCGCACGCGGTCCTGCCCTACGCGCAGTATCTTCACCGTTTCGCCGCCTACCTCCAGCAGCTCACCATGGAGAGCAACGGCAAGTCGGTGCGCCTGTCCGGTGAGCCCGCCACCTTCCAGACCGGTGAGGTCTTCTGGGGCGAGCCCGGCACGAACGGCCAGCACGCCTTCTACCAGCTGATCCACCAGGGCACCAAGCTGATCCCCGCCGACTTCATCGGCTTCAGCGTGCCCAGCCACGACATCGGCGAGATGCACGACCTGTTCATGTCCAACTTCCTGGCGCAGACCGGCGCACTGGCCTTCGGCCGCACGCTGGAGCAGGTCGAGGCCGAGGGCACCGATCCGAAGATCGCGCCGCACCGGGTCATGCAGGGCAACCACCCGACCACCACGATCCTCGCCGAGCGCCTCACCCCGGCCACGTTCGGGCAGCTGGTGGCCCTCTACGAGCACATCACGTTCACCCAGGGCGTGATCTGGGAGATCAACTCGTTCGACCAGTGGGGTGTCGAGCTCGGCAAGGTGATGGCCAACCAGCTCGCACCGAAACTGACGTCCCGGGAGACCCCGGCCGACGACGGCGACTCGTCGACGAACGCACTGATCAAGCGGTACAGGGCGCAGCGCGGCCGCTGATTTCTGTCGTACCCGTTCTCTAGGCTCAGGGCCGTGGACACCAACACGGCCCTGAGCCTCCGGATGACCAGCCTGCTGCTCGGCGCGCAGACGCGACCCGATGTGCTGGGCGTCGTCGAGTGGTTCGGCGCCATGCAGGCGCAAGACCTCAACAGCGTGCTCTGGTCACTCGGTGCCCGCCTGCCGGGGGTGACCCTGCCGGAGGTGGTCGCCGCCACCGAGCGCGGTGACGTGGTCCGCACGTGGCCGATGCGCGGCACCGTCCACCTGATCCCGTCCGCCGACGCCCACTGGATGCTCGAGTTGGCTGGCGTCCGCACGCTCAGCGGCGTCGCCAAGCGGTGGGAGTTCCTGGGGCTCGACGAGAAGACCGCGCATCTGGCGATGGACGTGCTGGCCGCCGCTGTCGCGGCCGGGGGCGGCCGCCTCACGCGATCGGAGTGCATGGCCGCGCTGACCGAGGGCGGCATCTCGGTCGAGGGTCAGCGCGGTTACCACCTTCTTTGGTATGTGAGTCAGCGCGGCGTGACCGCGATAGCGCCCAACCGGGGCAGTGAGCAGACGTTCGTCCTGCTCGACGAGTGGGCGGCCGAGCGCAACAGCCCATCCCGCGAGGAGGGCCTGGCCATCTTCGCGAAGCGTTACTTCCGCTCGCACGGCCCGACGACGGTGAAGGATTTCGCCGGCTGGACCGGCCTGACCGTCACCGACTGCCGCAAAGGCGTGGCCGCGGCCGGCCTGACCGCGGTCGACGTCGACGGCGTCGAGATGTTCGCCGACCCGCAGGTGCTCGACGCCGGCCCGGTGACGGGTTGGTGGGCCCTGCCCGGCTTCGACGAGTACATGCTGGGCTACAAGGACCGCTCCATGATGGCCACCAAGGAGCAGGTCGCCAGGATCATTCCTGGTGGTAACGGTGTCTTCCGATCCACACTGGTCCACGACGGCCGGGTGGTGGCCACGTGGACACGCACACTCGGCAAGAGAGCGGTGACGGTCACCGTGGAGCCGCTGGCCGATTTCGACCTCGCCGAGGCGATCCCTGCCCTGGAGCCGTTCGCCGCTTTCATCGGCCTCCCGCTCACGGTGAAGTTCATTCAATGATCGATGTCCATTTGATAGTGCTTGCCGTCGATAGTCAGAGATGGCGGAGAAAGCGACTTCGGTGGTCCGCCGAAATGTTCTCGTAGCTGTGCTCGGTGGCTTCTTCGCACTGGTCACAGCACTTGCTGGAGCTGCGGTGACCGGCATGTTCCAAAGTGAGTCTCAGGACACCTCGCTCACCGCGGCGCCATCTCCTCAGCCTGCGCAGCCAAGTGTTCCACCGTCGGCGTCGGCTGCCGACGACCGACAGCCCATCGCCGCGGCAGTGGCCGTCCAGGACAACTACTGTCTCCAGCGTTGGATCACCGACAAGAAGCCGGCCGAGATCCCAGCTCCCGCATCCGGCGCGGTGACTCAAGGGGTGACCAGTCCGGATGCGGTTCATTCGAGACAGTCCGGTGTGGTCGTCACCGTCAATGCCAGACAGGAGCCCGACCAATGCCAGGCAGGAGCCCGACGTCGTGATCCGTGGGATCCGGGCGGTCGTCGTCGGAACCCGCAATCCGCCATTGACGGGGACCGAGGTGGCTATCGGTTGCGGGGAACCGACGACGTATCAGTTTCCGCGATCGAATCTCGATGTCGAACCGCCAACTGTCACGTCGGAGATATTCGGGGCAGCTGAAGACCTCAGGCTCGAGCCCATCAAATTCCCGTACGGGGTGTCGGCGAAAAACGAATCATTCCAGGTCGAGGCCGTGGCGAGCAAGTTCGACGTCTACTGGGAGATCGAGATCGAATGGTCCTGGAACGGGCAGGAAGGTCGGGACCACTTGTGTCTCCGGCAGCGGATGACCGTTTCACGTCAGCGCGGCGGGGAGCGTTTCGAGGGGTCGACGGGTGCCCGGGACCGTGCCGGCTCGCTGGCTGGAACCGGTGAAGCTGGCTGGAACCGGTGAAGACAGAATCCGATCTGGGCGGGGTGATCGAGATGTATCCGGCGGCCGGGGCGATTCGGCGGATCGACGCGGATACGTTGCAGTTCTGCACTCAGTCAAGGGGCTGCGTGGCCTTGAAGCGGGTCTCCTGAAGACGGCGCGGTAGACACTGAAGTAGAACGTGTTCTAGTTTGGGGTCCCGGTGTCTGCGCGAGGAGTTCGCGATGACGGATCTGCCCATCCGCCGCATCAACTTCAGGCTGGACGAGACGATTCCGTTCCAGTGGCTGCCGAGTCATCCGAAGTTCGGGCTCATGTGCAACGCGATCAGCATCATCGCCGTCGCGTTCGAGAAGTTCATCGTGGCGTCGACGCGGAAGGCCATTCCGCTGATCACCGATCCGGCGGCGGCTGAGGAGGCCGAGTCGTTCCTGCGGCAGGAGGCCCAGCACGCCAACAACCACCGCCGGCATGTGGCGGCGCTGGTCGCGCAGTACCCCGGGATCCAGGAGGTGGCGGACGAGGCGGTCGCCAGCTATGACGAACTGCTGCGGACCCGGCCGCTGGAGTGGCAGCTCGCCTACACCGCGGATCTGGAGGCCACGTTCACGCCGCTCTTCAAGATCATGTTGGATCATGAGGACGTCCTGTTCCGGCCCGGTGACGAGCGGGTGGCGTCGCTGTTCCTGTGGCACTTCTGCGAGGAGGTGGAGCACCGCAGTTCGGCACTGGTGGTCTTCGACGCGGTCGTGCACAACCGGTGGTACCGCAGCCGCGTCACCAAGGCGACGTTCAGTCACGTCATGACGGTCTACCGCAACATCCTGCGGGGCTTCGACAAGCACGTGCCGGAGGCCGACCGCCGCGCCGAGTACCGCAACGTCTCACCCGACGGTGTGCGGCGGGAGGAGGCGCTCACCCGGTTGCCGCTCGCCGGTGGCCTGCGCCGACGCCTCGGCATCGCGCCGCCGTCACCGTTCGCCCCGGCCGGCAACGCCGAGATGGCGGTCCTCGTCTACCGGCTGCTGCGCTCGCAGGTGCCGCACCACCGGCCGGCGACGGAGCCGCTTCCGGAGTTCGCCGCCGGATGGTTCGAAGCCTACGACCGCGGCCTCGACCTGAGCCTGTACTACTCAGCGACAGCGCGATGACGGCCGCGACGGTAGGCGGCGTGACGGCGAGGAAGGCGAAGGCCTCGACGGAGGTGCGGCGATGATTCCCGTGGCTGCGGGGCCGTGTCATCCGGACTTCACGGCGCTGGCCGATGCTCTCGGCGGTATCGAGTGCGCGGCGGCGAATCCGGTGGTCACCGTCCGTGATCCGGGGGAGTTGCAGAGCTGGACCCAGCCCGTTCTCGAACTGCTGATGGTGACCGGCGCCGTCGCCGCCCTGATCCATGCCGTTCTCTGGTGGCGCCGCCATGGCGACCCGGGGAACCTCGGGCTCTGGCTCGCCACCGTCGTCTACGTGCTGATCCTCGAACCGCCGCTGTACTTCCCGGACCGGTTCGGGCTCGACGAGCAGGTCGGGCTGATCTTCGTGCACAACGTCTTCACGGTGCAGTTCCTCTTCGACCGGCTGCCGCTCTACATCGTGGCCCTGTACCCCGCCATGACGTACCTCGCCTATGCCCTCGTCCAGCAGGCCGGGATCCTGGACCGCCGCAGCCCCCTCGTCGGCGCCGCCTGCGTCGCGGTGGTCTTCCATGTCGGCTACGAGATCTTCGACCAGATCGGGCCGGATCTGCGCTGGTGGGTGTGGAACCCGGCCGCGCCGTCGAATGCCCCGATGCTCGGCGACGCCCCGCTGACCAGCGCTGTCATCTTCGCGGCGGCGGCACCGTTCGGAACCGTGCTGCTGACCCGGCTGCTGCTGGCCGGCCGCCCGCTGCGGGCGTGGCGCGTCGCCGCGGTGGGGGTGCTCACCCCGCTCGCCATGATGGCGTTCTCGATCCCGACGCTGCCGTTCGGGCCATCCGGGCGGACGGTGGTCCTGTGGTGTGAGCTCGCGGCCCTCGCGGTCGTCGCGATCATGGCAGTGACGCGGCAGGGGGAGGGAGTGGCGGCGTTGAGCCCGAAAGCCTGGCCGGGAAGAAAACGGGAAAGGAGCCCGCAAGGAAGGCCGGAAGGAAGGTCGCAAGGAAGGCCGGAAGGAAGGTCGCAAGGAAGGCCGGAAGGAAGGCCGCAAGGAAGGCCGGAAGGAAGGCCGGAGGAGGGCTCGGAAGAAGGACCCTCGGGAGGCCTGGGCGAAGGCTTGACCGGCAACCCGGCGGAAAGGACCGCACTCGGAGCCGCCACCGTCTACCTTGCGGTCATGCTGCTGCTGTGGACGGCCGGAAGCGGGCCGCCGATGGCGATCGTCTATGCCCTCGGGTGGGCGGCCATCCTGTTGGCGCTGTCCCGCCGAACCCTTGCAGACATTGGCCAGCGTCTATAGCATCCAGCCTTGGTGAAAGCTTTCAACCCTTGCTGAAGCAACGGCTGAAACTAAGGCTGACCTGCCATGATCCCCACATGCGCCGGTCGCCCTCGAGAGAGGCAGGTCACGCGTCGCCGGCCGCACAGGATTCGCCGCCGGATCCCCGTACCCCCGGAAAAAGGTTTGGATCCCCCATGTTCAAACTGCTCACCGGTGTCGCCGCGGTGGTAACCGCCGTGACACTGGCCGTCCCCGGCGTGCCCGTGAATGCCCAGGCCGCCGCCCCCTCCGAGAACCGCGCGCTGATCAGCCTCCGCACCGCCACCGGCAACTTCCTCTCGTGGCGCCTCCTCGACGCCGACCGGGCCGGCGGCACCTTCGACGTCTACCGCGACGGCACCCGGGTCGCCACCACCGCCGACACCAACTTCACCGACGTCGGCGCCGAGGTCGGCGCCACCTACACCGTCCGCCCAGCCGGTGTCTCGACCCTCGCGGAGACCGCCCCGGTCGCCGCGCTGGCCGCCGCCTACCAGGACGTGCCCATCCAGATCCCGGCCGGCGGCACCACACCGGACGGCGTCGCCTACACCTACAGCGCCAACGACGCGTCGGTCGGTGACCTCGACGGTGACGGCTCCTACGAGATCGTCCTCAAATGGGACCCGTCCAACGCCAAGGACAACTCGCAGTCGGGTTACACCGGCCCGGTCTACATCGACGCGTACAAGCTGAACGGGACCCGCCTCTGGCGGATCAACCTGGGCCGTAACATCCGGGCCGGCGCCCACTACACCCAGTTCCAGGTGTTCGACTACGACGGCGACGGCAAGGCCGAGGTCGCCATGAAGACCGCCGACGGTACGGTCGACGGCGGTGGCACGGTGATCGGCAGTTCGAGTGCCGACTACCGCAACTCGTCCGGCTACATCCTGTCCGGGCCCGAGTTCCTGACCGTCTTCAACGGCCAGACCGGCCGGGCGATGGCGACCGCCGACTACGTTCCGGCGCGCGGGACGGTCTCCTCGTGGGGTGACAGTTACGGCAACCGGGTGGACCGGTTCCTGGCCGGCACCGCCTACGTGACCGGCTCCTACCCGAGCATCATCATGGCGCGCGGCTACTACACCCGTTCGGTGATCGTGGCCTGGGACTTCCGCAACGGCGCACTGACCCGGCGCTGGACCTTCGACAGTAGTTCGTCGACGAACGGTTCGGCCTGGACCGGCCAGGGCAACCATCAGCTCTCCATCGCCGACGTCGACAGCGACGGCAAGGACGAGATCCTGTACGGGGCGATGGCCGTCGACGACAACGGCTACGGCCTGTGGGTCAACGGGCAGGGTCACGGCGACGCCTACCACGTCGGTGACCTGATCCCGAGCCGTGCCGGGCTGGAGGTCTTCAAGGTCGACGAGAGTACGACGAAGCTGGCGGCGTGGATGGCCGACGCCCGTACCGGATCGATCATCTGGTCGAACGCGTCCTGTGGCTGCGACAACGGCCGGGGTGTCTCGGCCGACGTCTACGCGGGCAGTCCCGGTGCCGAGTCGTGGTCGTCGGCGGTGTCCGGCATCTACAACACGTCGGGGCAGAACATCGGCCGTAAGCCGTCCAGCTCCAACTTCGTCATCTGGTGGGACGGTGACGCGCAGCGGGAGCTGCTCGACGGCACGCACATCGACAAGTACGGCACCAGTGCCGACACCCGCCTGCTGACCGCCGACGGTGTGCACTCCAACAACGGCACCAAGGCCACCCCGTCGCTGCAGGCCGACATCCTCGGAGACTGGCGCGAGGAGGTCATCTGGCCGACGACGAACAACACCGCCCTGCGGATCTACTCCACCACCGACGCGACGAGCATCTCCCGGCCGTCGCTGATGCAGGACCGCATGTACCGCGAGGCGGTCGCCTGGCAGAACACCGCCTACAACCAGCCGCCGCACCCGAGTTTCGCGATCGGCTGATCCGCTCGACCGCGGCGTGTGGGGTCATCGGCCTCACACGCCGCGCGCATCTTCGTGATCCGGGTGCGGACCCGGCGATCGAGGCGCTGCTGCAGAAGGCTCAGAGGTTGATCAGTTAGGTGTGTTCCCTAAAGGGCGCTGATGCTCTTCAATGTGATCCACCGGACTCGTCGACGAAGGTTGGTGGTCACAGTGCGTGTCGCCGTACGCCTGATGGTGGCTCTTGTGGTTCTTGCGGGTCTCCTGCCGGGTGCGTCGGCGACCGCCGCCGCGGCCGAACCCGGGTGGACCGGGCCGCTGTCCACCCGGGGGCGGTACGTCGTCGACGCCGACGGGCAGCGTTTCAAGCTGCGGTCGGTAAACTGGCACGGCGCCAGCGGCACCTGGAACGGCTCCGGCAACAAGGCCGACAACGCCGCCCACCACGCGGGCGAGAACTCCGGCCGGGTTCCGCTCGGCCTGGACCGGGCGCCGATCGCCACGATCGTCGCCGGCTTCCGCGACCTGGGCGCCAACAGTGTGCGCCTGCCGTTCTCCAACGAGATGGTCCGCGACACCACGCCGGTCACCGACACCGCCGTCGCCGCCAACCCCCAACTGCTAGGATCAACCCCCTTGCAGGTGTACGACCGGGTGGTCGCCGAACTCACCGGCGCCGGAATCGCCGTGATCCTGAACAACCACACGAACACCACCCGCTGGTGCTGTGCCGTCGACGGCAACGAGCGGTGGAACACCTCGCAGGGCGTCCAGCAGTGGGAGGACGACTGGCTGTTCATGGCCCGCCGCTACCGCGACAACCCGCGCGTGGTCGGTGCCGACCTGTACAACGAGGTGCGCCGCACCATCCTGGACGACCCGAACTGGGGCTGGGGCAACGCCCACGACTGGTTCGCCGCCTCGCAGCGCACCGGCGACCGGATCCTCGCCGAGGCCAACCCGAACCTGCTGATCATCGTCGAGGGCATCAACTGGACCGGCATCCCGGTCGACGGTTTCGCCCACGAGCGGCCCACCCTGCGCCCGGTCCGTACCCTGTCGCACACGCTGGTCCGGTCGGGCAAGCTGGTCTACTCGGCGCACTTCTACGACTACACCGGCCCCAACCACAGCGGCGCCACCGGCACCGGCGAGACCACCGACCCGCGTTACCGCGACCTGAGCCCCGCCGATCTGGCCGCCGTCGTCAACCGGGACGCCCTGTACGTCGCCGGTGAGGCCGGCAACCATTTCACCGCTCCGGTGTGGATCAGCGAGTTCGGCCTCGACGCCAACGCGGCCGCCGGCAGCAGCCAGCGTGCCTGGTTCGAGAACTTCGTGGACATCCTGATCCGCGCCGACGCCGACTTCGCCTACTGGCCGGCGATCGGCTGGGCGGAGAGCGGCAACGAGTGGGGGCTGCTGTTCTTCGACGCCGCGGGGCGGCGATCCGGCGTCCTCGACGGTCCGGATTGGCGGTCGGCCGTCTGGCAGCGGCTGGTCACGGCCACGAGCCGGCAGGGGTACGTCACTCCGGTCCCGTCCCGGAGCATGCTGAGCCCCGACAACGGCGACTTCGTCGCGTCACTCACGATGCGCGCCCAGCCGGACTGGGACAGCGGAGCCCGCAAGGCGGCCTGCCCCGACGGCCAGCGCCTGATCGGGTTGAGTCACACCGGCAACCGGGGTCTGTGCACC
The DNA here is from genome assembly GCF_042650585.1 of Actinoplanes subglobosus. Taxonomy (NCBI): domain Bacteria; kingdom Bacillati; phylum Actinomycetota; class Actinomycetes; order Micromonosporales; family Micromonosporaceae; genus Actinoplanes; species Actinoplanes subglobosus. Next base: position 256,276 of record NZ_JBHSBL010000028.1, read on the forward strand.
GACACCACCCGTGCCCTCGGCTGGAGTTCCCACCAGGTGGTGAAGGACGAGCGTTTCGTGTCCCGCGACTGGGCGTCCGGCTACACGAAGTTCCAGTGCCCGGCGACGTCGGTGCTGGTCGGTTACGCGGTGCGCGGCGCGGCGGTGTCGAGCGCCCTGTGCGCCACCGCGATCGGGGCCGCCTCCGACGCGGGCCGTACGGTGTGGTTCGACCGCGGCGACGCCCGTCCCGCGGGAGGTCCCGGCGGCGAGTTCGCGAGCGGCCACTACAAGGGCCAGTGCAACGACGACGAGTACGTGGCCGGCATCGCCTGGACCGGCCGGTTCCTGTCGTCGCGTACCCCCGACGCCCTGTTCTGCCGACGCCTGCCCTGACCGGGACCGGTCAGTTCTCGTTGTCGGCGGGCTCGCGGTCCTGTCCTTTCGACGTTCCGGGCACCGTGCGGTGGAGCACGGGTGGCGTGGTGGGCCGCGCCTTCTTCTTGGCGTCGTACATCGCCACGTCGGCGCGGTGCAGCAGGTCGTCGACGGAATGGTCACCGGGGCGGGCGAAGGCGACGCCGATGCTGGCGCTCGGCTGGACCACGGTCGAGCCGACGCGGACCGGCTCGGCCATCGCGGCGCGGATCCGCTGCACCACCGCCTGGGCGTGACCGGGATCGGTCAGGTCGGGCAGGACGATGGCGAACTCGTCGCCGCCCAGGCGGACGACGAGGTCCGAACCGAGGACGCAGCGCCGCAGCAGCCGGCCGAAGCCGATCAGCAGCTGATCGCCGGCCTGATGGCCGAACTCGTCGTTGATCTGCTTGAACCCGTTCATGTCGATGACCATGACGGCGACCAGCGTGTGGTTGCGGTGGGCCCGCGCCATCGCCCGGGGCAGCGCCTCGTACATCTGGACCCGGTTGGCCAGCCCGGTCAGCTGATCGGTGACGGCCATCCGCCGGTTCTCCCGGGCGGCGACCATCTGCCGGCCGAAGACCAGCGTGGAGACCAGGAAGGCACCGGCGATCAGGCCGCTCGCCGGGTACGGATGCTCCACCCCGACGGTGAACATGAGCAGCAGGTAGCCCGGGATCGCGGTGAGGTACGGCCATCGGGGCGGGCCGGTCGGGGCCGCCGCGGCTTCCGGCGCGGCCCGATGCTGTGTCCGCCACACCTGCAGGTACGGCGCGAGCATCAGCATGAACAGCCCGGCCACCCAGAACATGGTCTGATCGGGTGACGGCCACAGCGAGCCACCGTGGTTCACCACGTACGCCCGGCGCATGTCACCGATCATGATCAGCAGGATCGCGGCCACCACGGTGGTCAGCGGCAGCCGGGCCACCACCGCCTCCGCGCCCTGGAGGAGCACCACGCCGACACCGAACAGCAGTGCCGCGTCCAGCAGTGGCCGCGCGATGCTCGGGGTCAGTTCTCGCCAGGTGGCGCTCGCGGCGCCGGCCAGCGCCGGGCTCAGGATCATGAACCACAGGACCATCGCCGAGCCGACCGCCACCACACCGGCGTCCAGCCAGAGCTTGATCCGCTCGGTCCGCGATCCGGGTATCCGGGTGAACGCCAGGATCCCGGCCAGCGTGACCGGCGCGATCAACAGCTGGCCGACCTCCGGCAGGCTGGGGAACGGCTGCCCCGGAAAGATCCCGTAGAGGATCACGTCGGCCAGCCACAGGGCGTACGTCGGCAGCATCCACCGCCAGGCCCGCCGGATCCGCGGCGGCAGACCGGGCAACCGGCTCGCCCAGGTCGCGAAGATCAGCCCGAGTGCGGTGAACAGGACCTCGGCGCCACCGACGACGGTCATGTAGACCGAGGAGCCGGCTTCGTACAGCGCGGGGATGGCGAACACCGTCGTCGCACCGAGAGCGACGAGAGCCAGCAGCCCGGCAGTGGTCCACGAACGCCGCACCATGCCGTACTGCTCGGCACGCGCACGCCGGAACTTAGCCGCAGAATTACTGTTAAGAACCCTTGATATTTACGTATGTGAACTTCAGGATGTGGTCACACACGTCACATTCTCTCGTCGAGGAGTTCGTCATGAGGGTTCGCCGCAAGATGCTGGCCCTGGTTGCCGGGGTGGGGGTGGTGCTGGGTTCGGCCGTGGCCTTCGCCTCGACCGGGAACGCGGCAGTGGCCTGCTCCTCGACGATCTGGGCCGAGGGCGTGAGCTACACCGCCGGCCAGCAGGTCACCTACCAGGCGACCCTCTACCAGGCCCTGGTCACGCACACCGCCTGGGCCGGCACCGGCTGGAACCCGGCCGCCACCCCGACCCTGTGGAAGAGCCTCGGCGCCTGCACCGGCGGCACCAACCCGTCGCCGTCGCCCTCCACGTCGCCCTCGACCTCGCCGTCACCTTCGACCTCGCCGTCACCGTCGACCTCGCCTTCGCCGTCGACTTCGCCGAGTCCCTCCAATCCCACCGGTTGCGGGGTCACGGGCCGCCCGGCCGGCAAGGTCCTCCAGGGCTACTGGGAGAACTGGGACGGCGCCTCCAACGGCGTGCACCCCGGCATGGGCTGGATCCCGATCAACGACAGCCGCATCACCCAGCACGGCTACAACGTGCTGATGGCCGCCTTCCCGGTGATCCGCTCGGACGGCACGGTCCTCTGGGAGAACGGCATGGACGCCGGCGTCAAGGTGCCGACCGCCGCCGAGATCTGCGCCGCCAAGGCCCAGGGCGCCACCATCCTGATGTCCATCGGTGGTGCGACCGCCGGTGTCGACCTCAGCTCCAGCGCCGTCGCCGACAGGTTCGTGGCGACCATCGTGCCGATCCTGAAGGCCTACAACTTCGACGGCATCGACATCGACATCGAGACCGGCCTCACCGGTAGCGGCAACATCAACACCCTGTCGACCTCGCAGGCCAACCTGATCCGCATCATCGACGGCGTGCTGGCGGCCATGCCGTCGAACTTCGGCCTCACCATGGCTCCGGAGACCGCCTACGTCACCGGCGGTTCGGTCACCTACGGCTCGATCTGGGGCTCCTACCTGCCGATCATCAAGAAGTACCTGGACAACGGCCGCCTCTGGTGGCTCAACATGCAGTACTACAACGGCAGCATGTACGGCTGCTCCGGTGACTCCTACGGCGCCGGCACCGTCCAGGGCTTCACCGTTCAGACCCAGTGCCTCGCCAACGGCCTCACCATCCAGGGCACGACCATCCGGATCCCGTACGACAAGCAGGTCCCCGGCCTGCCCGCGCAGGTCGGCGCCGGTGGCGGCTACATGACGCCGGCCCTGGTCACCCAGGCGGTCAACAGCGTTCCCGGCATCAAGGGCCTGATGACCTGGTCGATCAACTGGGACGGCTCGAAGAACTGGACCTTCGGCGACAACGTGAAGGCCATCCAGGGCCGCTGACCCCGAACCGGATTGCCGCCCACCCGGACCGTCCCCGGGGTGGGCGGCAATCTGTTGACATGCGGGAAAGGGCTTTCTAGCGTCGGGATTCCATCGAAGAACAGGAATCCCCATGAAGCGCCGCTCCGTGATCTCCCTGCCCGCCGCGGCCCTCGCCGCACCACACCTGTCCGACGCCCTCGCCGCTGCCGGATTCGAGGGCCCGTCGGTCGTCACCGGCAACCTCCCGGTCTTCCACGAACGGCTCAAGGACGAACTCACCTTCCCCCTGGCATGGCCGAACTCCCGCGAACGCGACTTCGGCGACTGGAAACGCCGCGCCCGCCACCAGTTCGAGAGCCTGCTCTGCCAGCCCGCCGACCGCACGCCGTTCGAACCGGAGATCGTCGACGAGCAGGCCGGCCCCGGATACCGCCGCCGCCAGGTCGTCCTCAACGTCACCCGGCACAGCCGCGTCCGCGCCACGATGCTCCTGCCCGACGGGCCCGGACCGTTCCCGGCCGCGCTCCTGCTCCACGATCACGGCGCCAGGTTCGACATCGGCAAGGAAAAACTCATTCAGCCGTGGTACGACGAAACGCGTCTCGCCTCCGCGCAAGCCTGGGCGGGCCGTTACTTCAGCGACCGGTTCGTCGGCGACCAGCTCGTCCAGCGCGGCTACGCCGTCCTCGCCGTCGACGCGCTCGGCTGGGGCGACCGCGGTGGCCTCACCTACGACGGCCAGCAGGCTCTGGCCAGCAACCTCTTCAACCTCGGATCGTCACCGGCAGGGCTGATGGCCCGTGAGGACGCCCGCGCCGCCGCCTTCCTCGCCACCGTGCCGGAGGTCGATCCGCGCCGGATCGCCGCCGTCGGCTTCTCGATGGGCGGTTACCGTGCCTGGCAGGTAGCGGCCCTGTCCGACCACATCGCCGCCACCGTCGCGGTCTGCTGGATGACCGGGCTCAAGGAGATGATGGTTCCCGGCAACAACACGCTGCGCGGCCAGTCCGCGTTCTACATGCTGCACCCGGGCCTCTACCGGCACCTCGACATCCCCGACGTGGCAGCTCTCGCCGCGCCCCGCCCGATGTTCGTGATGGGCGGCGAGCTCGACCCCCTCTTCACCGCCGAGGGCACCGCCGTCGCCCACGCCAAACTCGCCGGCGTCTGGTCGAGCCAGCGGGCCGGACACCGTCTGCGCACCATGACGTGGCCCGGTCTCGGTCACGTCTTCACCGCCGAGATGCAGGAGGAGGCCTTCACCTGGCTCGACCGCCACCTGTGACCACTCAGCGCAGCTCGACCCGCACGCCGTCCCGGCCCAGGACGGCGACCAGCTCGTCGAACGTGACGGCCTCCTGCCAGCTCTTGCGGTCGTAGCCGGCGACCAGATGGGTACGGGCGACCTCCGAGTCGTGCCAGACCAGCGTGAACCCGGGGGTCGCGCCGCCGTCACCGGTGGCGGCGTTCTCGTGCAGCCAGAACAGGTCACCACCGAACCAGCCGCCGGGCCCGTTGATCGCCTCACCGATGGCACAGAAGAACCCGTCGTAGTCGGTCACGTGGCGCCCGTCCAGGTGGTAGACCGTCCCGGCCGGCCTGTCCGGCGTGGGAACCCGATGGAAGGCCGCAGCCCGCACCCACAGGTATCGGCCACTGCGATCGAGCCCCGCCCACCGGTTGGGTCCGTCCGGCCCACCGGCACGCCACACGTCCCAGATCTCCCGCTCGTTCGCCGCCAGCGGCACCGAGACCGGCCCGTCCAGGGTGACGTCGACCAGCCCGTCCCCGAACGCCGACGGACCCGTCGCCACGACCTTCCCGAAGATCCGCGACTCCCAGGCGGGCCGGTGAACCGTTCCGTCGACGCGCACGTGTGCCCAGTGCAGCTCGAGATGACCGATGAGCCCGGGGCGGCAACCCCGCAACGTCACCGGCGGTCCCGGCGGCCACACCTCCGGCCGCTCACGGAACAGGCCGTCGACGACCCGGCACTCGCCGAGCGGCGTCTCGGCGCCGGTCCCGTCGCCCCACATCGACAGCCGGTACCCGGCGACGTCGGGCGCCACCGTGCCACCGGCGTTGTGGTCCTCGTCGCGACGATGCCCTTCGAGATCGATGTCGAAGCGGCCCGCCCCGCCCGGGGCCGGCCGATATCCCACCACCCGCACGTCGAGCATCTCCTCGCCGATCCGGTAGCAGTCGTAGCAGTCCGGAGGGCAGCGCTCCGCGATCGGCCGCCCGGGCACGTGTGCACCGGCGGCCACCACGTTGGCCAGCCACGCCGGCCCGTCCCCGTCGATCGCGGCCCGCAGCGGCCCGGACGGCGCACAGTCCAGCAGCGTGTAGCGCTCGTGGACCGGCTCCACCGGAAACACCCGATCGGCGAACAACCCGTCGATCTCCATGCACTCGGTCACCGGCTCACCGGTGACCACATCCGACAGCTGCCAGCGCAGGGGAATCGACACCCGCCGACCCTAGCCGGGCAGGATTCCGGTGGCTTCGGCGGCCAGTTCCGACCGGATCGTCTCCAGGAGACGCCCGATCCAGTTCGTGCCCTGGCGGGCGGCCGTGGACCAGTAACCGGACTCCATTCCGACGTACAGGATCCGGGCGTCACCGGTGGCCAGCAACGTCGCGGCCAGCGCCGGATGCCGCCGGCATCGGTCGCGCAGCAGCACGCCCATCACGGCGAGCCGGGCCGCGGCCCAGCCCTCCCGCCGGGGCGCCGACGCGGCCAGGTCCCGCGCGTCGTGGCCCCGGTCGGCGGCGGCGATCCGGTCACGCCACTGCGGATCGGCGGTCGACAGCGCCCAGTAGGCGTGCGCCACACTCGGGAACTCCCGGCCCTCGTGGACGACGGCCGCCGGGAAGTCGATCTGCAGCGCCTCGGTGCCCGGATCGTCCGGCCAGCCGTCCGCGAAGACCCGGGAGCCGACGGTCAGCGGCAGCGCGGACGCGGTCTCCGGGCCGTCGACCGTCCGGTCGGCCTGCCGGCGGGCCACGGCCGGCTCGAGCCTCCGGAAATATCGGATCGCCCAGGACTTCAGGTCCTCCGTCACGAGGTGTGTGTGATCGGGGCGCCGGGCCGGGATCTCCTCGCCCAGATCGGCCAGCAGGATCCGGGCTGCCTCGTCCTGGTGGTCCATGTCGCCGAACATGAAGATCCGGCGATGCGACGGCACCTCCAGATACGCCGCGCGGGCCGCCTCCAGGGCCGGCCCGGACGGGTCGGCGGCGTAGGCGAGGAACGCGTCGTGGGCGCGGCGCGACGAGTCCGGCCGGTCGTGGAGACGGTCCAGGTCGTCGGCCACCTCGCCGAGAAACATCTCCTCGGTCGACCACGTGTTCGGCTCGGTCGTCGTGACGGTGCCCAGGCCCGGCACGTGGACCTCGGAGCCGGCCGAAACCTGGACGACCACGGACCCGTCAGCCAGGGCCGCACGGAGTCCGGCGAGGTCGGTGCTCCGGCCGTACCCCCAGGTGATCAGATCGTCTGCGAAGCAGGCGAGCGCAGCGAGTCGAAAGCCCCGGCCGGCGAGAAGGACCGGGCGTTGCAGGCCGGGGACGATGTCACCGTCGACTCGCCGCCAGGTCGGTGTGCTGTCGGGCATGCGGCGACCCTAGCCGCTGGCCCGGCACCTCGATGTACCGGTGAGTCAGCCACGAGATGCCGAAGACCGCCGCCAGATAGCCGGCGGCCCGCAGCGGGCCGGGGACGCTCGACGACAGCAGCGGGCGGCACAGCTCGATCAGCACGTAGTGGATCAGGTAGACCGAGTAGCTGAGCACGCCGATCCGGGCCAGCCACGACGGGGTGTGGCGGTGGCGCAGCAGCATGCCGGCGGCGAAGGAACCACCGAAGACCAGCAGCGTCAGCACCGAGCGGGTGACGTAGCGCGGCGTCACCGCGTGCAGAGCCGCCAGCTCGCCGATCCACACGACCAGCAACGACACCGCCACCACGGCGATCACCGCGCCCGCCCGCCACCAGGAGGTCTGTCCGTGATCGGCGCGGTGGATCACGGTGCCGGTGAACATCACGGCGAGGATCAGCAGGCCGTCACGGGTGTGCGCCGGATCCATGTTGAACACCAGCAGCGCCAGCGCCAGACCGCCGAGCAGCAGGCCGCCGGACAGCTCCGCCCAGCGCCGGCCGGACACCACCCCGGCCAGGCCGAACGCCAGAACCACCCCGATCACCACCGGGATCGACCCGAACCGGAGCGGCACCAGTGGGGCCGTGACCGCGCCGGCGACGGCCAGGACGACCGGCGGGAGAAGGGAACGGGTGGCCCGTACCGTGAAAAGGGTCGTGACGAGAAGGTAGAAGACCATCTCGAAGGAGAGCGTCCAGAAGACCGGCGTGATCAGCGGCACACCGGCCAGGAACGGCAGCATCGTCGCGTGGCCCACCGCCGTCGCCGGCGAGAACGCGTGCGGGTGAGCCACCACGAGGACCGCGATCACCGCCAGATAGAGCGGGAACAACCGCCGGATCCGGCTGCGCCAGAACGCCCGCAGATCACCGTGCCGCTCCAGCGAGGCCGGGATGATGTAGCCGCTGACCAGGAAGAACAGCATCACCCCGGCGGTCCCGGCGTGCAGCCACTCCCCGGTGACGGCCCGCAGATCAGTGAAGACGAACCGGGTCAGATGCGCATAGACCACCAGCAGCACGGCGACCGCTCGGAGGCCGTCGAGCCAAGCCAACCTGGGTGCGGTCATCGGTGAAAGATAGTTGACTCAAGGGCATGTCGATATGGACCAGTGAGCTCGCGGGGAACCTGCATCACGACACGATCGATTCGCAGGCTCTTCGCGGCAACGTGCTCGGTGACCCGCACGAGCGGCCGCTGTGGGTTTACACACCGCCCGGCTACGAGCAGGACGGCGATGCCCGCTATCCCACCATCTACGTGATCCAGGGCTACTCCGGCCAGGTCACCATGTGGGGCAACCGGACACCGTTCCGGCAGCCGTTCGTCGAGACCGCCGACCAGGTGTTCGCCCAGGGGAAGGCGCCGGGGTGCATCCTCGTCTACGTGGACGCGTGGACCGCCTACGGTGGCTCGCAGTTCGTCGACTCGCCCGGGACCGGGAATTACCACACCTACCTCTGTGACGAGGTGGTGCCGTACGTCGACGCCCACTACCGCACGATCGCCGACCGGGAATCGCGGGCGATCACCGGCAAGTCGTCCGGCGGGTTCGGGGCGATGATCACGCCGATGCTGCGGCCCGACCTGTTCGGTGCGCTGGCCACCCACGCCGGAGACGCGCTCTACGAGTACTGCTATCTCAACGAGTTCGCGAAGGCCGCCCGGGCGCTGCGCGACTACGACCACGACATCCAGGCGTACTGGAAGGACTTCCAGTCGCGGGTCGCGTTCACCAAGGAGGAGGACATGCTCCTCGTCCTCGTTCTCGGGTGCACGGCGGCGTTCTCGGCCGACCCGGACGGGACACCACGGTTGCCGTTCCACCCGCGGACCGGCGAGATCCTGCCCGAAGTGTGGCAGCGGTGGCTGCACTGGGATCCGATCCGGATGATCGACCGGTACGCCGACGAGCTGCGATCGTTGCGGGCGGTGTGGATCGACGCCGGGACCCGCGACGAATGGTTCCTCGACCTGGGGGCGGAGGCGTTCCGTGCCGGGCTGCTGCGGATCGGGGTGCCGGAGGAGAAGATCGCGTTCGAGCTGTTCCCGGCCAAGCACGGCGGCATCGACTGGCGGTACCCGCTCGCGATCGAGTGGCTGGCCCAACGGCTTCAGCGCGGCTGATCGGAGCAGTTTCGGATCCCGTTTGCGCGGAGCGTCCGCAGGCACCGGCGCCGGGCGGTCCGGCTGCCGGTGGCGACCGGTGTGCCGCCCGACCAGCCGGCGTGCAGCGCCAGCAGCACCGCCCTGGCCGGCTCGACACCGGGCAGGGCGTGCCACAGGGCGGTGACCGTGGAGTCGAGGGTGTGGCCGCGGTCCGGGCCGAGGACGACCTGCCCGCCGCTCCCGTCGTCGAGCCGGTGCGGGCCGGGATCCTCGGGCACACCCTGGATCCGTGGCCACACCTCGGCGACCAGGGCGGGAACGTCGACCAGGCCGCGGAAGTCGGTGCCCGGCGGGCGTGGCGCGCTGACCGGCGGGTCGGCGTTGTCCAGGCCGAGCAGGTGGTCGCGCTGCCGGGCCAGCTCGCCGGGGTGTTCGGCGGCGTGCACGACGTTGGCGAACGGCCCGTCGGCGTGCCGGGACCGGATCTCCCGCTTGACGCGGCGGGCCGCCTCGAACGCGTCGGGGCCACTGACCAGCAGCATCTGCGACGGGCCGGTGGTCAGGTAGCGGTCCAGGAAGCCGAGGGTCAGGCTGTGGCCGGCATCGGTGTACTCCGACCACAGGTACCGGACGTCGGCGGGGGAGAGCGTCACCGCTCTCCGCCCGTCGATCGTCAGGCCGGCCGCTGTGGCCGCCCGCTCCACCTCACCGCTCAGTCCTCGTCGTAGACCGTCCGGTTTGAGGAGAACGAACGCGCGCACGCCGACCAACCTAGCCTTTCAGCCGGCCAGGTGACCCCAGCGGTCGGCCAGCTCGGCCCAGGTGCCCTGGTCCTCGGCGCGGCCGCCGATCAGCACGACCACCCGGTCGGCCTGGGCCAGGGCGGCCCGTTTGGAGGTCGAGCCGACCACCGTCACCCCGTGCGAGCGCAACGCCCGCCAGAGTTCCAGCTCCGTCGTCACATCCAGCGCCGACGAGACGTCGTCGGCGATCAGCAGCTCGGTACGCGGCGCGAGCGCCCGGGCCAGAGCGAGCCGCTGGAGCTGCCCGCCGGAGAGCCGGGTGCCCTTGTGGCCGATCAGCAGCTGCAGTCCACCGCCGGCGGTGGCCAGGTCGTGCTCCAGCTGGGCCACCGACACCGCGTCGGCCGCGTCCACCTCGTGCCCGAGCTGGATGTTCTCCGCCACCGTCCCGGACAGCACGCGCGGCAGCTGGGCCACGTAGCCGACCTGGTTCGGTCGCAGGAACAGCTCCGGCTCGTTCACCGGGTCACCGTTCCACCGCAGCTCGCCGGTGTGGTGCACGATCCCGGCGAGCGCGCGCAGCAGCGACGACTTGCCCGCGCCGACCGGGCCGAGGACGAGCACGAGTTCGCCGCGTTCGACGGTGAGGTCGATGTCGCGTACCCCCACTGCTCCGTTCTCGTGCACCGCGCTGAAGCCGGACAGCTCCAGCGTGCGCAACGGGTTGCGCGGCGCCGTCGGCGGCGCCGGCGCCGTCCCGGCCGAGATGTCCACGCCGGAGACGTCCGCCGAGTACTCCGACGTGCCGGTCATCGCGGCCGTCCGGCGGGTCCACACCTTCGCCGACGGGAAGTGCGACACCAGCGACGCCGTCGTCCACGCGAACCAACGGGCCGCACCGAGCACCGACACCGCGATCAGCGTGGCCGCCGCCGTCAGGTGACCGCCCAGGTAGAGCGCCCACGCCGCGATCGGCAGCAGACCGCTGGCGATCGACGGCGTGGACCGTGCCCACACCTGGATTGCGATCTCCCGTCGTTGCAGCTCACTGCGGGTCCCGTCGAGGTCGGCCAGATGCGCGAGCACCGGGTCGGTCGCGCCGGCCAGCTTCACCGTGCGCGCCGCCGACAACGACGACACCAGCGACGTCGCGAACGCCGCCCGCGCCGCCACCGTCCGGCGGGCCGCCTTCTCCAGCCGCGGCCCGAACAGCGTCGCCGCCATCCCGGACAGCAGCATCGTCCCGGCGAAGAACATGCCCGGCACGATCGACTGGGAGAACAGCGTCATCGACACCAGCGCGAAGATCGCCACGGTGTTGTCGATCACGTTGTCGGCCAGCTGCACCACCCGTTCGGTGTCACCGCCGTGCGCCACGACCTCGGCCGGGGTGTGCTTGCTGACCCGGCGCGGGCCGATCTGACCGTGCAGCAGACGCAGGCTGATCCGCAGCATCTGTCGCACCCACCACTCCGGGAACCAGGCCCCGGTGAAGTAGAGCGACGGGACCAGTGCCAGCAGGGCGACCGCGATACCGATCGCGGGCAGCATCGGGTCGCCCAGGCCGTCGACGACGTTCGCCCACAGCAGCGGCAGGATCGCGCCGTCGAAGCCGAGCAGCACCAGCAGCAGGAACCAGACGCAGGCGGCCAGGCCGAACCGCTTGTCGTTCGTGGCCAGTCGCAGGATCTCGCGCATCGTGCGGGCCCGCGGCGGCTCCGGCAGCTCCGGCGGCTCCACCGTGGGCAGCGGATTCGACAGGACGTCCGGCCCCAGCTCCTCGCGCATCCCGGCGTCCCAGTCCCGCTCGGCGAGCAGGACGGTGCCGCCGGCCGTCGGTGACGCCGGCACCGTCAGGTTGCTGCTGCTCATCAGCTCGGCGAACCGGCGTGACTCGCGCAGCGGACCCTGCTCCAGCACCTGGCCGTCGGCCAGCACCACGACCTCGTCACAGCGCTGCACCGACGACAGGCGGTGGGCGACGATCACCCCGATCCGGCCCTCCAGCAGCCGGTCGGTGGCCCGCTGCACCCATGACTCGGTGACCGGGTCCATCCGGGCGGTCGCCTCGTCGAGGATCACCACCTGCGGATCACGGACCAGGATGCGGGCGAACGCCACCAGCTGCTCCTGACCCGCCGACAGCTTGTAGCCGCCCTCGCCGAGTTTCGTCTCCAGACCGTCCGGCAGGCCGGCGACCCAGGCGGTCAGGCCCAGCTCGTCGAGCGCCGCGCCGGCGCCCGGCTGCAGCGCACGGTCGAACAGCGCGATGTTCTCGGCCAGCGTTCCGGCCAGGATCTCGGTGCGCTGCGGGACGATCGCGGTCCGGCGGCGAAGCGCGTCGACACCGATGTCGTTGATGTCGATGCCACCCAGGAAGACCGTCCCGCGCGGCACGTCCACCGCCCGGGTCAGGATCTTCGCCAGGGTCGACTTGCCCGAGCCGGTACGCCCGATCAGCGCATACGACCGGCCACGGGCGAACGTCACGCTGACATTGCGCAGAGCCGCCGGCCGTTCGCCGTCGGACTCGCCGTAACGGAACGTCAGATCGCGCACCTCCAGGTCACCGTCGACCGGGTCCACCCCGCCGACCGGTTCCTGCGGCACCTCGGTGAGCATGACCACCCGGCCCCAGGCGCCGAGCGCGTTCTGCATCTCCGGCACCATCCGGGTCAGGTGCTCCAGGGTCCCGCCGAAACCGAGCGCCAGCAGCCACACCGCGGTCAGCCGAGCCGTGTCGATGTGCCCGGCCGTCAGCGCCCAGGCGCCGCCGACCACGAGCGAGGCGATCAGCGAACGCGTGATGGCGCCGGCGGTCATGGTGACCTTCGCCGACATCCGCCACACCCGGCGGCCACGGCGCAGAACCTCCGCCGAGCGCAAGGCATAGAGACGGCGGACGTACGGCGCGGCCAGGCTCGTCCGCACGTCGTCCTGCCCGTGGATGGCCTCCTCCATCACCGCGGCCAGGTCGGACCAGGCCTCCTCCTCGGCGATGCGGACCGGGCCGATCCGCTGGACCGGCTTGTTCATCACCACGAACAGCAGGGTGCCCACCGCGATCATCGCGAGCGCGGCCGGCCACCACACGAAGAACGTGGTCACCACCGACAGCGTCGCCACAGCCAGCGACTGGGCCAGCCGCACGCCACTGCCGCGCACCTCGGCGCCGACCTGGTAGACGTCGGAGTCGATACGGTCGAGCAGCTCGCCGACCGGGGTGTTCTCCAGCGTCGGGATGTCCTGGCCGAACGCGACCCGGTTGAGGTCACGGCGGGTGCGGGCCGCCCAGTCCGCGGTCAGCCGGGCCACCACGAGACCGACCACCACGTCGCTGATCACGGCCGCGACCAGGCCCACCGCCAGAAGGGTGAACAGGGGGACCGAACGATCGACGAGAACCGGACCGGCCAAGGCTAAGGAGGCCGCCGAACCGGCCGCGCCGATGACTATCAGGAACGCGACGAGCGCGGTGCGACTTCGGCTCGTGGCCCACAGGTCGCGGAGAAGACGCATGATGAATCCTCGGAGCAATAGGGGATGGCGGTGTCACCATCCTGCTCGGCTCATAGAGCACGGCTCAACAGGTTTATTTCCGGCAATTCGCCCGGCGGTGCTCAGTCGACAGAGGACTTCCACCAGGTACGACACCCGATGACCTCGCTCAGCTGATCCAGCCGGGGAGCGAGCAGAGCTCCGTGTGCCGCGGGATCGGACAGCGCCAGCCGGATGTCGGCAGCGAGGTAGTTCGCGTGGCGGATCTCGCACGCCGCGGTCAGCTCGTCCGGGGACAGGCCGGTCGCCTCAGACACCACTGCCAGAACCGCCCGGCGGTGGCGGCCACTGTCGGCGATCAGGAAGAACCAGTCGTCCAACGGATCGCCGAACCGGGCCCACTCGAAGTCCAGCAGCACGGTCACCGTGGCGCCGGTCGCCAGCCAGTTACCCCAGTGGCAGTCGGCGTGCACCGGGATGTGGGCACCGGACCGCTCCGGTGCCCCGGCGGCCAGCGCTGTCAGACCGTCGACGAGACCGGCCGGAACGACGGAGCCGGTCAGGGCGCCCACCTCGGCGAGCAGCCCGGCGCGGCCGGTGAAACCGCCGTGATCCAGAGGTTCCCGCAGCACCGGGACTGCAGAGGCCGCGGGGATCCAGTCATGCAGGCGCCGCAGCCGCTCGACGGCCTGCTCGGCCAGGATGCGGGCGGTCCGTTCATCGGCCTCCGGCAGACCCTGGCCGGGCGTCGTCCCGGGGACCCGCGCGTAGCAGGCAAGGAGCGCCTCACCGCCGTCGAACGGGTGGGTGCCGCTGGCGAGAAGCGGGGCGGTGATGCCGGCCGGCAGGTGCGGAGCCAGGGCGATCTCCCTGGTCAGGCGGGTATGGCGAGCTGAATCGATGATCTTTACGACGACCTCGGCGCCGATGTGCACCTGATGGGAGAGGCTTGCGATCGCGGCCATCGGTCCGGGGTCCCAGCCCAGAACCGCCGTCGCCATCTCCCTGGCCCGCATCGTGTCGCTCATGATCGATCCCCCGCCTGATCCGTCGGTCTGTGTCGTTCCCGGAGCCGCTTCGTCCGGGTGGACCCGGGACAACGTAGGCCGGTGGGGGAGCCGCCTTCAGTCGGCCGGGCCGCTCTTGAAGCCGCACACGCCGTCATGCGGGTCGATGCCCGGTGAATCCGGCGACAGGCATGAATTCGCGACAGCGGATACGGCGGCCAGCACCCCGGACCCTCCGGCACCAGGCCGCGAACCAGTCACAGAGTGGCGTGCGTCACTAGCCGCCGCCGCACCGTGCTCACCCGCACCGTGCTCACCGGCGCCGTGATCGGCCGTGCCGTGATCGGCCGTGCCGTGATCGGCCGTGCCGTGATCGGCCGGGCAGCCGCCGCGACGGTTGCCGTCGGGCGGCCGAGTCCTCTGGCTGTCAGTGACCGCTCCGGGTCTCGGGGCGGCGGCGAGCGCACCCACGAACACCGTCGGGTGACGTCATCGCCGTTGCAGGGGCGGTGGGTGCGCCCGCGGGAGTGAGCGGGCGACGTTATCGCCGCTGCAGGGCGGTGGGTGCGCCCGCAGTCGTCGGCGGGTGACGTGATCGCCGTTGTGGGGGCGGTGGGTGCGCCCGCGGGAGTGAGCGGGCGACGTCATCGCCGCTGCAGGGCGGTGGGTGCGCCCGCAGTCGTCGGCGGGTGACGTTATCGCCGCTGCAGGGCGGTGGGTGCGCCCGCAGTCGTCGGCGGGTGACGTGATCGCCGTTGTGGGGGCGGTGGGTGCGCCCGCGGGAGTGAACGGGCGACGTCATCGCCGCTGCAGGGCGGTGGGTGCGCCCGCAGCCGTCGGTGGGCGACGTGATCGCCGTTGTGGGGGCGGTAGGAGCGCCCGCGGGAGTAAACGGGGGACGTGATCGCCGTTGTGGGGCGGTAGGAGCGCCCGCGGGAGTAAACGGGGGACGTGATCGCCGTTGTGGGGGCGGTAGGAGCACCCGCGGGAGTAAGCGGGCGACGTCACCGCCGCTATTGCGGCGGCAGGCGCCCTGACCGCCGACTGTGCTCGCTGACCCACGCCGTGAGCCGTAGCTCAGGTACCTCAATTGTGGCCGATAGGGCGTCTAGGCTACGGCTCGCGATCGCACAATGCCGCGCAGGCAATGTGATCTTGACGAAGCCGCATGGCCGCCACCGGCACGAACAGCCCACGGCGCGCCGCGCTGCTCAGTGGGCGCTGCGTAACGTGAGCAGGGTGATCTCGCTCGGGGCGAAGATCCGGAACGGTGGGCCCCAGAAACCGGTGCCGCGGCTCGTGTAGAGCTGGGTGCGCTCGGAGTGGCGGGACAGGCCCTGGAGGCTCGGCTGGTCGGTGAGGACCAGGTAGTGGAACGGCCACATCTGGCCCCCGTGGGTGTGGCCGGACAGCTGCAGGTCGATGCCGTGGGTGACCGCGTCCGCGATCTGCTGCGGCTGGTGGGCCAGCAGCAGCACGGGCAGGTCCGGGTCGGCGCCGGCCAGGGCGGCCTCGTGGTCGGTGCGGTGGCCGGGCAGGCCGGAGCCGCCGGCGGTCCGGTCGTCGACGCCGGCCACGACCAGGGAGTCGCCCCCGCGGGTGACGAGGATGTGCCGGTTGTGCAGGGTCTCCCAGCCGAGGTGCTCCATGTGCTCGACCCAGCCCTGGGCTCCGCTGTGATACTCGTGGTTGCCGGTCACGTAGACCCGCGCGAACCGGGCCCGGATGTCGCCGAGCGGGGCGGCCATCTCCAGCCGCTGCTCGACGAGGCCGTCGGCGATGTCGCCGGTGTGCGCCACGATGTCGGCGTCGAGCGAGTTGACCACCTCGGTGACGCCCCGCGACCAGCGCGAACGGTCGATCGGGCCGTAGTGGGTGTCGGTGATCAGCGCGACCTTGAGCCCGTCGAGGCCGGGGCCGAGCCGGGGGATCGTCACGTCGACGCGCCGCACCCGGGAGACCCGCATCGCCTCGGTGTAGCCCCAGATCAGCAGGCCGGCCGAGATCACCACGACACCGGCCGACACGACGCGTGACCGGATCGGGTCGTCGACACCGAGGGCGAGCAGCACCAGGCCGGCGAGCTGGCCGATCAGCGACCAGGTGAAGAGCACCCAGATCACGCCGAGCAGGGTGTCGGCGATCCGGGACTCGAGGTCACGGTGACCGCCGTGGCCGCGGAACATCAGGTAGGGGAAGCCGGCGGCGACACCGGCGAACAGCAGCGTGCCGGCGACGAAGGCCGGCAGCGGCCAGTCGTTGCCGGACCACACGAGCGTCGCCCACGGCACGCCGAACAGCAGCGACAGCACCACGACCAGAACCAGACCGAAACGCGCGAACCGTGGCCCGCGCCTGCGCGGCTCGGTCTCGACCGCCTCACCCACCGACATGTCGGCAAGCATGCCACTCACCGGCGACGAAATGCTGAGCCGGCTCTCAGCTGAGGCAAAGGGAGTCGACGATCACGTCGGCCCGCTCCCGGGTCGGGATGATCAGCTCGGCGTTGCGCTCGTCGGTGCCGGTCGCCCAGGCCACCGCGGCCTCCCGCGGTTTGCCGAACCGCACGTGGCGTTCGATCAGTCGCCGGAGCCGCTCGCCGTTCTCCAGATCGGTGTACCAGACCTCGGTCAGCAGCTCCCGCACCGGCGTCCATCGGGGCTGGTCGAGCAGCAGGTAGTTGCCCTCGGTGATGATCAGCCGGGCCTCGCGGGGCACCCCGATGCTCCCGGCGATCGGCTGTTCGAGGACCCGCTCGAACCCCGGCGCGTAGATCATCTCGTCGCGGTCGTCGAGGAGTCGCCGGAGCAGGGCCGCGTAGCCGTACGCGTCGAAGGTGTCCGGAGCCCCTTTGCGGTCGCGGAGGCCGAGCCGTTCCAGCTCGGCGTCGGCGAGGTGGAAGCCGTCCATCGGCACGTGCGCCACCCAGCCCGGCCCGGATCCCGGCGGCGGATCGGCGGACAGGGCGCCGACCAGCCCGGTCGCGAGGGTGGTCTTGCCGGCCGCGGGTGGCCCGGCGATGCCGAGCACGGCGCGCCGCCCGTTCCGGGGCAGTCCGCGGGCGCGGGTCACCAGTTCGGCGAACGTCATGCCGTGACCGTACCGGTCCCCCGGACGGGGGTCGGATCTCCGACTCCGGGGCCGGTCCGGCCGTTCGGGCGATATGCGCCCGCAGGGTGCCGAAAGGAACCTGTCCGAGGAGAGCCGACTACACGGGGGTTCTAGTTGCTCACAATCCGTTCATATTTTGCTGTCCTGGGGCTGCTCGCGACGGGTCATGCCGCCGATCCGGTGGTCCCGGTCCCGGGCCGGCCGCCGGTCGAGATCGTCGCCCGCGGCCTGGACAATCCGAGGGGCCTGGCCTTCGGCGACCGCGGTGAGCTCTACGTCGCCGAGGCCGGCCGGGGTGGCCCGTGCGAGCCCGGCGCCGCACTCTGCTCCGGCCGATCCGGGGCGATCACCGTGATCGAATTCGGTCGCCAGTGGCGGATCGTCTCGGGTCTGCCGTCACAGGCGGCACCGGCGGGCACCGGCGCGGCCGGCCCGACGGACGTGACGATCGGCGCCGACGGCGAGCCGTTGCACACGAGCACCGCCGAGCCGGGCGGTCTCTATCGGGGCGCGAACCTGCTGACCGCGGTCCCGGCGCCGGTGGCCGCGCTGGACACGGCGATCGTCGACGCCCGCTCCCGGTCCCTGCTGCGGACCGGTCCGCGCGGCCGGACCCGGACGGTCGCGGCCTTCCCGGCGCGATCGGCGCCGAATTCGGTCACGCGGGGCCCGGACGGCGCCTGGTTCGTCGGTGAGATGCCAGACCCCGCGGCGGTACGCCCACAGCCGGCCCGCATCTGGCGGATCGAGCCCGGCCGTCCCCCGCAGGTGTGGGCCACGGGCTTCACCGGCATCGTCGACCTGGCCTGGAGTCCCGACGGTCACCTCTACGTCCTGGAAGCGGGGACCTTGACCGCGCTGACCCCGACCGGCGAACGCCGCGTGATCGCCACCACGGCCCTGACCGCACCGGGCGGCCTGGCCATCCGCTGTGGCCACGCCTACGTCTCCACGTGCAGCACCTGCAAGGACACCGGCGCCGTCCTGAAGATCCGCCTGTGACTCAGCGCGGATAGGTGTAGTGGTGGGTGGCGGGCGGCGTGCGGATCGGCTGGACCCGGTTACCGCTGCTGGCGGCCGTCGAGATCGCCATCATGATCAGGATCGAGACGATCCAGGCGAGCACCAGGCCCACGGCCGCCAGCCAGCCCGCCTGTTCACTGAGGAACCAGGCGAGCACGTGCAGGCCGGCGAGCACGACGATGACGAGACCGATGGCGAGTGCCTCAGGCATCTCTTCCTCCCTGTTCGGGTGGCCCGGCACTCTCCCGGCACGGGGAGAGTGCCGGGCGCGGTTCAGGTGGTGACGATGGAGTTGGTGGTATCCGAGGTGGAGTAGTCGGTGTTGACGCCCGCGCTGACCTTGTAGCTGGCGACGGCCTTGAGGATGTCGCCCTCGCTGGCCTTCCAGCCGGCGACCGGCAGCCGGATCTCGCGGTTCAGCGGGAGGTTGTTGCCCTGCGGCGGCAGGACCTCGCTGAAGACGATCGGCTGACCCGGCAGCGGTGCGCCGGTGCTGACGTTGAGGACTGACACGAACAGCTCGTGCTTGGTGACGAACTTCATCAGGTCGGCGCCGATCTCGACGTCGGCGAGCACGTCGAACGTCTTGCCGTTCACGACGGTCGGTGCGGTGAAACGGGTGTTCTCGTCCACCAGGGTGAGCAGCTTGATCTCGGCGTCCCAGGTTCCCGGCATGGCCCCTCCCAGGGGTTTCGTTGGGGAGTCCGGGCGGCTGTCGCCCGGTGGTTCCATGCTGTCGGCGCCGGGCGGCGAGGTCGTCTGCCGTCAGTCGGACTTCGCGGCGTACGACTCCGGGAGTACACCGGCGAGCTCGGCGGCCGCTTCGTGCTCGTGCGCGGCGGCGTCGGCCTCACGACCGGCGCGGCGTTCGGCCCGGGCCAGATCCGCGAGAGCGCGGCCGAGTTCGGGGTCGGGCCGCTTCCCTCCGCTGTTCCGGTGGTCCTCGGTCACGGCCCGCAGCACCTCCACGGCCTCCGCCGCCCGGCCGGCCGCCAGCAGCGCCGTCCCGTGCCGGCCGCGGGCGATCAGGGAGCTGGAGTGCCGGGGCCCGTACACCTCGACGAACAGGGCGGCCGCCCGGGCCTGCGTGGTCACGGCCCGTTCCACGTCACCGGCGTCGAGTTCGTCGAGACCGAGATTGGTCAGTGCCATCGCCACCCGGGGGTCGTCGGCGCCGAAGAGGCGTTCCAGGGCGTGGACGGCGCGTCCGTGGCAGTCCCGTGCCGCCGCCACATCGCCGGTCAGGCGCAGTAGATAGCCGAGTTTGTCGAGGTTCTGTGCCACGTCCGGGTGCGCGTCGCCGTCCTCGGGATGCGCGGCCCGCAGTGCCGCGACCGACAGTTCCAGCTGGGTGCGGGCGGCCGCGAGGTCACCCCGGTCCTGCAGTACCGTGCCGAGACCGCCGCGGGCGATGGCCACGTCGGATGAGTCCGGTCCGCGTTCGGCCGTCAGGATGACGATCGACTCGGTGAAGGCCGCCTCGGCCCGGGCCAGGTCCCGGCTCCACCAGAGTGTCGTGCCGAACCCGGCCAGCGCGTGCCCGAGTTCGACCCGGTCGGGTGCGGCGCGCAGCAGGACCAGTGCCCTCTCGTGTGCCTCGTACGCCTCCCAGGTCAGGTCGGCGCAGTGCAGGGCGTGGGCGAGCCGGCTCAGTGTCCGGCCGACGGCGAGGGTGGTGTCGCCGGGCGCCCTGTCCAGGATGGACAGCGCCTCGCGGAGCAGATGTCGTGCGCTGTGCAGGTCGCATCCGGCGCGGTCCAGGGTCCGGCCCAGCTCGCTGAGCAGGTCGGCGCGGCCGGCGGTGTCGTCCGGCCCGGCCCGGTCCAGGACGCGCAGGGCGAGATTGGTCAGCCGGCCGGCGGCCGCGTAGACCCCCCGTTCGTCGAGGTGCCGGGCGGTACGGCAGACCAGTCCGGCCGTCCGTCGTGGCCACAGCGCCTCGGCGTCGAGGTGACCGAGCAGGACCGCCAGGTGCGGTGAGTGACGGTCACCGGGTGTCGCGGGCGCGGTGTCGAGGGCGGCCACGAGCCGGGTGAGCAGGTCCCGCCGCTGCCCGGCCGGGGTCTCCGCGCGCACCAGCTCCTGCACCAGCCGATGGAGCGACACCGCGTCACCGCGCCGGTCCACCAGCGAGTAGCGCATGAGGGCGCCGATCGCCTCTCCGAGGCCGATCGGGTCGTCGAGGCCCGCGACGGCTGTCCGGAGCACCGCCGTCGGGATGTCGTCGGCGGCCAGGAAGGCGCAGGCGCGCAGCAGCCCCGCCGCGTACGGGTCGTCGTGCGCCACCCGGGCGAATGCCAGCCGCAGGGTGGTCGCCACCGTCCCGTCGTAGTCGCCGGTGCGCCCGCGCGCCAGCATGTCGCGTCCGCGTTGGTCGAGCAGGTCGAGATAGGTGCCGAGGCTGTCACCCGTACGCCGGCAGAACGCGGCCGCCTGTTCCAGGGCGAGCGGGAGGTTGCCGAGGCGCCCGGCCAGCACGGCCGCGCTGGCCGGGTCGCCCCCGACGTGGGCCAGCAGGAACCGCTGGGACTCGTCGTCGGCGAAGACCGGCACCGCGAGGGGTTTCGCATATCCTTCCCAGTCGGCGTTGCGGGAGGTGATCAGGACCCGGCCGGTACGGGTGTCCGGCAGCCAGCTGCGCAGGTGTCCCAGGTCCGCCGCGTTGTCGAGGACGAGCAGCCAGCCGGTGCGGTCCGCGAGCGCCCGTCGCACGGCGATCCGTGTCCGGTCCAGATCGCCGGTCACGGACACCCCGAGTTCGTCGGCCAGGCTGGACAGTGACGCGTCCAGCAGGTCGGGTGTCTCCGCCGGGCACCACCACACGGTTCGCAGGTCCTGGTCGTGCGCGTATCGCAGGGCCAGTTGGGACTTGCCGATGCCGGGCAGGCCGTGCAGGACGACGGCGCCGGCCGGGTCGAGCAGCGCGGTCAGCGTCGCCAGCACCGCCGCGCGTCCGCAGAACTTCGGGTTGGCCGGTGGCAGGTTCCACACCCGTGGGCGCGGCCCGGCGGCCCAGTCGAGGGCGTGGTCCTGAGCGAGCATCCGCTCGTAGAGTCTGACCAGCGCTGGGCCGGGGGACTGGCCCAGTTCCTCGGCGAGGCGATGGCGCACGCGGTGGTAGACGCCCATCGCGTCGCCGGTGCGGCCGGAGCGGTACAGGGCGAGCATCAGCTGGCCGGCGAGGCCCTCGTGGAGGGTGTGCTCCTCGGCGAGTTCGGTGAGGGACGCGACGGTCTCACCGTGCCTTCCGGTCGCCAGATGTGCCTCGGCCAGGGCGAGCCGGGTGGTGAGGCGCTGCTCGTGCAGGCGGCGGCGGGCGCTGTCGAAGGGCTCGCCGGTCAGGTCCGCGAAGGCGGGGCCGCGCCACAGCCCGAGGGCCCGGTCCAGCAGGTCGGCGGCGCGCGCGTGGTCTCCGGAGCGCAACGCCTCGCCGCCCCGCGCGGCGAGGTCCTCGAATCGGCACAGGTCGACCCGGTCCGGCTCGACGACGAGGGTGTACGCGCCGGTCGTGTACCGGATCGGGATACCGGCCGGTGCGAGCGCCTGCCGGAGCCGCGAGATCTCCGGTTGCAGCGCGGTGGCCGGGTCGCGGGGTGCCCGGCCGCCCCACAGCACACCGGTGAGCGCCTCGACCGGTACGGCCCGGCCGGGGGAGCAGGCGAGCGCAGCGAGCAGGCGCACCTGGTGACCACGGGCAGGCGGCAGCCAGTGCCCGTCGCGCAGGAACTCCAACGGGCCGAGGACGTGGAGAGCCGTTCCGGTCATCGAGGCCGATTGTCGGCCGGTGTGCTGTGCAAGGCCATTGAATATCGCGATGCCGACTTCGCGACGGTATGGAAATCATGAATGCGGTGTCGCACACTGACTGGCGGAACAGTGAGGTGGTGCGGCATGTATCAGAATTTCGGACCTACTGTCGTCAACGACTCCGTCACCTTCCGAGTCTTTCTGCCGGATGCGCGAAAAGACCCATCACAGTACAACGGAGATGCCTTTCCGTTCATCCGAGAGATCCGCGTCGTCGGCTCATTTCAGCAGCTCAACGGCGGATGGGCATGGGATGCGGGGTCCGCCCCGGTCATGGAGAGAAACGATCATCCGTCCGGTGATCTGTACGTGTGCCAGGTCGATGGCCTGCCCGACGGGTGGTACGAGTACAAATACCTGGTCACGTTCGAGGGCGGGCACCAGCGGTGGGTCACGGATCCCTGCACCAAATATCTTGGCCGCCGGAACGAGAATTCAGGATTCGTCGTGGGTGGCCCCCGGCTCGCTATAAGGGATCTTCCGAAGCCCCGACCGTTGGCTGAGTGCCTGTCTCTCAACCTGCTTCCGCAGGTAGCGCGATTTCCGGGATACCCATAAGGATTTGCGGCGTTCGAGTTGCCGTCACCGTGACGGGCGCACGAACGCTTTGCTCTCGCCAATTCGGGACCGGATGTCCTGTCTCAACCGGTCGGTCGCAGTCCCACCCGATCGGCACTACGCTCTCCCGATGCGCTATCTCACCCGGCAGTTCGCGATCGGTGCCCTGCGCCGAGGCAACGGCATCGAACAGTTCCTCGGAGGCATCGAGATCAGCGGCGAACGAGCCATCCGCTGGGTGGCGATCAGTCCCATGAACAGGAGATACCGGGTCTCACTTCACACCGTGCGAGACCCTGATGACGACCAGGTAGGTGACCTTCCCAACCTCATCTCGCTCGATCCGGCCGACGAAGCGTACGTCGGCGAAGGCCGAGAGTTGGCCCTTAGCGAAGACCCGGAAGAAGCTATGGCGCTCGCCGAGCACCTCACCGACGCGAACCCCGGCCGCTGGGTCAACCACGCGGTAGCCGGCGAGGAATACATGGACTACGTCAGAAGCCGACGAGACGCTCCCCAATCGACATAGCCCGACAAGATCAAGCACAGGGTTTGCGCCGGAGCCCTCGTTGACACGTACGAATCCAGTGGGCTCTAGGCCGCAATCGACGACGGCTCGGCGGCTTCCCGCTGGTCTTGAGCTTGCGCGAGCCGGCGGGTCATCAGGGTGATGTTGCCCAGGTGATGTGGGCCTCGGAGTGTTCGGGCAGACGTTCGTAGTCGCGGGCGTTGCGGCGGGCGCGCATCAGCCAGGAGAGTGAGCGTTCCACGATCCACCGTCGGGGCAGCACCTTGAACCCGACCTGGTTCGGTGGCTTCTTCACGACCTTGAAGGTGAGATCGAGGTCGTTGCGGGTCCAGTCGGCCAGGCCGGTGTAGCCGTTGTCGCCCCACATCATGGTCAACTCCGGGTTCCGCTCGCGCAGCTCCGGCAGCAGCTCCCGGGCGGCGTCGCGGTCGGTGACGTCCGCCGGTGTCACTTTCACCGTCATGAGCAGGCCCTTGGTGTCCACGATCAGGTGCCGCTTGCGGCCGTTGATCAACTTTGCGCCGTCGAATCCGCGCGTGTCCCGGCTGTTGTCGGCTGCTCGTTGAGCGCGGTTTTGGAAGAACCGTAGGAAGGAAATCTTGTTCTGTGGGTGGTGGCGTGGGCCGCGCTTACCGATTGATGATCCGGGACAGGCCGGCCACCACCGCGGTGGTCAGCACCCAGCCCATCACGACCAGCACCGCCGCCACGTACTGTCCAGTTCCGGCTGGTTTCCAGGCCGTATCGTGGCCCAGGTTGATGATTGGCAGGAGCAGGTCCAGCGCGTACAGGGCGGCCGACGGCTCCGGGGCCTCGGCCGGGTTGCGGGGCGGCGGTGGCCAGGCGGTGAACGCGGCCGTGCCGAGTGCCCAGAAGGCGAGCAGCCAGAGACCGGCCAGCCAGGTGCGGTAGCCGTACCCGACCAGGCCGTCAAGCAGGTAGCCGCCGATCCGGCCGGGCAGGCGCAGACCAGCCCGGCGACGGCGCTGCTTCTCCAGCAGCACCCGGCGCGCTTCGACGTCCTGGCCACCGCGACGGTACACCTCGGCGAGTTGCTCGTACGGTTGGGGCGCGTACCCGTCCGGGCTGCGTCGCACCCACTCCAGCCGCCGCCGGACCGGCACCGTGACCACCCCGGCCGGAGCGGACGACCCACCCTCGAACGAGCGGGCGACCAACAGCCGATACGTGCAACCGACCAGGTCCAGCTGAGCCGGCCACACCGCCGGATGATCGAACAGGGTCTCGGTCCGCAGCCCGGACAGCCGTACCCGCCCGACCGGCGCTTCGGCGAAACACAGCCATACACTGTCAGCCTTCGCGCTGCCCAGGTGCAGGGCCCACCCGGCCGGGCTTGTCAGCTTCGCACCGACGAACCAGAGCTGCCCACCCACCTGAGAATGGATCAAGAGAAGATCACCGTGTGCGTCGAACCCGGCGCCGGCCCGCAGGTTCCCGCCGATCACCAGCCGGTCTGCGGCGATCGCCCGCTTCGAGGGGTTGCGCAGGACCGCCCCGTCGAGCACCAGGTTCCCACCTACCTGGGCGCCGTCGAGCCACAGTTCCCCGGCCGCGTGCAGGCTGCTCCCGAGCAGGCTGCCACCGACCGCCAGCCGGGCCGCGGCGAGGGCTCGGCCGCCCGAATGCCGCAGCCGAGCCCTCTCCAGGACCAGGTCACCGCCGATCCGGACGTCACTCAGGTCGGCTGGCCCTGCGACGGTGCTGTCGGCGAGACTGGCATCACCGCGGACCGCCATCAGCCGGGCACGCAAGTCGCGCAGTTCACAGCCACTGAACTGCAGATCGGCCAGTCGCGCGCCAGAGAGGTCGACGGGCGCATCGAACCGGCAGTCCCGGAACCGCACCGGAACCGTGATCTCAGCATCGCTGGCGTCGATCGGGCCGATGACGGTGGCCCCACGCAGCCGCAGCGCCGCCCGCGGATGCTCGGCCCGGTCGACCGGCCGGCACAGCAGGTCGGCCACCACCGAACCAGGCAGCGGAGGATCACCGGCCGAGAACGCGATCTCGACGCCCGCGTGGAAGGCGGCTCGCACTCGTCGTTCCACTGCGGACATTCGCGCCATGCCAAGATGCTGTCACACCAGGTCACTGAGCGGGGTTGCAGTATTAGGCGCCCGCAACACCCGATCATGGTGCTCAAACTTGCGACCGCGTGGTGCTCCTGCTCCGCGACCGTAACCAGCGGGCCGCGCAGATCCGGGTGGTGGCGACTCGTGTCCTCTGCCAGTGAAGCGGGTCAAGCCCACGGGACATGGCTCTAAGCTGCGATCGACGACGGCTCAGCGGCTTGACGTTGCTCTTGAGTTCGAGCGAGTCGGCGGGTCATCAGGGTGATGTTGGCCCAGGTGATGTGGGCTTCAGAGTGCTCCGGCAGTCGTTCGTAGTCGCGGGCGTTGCGGCGGGCGCGCATCAGCCAGGAGAGTGAGCGTTCCACGATCCACCGTCGGGGCAGCACCTTGAACCCGACCTGGTTCGGTGGCTTCTTCACGACCTTGAAGGTGAGATCGAGGTCGTTGCGGGTCCAGTCGGCCAGGCCGGTGTAGCCGTTGTCGCCCCACATCATGGTCAACTCCGGGTTCCGCTCGCGCAGCTCCGGCAGCAGCTCCCGGGCGGCGTCGCGGTCGGTGACGTCCGCGGGAGTCACTTTCACCGTCATGAGCAGGCCCTTGGTGTCCACGATCAGGTGCCGCTTGCGGCCGTTGATCAGCCTCGCGCCGTCGAATCCGCGGGCGGTTCCTCTGCAGCACCTGGGACGAGGCCGTCCACGATGACTCGCCGCCACCCGAGGTGGTGGTGCTCGGCGCCGGGACCTACGGCGCCTACTGCGCGGCGAAGCTCGCCGGGCGGGGGAAGCGGGTCCTGCTGCTCGACGCCGGGACGGTCGTCATCCCCGAGCACGTCCAGAACCTCGGCAACATCGAGCTGCGTGTTCCCCGGGGAAAACCGGATCCGAACGGCGTCTGGTGGTCACCCTGGCGGAGCAACGTGTACTTCCCCGGCCTGGCGTTCTGCGCGGGTGGCCGGTCGATGTTCTCCGGTGGCTGGCTGGCCCGTCTCTCCGCCGACGATCTGAGCGGCTGGCCGCAGCGGGCGGCGGCGGATCTGGAGGCCGGGTACGCACGGCTGGAGGAGGAGACCGGTGTGGTGCCGGCCTGGGATTTCGTCGACGGCGCCCTGCACACCACGCTGCTGCCGATGGTGCGGGAGGCGGCCCGCGAGGTGCCCGGCCTGCGGGCCGACGAGGTCGGTACGGCGCCGCTGGCGGTGCAGGCCGCCTCACCGGAGTTCGGGCTGTTCCCGTTCCGCAAGTTCAGCAGCCTGCCCGTGCTGCTGAACGCGGTCCGCGACGACCGTCTCCGGGAACGCCGGCGCCTGCACTTCGTGCCGCGGGCCACCGCTCTGCGCCTGTGGCACGGCAACGGCGTGGTCCGCGCCCTGGACGTCGGCCTGCCCGGCCGCCGGGAACGGCTGCCGATCCTGCCGGGCTGCACGGTGGTACTGGCCCTGGGCACGGTGGAGAGCACCCGGCTCGCCTTGAACTCGTTCCCCACCCCGGCGATGGGCCGCGGCCTGATGATCCACACGCGGAGTGACTTCGTCGCGCGGATCCACCGCTCCGCTCTCCCGGCCCGGGACGGCGACCGGCTCGGCGTCGCGACGATCCTGGCCCGCGGTGCGACCGGGACCGGCCGGTTCCACTTCCAGATCACCGCCACCACCGGCACCGGCGGCGCCGACGACCCGCTGTTCCGGACCATCCCGGACCTCGACCATCTCGATCGCCTGCGCACCACCGGCGTCGACCCGGAATGGGTCACGGTGGTGATCCGCGCGGTCGGCGAGACCCACGGCGACCCGCACACCCCGGCCGGTGCGGCGGACGGCAACTGGATCACCGTCGACTCGAACCACCCGGACGGCTTCCAGGTGCCGACGGCCTACGTCAACGTGCACCTGAGCCGGGCGGATCTGGACACCTGGCAGGCGATGGACGCGGCCGCCGTCGCGTTGCTGGGTGCCCTGGCGCCCGATCCGGAGAAGATCAGGTACTGGTATGGCACGTCATGGCACCGCACCCCGTTCCCGCTCGGCGCCGACGGGTTCCCCAGCTGGCACTGGCCGCTGGGCGACAGCCACCACGAGGTCGGCGGGCTCCGGATGGGCGACGATCCGGCCACGTCGGTCACCGATCCGGACGGGCGGTTCCATCATCTGCGCAACGCCTATGCCTGTGACGGCTCGGTCTTCCCGTCATGCGGTTCGGCCGGGCCGATGCTGACCGGGCTGACCCTGGCCCGGCGGCTCGCCGACCATCTCTGAGGGCGGCGCGGCCACTGACAACCGGGTCCAAGGCCATTGCAAGGTGGCCGCAAGCGGCCTGAGGACAGTGGAGGTGTACGGCGGACCGCCCGCCGGCCGTCCAGCATCGGAGCCGCAGAGTGAGCACCGAGCAGAACCCGATCCGCGTCCTGATCGCCGACGAACACCCGCTGATCCGGGGCGGCCTAGCGCTGCTGCTGGGGCGGCCGGACGACATCGAGGTCGTCGCCCAGGCCGGCGACGCGGTCCGTGCCGTCGGCCTCAGCCGCACGGAGCGCCCCGACGTCGTGGTGATGGATCTGCTGGCTGACGGGATCGAGGCGACCCGGCAGATCGTCGGTTCCGGGTACGCCCGGGTACTCGCCCTCGCCGCGATTCTCGACCGGCCGGTGGCCCGTCGCATCCTGCTGGCCGGCGCCTCTGGATTCCTGCTCACCGGTGCCGACCCGCAAGTCCTGGTCACCGCGGTACGGGCGGTCGCGGGTGGCGGCGCCTGGCTCGACGCGGATCTGGCCTCCGACCTGCTCCGCGAGTACGTCACCAGGCCGACCGCCGTCGCCACCGGGACGGCGCTGCTCGACCATCTCACCCCGCGCGAGACGGAGGTGCTGGCTCTGGTCGCCCAGGGTCTCGGCAACACCGAGATCGCCCGGCAGCTCTTCGTCGCCGAGAGCACGGTCAAGACCCACCTCGGCCGCATCCTGACGAAACTCGGGCTACGGGACCGGGCACAGGCGGTGGTGGCGGCCTACCGCAGCGGTCTGGTCCGGGTCGCGCCGGTCCGTACGCACGGGACCGGCTGGTCCTCGGGTTGTCTCACCAGCCCTGAGACAACCCGGACTACCAGCCGGTGACCCACCGCCTCGCCCGTGAGGCGCCTTGGTGTGCGTGAGGATCGCCGGGGTCGCGGTGTAGGTACGTGACCCGGCGTGGCCGTACCAGATCAGGGTTTGTTGCGGAGGCCGAGCCGCAGCCCCGCGACGCCCGCCGGAGACAGTGCCCGGGAGGTCGCCCGGGTGAGGTCGTCGCGAATGGCGTCGGGGAGTTCGTCGCCGAGGGCGCACAGCACCGGGAACAGGTCGAGGACCTGGCGGTGGCTGAGCGCGCCGACACCGATGAGCAGGCCGTTCAGGGCCGTCGGGCTCTGGGTGAGGCTGATGCAGAGTTCCTGGCGCCACGCCGGGTCGTGGACGTGGTCGGGGAACTCGCGGGCGATGCGGTTGCCCGAGGGGGCGCGCAGGCCGCCGAGCGCGGTCTGCCGGAAGCGGGCGACGCTCGGGGCGAGCCGGCAGGCGATGCCGAGGCGGCGGGCCAGTTGCGGGACGGTGAGCACGTCGAGGCCGGAGGCGCACCGCTCGCACAGACGCTCGTAGGTCTGCGCGTGGATGACCGAGGCGGGGCGCTGGCAGGCGCCGTCGAGGCCGCATATCGGGTCGAGTATCACCTCGGTGAGGGTGCCCTCGTGGTCGAAGCGGCCGACGGCGAAGTAGGTCGCCGGGGCGGTCCGGTAGTGGGCCAGTGCGGCGCGGGCACTGACGTAGCCGTCGGGGTCCACGCCGATGCGTGGGACGCCGCTTTCGGTGTGCAACTGAATGAGGCGGAACATGGTGCGCGCTCCCGGGGTTTAGAGCGGTTTCGGTGTTGCCCTCCGATACGTCTCCGGTTGGCCTTCGGTTCACATATCACTTTAAGTGATGATCGTGTCACGTCATTTGCGCTGGCCGGGGAGTCGGAAGGTCTCGGACGTTACTCGCTGTAGTGTGAAAAGGCCAGAGGTCCAGTCGAAAGGAGGACCCGGCGAGGCGATTACGGCGGGTAACTTTGGCGGCCGGAAAGTCACGATCATGGGGGAGGACGCGGTGAGCACGCTGCCCGCGCTGATGTACCACTCGGTCTCCGCAGTCGGCGGCCCGCTGCGTGACCTCGCGGTGCCACCGGAACGCCTGGCCGAGCAGCTCGGCGCACTCAGCGACGCCGGTTACCAGCTCGTCGGGCTGACCGAGGCGCTGGACCGGCTGGCCGCCGGCAACACCGCGAAGACGGTCGCGCTGACCTTCGACGACGGCTACCGCGACTTCCTCACCGAGGGTGTGCCCGCTCTGGCGAAGGCCGGCGCCGGCGCCACCCTCTACGCCTCCGTCGGCCACCTCGGCGGCCACGCCGGCTGGCTCGGCCGGTACGCGTCCGACTTCGGCCCGATGCTCACCTGGTCCGAGCTGGACGAGGTGGCCGCCGCCGGCATCGAGATCGGCAACCACAGCCTGGTCCACCACCCGCTCGACGTGCTGTCCCCGGCCCAGCTGCGCGACGAGGTGGTGTCCAGTCGCGACCAGCTCGAACAGCGGCTCCAGCGGCGGGTCCGGTCGTTCGCCTACCCGCACGGCTACAACAGCGCGCTGGTCCGCCGGGTCGTCGAGCGGTCCGGCCACGACAACGCCACCGAGGTCGGCCGCCGCCCGCACACCCCCGCCGAGCGCCGGTTCGCGGTGCCGCGCTTCCAGCCGACCCCCGACCACACCGGCGCCGACCTGGTCGACCTCGTCTCCAGGTCCGGCGCGACACCGGCCGCCCGCCTGCGGCAGTGCGCCCAGCCGGGCTGGCGGCTGGTCCGCAGACTGGCCCGCAAGGCCGGACGGGAGCTCACGTGACCGGCGGTCACCGGCGCCGTCCCGAGGACGGTGTCACCCGCCGCGGTCTGCTCGGACTGGCCGGGCTCGGCGCCGCGTCCTCGGCCGGCGTCTTCGGGATGTGGAAGGCCGCCTCCCGGGAGACGCCCCTCGTCGTCAGCGGCACCCCGACCGCTCCGCCCTCGGCGTCCCCGTCACCGTTCGCGAAGGCCGAGGGCAAGCTCGGCGGGACCGTGCCGTTCACCGCCGGGAAGGCGATGCTCGGCTCCTACCTGGGGCTGGACGGGATGACCTACCCCGAGGCGGTGAAGCTGCGCCGTGATCAGCTCGGCCGGGACCAGCGGATCACGCACGTCTTCTACGCCTGGGAGGACCGGCTGCCCGACAGCATCGAGGGGATGCCGGAGACGTCGGTCCCGATGGTGTCGTGGCGCGGCCCGAAGTACGGCGCGATCCTCGACGGCGACGCCGACGACCTGATCGCCGCGGCCGCCCGCCGTATCCGTGACCTGGACCGGCCCGCCCTGCTGCGCTGGGGCTGGGAGATGAACGGCGACTGGTACCGGTGGGGCGGGGCCAGGAACGACGAGGACACCGACGGGTACGTCAAGTGCTTCCGCCGTCTGCGGGGGATCTTCGACGACGAGGGCGCCGACAAGGTGTCCTGGGTGTGGAGTCCCAACTGGAACTCCAGCCCGAAGGACGACTGGAACCGGATCGACGCGTACTACCCCGGCGACGACTTCGTCGACTGGGTGGGTGTCTCCGGCTACAACCTGCACCGGGAGTCCCCGGCCACACTGTTCGACCCGATCTACACCAAGTACTCGGCCCGCAAACCGATCATGATCACCGAGGTGGGGTCGAAGGACTACGGCGGCACCACCAAGGCCGACTGGATCCGCGAGCTCGGCACCTATGTGGAGCAGCGGCCGGCGATCGGCGGGGTGGTCTGGTTCGACACCGACACCCACCCCAGCTACCCCGAGCACTGGCGGCTCGACTCGCTGCCCGACGCGGCCGCCGCCTACCGGGAGATGGGCGAGAACGAGCGGTTCAGCGGCTGAACAGTTCCCGGTAGACGTCCGACGAGCCGGTGTTCGGCAGGCAGTCCGGGTCGTCGGGCCGCAGGATCGCCGACTGCGAGACCGTGCCGTCGCACCGCTGGAACCACGCCTCGTACGCCAGGTACGGGGCGTGCTCCGCGAACCACGCGTGCATCCACCGCACGAAGTCCGGGTTGTCCTTGCCGGCGTCCCCGGTCGGCATCACTCCCCACTCGCCGACCGAGAACGGCTTTCCGTGCGCCCGCGCGAAGTCGAACAGCCACTGCAGGCCCTCCGGCGCCGCCGCGGTCCGATCGAAATCGGCCTGCGTCGGCGACCACGGATGGTGGTCGTAGTTGTCGATGCCGATCACGTCGACGTAGTCGTCGCCCGGGTAGCAGTTGGTGCTCAGGCCGCCGCACAGATCGGCCGGTGTGTTGTGCGCGTTGATCGTCCAGTCCAGCACGACCTGCGGATTCGTGGAGCGCAACGCGGCCGCGGCCGCGCGGTAACACCCGATGTAGGCGGTCGCGTCGAGGCCACGCCAGGCCATCGACGACTCGTTCATCTCCCAGCCGAGCCGCACCACCGAGTCACCCCGGCCGTGCTGCACCATCAGCGCGCCGAAGTCGCGCCAGTGCTGGTCGTAGACACCGGCCGCGCAGTCGGCGACCAGGGCCTCGCCCTTGTCCGGCACCAGCGCCTGGGAGATCACCAGGACGCCGTCGAAGTCGGCGAACGACTCGAACACCCAGGCCGAGCCGCTGGTCATCGACGCGTAGTCGGTGCGGTCGGTGTAGGTCTGCGCCATCCCGCACGGCCGACCTCGGTCGGTGCAGAAATCGGTCACCGACGCGGTGTCGAGCAGCGGGAAGCCGTTCACGCCGGACAGCCCGTTCACGCCGGGCCACGCGCCGGCCTCCCGGGTGAGTGCGAGCTGTGCCCGAGCCGACCGCGGGTCCGGGGCCGCGGCGGGTGCCGGCTCCTTCACCGCCGTCGGCGTGCACCCGGCGACCAGCAACGCCACCACGGCCATCCAGCGGCGTTGCGGCATGCGAGGGGCTCCCGGTCTACGAGACTTCCGAGATGATCAGCGTACGGAACGCCGACGCGTCCTGACCTCGGAAAAGGTTCACCGTGACCCGCTCGTCCCCCGGCATGGTGACCTGACCCGACCAGCCACCGTCGCCGTCCGGCCGCACACCCTGCCGCCCGACCTCCACGCCGGCCGGGTCGCTCAGCACGAGCGTCCACTCGCCCGCGGCCAGGCCGGTCGCGGTCACCTGCACGGCCCGGTTGCCGTCGGCGTCCACCGGGCCCGGCGTCTGTGCCGACAGCGTGCTCACCGTGACGTCGTAGGTGTTGACCGAGTCGGCGTACGACCACACGCCCGCACCGGCGACCAGCAGCACCGCGAGCGTGAGCGGGAGGATCTCGCGGATGAGCCGTTCCTGCACGGTTCTCCGGACGGCCGGTTCCGGCGTCTCCGCCGTGGCGGGCTCGGCCTTCAGTGTCCGGTAGTAGGCGGCACCGGTCGCGATCAGCGTGCTCACCGCGCAGACGAGCATCCAGCTGGTCCGGTTGAGGTGGCCGCCGACGCCCCACAGGGCCAGGCCGCCGAGCACCAGCACCGCCAGGCTCAGCGCCGGGACCATCATCATCCGCTCGACCACGCCGACGTCGCGCCGTCCCGGCCGGAAGATCGCCTCGCCGATCGCGAAGCCGGGCAGCGCGAATCCGAGCAGCAGCCCGCCCGGCAGGGACAGCGGCAGCGGCCCGAACTCGACGGCGACCGCCGCCGCGACCGTCAGACCGGCCACCACACCCGCACGCACCGGATTCATGAGCCCCCCAGACGGTAGATCCGGACGATGCCGTTGTCGTAGATCCGCGACATCTCCGGGATCAGGTCGAACTTGCCCAGCTGGGCCTCACTGAGCGGCTCGGTGATCCGCCCGGCCATCGGGTCGTCCTGGAAGTAGGCGTTGTCCACCGGCACGCTCTCACCGAGGCGCTCGTCGACGACCAGGTAGCCGAGCCCCAGGCTCCGTGCCAGGTCGTACTCGGCCGAGCCCCACCAGGTCGCCCAGTACAGCGGTCCCACCTCCCGCACCGGGTCGGTCCGGCCGTACGTCGACGACAGGGCCACCGCGGTGATGTCGCCGCCGACCCGCGAGTGGCCGGGCAGGTTCACCGCCTGCCAGTGGGCGGCGTCCACCCCGTAGGCGTCGACCGACCGTTCGTAGGCGGCCGGCATGTACGGGCCCGGCACCAGCGCCGACACCGGAGGCCAGCCACCGGTACGGGCACCCACCATGAGCAGTGTGATCAGCGTCGTGCCGACGTACACCTGTCTCGTCAGCCGCCGCCCGGTCGTGACCACCACCCCCGGCGGCGGGACCGACAGCCAGCGCCGGCCCTTCTCGTCCTTGTCCGGGATGATCCGCACCGCGTGCACGATCGCGATCGCCGCGATGATCGACATCGGGACGTAGGTGAACGTCGACAGCCGTCCGGCGATCTCCGGTCCACCCGAGCCGAGGAACCGGGCACCGTTGCCGGCGAAGAACGCCGCCCCGCCGACGAGCGCCGCCCACCGCCAGGAGTCCCGGTCCTTGCGCAGGATCATGTCCCGGGCCACCGCCAGGAACAGCACCAGCAGACCCAGCAGGCCCAGGCCCTGCACGGCGAGCTGCACCAGCGGCACCGCGTCGGCCGTGCCGGCCTGCTCGCTCGCGGCGCCACCGAACATCTGGTTCAGCGCCGCGGCCAGCCGCTGCACCGGCGACTCCAGGTAGTCGATGACGTCCCGCGCCACCAGCCCGATCCAGGCCGAGACCGCGGCCAGCGCGATGCCCGGTGCGATCAGCGTCGCCCACGGCCGCGGCCGCTCCAGCACCAGCTCCGTGCCGGCGAGCAGCAGCAGGGTGGCGACCAGCGCGAACGCGGTCACGTGGTGGGTGACGGTGGTCATCGCGATGCCCAGCACGGTCAGCGCCAGGAACAGGTGGCCACCGCCGGTCCGCCAGCGGCGGTGCGCCCAGACGGTGAGCATGAAGAACGGGAGGGCGGCGGTCGCGTACAGGAACATCGAATTGAAGAAGAGATAGTGCATGGCCGTCGCGTAGGTCACGCAGGCGACGCCGGCCATCGCGGGCGAGTTGCTGGCCCGCAGCACGGCGGCGAAGAGCAGGCCCACGAAGAGCAGGTGCGCGACACCGGCCACGATGGTCCCGGCCGCGGTCACCGGCAGCCCGGTGAGCAGCGACAATCCGGCGCCCATCTCGGCCAGGCCGGGGAAGTGCACGGCCGGGGGCAGCGCGTTGTTCGGCCGGAACAGGTCACCGGACTCGGTGATCAGCGTCGTCGCCAGCCAGTGCTGCAGCTCGTCGGGGAACCGGAACTGGTCCGGGCTGTACATCCACTTGAGCATGTACTGGTTGGCGGCCAGCCCCATCACCAGCACGAACGACTCGGCCACCCCGGCCAGCCGGCTGAGCAGCCGGAACACGACGGGGGAGAAGACGACGACCTGGCCGATCCAGTAGACGGTCATCGCCCAGCCGGCCTCGTGCCGGCCGCCGGCGTAGGCCAGCGCGACCAGGATCACGCCGAACGCCGAGACGGCCAGCACCCACGGCGCCCAGCCCAGGTCGTGGACGTCGCGGGGCTCGGGCTGTACCGGGAGCACGACGGTCTCGGCCGCCGCCTGTTTGCGCACCGTGGTCAGCGCACTGACCTTCGTGGTGCCGTCGGCCTCCGGTGCGCTGGGCAGTCGGATGGCGACCGTGTCCGTCTCCGGGGCGGCCGTCATCACATCGGTCGCGTCGCCGGTCGCCTCCTCCGGCGCCCGATCGTCGTCGGGCGTCGGCTGGTCACCCATGAACTTGACCCTCCACAGTCGGGTTCCTTCAGCGGCCGGCGCGCAGTCGCGCCCGGGCCGCACGACGTCCTCGCAGGTACGCGCCCGGTCCGGCCATCATCCCCCGTCGGTTGGCGGTCAGGAGCTCACGCGGGAAATCGTCCTGGAGAGTCGAGACCCGCAGGCTGTCGGCGCCGGTGAGGTCGCGCAGCGCGGTCGGGGCCAGGCGGATCAGCGGCCACAACAGTCCCGGCCGTCCCAGCAGCAGGCTGGTGTACGCCGCGGTCAGCCCGGTGCCGTACCCGACCATCTGCTTGTGCAGGCCCTCGAAGTCCCGCCGGTGGTAGTGGTGGGTGACCGCGCTCGGCTGGTAGACGATCGTCCCGCCGGCCAGCAGCACCTGCGTGAACGCGAGGGTGTCCTCCGAGCCCATCGCCGGGGTGCCGGCGCCGAGCGCGGTGTCCCAGCCTCCGATGCGCTCGATCACGCCGGGCCGGAACGTCATGTTCGCGCCGGTGCCGAACGGCGGCAGCGGGTAGAGCGGGCTCTGCAGGTGGGCGGTGTGCGGCCCGAACGTGGCCGGCCGGAAACCGCGGCCCTTGCTGTGCCCGCCGAACTGCTCGAACCAGACCTGCGCCCGGGTCTCCAGCTCGGCCGGCACGATCACCCCGGAGATCACGTCGGCGTCCGGGTTGTCGACCAGCGCGCGGGCCACCTCGGCCAGCCAGTAGCGGTCGGCCAGCTCGTCGTCGTCGAGCCACGCGACGATCTCGCCGCGGGTGGCGGCCTCGGCCGCGTTCCGGGCGAACGACAGGCCCGGCTTCGGTTCCTTCAGGTAGTCGACCCGGCCCCGGCGGGCCGCCGAGCGGACCACCTCGGCGGTCGCCCCAGTCGCCGGCGCGTTGTCGACGACCAGGACCCGGGCCGGCGCGTAGACCTGGTCGAGCAGGCTGTCCAGGCAGCGGGCCAGCGCGCCGGGCCGCTCCCGGGTGCAGATCACCACGGTGATGTCGGGGGCGGCGGCCAGGGCCGCGCGCCGGCTCGCCAGGAAGGCCGGCTCGGTCGTCGGGACGAATCCGGTGTACGGCACGGGCGCGCCGCCGAGCCGGGGCCGCAACTCGCTGCCGAGCGCACCGTCGATCGCGCCGGCCAGCGCCTCCGGGGTGAGCCCCTGCTCCGGTACATCCACCATCAGGGTGCCGACCGGCTCGGTGAAGAGCCGGACCAGCGCCCACGCCTGCTGGACCCGCCGGCCGTCGGGTGCCGTCGCGCCGACCGCGGGCAGCGGTTCGGAGATCTCCAGGTCGAGGACGACGGCCGGAAGGACGCCGGTGTCGTCGAGCCGCGGAGCGGCCGGGAACGTCGCGGTCACGGGGTGGCCTCCACCGGGGTACGGCGGCTGGGCCGCCTGGAGCTGACGGTTTCGACGACGCCACCGAAGCCGGCGGCGGCGACACCGGCGACCACACCGCCGGCGCGCAGGAAGTGGTCCGATCCGCGGCCGGTGAGGCCGGCGACCAGGTGCCGGAACATCGCCTTCGGCAGCGACCACAGGTAGTTCTTCTCGGCACCGAGCGCGTCGTTCTCGTGCAGGCCGGCCATCTGCACCTTGCCGCGGCCCTCGGCGTAGCAGCGGCGTACGAAGAACCGGAAGCTCGCCCGCTCGGCCGGCACCTCGTGCTGGATGACCGCGTCCGGCACGTACATCCAGCGGCCACCGCTGACCTGGCTCATCCGCAGGCACAGGTCGGTGTCCTCGGGCCGGTTGCGGGAGCCGAGCTTGCCGAAGCCCACCCGGAACCCGCCGGCCCGGTCGAAGACGTCCCGGCGGACGATCATGTTGGCCGACCAGACGTTGCGGATCGGCGACGTCCGGGTCGGCATCCCCGCGTACGACCCGCCGACCGCCCACAGGAACTCGGCCGGCATCCAGCGCGGGGCGCGGCCCTCCCAGGCGGGCCGGATCGCGCCGCCGGTGCCGACCACGGACGGGTCGGTGAACGGCGCGATCTGGCGGGCCAGCCAGTGCTCGTCGGCGATGATGTCGTCGTCGAGGAACGCGATCAGCGGCGTACGGGCGTGGAACGCGCCGGTGTTCCGGTTGCCGGAGACACCCTGGGCGTACGCGTTCTCCAGCACCGTGATGCCGGGCAGTTCGCGTTTGATCCGTTCGAACATCACCGGGTTGTGGTCGACCACCACGACGATCTCGTCCGCCGCGTGGGTCTGTGACCGGGCCGAGGCGAGCACCCGGTTCAGGTATTCCCAGCGGACCTCGGAGTAGGTCGGGATGACGATGGTCGTGGCGAGGGGGGTGTGTTTCACGGGGGGTGGCTCCTGTGGCTCGTCGCGGGGCGGTCAGTCGTCGAGCGACGCGCCGGCCGGGTTGAGCGGGGCGACGGCGTGCCGGGTGGTGACCGCGGGGCGGACCCGCGACTTCGGTGCGGCGACGGGGGCGGGGCGCAGGCTCTCCACGAAGGGGCGCAGGCCGCCACGGCGACGGCGGTGCATCCGGCCGTACTCGCTGAGGATGGTCCGCAGCACCCGGAAGCCGTCCCGGAAGGTGTTGAGGTTGCTCTGCCCGAAGATCCGCTCGTGCTCGGTGCTGCCGACCTCACCGACCTTGAGCTTCTCGGCGACCGCCCGGATGTTGATCATCGTCTCGATCTCGAAGCCGTCGCCCCACAGCTTGCGGCCGCCGGCCTGGCGGGGGATCTGCACGTCCGGCAGGTCCAGGGCCGGGACGACCGAGCGCCAGAAGGCGTTGTAGCCGTAGCACAGGTCGGTGAAGTGCGTCCGGAACAGGATGTTCACGACGAGGTTGAGCCCGTCGTTGCCGAGCTTGCGCAGCCGGGTGATGTCGTGGCTGTGCCCGCCGTGGCTGAACCGGGAGCCCTTCACGAAGTGGTCGCCGCGGATCAGCTTCTCCACGAAGAGCGGGATCTCCGCCGGGTCGGTCGAGCCGTCGGCGTCGATCATCACGATGATGTCGCCGGTGCAGGCCGCGAAGCCACAGGCCAGTGCGTTGCCCTTGCCGGTACGGGTCTGCTGCACGATCACGGCGTCCGGCCGGAGCTGCCGCGCCACCTCGACGGTGCGGTCCTTGGACCCGCCGTCGACGACGACCACCTCGGTGATCATCGGCGGAAGCTTCGCGAACACATGCGGAAGATTCCGCTCCTCGTTCAGCGTGGGAATCACCACGCTTACGGTCGGTGATTGCGGTCGGTCACTGTGGGTGTTCGGTGTCAACTGCGAGAACTCCATGTCGGTCCCTTCCGGGGGCGGCAATACGACCGGTGCGACGGGCGGTTGCACGGCCGCTCGCTTCGAGTGATCAACCTAGCAACGGATTACGCAGCGTCAACAGTCCGACGGGGCCATGAGGGTCACAGTGACGTTAAGTACCTGGTAGTAACCGTTCTCTTATCGTGAAGGTTCCTGCCAGATCTCACTGTTAGTAGTGGACACCGTTGGACGCGGAGGGGCGGTAAGGAACGTGTCCGACGAATGTCAGGAAATCGGTGAAGTTCCTTAAATCAGGACAAGTCGGTTGCGTGGCGATTTCTACGAGCCGGTATACGGCAATCACGGAAAGTGTTCGTGGCCGTGTCACGGTGGTGGACCTGTAATCGCAGTGGGTGAGCGATAGCATCGATCTGGTGGGAAGCGCGTGGCCTGCGTCGCTGTGAGCCGTTGGTGGAGTGATGGCGACTGAAACCGGACTCTGCGTCTGTGGACACCCGTACCGGGCGCACGAGCACTACCGACCCGGCACCGAATGTGCCCTTTGTCCCTCTGGCGGCTGCCGGCGGTTCCGCTCCGCCGTCCCGTGGTGGCGGCGTCTGACCGGCCTCGGCCGTTCGGGTGGCCGGTGATCGTCCGGCGACCGCCGGGCCGGCCGATGCCGCCATCGGCCACACCGCCGGGATCGGTTCGACGGTTACCGGACGGTTCGCTTCTTTTGCGCATACCCGGGGCCGGGAACGGGCATCATGGCCCAACGAGGCGTCCGCCACAGGGGCGAAGGGCTGCGAAATCCTAGTGGATCTGTAGGCTAAGTCTCATTTCAGCCGAGGGGGATCCACATGTCTCTTCCCGACTTCCTGATCGCCGGTGTGCCCAAAGCCGGGACCACCGCCCTGCACGCCGCCCTGACCGGCCATCCCGACCTCTACCTGTCGCCGGTCAAGGAGCCGAAGTTCTTCCTCTCCGACGGCCCGCCGCCCACCGTCGGCGGACCCGGCGACGTGCAGACCTACCAGGAGCACATCTGGCGGCGCCCCGCCTACGAGAAGCTCTTCGCCGCCGCGCCTGCCGGCGCCCTCAAGGGCGAGGCCACACCCTTCTATCTGTACGACCTGAAGTCGCACGACCGCATCAGGGCGCTGATCCCGGACGTGAAGCTGATCATCCTGCTCCGTGACCCGGTCGACCGCGCCCACTCCAACTGGACCCACCTCTGGGTCGCCGGTCTCGAGGAGGAGGCCGACTTCCTCGCCGCCTGCCGTGCCGAGGAGTCCCGTCAGCAGCGGCAGTGGGCCGACTTCTGGCACTACATCGGGCTCGGCCTCTACGGACGGCAGCTCCAGCACCTCTACCAGCGGTTCTCCCGTGACCAGGTGCTCCTGCTGCGCTACCGCGACCTCAAGGACAATCCGGCCGAGACCCTGGACCGGGTCTGCTCCTTCCTGGGCGTGCGCACCGGCATCCTCACCGCCATCCCGAAGGAGAACGTCAACCGGCACTACGTCGAGGACAACGGGGTCAACCGGGTGCTGCGGGGCCTGCTGCGCGCCGGTGGCAACTTCGGGCACCACTTCCCGGTGCCGTTGCGCCTGGCCGCCCGGGGTCCGCTGCTCACCCTCCTGCACCGGACGAAGGGCAACCGGCCGGTCACCACACCGGAGGAGCGCGCCGCGCTGCTGCCCTACTTCGCGGAGGACATCGCCCTGTTGCAGGATGTCACCGGCGAACGGTACGACGACTGGCTCAGTCTCGACCGACACGCCCGAGCCTCCTAAACCCCACAATCTCGATAGATGATGCACACTTGACGGGTTCGTCACCCGACTACCCTGGGGAGCCGCGTTGACCATCGGAACCACCGCTCTGCCACTGCCCGGCTGGGACGACGCCACGGTGGTGGTCGAGCCGCCCGGATCCGAGCCCGGCGCCTGGTCCGGCGCCCCCAGCACGGTCCACGCCGACGGCTACGTCTACCTCGCGTACCGTCTGCGGCTCCCGATCGGCGCCGGCCGGGGCATCGCCAACGTGGTGGCCCGCTCGGCGGACGGCCTCACCTTCACCGTGGTCGCCGAGATCACCAAGGACCGCTTCGGCGCCGAGTCGCTCGAGCGGCCCGCGCTGGTCCGTACCCCCGAGGGGCGGTGGCGGCTCTATGTCAGTGCCGCCACCCCCGGCACCAAGCACTGGCGGGTCGACCTGCTCGAAGCCGGCACCCCCGAGGGCCTGGCCACCGCCGAGCCCCGCACCGTCCTGGCCGGCGACGAGAGCGCCGGCGTCAAGGACCCGGTGCTGCACCACGACGAGCACGGCTGGCATCTGTGGGCGTCGGTGCACCCGCTCGAGTCCTGGGACGACGCCGACCGGATGACCACCGAGTACGCGACCAGCCCCGACGGCGTGCACTGGACCTGGGTGCGGACCGCACTGGCCGGCCGCCCCGGGGCCTGGGACGCCCGCGGGGTCCGGGTCTCCTCGGTCGTCGTCGACGGCGACCGGATCGTCGCCTCCTACGACGGGCGGGCCACCGCTGGGGAGAACTGGGAGGAGCGCACCGGCGTCGCCCACGGCCTGCGGCTTCCCGACGGTACGTTCGGCCCGCTCACGGCCGAGGAGCGGGAACCGGTCGGCAGCCCTCACGAGCCGTACGGGCTGCGGTATCTCAGTCTGGTCGCTCTGCCCGACGGGCGTCAGCGGCTCTACTACGAGGCGACCCGGCCGGATGGGGCGCACGATCTGCGTACCGAGATTCGTTGACCCTGCAGTTCACTCATGGTGACCTTTCGCGAGCACAGGATGATCGGCTGAGAGCGTGATCACCCCTGGTGGGGGCCGGTTCGGGGCCTTCCGGGGCGATGACCTAACGTCATCAGCGACGTCAGGTGGGCGCGAAAACGGCCGCACTGTCGAATGGCGGGGCCCGTCACCCACAAGGTGACCGGCTCCGCCATTTCTATGGTTTTGTGCCTGACCCGCCCGGGTAACGGCACCCCTTGAACGTGGCTACAGGGGGTGCGGATGCGGACGCTGGGCGGTCGTTATCGGCTGGTCAACCGGATCGGCCTGGGTGGCATGTCGGAGGTGTGGCGCGGACACGACCGGGTCCTCGACCGGCCCGTCGCTGTCAAGATCATGCATCCGGCGGTGGAGGGCACCCTCGGCGAGACCGGGGTCGCCCTGGTCCGCGCCGAGGCTCGCTCGGCCGCGCGGCTCGCCCATCCCAACGTGGCCGGGGTCCACGACTTCGGGACCTCGCCCGGTGCCGATCGGGACGTGCCGTACATCGTGATGGAACTCGTCGAAGGCCAGACACTGAGCGAACACCTCGCCGGGGGCCCCATCGACTGGCGCATCGGCGTGCGCATCTGCGCCGAGGTGGCGGCCGCGCTCGCCGCCGCCCACGCTGAGAACGTCGTGCATCGCGACATCAAACCGGCCAACATCATGCTCACCCCCTCCGGCGCGAAGGTCCTCGACTTCGGCATCGCCGCCGTCGTCGGCACACCCGAGGTCGACCCGGACGGCCCTGTCATGGGCACCCCCGCCTACATCGCCCCGGAACGCTTCGACGGTCACTCCGCGACCCCCGCCGCCGACATGTTCGCCCTCGGGACCCTGCTCTACCACTGCCTGGCGGGCCGCCTGCCGTGGTCGGCGCGTACCCACACCGAGATGGTGGTCGCGCAGCGCTTCGCCGACCCGGAACCCTTGCCCCACCTGGACTTCCTGCCGCCCGAGGTGCTCGACCTGTGCTCCCGGTGCCTGGCCCGCGACCCCGCCGAACGCCCCACCGCCCTGGTCGCCGCCCTGCTCCTGGCCGAGGCGGTCGACGCTCGCGTCTACGTCCCGCTGCGCGACCTCCAGTCCTCGGGCCACCGACCCTCCACCGTCTCCCCATGGGACGAACGAGCCGCCGCGGCCCCCACCTCAGCCGTCCCCGCCGCCCCCATCGACGACACCGACCACATCGGCCGCCACCGCGCCTAGCGGTCGGGCTCGTCGTCGGCCGAGTGCCCGGCCGCCCTGTCGAGGTCCTCGCGGAGCCGGCGCAGGCGCTGGATGATCTCGTCGCCCCGCGCTGCGAAGTGTTCGCGGTAGGCCTCGATGTGCAGCAGGTCGCGTCCGCGGGCGCCGTTGAGGATGTTCTCCTGCATCTCCCGGACGAGCGGATCGGTGGCCGGCGGCGCTTCCCGGATCTGCCTTTGCAGCTCAGCGCGTATTCGGGAGATCGTTTCCCGATCGATCGGAGGGACCGGGAATCCGTCGGTACTCATTCGGACTCACCTCGATGCGGGGACGGAGATGCAATTACGGCCAAGCGGATCCGGGTCGGCCAGCAACAGGTCCGCGATCATCAGCGGCGGTTCCTCGGGCAGACCGGTGATCGCTGTGAGGACCATGCCGGCGTGGTAGATCTGCCGGAAGAAGTCGACGATGAACAGGATGGCGTCGCAGAGCGCGATGACCGCGGCCGCAATCGTGCTCAGTCCGTCGGTGACCAGCCCCAGGACGGCGAGTGCCGCCTCCAGGAGTAGATCGATCAGCTCACCGACGAGATAGTTCAGGTTCTCGTAGCCGTAGTAGGCGATCTTGATGTAACCCTGGCATGTGCCGTACAGGAACCGATCGTAGAAATCGGTCTCCACGGTCATCGCGACATGCAACCGTTGCATCCAGGTGAGGCCGAGGGTGGCGGCATTACCCTCCCAGGTCGCGGCCAGCGCATCGTCGGTGTGCGCGATGTTGTCCCTCATGGCGGCCATCGAGAACGCGACGTGTTTCCACGCGACGGCGTAACGCGCGAACACGGTCCAGTCGCCGGCGAGCCAG
The DNA here is from genome assembly GCF_042650585.1 of Actinoplanes subglobosus. Taxonomy (NCBI): domain Bacteria; kingdom Bacillati; phylum Actinomycetota; class Actinomycetes; order Micromonosporales; family Micromonosporaceae; genus Actinoplanes; species Actinoplanes subglobosus. Next base: position 299,641 of record NZ_JBHSBL010000028.1, read on the forward strand.
TCGAGGGCCTCCTTGACCGGGTCGCGGCCGTAGACCTCCTTGATCGCGTAGCGCAGCCACCAGTTGAGACTGACTGTGTCGTTGATTTTGCCGACCCATTGGGCGACTTCTGCGGCCTTCGGTTCCAGGCTGTCGGTGGACTCATCGGGAGGTGAGGAGACCCCGCGGGTGGGATCGGCCACGTCATGGAAGTCGGCGGCGGGCGCGAAGTGTTCGTCCCAGTGTGCGGGGTCCGGGTCGAGCACCGGTCTCTGCTGGAGGATAGGGATGCGAATTGTGGCGTCGAGTTCGGCGGCGTTGTGTGTCTCGGTGGCCCGATATGTCGCCGCGGATACGCCGAGATTGACCGCGCCACTCTGCCAGACGCCATTTACCCATCGCAGACGATGGTCGGCCCGCTCGATCTGTTCGTCGTGGTCATAGGCGAAGTACGCCAGGAGGCCCTGTCCGCCGAGTTGGTTCGCCGTGCCCTTGGCGAGATACTTCGCGATGAAACCCTGGATGTCCGGGACCACGCTGCGGTTACGCTCCAGCAGCGTGGCGGCCTGATCGAGGGCCTCTGGGTCGACTCTGAACGTCACATGGCCTCCCATGCTCGGTTGAATGCAGAGTCGCATGATGGTGTGGACGAGAGCCACCCCGCTAAATTCATCGGCATGAGCCGTCCCCGCGTGCTTCGGTCCCTCGCCGGTCTGCTCTTCTTCTCGTTCGCCGGTGGGGTTCTGATCTGCCTGCCGCTGCTGGCCGCACTCGCGTTCATGACCGCCTCCGATCCGGGGCCGGTGCCGGCCGGGCTGATCGCCGCGATGGCCGGATTCGCGCTGCTCGGAGCGTTTCTGCTGCGGGTCGCGCTGGTGCGCGTGGTGCTGCACGAGGACCACGTCCAGCTGGTCAATCCGCTGCGGACGTTCCGGTACTACTGGTTCGACGTGGAGGACATCGACATCGTCTCCGGTGGTGGCTGGATCGTGCGGGTCTGGGCCGGTGGGGTGCCGCGCTGGGCGTGGGGGGTATCGCGGATCGGACGGTTCGGACTGCCGTTCGCCGGCGTGCACGACGATTCGGCGGCGGATGCGCCCCGGTTCGTGTACGACGGCTATCGGGCCATGCGTTCGGCGTGGAAACGGGGGAACCGGTCAGACGATCGCCGCTGATCCGGCTCGGGGGACGACCACTATCGGGCGGCGGGCTCGGCGCACGAGGCGGGCCGAGACTCCGCCGAGGAGTACCCGGCGGGTCGGGCCGTAGCCTCGGGAGCCGCAGAACAGTACGTCGACGTCGTCCAGGTCGGCCAGGGACTCGACCACGTCTCCGGAGCGCAGCTCCCATTCGACCGGGATGTCTGCGACGGACTCGGACGCCCGGCGCAACGCCTCCTCGTAGGACTCGCGGGCCGTGTCCAGGAAGGCGCGTTCGGCGTCCGTGCCGAGCAGGAACGGGCGGGCCGCGTCGCCCCGCGCGACGACGGTGATCAGGCGTAACGGTGTCCGGGTCCGGGCCGCCAGACGTGCCGCGGTGGCCAGGGCCGCGCGCCCGTCCGGGGTGTCCACGTAGGCGACGCCGATCCGGCCCAGTTCGCCGGGCGGGGACGGCATTCCGGTGGGAGCCACCGCCACGGGGCAGACGCTGCCGGCGAGCAGTCGTTCGGCGGTGCTGCCGGCGAAGGTGCGGGCCTTCGGGGCGGCGGCCGCGGAGCCGACGACGATCAGCGTCGCGGCGAGCTGCTCGGCCAGATCGTGCAGCCCGTGGGCGGCCGAACTGGAGGCGATCACGCGGTAGTCGGCCGGGCCGGCCAGGGTGCGGGCCTGGTCCAGGGCGCGTTCGGCGGCGCCCCGCCGGTCGCTGATCCATTCGGCGTCGACACGGCCCGAGCCGATCGCCGAGGGGGCCGGGTGCACGGCGGCGACCACCAGTGGCGCTTCCAAGGTTCGGGCCGCCCAGCCGGCCAGCGTCAGCGCGTCCGTGGACGACGCGCCGCCGTCGACTCCCACGATCACCGGTCCGGTTGCCGGGCCCGTCACGATCTCGTCCCGTCGTCCCGATGCGGTGGATTGTCCGGTCCGGGCGAAACATCCGGATGCCTGCTTGAAGGCGGTTCATCGGGCGAGGAGGAGGCGGGCGAGGAGGAGGCGGGCGAGGAGGAGGCGGGTGAGGAGGAGGCGGGTGAGGAGGAGGCGGGCGAGGAGGAGGCGGGCGAGGAGGCGGCCGGCGATGAGGCAGCGGGGGCGGGGGTGCCGGCTGGGGCGGTGCGGAGGCGGGAGTGGCGGTAGCCGTAGGCGAAGTAGATGAGCAGGCCGACCGCGAGCCAGGCGACGAACCGTACCCAGGTGTCCCACGGCAGGTCGGTCATCAGGTAGACGGCGAAGACGATGCCGATCAGCGGGAGTACCGGGGACCAGGGCACGCGATACGGGCGGGGCATGTCCGGCCGGGTCCGTCGCAGCACGATCACGCCGATGTTGACCAGCACGAACGCGAAGAGGGTGCCGATGTTGACCAGTTCGACGATGGTACCCAGGGGGACCAGCGCCGCCAGGATCGCGATCAGGACGCCGAGGCCGATGGTCAGGCGCGCGGGTGTCCCGTACCGCTGATTGACCGTTGCGAGGCGGCGCGGGAGCAGGCCGTCGCGGCACATCGCGAAGAAGATCCGGGTCTGGCCGTAGAAGATCACCAGGACCACGCTGGTGATCGCGACGACCGCCCCGAGTGCCAGGATCGCCGCCGCCCAGCTCATCCCGGCGCCCTCGTCGAGTGCGGCGGCGAGCGGTGCGTCCGACTCGGCCATCTGGGCGGGGCTGGCGATGCCGATCGCGCCGACCACGGTCAGGACGTAGAAGACCGTGCAGATCAGCAGCGACCCGAGGATCGCGAGCGGCAGGTCCTTGGCCGGATTGCGGGCCTCCTCGCTGCCGGTGGAGACGGCGTCGAACCCGATGTACGCGAAGAAGATGATCGCCGCGGCCGCTGTCACCCCGTCGACCCCTTCGGGCGCGAACGGGGTGAAGTTGTCGGTGCTGAAGTTGACGAACGCGACGACGATGAAGAACACCAGCACGGCCAGCTTGATCGCGACCATCACCAGGTTGATCCGCACGCTCTCGGTGACGCCGCGGACCAGCAGGAACGTGATCGCCAGGACGATGAAGACGGCCGGCAGGTTGAACACGCCGCCCTCCTCGGGCGCCGCCGAGATCGCGTCGGGCAGGGCGTAGCCGAACGTGGCGTCCAGGAAAGCGTTGAGATTGCCGCCCCAGCCGACCGCGATGGCGGCGACCGACACCCCGTACTCGAGGATCAGGTCCCAGCCGATGATCCACGCGACGAGTTCGCCGAGCGTCGCGTAGGCGTAGGTGTAGGCGCTGCCGGACACCGGGATCGACGAGGCCAGTTCGGCGTAGGACAGCGCCGAGAACGCGCAGGCCACCGCCGCGAGCACGAACGACAGGATGACGGCCGGCCCGGCGAGCGACGAGCCCTTGCCGATGACGACGAAGATGCCGGTGCCGATGATCGCACCGACACCCATGGCGGTCAGCTGGGTCGAGCCGACCGCCCTCTTGAGCTGTGTGCCTTCCTCGGAGGTCTCCGAGATCAGCGATCGCACGTCCCGGATCGCGAAGATGCCCCGCCCGGCCATCGGCTCTCCTTTCAGGAATCTTCCAGCCACCGTCACCCCGGCCCGTGGCGGGCCGCAAGATGATCGGCGCGATGCGCCGAAAACCGTCCCTCCGGTTGCGGATTCCTCGACTCCAGGGACCAAAACATTGCAGGCGTACGCCGTGTGCGCCCCGTCGTCACACCGGCGGGGGAGTCTGCGTTCCGGACGTGCGGACGTGCGGTTCGCCGGGGTCGGGAGCGTGTGATGGACGAGGCCACGATGACGGCACGACAGCAGGCCGACGGAGCGACAATGGTCGACGTCCGGGGCAGCCTCGACGCGACCACGGTGGACACCCTGCGGACGACGCTGCTGGACGTCCTGCACCGGGACCGGCCCCGTCTGATGACCCTCGACCTGACGCTGGTGACGTTCATGGACTCGAAGGGGATCGCGCTGCTCGTCGGCGTCCACCAGGCCGCCCGGGAGCAGGCCACCCGGTTCGTGGTGCGCAACCCGAGCGAGTTCGTGCACCGTCAGCTGCGGATCACCGGCCTGACCGGCCTGTTCGGCCTGCCCTCGACCGATCCCGCGCCGAGCTGGAGAATCTGATCCGTGACGATCATTCTCGTGCCCTATCACCAGGACGATCAGCTGCCCGCCGGCGACATCGTGGCGCCGGCCGACGTCATCGTGCACCCCGAGTTCCCGGCCGGGGACCGCTGGGAACGGCTTGCCACGCAGTACGAGGCGGTCGCGACCGCCGTGGCCGCCGCCGACGGGCTGCCCCTGGTGTTCTCCGGTGACTGCCTGATCGCCGGGGGTGTCGTCGCCGGTGTGCAGCGCCGCGGCGACGACCCGGCCATGGTCTGGTTCGACGCCCACGCCGATCTGCACACCTTCGAGTCCAGCGGGTCCGGCTACCTCGGCGGGATGTCGCTGCGCCTGGTCACCGGCGCACACCCGGGGGAGTACGCGGACCGGTTCGGCCTGCGCCCGGTCGCGTCCGGCCGGGTCGTGCTGGCCGACGCCCGCGACGTCGACCCGCCGGAGGCGGACTACCTGGCCGGCAGTGCGGTGCGGCGGGTCCCGGTCGCCGCCGTCACCGCGGAGACCGCTCCGGACGGCCCGCTGGTCGTGCACGTCGACCTGGACGTCATCGACCCGGCCGAGGTGCCCCGCCTGCGGTTCCCGGTGGCCGGCGGGCCGGCCGCCGCCGACGTGCTGGCCGCCTGCGAACGCCTGCTGGCCACCGGCCGGGTCGTCGCCGTCCACGTCGCCTGCCCGTGGTGGCCGGCCGCGGGCGACGGCGAGCGGGCCACCCGGGAGGCGCTGGTGGCCCGCTTCACCGCCCTGGTTTCTCCGGCCGGGCGCCGCTGACCTGGACCGGGAAGTGGATCGGGCCGCGGATCAGGCCGGAGCCGCGGCGCCGCACCACGCCGGCCCGGCGCAGGCCCGGCATCCGCTCGGCCAGACGCTGGATCGCGACGGTCGCCTCCAGCCGGGCCAGCGGTGCCCCCACGCAGTAGTGGATGCCGCTGGAGAATGCCAGGTGGTCGGCCTCCGGCACCCGGTGGATGTCGAACCGGCCCGGGTCGGTGAAGACCGCCGGGTCCCGGCCGGCCGCGCCGATCAGCGTCACCACGAACTGGCCGCGCCGGACCCGCTGCCCGGCCAGCTCCAACTCCTCCCGCGCGCATCGGCCGGTGCGCTGGACCGGTGGGTCCCACCGCAGGGTCTCCTCGACGGCCGCCGCGGCCAGCCCGGCCGGGTCGGCGCACAGGGCCTCCCACTGGCCGGGGTGGTCGAGCAGCGCGTTCACCGCGTTGCCGATCAGGTTGACGGTCGTCTCGAAACCGGCGACGAGCAGCAGCCGCAGCATCGGCAGGATCTCGGGGGCCTCGATCTGGTCGCCCTCGGTCGCCAGGATCCGGCCGATGACGTCGTCGACCGGTGCGCCGCCGGACTCCAGCGCGGCCCGGCGGGAGGCGATCAGCCGGATGAAGACGTCGTCGAGCTCGGCCTTGGCGGTCTGCAGCCGGGCGGCGTGACCCAGCGAACGGATGCCGTCCAGGGCGCTGCCGATGGTCGCCCCGTGCCGGGCGAACCGGGCCTCGTCGCTGTCCGGGATGCCGAGCAGGTCGCTGATCACCGCGATGGGCAGTGGCGCGGAGAAGCTGCTGACCAGGTCGAAGGTGCCTTTCTCGGCGGCCGTACCGAGGAGTTTGTCGACGGTCTGCTCGACCTGCGGGCGGAAGCCGGTGATCTGCCGGGGGCTGAACGACGGCTGGGCCAGGCGGCGCAGCCGGGTGTGGTCGGGCGGGTCGCGGTCCAGGAACGACATGTCGACCTGCTGGCCGGGCCCGGCGGGACCGGTCGTCGCCGACGCCATCACCCCGAACCGGCGGTCCCGCAGGACCGTGTTGCAGACGGTGTGGCTCGCGGTGACGAAGTTGCCGAGACGGGTCGGCACCAGCTCGCCGCGGGTGCGGAGACCCTCGTAGATCGCATACGGGTCGGCGCGGCCGGGCGCCAGGTGCAGCCGCGACATCGGGTCGCCGCGGAGGTATCCGTGGTAGGCGATGTCCAGCCGGCGACGGTACAGGGTGGTGGCGAAACGTAGAGCGCGCACGGGTCCCTCCTTGCCCTCTGGCTCACGAGCCTAGGACGGGAGGGACCCGTCACGCAGTGACAGATGTCAGCAGTCGAGCTCGGCGACGTAGCCGATCAGGTGGGCGAGGGCGGCGTTCCAGTTGATGGTCAGCTCGTTGGTGGCCCAGGAGCCGATGTCGTCGATGTAGCAGAACTGGCCGGTGCAGCCCTTGAGCAGGCTCTGCGCGACCGGGTCCTGGATCGAGGAGTTCGGGCCGCCGGCCAGGGTTCCGGCCGGCGGGTGCGGCAGGGACGGGTCGAGCTGTGCGGCGTACCAGCGGCTGTGCTGGTTCTGCGAGGCGACCTCGCCGTACCCGGTGACGTAGGAGATGTTCAGCGCGTTGCGGCCGAACAGGTAGTCCAGGCCGGTGAGCAGGCCGTCCCGGTAGGCGGCCTTACCGGTGATCCGGTGCGCGGCTGCGACGACCACCAGGTTGTTGGCGATGACGCTGCTGGAACCCCAGTCCCAGACGTTGTCCGCCGGGGCGTAGGCGACGCCGTACGGATGCTGCCGCTGGATCGCCAGGTACTTGTCGGCGCCCTTCACCACCTGCGACTTCACGCCGGACAGGCCGGGCAGCCGGTTCGGGACCAGCGCCAGGTCGATCTTCGCGGCGGCCGCGGTGGACGCCCAGTCGAACGCCACCTGGCCGAACACGTCGGCGGTGTGCTCGGGGCTGGCCAGGATGTCGGCGCTGTACTGCTTCTCGCCGGTGGTCAGGTAGAGCTCGGCCGCCGCCCAGTAGAAGTCGTCGCTGACCTTGCTGTCGTTGTACGCGCCGCCGCCGACCCCGTCGGACTCGGGGGCGAGCAGGTCGGGGTGCGCCTTGGCCGCGGTGTAGGCGGTGCGGGCCGCGTTCAGGGCGCGGGCCGCGAACGCCCGGTCGTACTTCCCGTAGATCCGGGCCGCCTGGGCGGCGGTGGCCGCCAGGTTGAGCGTCGCGGCGGTGGAGACCGGGTGCAGCTCGCGCGGCTGCGGGTCGAGGTGCGGCAGCAGCGGCAGGCCGGTCCACGCCTGGTCGTGGATCTTGTGGTGGACCAGCCCGGCGTTCGCCTTGCCGGCCGGGACCTGCATGCTCAGCAGGAACTCCAGCTCCCAGCGGGCCTCGTCGAGGATGTCCGGGACCCGGTTGCCGCTCTCCGGGATGGTCAGGTTCAGCTTGCGTGAGCCGGTGTTGTGCTCGTACTCGGCGAGCAGCTCCCACACCGAGATGCCGCCGTTGACGACGTACTTGCCGTGGTCACCGGCGTCGTACCAGCCGCCACGCACGTTCAGGGTGTAGTCGCAGACGCCCGGCTGGCACGGGACGGCGCTGTCACCCTTGTTGGGGGCGACGTCGACGTGACCGGCGGGGCGGGCGTAACCGGGGCGCAGGTCGTCACGGATCTCGATGCCACTGCGCTGGGTGTAGTACATCTTGAGTGCGTCGGTGCGCAGCTGGTCGTACCCCTGCGCGTTGATGTCGAACGGCCGGGAGACCTCGCCGTCGGCGGCGATGGTGAGGCCGCTCGCCTGCTTCCTGTACTTGCCGAAGTCGATGGTGTGGACGTTCTGGCCGGAGGACGCGTCGACGCCGCGCGGGGTCGACGTGCCCTTGGCCAGGACTCGTCCGGTGTCACCGCGGAGCTCCCAGGGCAGCGCGGTCGTCGACTCGGTGACCAGGGTGGCGACCTTCGGGCCGTCGGGCAGGTAGGCGACCTGGTTGACCCGCACCCGCGGGCCGGTGTCCGGCTCGTAGACCTCCGGCGGCACCCCGCCGACCAGCGAGACGTTGTCGACGCAGAAGCGCCACGGGTCGGGGCTGCCGCCGACCTGGAAGGCGACCTGGCCCTGGGCGGTGCTCGCGTTGGCGGTGAACGTCCACTCGTAGTGCTGCCAGTCCCCGAGGACCGGCGACTGCTCGAAATAGGTGTCGTAGGGGCTGACCGACAGGCCGGTGATGGCCCGCACGACGTGACCGGCGTCGCCGCTCGCGTCGAAGCTGAACCGGTACGTCTCGCCGGCGACCAGATCGATGTCGTTCTGGCCGACCGCGGCGTCCCAGCGGTTCACGGTCCCGCCGGGCACGTCGACACACGCCCGGCCGTCGGTGAGCCCGATCGTCATGCCCGCGTTCGTCCAGAACGGGTCGGTGCCGTTGTCGAAACCGCCGTTCACGACCTGTTCGACTTCGTCGGCCTGGGCCGGCGCCGCGGCGCCGGCCACCATCAGGACGGAGACCGCGGCTATCTTGAGGGAGCGCTCCCATAGAGGCATGCACACATATTGGTTGCGTACGTGTTACGGCGTCAACGCCCCTGGTCACGAATCCAGGCGTCGATCAGTCCCCCGAAGTGCGCCAGGAACTTCTCGTGCTCGTGCACCGGGTAGTGCGCGCGGACCGTTTCGCGTAGCAACGACCGGAACTCCTCCGATACCACCCAGTCGTAGACGATGTCGTCGACGTTGCCCAGGCTCTTCGCGCAGAACTCCTGATACCGCTCGGTCTCGAAGTACTCGTCGGCCAGTCCCCGGTAGGCGGCCAGCTTCTCGGCGTAGGTCCGGCCCGAGTCGGCGACCGCGAAGTACGCCGACGTGTCCATGTCCAGCCGGGGCCGGCGCCCGGTCACCACGCAGAACACCGTCCACCGCAGCAGCGCCGTCATCGCCCACGGGAAGTAGTAGTGCAGCGACGTCAGCGACACGTCCGGGCACGCGTTCGCATAGTCGATCGGGTGCACGTCGTCGCCGCGCACCAGCGATTCACACGAATTGAATTCCCACCGGAAGAACGCGTTGACCAACCGCGAGATCGTCACCACCTCGTCACCGGCGTCCGCCGACAGGAAATGGTGGTCGACCTCGTAACGGGCGTGCATCGGCTGCTCCGGCCGGAACTTCATCACCATCGTCTCCGGCCCGATGGTCAGGCTGCGGGCGAACACGTCATAGCCCTCCACCGACGCCTGGAGATGCATCAACCGCTCACCCGACGCGTCATAGGCGGCGTGCAACTCGGCCGGGTTCCGGATCTTCGAGACACCGACCCAGGCACCGCCGTCGTACGGTTTCATCCACAGCGGATAACCGATCGACGCGGCTGTCGCCTCCAGATCGAAAGGACGGTTGTAGCGCGCCGCCGTATAGGCCCACCGGGAATTCTCCAGCGGATTCTTGAACGGCACGAGAACCGTCTCCGGCACCTTCAGGCCCAGCCGCATCATCGCGCAGTACGCCGCGTGCTTCTCCATCGACTGGAACGTGAACGGGCTGTTCAACAGGTACACGTCGTCCATCAGCGCGATCTTCTTCAGCCACTCGCGCGGGTGGTAGTACCAGTACGCCAAGCGGTCGATGACCAGGTCGTGACGGGGGGTGTCACGCAGGTTGAACGGTTCGATCGTCACCCGTACCGGCCGGGCCCGGTGACTGCGCCCGTCCACCCCGGAGACCACCCCGAGCCGCCGCAGAAGCGCCTCATAGGCGCGTGGCCAGTCGTCCTCGGTGCCCAGCAGCATGCCGATGGTGTGCTCGACGTCGGCCACATCGTCTCCCTAGGTCAGTCCGGCCACACCCGCCGCAGCAGGCCGGTCAGATGTGGGTGCAGCGCATCCCGCCACGCGTTCCAGGTGTGTGCCCCCGGGGTTTCCTCGAATGCGACGGCATAACCCTGCTCTCGCAGCGCGACCGCCATGTCCCGGTTGTTCGCCAGGTTCTCCTCGGCCACGCCGCACGTCAGCGTGACCGGAATCCCGTACCCCGTCCCGGTCTCTTTTCCGGGATGTCGCAGCAGGCTCGTGAACCGCACGATCCGCCGGAAGAAACGGAATCCCGCCTCCTGCCGGTCGTGCCGCACCTGGAAGAAGCTGCCCGATTGCAGAAAGAGCCCGGCGAACGACTCCGGGAAACGCCACTGCGCATGCAGCATCGCGAGCGCGCCGAGGCTCACACCCGCACCGACGACCGGCCCGCCACCCAATCGGGCCCGGATCCGCGGCAGGATCTCCCGCGCCAGAAGACCGGCATATCCCGGGTCGGCCGAATAATTCCTCTCGCGGTCGATCGGCGGCAACAACACCAGGTGGTACGGCCGGACGAGCCCCGCCGCGATCATCGCCGCCGTGAAGTCACCCAGCCGGCCACGGCACCGGTACTCCGGGCCGTCGTGCGCCACCAGCACCCGGGCCGCCCCGCCGGACGGCGACCAGACCCGTGCCGCGAACCCGGGCAGCCGCATCCGCCGCCACCGCCCCGGCGTGCCCGGCATGCTCAGCCAGTCAGGGCCGGTCCCACCGGCAGCCTCCATGAAAGGCACCCTAGCGCCGCCCGGGCCGGTGTGCCCGGTTCCGCCTAGAGTCGGTCGCATGCGGATCCGGATCGAAGGAGACTCCCTGCCGGGGCGGACCGGGGCGCCACAGGCGGAGCGACTGCGGCTCGGCGGCGTGCAGGTCGGGGTGCAGCGACGCCAGGAGGTCGTCGACCTGGTCGCGGTGCACGAGGACCGGGCCGTCTGGGAGATCGAGGTCGACACCCGCGAGGTGGACGGGCTCGTCGACGTCGGCGGGCCCTGGGTGCACGGGCGGCCCGGAGCGCGGTTCCTCTACCTCAGCTGGGGTGCCACCGGCACCGGCGGGTTCGCCATGTTCCGCCGGGCCAAGCTGATGTTCGGCGACATCCCCGGTGACCTGCTGCGCGCCACCGCCGGTGGGACGGGTGTGCTGGTCGGCCGTCTCGGGCTGACCGGTCCGGACGGCGGGCCCGTCTGCGCCCGGGTGCGGCCACCCGCCATCACCTGGACCGTGGAGTGACGGTGCTTACGTTCGGACGACCGGCGGGGTTGCCGCGCCGGGAAAGTGTCACAGGGGGCGCCTAGAGTCGGCGGCATGTTCAGCAACCGCCGGTCGTGCCGCCTCCGGGGCCCGGCATGACCGCGATCGTCCCGGCCGGCGCCACCGTGGTGCGGGTGCTGCACGGGCTCGCCGGCCGTGACGGCGGCCTGAGCCTGTGGGCGGAGGACGCGGCGGTGGCCGCCGGGTTCACCGCCCGGCGCGGCGCGGCGCCACCCCACCCGTTCGCGGTGCCCACCGCCGGGCTGCCGGCCGGCGAGCCACGGGCCGAGGCCACCCTGTTGCTGCCGTCGACCGGGTCCGGCCCGTTGCCGTCGCCGCATCTGGGGCTGCCCGGGCGCCGGGGCACGCCACGGGCCCGGGCCTGGCGCGTTCCGGCGGTGAGCGTGCCGTTCCTCGACGCCGACCTGGTCGCCGAGTTCGAGGGCCGGGTCGCCCCCTCCGCGGCGTGGCTCGTCGAGCTGTGCGGGTTCGCCGCCGACCTGGTCCGGCGCGGGCGGGTGCTTCCCGGCGTGCGGATCGACGGCCCCCGCCCGGTGGCGCTCTGGCGGCCGGTCGTGACCGGCACCGACGCGGTGCGCTTCGCTGCCCTGCGCGATCGCATGCCACCGGCCTGCCGGGCCGAGTCGCCCGCCGCCGGTGCCGAGCCGCCCGCCGCCGAGGTGATGGCCGCCGCTCTCGGCCGGCTCACCGATGGCCTGGTCCGCACCCGGCTGGCCGAGGCGCGGGTGACCCTCGCCGACTACGGCTGGCTGGCCGCCCTGACCGGCGAGCCGGAGTTCGACGCGGCCCCGGCGCTCGCCGACACCCTCGCCGGCCGGCTCGGCGCCTGGTTCGAGCAGGCGGCCAGCGGCGCCGAGGTGCGGGTCTGCTTCCGCCTCAGCGACCCTCGCGAGCACGAGCCGGTGATGCCCGCCGAGGTGCCGCTGCCGGAGGACACGTGGCGGCTGGAGTTCCTGCTCCAGGCCGTCGACGAGCCGAGCGTGCTGGTCCCGGCGGCCGACGTGTGGCGTGACCGGTCCGCGCCGCTGCGCCGGTGGACGTCCCATCCGCAGGAGCGGCTGCTCGCCGGGCTCGGCCGGGCCGCCCGGCTCTACCCCGACCTCGCCGAGGCCCTGCGCGGCACCCATCCCGGGCAGATGCTGCTCGACACCGAGGGCGCCCACCGGTTCCTCAGCCACGCCGCGCTGCTGGAGGAGGGTGGCTACGGCGTGTTGCTGCCCGCCTGGTGGCGGCGCCGGCCCAGCCTCGGCCTGTCACTGGAGGTGCGCGGCCGCGACCCGGTCGCCCAGGTGCTGCGCGATCGGGCGGTCGGGCTCAAGGAGCTGGTCGACTACCGGTGGGGGCTGGCGCTCGGCGGGCGCACCCTCACCGAGGACGACCTCACCGACCTGGCGCGGGCCAAGGTTCCACTGGTCCGGCTGCGCGGGCGGTGGGTGTTCCTCGATCCGGAGCGGCTCGCCGCCGGGCTGGCGTTCCTGCGCCGCGGCGGTGGGCGGATGACCGCGGGTGACGCGCTGCGCCTGGTGCGGCTGCTGCCACCGGAAGAGCTGCCGCTGCCGGTGACCGACGCGCGCGGTGAGGGCTGGCTGGCCGACCTGCTCGGCGGGCGCCTCGACCAGCGGCTGGAGGTGTTGCCGTCGCCCGCCGGGTTGGTGGGTTCCCTCCGGGCGTACCAGGTGAGGGGCTTCTCGTGGTTGGCCTTCCTCGACTCGCTGGGGCTCGGCGCGTGCCTGGCCGACGACATGGGCCTCGGCAAGACCGTGCAGCTCCTCGCCCTGCTGCTGCACCATCGGGAGGGCCCCGCCCTGCTGATCTGCCCGCTGTCGGTGCTCGGCAACTGGCAGCGTGAGGCGGGCCGGTTCGCGCCGTCGCTGCGGGTGCGGGTGCTGCACGGAGCCGACCGGGAGGATCCGGCCGTCCTCGCCGCCGGGGCCGACATCGTGCTCACCACCTATGCGACGGCGGTGCGTGATGCGGACGCTCTGGCCGCGATCCCGTGGGACCGGGTGGTGCTCGACGAGGCGCAGCACATCAAGAACAGTGGTGGCGCCACCGCCCGTGCGGTCCGCCGGTTCCCGGCCCGCAACCGGATCGCCCTGACCGGCACGCCGGTGGAGAACAGGCTGTCCGAGCTGTGGTCGATCCTCGACTTCGTCAACCCGGGGATCCTCGCCTCGGCGCACACCTTCCGGGCCCGGTTCGCGGTGCCGATCGAGCGTTACGCCGAGGAGGAGGCTGCCGCCCGGTTGCGCCAGGCGACCCGCCCGTTCCTGCTCCGGCGCACCAAGGCCGACCACGGCATCGCCGCCGAGCTGCCGTCCAAACGGCACGTCCGTCACCTGTGCGGCATGACCCTGGAGCAGGTGAGCCTGTACCGGGCGGTCCTCGACGACCTGCTGGAGCGCCTCGCCGAGCCCGGCGAGAAATGGCGCAAGGGTCTGGTCCTGGCCGCCATGACCAAGCTGAAACAGGCGTGCGTGCACCCGGCGCTGCTGCTGAAGGACGCGTCGCCGTTGCCCGGCCGGTCCGGCAAGATCGACCGGCTCGAGGAGATCGTCGACCATGCGCTCGGGGCGGGGGAGAGCGTGCTGTGCTTCACCCAGTTCGCCCGTTTCGGTGCGATGCTCACCCCGCATCTGGCGGCCCGGTTCGGAGTGCCGGTGCGGTTCCTGCACGGCGGCACGCCACGCGGCGCCCGCGACAGGATGGTCGCCGACTTCCAGAGAGCCGAGCGTCCCGGCGTGTTCGTGCTCTCGCTGAAAGCCGGCGGCACCGGCCTCAACCTGACCGCCGCCAACCACGTCGTCCACATCGACCGCTGGTGGAACCCGGCGACCGAGACCCAGGCCTCCGACCGCGCGTTCCGGATCGGCCAGCGCCGCGACGTGCACATCCACACGCTCGTCTGCCTCGGCACACTGGAGGAGCGCATCGACCGGGTGCTCACCGACAAGGGCATCCTCGCCGAGCGGGTCGTCGGCTCCGGCGAGGGGTGGCTCAGCGCCCTGTCGGCGAGCGAGATCCGCGATCTGTTCGCCCTGGCACCGGAGGCCATCGTTGACTGAATCCTTCCCGGCGTGTTCCGGCCTCGTTCCCGTGCCGTCGGTGCCTGGATCCTCTTGGGCCCGCGCCGGTTTCGTTCGCGTTGGGGGTTGCCGGTGACTGGATTTTCTCGGGCCTGCGTCGGTTTCGTTCGCGTTGGGGGTTGCCGGTGACCGGATCCTCTCGGGCGCGCGTCGGTTTCGTTCGCGTTGAGGGTGACTGGATCCTCTTGGGCCCGCGCCGGTTTCGTTCGTGCGTTGGAGGCTGTCGGTGACTGACTTCTCGCCGGCTTTTCTCGGCATGTTCGAGTCTCTGCGGATGGGCCCGACGTTCGCTCGCGGGCGGCGCGATGAGCGGGCCGGCCACGTGCGCAGTCTCACGGTCTCCGGCAGCCTCGTGGTCGCCCTCGTTCGTGGGCCGGATGACGCCACCGCGTTCCGGTCCCGGATCGCGGTGCGCGCCTTCGGTGCCTCCGAGTGGGCGCGGGTCGAGAAAACACTGGTCGGTGAGGCGCGCTATGTCGCGGATCTCCTGGACGGGCGGATGCCGCCGGGCATCGAGGCGATGTTCGCCGGCGCCGGGTTGAGCCTGCTGCCGCTGTCGCTCGACGAGGTGGCGATGGACTGCACCTGCGAGCGGTGGCCGATGCCGTGCGCCCATCTGGCGGCTACCTGTTATGCGCTGGCCAGGGCGTTCGAGAGCGACCCGTTCGAGGTGTTCACCTGGCGTGGGCGACCACCCGACGAGCTGCTGATGCGCCTCCGCCGGCTGCGTGAGGCGGCTGCCGTCGACGACACGTCCTCCGGCCCGGGCCAGGGCGCCGACGGTGCGGGTTCCTTCTCCGGTTCGGAGGGCACCGGCTCGTCGGGTAGAGGCTCCTCCTCCGGGGCGGAGGGCGCTGCCGGTGAGGGCTCGGCCGCTTGGACGGATCGGGGCGCTGCCGGTGGGGGCTCTTCCGCCGGGGCGGACCGGGGCGATGCCGGTGGGGGCTCCTCCTCCGGCGCGGAGCACAGTCCTGCCGGTTTCCCGGATCCGGTCGATTTCTGGGGCGTCGCGGCGCCGTCCGAGCCGTATTCCAGCGACGGTCCCGTCGGCGTGCGGCCGGACGCCCTGCTCGACCAGCTCGATGCGCCCGGCTTGTCGCACCTCGGGCAGCCGATCCCCGTCGTGTTGCGCCCGGCCTATCGGGCCTTGCCGGACGCGGGCGGATCACCGTCGGCCGGTCGCGGTTCCAGCTGACCGTCCCAGGCGTCGTGGTGCTGCTGTTCGTTCCTGGCGTTGTGGTGTTGCTGTTCGTCGCGGTGCTGTGGTGTTGTGCGTCGCTGGCGTTGTGGTGTTGCTGTTCGTCGCGGTGCTGTGGTGTTGTGCGTCGCTGGCGTTGTGGTGTCGCTGTTCGTCTCGGTCTCGTGGTGCTGCTGTTCTTCCCTGATGTCGTTTTGCGGCTGTTTGCGCCCCGGGGGCTTGGTGCCGCTGATCGTCTCGGCCGTTCCGTCGGCTGATCCTGTTCGCGCTTCGTCGGCTGGCTGAGCCGGCCATTTGACGGCGGATCCTGGAAACGGTGTTCCTGCTGGTAGCGCTTGTTCTGATGATGGTGCCGTGGCGATCGTGAATACGGTGAAAACGCGGTGGCGGGCCACCGATATCCGGCTGGACCCGGGGCCGGCCCATTCGTCCGGTGTGGATTCGGGATCGGGTCGCCGGTGCCGGATCGAGGGCGGGGCGGCTCCAGG
This sequence comes from Actinoplanes subglobosus, assembly GCF_042650585.1. NCBI lineage: Bacteria > Bacillati > Actinomycetota > Actinomycetes > Micromonosporales > Micromonosporaceae > Actinoplanes > Actinoplanes subglobosus. The sequence continues at coordinate 315,496 of NZ_JBHSBL010000028.1, forward strand.
GCGGCTTTCCGCCGCACTACGGCCCACGGTGACGGCTGTCCGGTTTATCCGGGGTGACTTTGCATAGTGCCTGTTCAGCGGCCTACGCATGCTAAACATAAACGGTCATAATCTGACTTCAAGGATGGAAAGCGGATCATCCGAACGGTCAGCTTTCCGGAGAATGCCGGATTGGGCTTCGAGCGTCATGATGAGCTACCCAAGTCATGGCGATTTGTCCCGAAAAGGTGTTGCAATGAGAAACCCAAAGCGAGTACTGGCGGCAGCCGCAGGCATGAGCCTCGCGGCCGCGCTCGGGATAGCAGGTCCCGCGCTAGCCGCTGATCAGGGGACCAAGCAAGCAGTCAGCCCGGTGAATCAGGCGGCGTCGTCGCCGACGGAAGCCGGCATCTGGGGTGACGACTACGTCGTCGGCTACTACACCACCCAGTCGCTCTGCGACCGAGCCGGTGCGTACGGCAGGACAGTCGGTGCCTGGGGCAACTTCCACTCGTATCAGGTGGAACACCCCAGCTATGGCTGGGTCTGGGTACTTGAGGTAGCGGGAGACGACTGGAACTGGGACGGCTGGGACGGCGGGTGGCCTGATGGGTGGCCCTACCAGCCGAACTACCTGGTCTACTCCACCTACGACATCGGTGGCCCGTACCGGCATCCGTTCAGGGCCTACGGCGGGATCCGATACGGGAGCCTCGGCTACCACAACAACTGGATTCCTCGATTCCCCGGCTGGCCGGGTCACGGTGGCGGTCACGGTGGCGGTCACGGCGGCGGTCACGGTGGCGGTCACGGCGGTGGCGGTCACGGCGGTGGCGGTCACGGCGGTGGCGGTCACGGTGGCGGCGGTCACGGTGGCGGCGGTCACGGTGGCGGCGGTCACGGTGGCGGCGGTCACGGTGGTGGCGGTGGCGGCGGTCACGGCGGCGGCGGTGGTGGCGGTCACGGCGGTGGCGGTCACGGCGGCGGCGGCGGTGGCGGCGGCTACGGCGGCGGTGGCGGCGGTGGCGGCGGCGGTGGCGGCGGCGGTGGCTACGGCGGCGGCAGCATGGCCTGATCGTCACCTTGCGTGGCGAATGTCCCTACAGACCGAACGGGCCGCGCCTCACGGTGCGGCCCGTCGGGCATTTCCGGCCGGCCGTCACCAGGCGACGGGAGCGTAATCCTTCAGGAAGCAGCCGTACACGTCCTCGCCCTGCTCGCCGCGGATGATCGGGTCATACACCCGGGCCGCGCCGTCGACCAGGTCCAGCGGGGCGTGGAAGCCCTCCTCGTGCAGTCGCATCTTCGTCGGGTGCGGGCGCTCGTCGGTGATCCAGCCGGTGTCGACGCTGGTCATCAGGATGCCGTCGGCGAACATGTCCTCCGCGCTGGTGCGGGTCAGCATGTTCAGTGCCGCCTTCGCCATGTTCGTGTGCGGGTGGCCGGCACCCTTGTAGCCGCGGGCGAAGATGCCTTCCATGGCCGACACGTTCACCACATAGCGGCGCGGGAACTTCGACGCCGTCATCGCCGGCCGCAACCTGCTCACCAGGATGAACGGCGCTGTCACGTTGCACAGCTGCACCTCGAGCAACTCCAGCGGCGCGACCTCGTGGACCCGGTCGCTCCAACTGTTCGTCGACGTCGTGTCCGGCACCAGGCCGCCCGCGTCGATCGCCACCGACCGGGCGGTCAACGCCATCTCGGTGACCTCCTTCGCCGACAGTGTGGGCGGGGACGCCGCCGTCAACGCCGCCGCCGGAGAGGAACCGATCGACGCGGCGCCACCGAAGAACTCCAGCTCCGGCAGCGGTCCGTCAGGCAGCGGGGCCGACTCGGCCGCCACCAACTCGGAATAGGCGCCGGGGGTACGGCGTACCGTCTGGGCTGCGTTGTTGATCAGAATGTCCAGCGGACCGCGCGCCGCGACCGACTCGGCCAGGCCGACGACCTGCGCCGGGTCTCGCAGATCGATGCCGACCACCCGCAGCCGGTGCAGCCAGTCGGAGCTGTCGGGCATCGCCGCGAAGCGGCGGACCGCATCGTGCGGGAACCGCGTCGTGATCGTCAGATCCGCGCCGTCACGCAGCAGACGCAGCGCGATGTACATGCCGATCTTGGCGCGACCGCCGGTGAGCAACGCTGTCCGGCCGGTCAGATCGGTGCGGGCGTCACGCCGCGAATGGTTCAGCTCGGCACATGACGGGCAGAGCTGGTGGTAGAACGCGTCGACCACGGTGAAACGCTGCTTGCAGACGTAGCAGCCACGGGCCTGCTTCAGCACACCGGCCGTCGCACCGCGAACCGTGCTGCGCAGCGGGATCCCCGCCGTCTCGTCATCGATGCGGCCCGGCGCACCGGTCGCCGTAGCCTCGGTCACCGCACGATCGGCGGCCACCACGGCCTGCCGGCGCTCCTTGCGGCGCTGCACCTTCACCGTCTTGAACAGGCCGGCGGTCGCCCGCCGCACCCGCACCGCGTCCGGATGCTCCGGCGGAAGCTGCTCCACCTCGGCCAGGACCGCCAGACAGACCGCCAGTCGGTCCTGATCCACGCTCACGGCGTCCGGGTCGATGCCGGTCATTCCTACGTCCCCCTCTGTTCCCTACCCGCACGCACTGTACTTACCGGCCGTCCTATCGGCGCGGGCAGGCGTCGGCCGCAGCACTTGCGAGACAGCCCACCCGGCCGGTGGGCTGTCTCCTCAGCGGGCCTGGTCCGGACCGGGTTCCTCGTCCGGATTACCCCGGGCCGGGCCCGGATGGTCGGCCAGCGAGGCCGGGCGGCGGGTCTGACGATCGTACGGGTGCTCGCCCGACCCACCGGTCCAGGAGGGCCCGGTGTTCGCCGGACGCCGTGCCCCACGCCCGGGTTCCGACAGGTGGTCGGCGAGCGTCGACGGGCGAACCGTGCCCCGCAACCGGTCGTCCAGCGTCTCCGGCCGGCGGCCGCGCGGGAAGTCGGCCTCGTTCCGGTCCGTCTCCGGCCTAGAGGGCTTGACGTCGCCGAGGGTGCTCGGGCCGGCCTGCGCCGCCGGCACCGGCAGGTCCTCCAGCGTCTGAGGGCGGTGGAGAGGGACCGGGCTGCTCAGCCACTCGTCGAGGGTCTGCGGGCGGCGGAACTGTTCCGGGGCGGGGGACACGGGAGCGGGGGATACAACTGCGGCGACGGCGGGTTCGGGGAGGGCCGCCTCGTCGGCCGGGAGTGCCGGCTCTTCGGTGATCTCGTCGTCCACCGGGTCCTCGATCGCGTCCGGGGTTGATGGGGGGATGGGCTCCGGGTCTTCTTCCGTGGTGGCGGCCATGGGGGAGGCGACCGGAAGTGACGGGTCGATGTCCTCCGGATCGGCGTCATCCTCGTCGTCGATGCCGATTTCGTCGATGCCGTCTACCTCGGTGTCGCCTGCCTCGATGCGGTCTGCCTCGGTGTCGCCTGCCTCGATGCGGTCTGCCTCGGTGTCGCCTGCCTCGATGCGGTCTGCCTCGGTGTCGCCTGCCTCGATGCGGTCTGCCTCGGCGTCGGTGGCCGACGTGCTGGGGATGGTGGAGCCGACAGCTGACTGTGCGAGAACTGCGGGATCGCGCCAGGCGTCCACTTCCGCCGGCTCGGTGGGTTCATCGGTTGCCGGCACGTCGGTGGGCTCGTCGGCGGAGGCCGCCTCGGCGGGTTCCAGGTCGGTGATCTCGGCGGGCTCGTCGGCGGCCGGCTCGACGAAGGTCCCGGTGAGCGGTTCGGAGAGCGTGCTCTCTTCAGCGCCCTCGGGATCCTCCGAGGTCGCGAAGACGTCGACAGCCTCGACAGCGGCGGCCTCGACCTCGGTCTCGGCCTCGGCCTCGGTGGGCTCGGGAAGCGTCTCGGTCGGGTCGAAGACCGTCTCGGACGTCGTGTCGGGGAGGGGTTCGGGTTCGGGTTCGGTCAGCTGCTCGGGCTCGGCGGTGACCGATTCGGGGGTCTCGGTGGCCGCGAGCGTGACGAGCTGGTCGTCCTGCCGCGACTGGTCGTCCTGCCGCGACAGGTCCGGGTGCTCGGCGAGGTAGGCCGGAGCATCGGGGACCGAGAGTTCCGGTACGGCCGGTTCGTCCGTTTCGAAGGTCGGCGGCTCGTCGGCCGCTGCCGGGACAGCGGCCGGCGCGTCAGCGGTGTTCTTGCGGCTGGGAAGGTCGGCCAGGCTGTCCGGGCGGTTTCGGCTGACCGGAGTCGGCAGATCGCCGAGGGTCTCCGGGCGCGCGGACCGGGAACGGGGCGGAGTGGGAGCGCTGGCCAGCCAGTCGTCGAGGTTCTGGGGACGCTGGGTGTCGGGTTGGTCGATCGCCGGGTGCGGGAGAGCCGCCTCCGGTGTGGGTTGAGGTGTTCCGGGTAGCGCGGCGTAGCGGTCCAGCCAGGGGAAAGTGTCGGGTTCCGGGGCGGTGAGGTTCGCCAGTCGCGGGTCGGAGCGCCAGGAGAACGGGTCCGTGGCAGGTTCGGCGGGTGACGAGTCCGCGGGCTCGAGGTAGGACGACAGGTCGGCACGAGTGTGGCCGGCGGAGCCGGAATCGGAGTCCTCGGACCCGGAGTCACCGCGCGGTGCGTCGCTGGTTTCGCGGTCAGCCGACTCCGCGTCGGCAGATTCGAGGTCGGCTGCCTCAAAGGCGACCGGTACGGCCGTCTCGAAGGAGTGCGGCTCGAAGGAGTGCGGCTCGGACGACTGCGGCTCGGCAGTTTCGGAGGTGGCCGGATCGACCGCCTCGCCGTTGACCGGGTCGGGTGCCTCGACGTCGACCGGGCCGGCGGTCGAGACGGTGAGCGGTTCGGAGTCGGCGGGTTCCGGTTCGGCCGCCTGGCCGGCGATCGCGGAAACGCCGGAATCGTCCGGGAACTGGTAGAACTCGTCGTCGCTGGTGGTGGCTTCCGGCTCCTCGAGGTCGCCGGGTTCCGGATCGGGGGTCGCCGCGCGCACGGTCTCGTCCGTGAACAGGCCGTTGTAGACCGTTGCGGAGAAGATCGTCGGCTCGTCGGACCAACTGGCTGAGCGGCCCGGCCCGTCGGCGGAATCGGCCGCCTCGGTCTCCGCGGGCGCGGAACCATCCGCCGCGGCGGGCGGAACCTCGGCAGAAGGAGCGTCCGCACCAGGGAGTTCGATGACCTGGGTCGCCGCCGGGTCGGAGCCGGGAGAGGCCGGGGAGGCGCTGGTGGGCAGCCGCAGCACGTGGGTGGCGGCCGGGTCGAGGCTGTCCGCCGAGTGGGCTTCCGTGTAGGCCTCGAGCAGCGACGGTTCGGCGTCCGGCTTGGTCAGTTCGGCTCCGGCGGCCAGCGTGGCGTCCACCTCGGCCCACAGCGAATCCGGGCTGACGTCCTCATCAACGTCATCCGCCGCCGAGGCATCCGGCTCGCGTTCGTCGAGGTCAGAGGACTCCGAGGAAGAGGAGGGCGAGGAAGAGGAGGGCGAGGAAGAGGAGGACGAGGAAGAGGAGGACGAGGAAGAGGAGGACGAGGAAGAGGACGGCGAGGGAGACGAGGAATCCGAGGAGGAAGAGGAGGGCGAGGAAGAGGACGGCGAGGGAGACGAGGAATCCGAGGAGGAAGAGGAGGGGAGGGGAGAGGAGCCGGCGGAAGAGGAGTCGGAATCGGAGGGCGAGGAGGCAGCGGACGCGGAAGAAAGGTCCGACGGAAGATCCGACGAGAGATCCGACGAAAGGTCCGACGAAGGTTCAGACGAGAGGTCCGCCGACGAGGAATCCGGCTCCTCGTCGGCATCCCGATGACGGCCAGGACCGGATATCCCTGCCGAGGACGAATCCCCTGACGGCGTACCGGAGGGGAGGGAAAGAAGACCACCCGCCCGGACCACCGCCTCATCCTTCTCGGAGAGGTATTTGAGGAACGCGTCGTAATCGAGGACCACGGTGTCCGAGCCAGACGTCAACGCGGCTTGCGCGGGCGCCGCCGGCAGGGCCCGGGCCAGCAACGTCCCGTCGAGGACGGCCGTCTCCTCGAACGAGGGATCGATCGGTCGCCAGGCGTGCCGCCCGGTCGGCTCTTCCTCGCCGGCGTACTCGGCGAGTCCGGCCTTCTCCTGCAGCCGCCGCAACGGCCCGGGCGCCCACCACGAGGCGTCACCGAGGATGGCGAGGACGGCCGGCACGAGGAGCACCCGGACCACCGTCGCGTCCAGGACCAGCGCGATGATCATGCCGACCCCGATGAACCGCATCGTCGAGATCGACGAGAGCGCGAACGCCCCGGTGACGACGATGAGCAGCAGCGCCGCGGCGCTGATGACCCGGCCGGTACGGGCGAGCCCGACGGCCACCGCCTCATGGGTGCTGGCCCCCCGCAACCGTGCCTCGACCATGCGGGACAGCAGGAACACCTCGTAGTCGGTGGAGAGACCGAACACGACGGCGGCCATCAGGACGACGATGCCGGCTTCCAGCGGGGTGGGTGTGACGTCGAGCCAGGACGCCCCGTGCCCCTCCTGGAAGATCCAGACGAGGGAGCCGAACGTGGCGGTGAGGCTGAGCGCGCTCATCACCACCGCCTTGATCGGCAGCAGGATCGATCCGAACGCCAGGAACATCAGCACGAGGGTGGCCCCGGCGAGCAGCCCGATCATCAGGGGCAGTTCGGCGCCGATGGCTTCCAGGCTGTCGACGTTGCGGGCGGTGGTGCCGCCGACCAGTACCTCGGTGCCGGCCGGGGCCGGCAGGGCGCGGAGCCCGTCGACGGCGTCGCGTGCCTCGTCGCTGAAGGTGTCGGTGCTCTGCAGGTCGGCGGTCAGGATGACGGTGTCCTTGCCGGCACCGGTGGTGGTGATCGTCTCGACGCCGGTGACCTTCGCGGCGGCGGCGCTGAGGTCCTTCACGTCCGGCTTCCCGCCGTTCGCGGCACGGACCACGATCTGTACGCCGTCCGAGCTGAACTGCGGATAGTCGGTCTTCAGCGTCTCGATCGCCACACGCGACGGGTCGCCGGCCGGGAGCTGCCGTTCGTCGTTCTCGCCGAAGCGGGCGTCGGCGATCGGTGCGGCCAGGAGCAGCAGGACGCCGAGGATGGGTACGGCCACCAGCACCGGCCGCCGCAGCACCCATCCGGCGAGCCGTTCCCAGCCACCGGTCGAGGCGCGCCCGGGCAGCCGGATCGGGATGAGGTCGACGCGCGGCCCGAGGACGGCCAGCAGGGCCGGCAGCAGCGTGAGGGACAGCATCATCGCCAGGAAGACCGCGGCGAGCCCGCCGTAGGCCAGCGACTTGAGGAACCCCTGAGGGAACAGCAGCAGCCCGGCCAGGGCGGTCATCAGCAGGGTGGCCGAGAAGACGACGGTGCGCCCGGCGGTGGCGACGGTCCGTCGTACCGCCTCGGACGTGTCGTGGACGGCCTGCTCCTCCCGGAACCGGCCGACCATGAACAGGCCGTAGTCGATGGCCATGCCGAGTCCGAGCAGACTGGCCACGTTGACGGCGAACGAGTTGACCTCGTGGGTGAGCGCGACGGCGTGCAGGACGCCGAGGGAGCCGAGTACCGCGGCGCCGCCGACGAGCACCGGCAGGGAGGCGGCGACCAGCGACCCGAAGATGAGCAGCAGCAGGATCAGGACGATCGGCAGGGACACCAGCTCGGCGAAGGCCAGGTCGTCGGTGGAGCGCTGCGACGACGCGTGGGCGAGCGGGATGCCGCCGGCCAGCTGGACGTGTGCGCCGGGCACCGCGAGGGCGGGTTCGATGTCGGCGTACGCCTCCATCTTGGCGGCGTCGTCCTCGCCGGCGAGCGTGATGACGGCGACGGCGCTGGATTTGTTCTCGGCCGCGTAGGTCGGCGCCTTGGAGTCCCAGTAGGAGGTCTGCGACTCGACGGCCGACTCCGGCAGCGCGGCGAGACGTTCCTTGATGCGCTTGGTGAGCGCCGCGTCGTCGATGGTGCCCTGGTCGGGCGTGTAGATGGCGATGACGTCGCCACCCTGCCCACCGGTCGCGGTGGCCGCCACGTCGGCGGCCCGGGCCGACTCACTCCGTGGGTCGTTGTAGCCGCCTTCGGTGAGCTGACCGAAAACGCCGAAGCCCCAGATGCCGGACCCGATCACCGCGACGAGCGCGATGATGAGCACCGGCCACCTCAGGCGGGCGACCCGCGATCCCCAGCCCGCGAACACAGGGTTCCCCTTTCCGGTCACAAACCAGAGTGCAGAGTTTCAGCTCAGAGTCGCGGCCTGGAGGGCCACGCCGCCGCAGTCCTCATCGAACGTCGCGTCGGTGATCCACTTGATCGAGATCTTGCCAGTTCCCGATGCGCGGTATGCAACGACATAGGCCGTTGTCGCCATCGGGCCGTCGCGGCTTTCGAAAGTGTCGGTGTACGCCTCGCCGCCGGTACTGAGTTCGATACGCATACTGCCCCGCGCCTTCATCGCGCCGACGTAGAGCCGCAGTGTGTTCGACCCGGTTCCGGCCGGTGCGGAGAGGGTAAACCCGTTGCCGGTGCCGCAGGTGTGCACACCGCTGGCCACGCCGGCTCTGGGCGTACCGGTGAAGGTGAATCGCTCCGGGCTGGCCGTGTGCCGTTCCCGGGGTTCGCCCGGTGTTCCCTCGAGGATGGTGAACCCGCCACCGCTGTCACGTTCGAGGGAGAACCGGCCGTTCTCGCCCCAGTGCACCCAGTCGATCTCCCCTTCGGCGGGGAGATCCACGACCGGGGCGATCGGCACCCGCTCGACGACGATCTGATCGATCGGTGTCATCGAGGGGGTCACGGACATGCTGGGCACCGGGATCGGGATCTGCTCGGCCGGGGTGGCCGTGACCGTGGGCGGGGCGGCGGCCGGCTCGTCGCGGCCGGTCCGGGCGTGGATGGCCCAGGCGACCAGGGCGACGGCGACGACTCCGGCGAGGATGACCGCGCCCGGTGCGAGCTGGTCACGCCAGTGGTGCCGTCCTCCGGGATCGTGCAGAGGCAAGGATCCTCCAGATCGTGGGACGGGCAGGAGCGGTAAACGATCTCATCCCGGCAGGCCGGGGTGAAGAGGGGGCGGCGGGTCGGGCACGTACGGTGGATCGCCCACCTCGGCGATTCGGGGGAGGTTCTTCGCCGGGTCGGTACCAGTTACGAGTAGCGTGTCCGGAGTTTCCGACTCGCCGACCGGGAGATTGACGAATGAGCGACAAGACCATGTCCAGCAGCAAGCGCCGCGGGCAGGCGATCGCCGGGGTGCTCAGCGGCGCACTCGTGTTCGTCGTCCTGGTGGTCGTGTTCTTCGTGGTCCGCAAGGACAAGGACACCGGCGGGACGGAGCCGGCGGCCGCGCCCACCACGGCCGCCGCCGTCGCGGCGGCCGAGACGATCGACCAGGAGCCGACGGTCACGACGGGCACCGGCACGCTCACCGACCTGGTGATCAAGGAGCGGATCCCCGGCACCGGTGAGGTGGTCAAGTCCGGGCAGACCATCAGCGTCAACTACAAGCTGATCGGTTACACCTCGGGCGAGGAGATGGACTCGTCGTGGGAGAACGGCAAGTCGACCCCGATCAGCTTCCAGATCGGCACCGGCAACCTCATCCAGGGCTGGGACAAGGGCATCCCCGGGCAGAAGGTGGGCAGCCGCATCCAGCTGGACGTGCCGGCCAACCTCGCCTACGGCCCGGAGCGGGGCGACCTGCGATTCGTCGTCGACATCCTGTCGGCCGAGTGACGGTCAGAGCTCCGCGACCACGACGTCGAGCCGGCGCGGCCCGGAGGCCGGGCCGGCCTGCTCCTCGACCGTGAACTTCAGGTCGCGCAGGGCGGTGACCAGCTCGTCCACCGATCCCGGCGCGGCCTGCTCGACGGCGAGCGCGCGGACCAGGCGACCCTTGGTGGCCTTGTTGAAGTGGCTCACCACCGACCGCTTGGCGACGCCGCCGACGACCCGCTCGTGCAGCACCCGCAGCACCGCCGCGTCCGGGCCGGGCGCCCACATCGCGGCGTAGGCGCCGGACCGCAGATCCAGCACCGGCGCGCCCGCGGTCGCCTCGTCCAAAGGCTTCTTCAGGGCCTTCTTCCAGTACGCCGTGAGCCCTCCGATCCCGGGCAGGGTGACGCCGACCGCGCACCGGTACGCCGGGATCGCGTCACCGAGCCGCACCGCACCCCAGAGCCCGGAGAACACCACGGCGGTCCGGTCCAGCCACTCCTTCTCCGCCGCCGCCAGGGTCGCGGTGCCGAGCGCCTCGTAGAGCACCCCGGTGTAGATCTGTGCGGCCGGGGCGGCCGGTGCCTCCAGCAGGCCCGCGTTGCGCGTGATCTCGCCGCGTTGCCCGTCGCTGAGCCCGAGCACCGCCAGACTGTCCGCGATCGACCGCTCACTGGTGCGCGCGCACAGACCGGCGAGCTTCTTCAGCACCCGGGTGCGGGCGGGGGCCAGCGACGGTAGCCACAGTGTCGACGGGTCGACGGGGGTGCCGGCCGGGGCCGGGGTCTTGCCTTCGGACGGCGGAAGCAGGATCAGCACGTCGAGACCTTAGCCGGACCGGCCGCCGGGACTCCCGTCACGTGCCGACGGTCACCGTCGTCTTCACACTCGCCCGGTCGATCTCGCTGACCCGGATCGTGAAGACCACCTCGTACGTCCCGGCCAGCGGGAACGACAGCGAGCCCAGCGCCTGGTTGCCCGGCACGATCCCGGAGATCGGCTGCTGCACCGCCTCCAGCGCCGGGTCGAGCAGCCGGGCCGACACCTGCCACTCCTCGGCCTGCAGCGGCGCGCCGTCCGGCCGGTAGAGGAACGCGTGGACCGTGTTGTACTCGCCCAGTTCGACCGGGTAGATGTTGAACTGCACGGTGTAGAGGTTGCTGGTCAGCGTCTCGGACATGCCCTTGCCGCTGACCGCCTGGTCGTTGGCCGACGCGCTGCGGCCCGGGTCGACCTGCACCAGGATCGAGCTCAGGGCCAGGATGAGCACGCTGGCGGCCACCTCGACGACGACGGTGCGCCGCAGCCCGCGGCCGTTGCGGGCCCGGTTGACCATCCGGCGGGCGCCGGCCGCCGCGGCCAGCACCCCGGCCAGGACGCCGATCTTGACGAGCAGCAGCCGCCCGTAACCGGTCTGCCAGAGCGCCGGCAGCGAGCCGAGCTGGATCACGGCCTGCACCGCGCCCGCCATGACCAGCCAGACCACCGCGAGCGCTGCCCACCGCGACCAGACCGGCATGATCACCCCGAGCATCCGCTCGTGCGTGCCGCGCAGCAGGAAGACGGTCAGCGTGACCAGGCCGCCGAGCCACGCGGCCATCGCGGCCATGTGCACCACACCGGCGGCGACGGTCACCGCCGGTAGCGGTACGGCGATGGCGTGACCGGTCATCGGCCAGGTGGTCAGGCCGGCGGCGCCGAGCGCGAGAACCGCCCCGGCGCGAGCTCTCCGCGGCGTGACCTGCGGTTGCGGTTTCACGGCGGGGGCCGGCTGCGGCGCCGGCGCGCCCGCACCGACGAGAACGGGGGCGGTCACGGTCTGCGGCACGGTCACGGTGCGTCGTGGCCGGCGCAGCAGAGGCGGCAGGAGTACGGCCAGAGCACCCAGCACCACCAGGCGCCCGAGCAGCAGCAGCCCGTACTGGCTGGTCACCACCTCGGTGAACTCCCCGGCCGACAGTGTCCAGATCGGCGAGCCGGAGCCCTGCTGGGCCTGGGTGCCGAGCGCGCCGAGCGTGGCCGCCGCGGTCAGTGCGAGACCGATCCGGATCATCCGCGACGCCCCGGCCCGGGAGCGCCTCGGCGGCCACAGGAACGCCAGGAACAGCGCCGGGCCGACGATGAGCGTGACCCCGGCGTACCCGATGGTCTTGAGAACGGGGACGGCGACCGCGACCGACGGGTGCGGCCCGGTGGTCGCGGCGGGCTCCTCGGGGCGGGCCGACGGCGCGCCGACCGAGAAGGTGATGGCACCGCCGACCGGGTGGCTGTCGGCCGAGATGACCCGGAAGCTGATCAGGTAGGTGCCGAGCGGCTTGCTCGCCTTGCGGACCGGGATCCGGATGACGTTGCCGCCGCCCTCGACCTTCCCGGAGATCCGCTCGCCGTCCGGGGCGATCACCTGGACCCGCCCGTCGACCGGCGTGACCGGTTCGCTGAAGGTCACCGTCACCTCGGACGGCGAGGTGCCGATCACACTTCCCGGAGCGGGATTGGAGCCGACCGTCGCCGCGTGCGCGGAGGCGGGGGCGGCGGGCAGCACGAGAACGGCGGTCAGCAGCACGAACAGGAAGGCGAGCACCCGGGTCACATGGGGTAGTTCGTATCGGCGTCGGGAAAGGTTCAAGTAGGCGGTGTGGATACGATCCGTTACAGCGCCTGACCCCGCCACCGAGGAGGCCGTCATGTCCGTCCATCCCCGCGCCGGCCGGCCCGCCGAAGCGGCCGACCTCATCGATGTTCCGAAGGTCATCTCGCGTTATTACACCGAGCACCCGGATCCCGCGCAGCCGGGGCAGCGGGTCGCGTTCGGCACGTCCGGGCACCGCGGTTCCAGCCTGCGCACGGCCTTCAACGAGGACCACATCGCCGCGACCAGCCAGGCGATCGTGGAGTACCGGCGGGACCAGGGCACCACCGGCCCGCTCTTCCTGGGCCGTGACACGCACGCGCTCAGCGAACCGGCGCTGATCACCGCGCTGGAGGTGTTCGCCGCCAACGACGTGACGGTGCTCGTCGACGACCGGGACCGGTACACCCCGACGCCGGCGCTGTCGCACGCGATCCTGCGGTGGAACCGGGCGAACGCCGCGCAGGCCGACGGTGTCGTGGTCACGCCGTCGCACAACCCGCCGGACGACGGCGGTTTCAAGTACAACCCGCCCAACGGCGGCCCGGCCGACACCGACGCCACCCGGTGGATCCAGGACCGGGCGAACGCGATCATCGCGGCGGGGCTCAAGGAGGTGCGGCGCGCGGCCCGTCCGCAGGCCCCGCAGACCTACGACTACCTGGGCACCTACGTCGACGACCTGCCCAACGTGATCGACGTCGACGCGATCCGCGCGGCCGGGGTGCGTATCGGGGCGGACCCGCTCGGCGGTGCGAGCGTCGACTACTGGGGCGAGATCGCGTCCCGTCACGACCTGGACCTGACCGTGGTGAACCCGCTGGTCGACCCGCGGTTCGGCTTCATGACGCTGGACTGGGACGGCAGGATCCGGATGGACTGCTCCTCGCCCTACGCGATGGCCTCCCTGATCGAGCAGAAGGACCGCTTCCAGATCGCCACCGGCAACGACGCGGACGCCGACCGGCACGGCATCGTCACCCCCGACGGCGGCCTGATGAACCCGAACCACTACCTCGCGGTCGCCATCGCGTACCTCTACGCCTCCCGCGACGGCTGGCCGTCCGGGGCCGGCATCGGCAAGACGCTCGTCTCGTCGTCGATGATCGACCGGGTCGCCGCCGACCTCGGCCGCCGCCTGGACGAGGTGCCGGTCGGCTTCAAGTGGTTCGTGCCCGGCCTGCTCGACGGGTCGATCGGGTTCGGCGGTGAGGAGAGCGCGGGTGCGTCGTTCCTGCGCCGTGACGGCGGTGCCTGGAGCACCGACAAGGACGGCATCATCCTCGACCTGCTGGCCTCCGAGATCCTCGCGGTCACCGGCAGGAGCCCGAGCGAGCACTACCGGGAGCTGACCGCGAGGTTCGGTGAGCCCGCCTACGCGCGGATCGACGCGCCGGCCACCCCGGCGGAGAAAGCGGTGCTGGGCAAGCTGTCGCCGTCGCAGGTGACCGCGTCCTCGCTGGCCGGCGAGCCGATCACGGCGGTGCTGACCAGCGCGCCCGGCAACGGCGCGGCGATCGGCGGGCTCAAGGTGGTGACCGGGTCCGGCTGGTTCGCGGCACGCCCGTCCGGCACCGAGGACGTCTACAAGATCTATGCCGAGTCGTTCCACGGTCCCGACCACCTGGCCCGCATCCAGGAGGAGGCCCGGGCTGTGGTGTCCGCCGCACTCTCGGCTTGATCGTTTGTCTCAGGTCGACGGCTCCCGCGCCGACTGTCAGTCGTAAGCAGACTGGCCTATAGGGGCAGGAGCCGTACGAGAGCGATGACCCTACCCGAGAGCGCTGCCGCGTCCCGGTCCCACACCGGAGGACTCGTCCCCGTGCTGGTCGCCGTGTGGGCGAACGTGGGCGTCCTGGTGTGGTTGCTGCTCCGCGGCCGCGACGACGTCTTCTGGGGTTACCTGGGCGGCCCGATCGCCCTGGCCGCCGGGGTCTACGCGTCCTGGCGGATCACCCGGGCCGACCGGCTGCCGGCTCCGGTGCGCACGTTCTGGCTGCGCATGGAGCTGGCCGCGATCAGCCTCGGCGTGACGGCGGTCGTCGCCCAGCTGCGGGCCAACAACAACACCGGCATGTCGATGTGGGTGGCCACACCGATGATGATCGGTGTCGTCCTGCTGATGACCGCGTTCCTCGGCCTGCCCGGCCCGCGCCGTACGGCCCTGTGCTGGCTGCGGGCCGTCCTCGACACGTTCACCATCGCGGTCGCCAGCACCCTCGTCTTCTGGTACGTGGTCCTCGACCTCGCCCCGGCCGGCACCCAGCTCAGCGCCAAGGTGATCGCCGCGGTCCTCGGCGTCGGCGGCGTGCTGCTGCTGGTCGTGGTCGGCAAGGCGGCGGCCGCGCCGGAGACCGTGGTGGACGGCGCCGCCCTGCGGGTGCTCACCACCGGCCCGCTGACCTGCGTCGTCGGCACCATCCTGTTGATCGCCGGCGAGGACGGGGCCCGGCTGGCGCTGTCCGTGCTGGCGCTGCCACTGACCGGCGCGAGCATCTGTGTCGGCGCCTATCTGCAGCGCCGTGCCCTGGACCGGCCGGACACCGCAGCGCCGGTCACCGGCCGGTCGCTGTTCAACCTGCTGCCGTTCGCCGCCGTCGTGGCCACGGCCGGCCTGGTGATCAGCGTCAGCGCCCAGGACATGAGCGCCCGCCAGCGCACCGTGATCATCGGCGCGTTCCTGATCGCCGGCTGTGTGGTGGCCCGCCAGCTGCTGAGCCTGCGCGAGAACACTCTGGCCCTCCGCGGCATCCGCCGCCAGCAGGCCGAACTCGAACGTCTCGCGCTCAGCGACAATCTGACCGGCCTGCCCAACCGGGCCCGGTTCCTGGTCGCCCTCGGTGAGCGTCTCGACGCCAAGCAGCGGTCGGCCGCCCTGCTCATCGACGTCGACGACTTCAAGATGATCAACGACACGATCGGCCCGGCCGCCGGCGACCAGCTGCTCTTCCAGGTGTCCCAGCGGCTTCGCGAGCAGTGCACCCCGGCCGAGATGCCGGCCCGGCTCGGCGGCGACGAGTTCGCCGTGCTGCTGCCCGACGACGATCCGGCCGCCGCCGAGGCCGCCGGCAACCGGCTCCTGCTCGCCCTGGCCGATCCGTTCCGGGTCGGCGACCAGCAGCTGCTGCTGCACGCCAGCGCCGGCATCGCCCTGGCCGGGCACGACGAGAACGCCGACGAGGTGCTGCGCAACGCCGACATCGCCATGTACGCCGCGAAGGAGAGCGGCAAGGCGTCGCTCGTCCGGTTCGAGCCGCGCATGCGCGACGACATGATCAACCACGCGACGCTCGCCGGTGAGTTGCGCAACGGCATCGCCCGCGGTGAGCTCCGGCTGCTCTACCAGCCCGTCTTCGACCTGGTCACCGGCGGTCTGCACGGCTGTGAGGCGCTGGTCCGCTGGCAGCACCCGCAGCGCGGCTTCGTGTCGCCGGTCGAGTTCATCCCGGTAGCCGAACGCTCCGGGCTGATCGTGCCGCTCGGCGCGTGGGTGCTGCGCGAGGCGTGCACGCAGCTGGCCGAGTGGCAGGCCGTGCACGGTGCCGGTGCGGTCGAGGCGGTCAACGTCAACGTGGCGGTCCGGCAGCTGCGCTCGGCCGGGTTCGTCGACGAGGTCGCGGCCGTGCTCAGTGACACCGGTCTCCGCCCGCGCAACCTGATCCTCGAGGTCACCGAGTCGTCGGTGGTCGACGGGTGGCAGGTCCGGGAGACCCTGCAAGCCCTGCACGACATGGGCGTACGGCTGGCGCTCGACGACTTCGGGACCGGCCAGTCGTCGCTCAGCCTGCTGCGGGCGTTCCCGGTCGACGTGCTCAAGCTCGACAAGTCGTTCGTCGACGGCATCGCCGAGGGGGCCGACCGGGGCCGGCTCGCGGTGGCCGCGGCGGTCGCCCAGCTCGCCGAGCACCTGCAGCTCAAGGCGGTCGCCGAGGGCATCGAGAACCAGGAGCAGCTGAACCGGCTGCGCGACATGGGCTACCGCTACGGTCAGGGCTTCTTCATGGCCAAACCGCTGCCCGCGGCCGACTGCGGTGCGCTGATGGCGGCGGACCCGGTACAGGTGGCCTGACCCTTATCAGGTGGACCTCAACGGGGGTGCACGTATTACCGTGCACCCCATGACCGTCATCACCGGCCATGTGCGGACCTTCTATCAGCTGCTGTTCAACACCGGCCTGGTGTCGGTGATCAACTTCAGCGTCTGGTTCGCCGTCACCTTCTGGACGTACCTCCAGACGAAATCGGTCTTCGCGACAGGTGTCATCTCCGGCATCTTCCTGGTGCTGACCGCGCTCACCGGCATCTGGTTCGGCAGCCTCGTCGACGGTCACCGCAAGAAGACCGCCCTCCAGGGCTCGGCCGCGGCGTCCCTGCTGCTCTACGCGGCCGCCCTCGGCGTCTACCTGGCCGTCCCGGAGGAGGCGTTCCACGACCCGGCGGACGCGCGGCTCTGGGCGTTCGTGCTGCTGCTGATGGTCGGGGTGATCGCCGGCAACATCCGCACCATCGCGCTGCCCACGCTCGTCACCCTGCTCATCGACGAGGACCGCCGGGACCGGGCCAACGGCCTGGTCGGCACGGTCTCCGGCGCCAGCTTCCTGGTCACCTCGGTGATCAGTGGCGTGCTCGTCGCCTTCGACGGCATGTTCTCGGTGCTGATCCTGGCGATCGCCGTCCTCGGGCTCTCCCTGGTCCACCTGTTCTTCGTCGCCATCCCCGAGCGGGAGGTCGCGCACGACGAGGCGGCCGCCGCTCCCGGTGTCGACCTGCGGGGCACGCTGCGGATCATCGGCGGGGTGCCGGGGCTGCCGGCGCTGATCCTGTTCAGCACGTTCAACAACTTCCTCGGTGGCGTGTTCATGGCGCTCGCCGACGCGTACGGGTTGTCGCTGGTGTCCGTGCAGACATGGGGCCTGCTGTGGGGGGTGCTCAGCACCGGCTTCATCGTCGGTGGGCTGCTCGTGGCACGTACCGGCCTCGGCGCCCGCCCGGTCCGGCTGCTCCTGCTGATCAACGTCGTCCTCTGGGCGATCATCCTGATCTTCCCGCTCTGGGCGTCGATCTTCACGATGGCCGCCGGCATGTATCTGTACATGCTGCTGGTGCCGTACGCGGAGGCCGCCGAGCAGACCATCCTGCAGCGGGTCGTGCCCTACGAGCGGCAGGGTCGCGTCTTCGGCCTGGCCCAGAGCGTCGAGCAGGCCGCGTCACCGCTGACCGCGTTCCTGATCTCGCCGATCACCCAGTTCGTGTTCATCCCGTTCATGAGCGACGGGGGTGCCGGGGCCGAGGCGATCGGCTCCTGGTTCGGCACCGGCCCGGACCGCGGTATGGCGCTGGTCTTCGTGCTGACCGGGATCATCGGGGTCATCGCCACCACCCTGGCCATGGTCAGCCGCCCCTACCGGGCGCTGAGCGGCCGGGTCGCCGAGGACTCCCCGGTCACCGTCGACGCGTGAGCTGGCCCTGATCGGCCAGATCCCGGTCCGGCGGCGGCCTTTCCTCAGGCTGCGCGCCCGGCCGTCGATCAGGCTGAGTCGGAAGAGACCGAAGATCGGGCAGAGGGGAACACCTATGGGTTGGCCGCGTGCGACGGCGCCTGCATGGCCCGTGCATGCGGGACTGCTCGTCCTCTGGTCGATGGTGGCCACCGGGTACGCCGTGGCCGCCCCGGAGCTGCGCAACGTCATCTTCGCACTGGTCACGGCCGTGCCGATCGTCACCTACCTGCTCGCGCTCGGTGCCCGGCACCTCACCGACCGCGGACCGTGGCTGGCCGCCGTGGCCGGGCTCGGCTTTCTCACCCTCGGCACCGTGATGTGGCCCGACTGGATCCCCGGGCACCACTTCGGCGCGGCCGAAGGGTCGGTCACCGACCTCGTGATGGCCGCCGCGCACCTGCTGTTCCTGGTCAGCACCGCCACCGCGTTGCGCTGGCACGGCCGTACCGACCCGGGTGGTCTCATCGACGCCGCCCTGTTCGGGCTCTGCGCCGCCGGCCCGCTCTGGGAATGGCTGATCGGGCCCTACCTCGGGGCGAGCGCCACCGATCTCGGCAAGGTGCTGCTCCTCAGCGACGTTCTGGTGCTCGCCGCGGTCCTCGGCTGCCTCGTCCGGATCGGTGTCACCGCTCCGGGTGCCCGCGGTCCGCTCGGCTACCTGGTGTTCACCGCGTTCCTGACGCTGGCCAACGACGTGGTCTCGGTGCACACCATCCACGGCAGCTCGGTCTGGACCGCCCAGATCATGATGCTGGCCTACCTGACCCTCGCGGTCGCCCCGCTGCTGCCCACCGCCCCGGGGGTCACCGAACCGGCGCCCGGCCCGGCGGTCACGCGCCACCCGCCGCTCGGGCTGCTCGGCGCGGCACTCTGCGCGAACCCGGCGATCGCCGCCGTCCAGGCGATCCGCGCCGACGGCCCGGCCAGCGTGGTCCTGCCGGTCAGCACGATGCTCGTCGTGCCGCTGGTGGTGCTGCGCCTGCGCCTGCTCTCCGCCCAGCGGGCCCGTGCCGAGCGCACGCTGGCCCACCAGGCCCATCACGACGAACTGACCGGCCTCTACAACCGGCGGCACATCGTCACCAAGATCGACGAGGCGATGTCGGCCCTCGACCGCGGGGAACTCGCCGAGGTCACCCTGCTGCTGTGTGACCTGGACGGCTTCAAGCCGGTCAACGACCGGTACGGCCACCAGGCGGGCGACATCGTCCTGCAGACCGTCGCCCAGCGCCTGTCCGAGATCGTCGGCCCGAACGACGCCGTCGGCCGTCTCGGCGGCGACGAGTTCGTGGTCCTGCAGCGCGGCGGCGAACCCGTCACCGACCTGATCGCGGTGATCCTGCGCGAACCCATCGAGGTGCCCGGTGGCACCGTCCGGATCGGGGCCTCGGTCGGCGCGGCCACCGCCTGGCCCGGTGACGGCGCCGACCGGGAGAGCCTGATCGCCCGGGCCGACGCCGCGATGTACGCCGTGAAGGCGCGCCCCGCGGCGCCGGAACCCGTGACGATCTAGTCAGACCGTCAGGCGTCGACCTCGGGACGGCCCTCGGCCGCCCACAGCGTGTGGAACGAACCCGGCTTGTCCACCCGGTGGTAGGTGTGCGCCCCGAAGAAGTCCCGCTGACCCTGGATCAGGGCGGCCGGCAGGCGCTTGGCCCGCAGGCTGTCGTAGTAGGCCAGCGCCGACGAGAAGCCCGGAGCCGGGATGCCCTGCTGCGCGGCCGTCACCACGACACGGCGCCACGCGTCCTGTGCGCCGGCCACCGCGTCCTGGAAGTACGAGTCCACCAGCAGCGTCGGCAGGGCGGCGTTCTTGTCGTACGCCTGCTTGATGAAGTCCAGGAACTTGGCCCGGATGATGCAGCCGTCCCGCCAGATCTTCGCCATCGCACCCGGGTCGATGTCCCAGCCGTACTCCTTGCTGGCCGCCTGGATCTGCTGGAAGCCCTGCGCGTAGGCCACGATCTTCGACGCGAACAGCGCCTGCTCGACGTCGGCCCGCAGGTCGCCGGTGTGCCCACCGCCACCGGTCGGGCCGGGCAGGTCCGCGGCCACCGCGGCCTCGCGCTCGGTCACGCCGCCGGAGATCGCGCGGGCGAACACCGACTCGGCGATACCCGACACCGGGACACCCAGGTCGAGGGCGGCCTGCACGGTCCAGCGGCCGGTGCCCTTCTGCTCGGCGCGGTCCAGCACGATGTCCACGAACGGTTTGCCGGTCGCGGCGTCCACCTGCTTGAGCACCTCGGCGGTGATCTCGATCAGGTAGGAGCCCAGCCGGCCCTCGTTCCAGCCCTTGAACACGTCGGCGATCTCCGCGGGGGAGTGCCCGCCGACCTGGCGCAGCAGGTCGTATGCCTCGGCGATGAGCTGCATGTCCGCATACTCGATGCCGTTGTGCACCATCTTCACGAAGTGACCGGCGCCGTCCGGGCCGACGTGCACACAGCACGGCTCGCCGTCCACCTTCGCCGCGATGTCCTCCAGCAGCGGGCCGAGCGCCTCGTACGACTCCTTCGGCCCACCGGGCATGATGCTCGGGCCGTGCAGTGCGCCCTCCTCGCCACCGGAGACACCGGCGCCGACGAAGTGCAGGCCCTTCGCCTTCAGCGCCGCCTCCCGCCGCCGGGTGTCCGCGTAGTGCGCGTTGCCCGCGTCGATCAGCATGTCGCCCTCTTCGAGCAGCGGAGCGAACTCGTCGATCACGGCGTCGGTGGCCGGGCCGGCCTTGACCATGATGACGACGCGTCGCGGGCGCTCCAGGCTCGCCACGAACTGCTCGGCCGTCTCCGCCGGCAGGAACGAGCCCTCGTGACCGAACTCCTCGACCAGCTCCTTGGTGCGGCCGTAGGAGCGGTTGTGCAACGCCACGGTGTGCCCGTGCCTGGCGAAGTTACGGGCCAGGTTACGGCCCATCACCGCCAGGCCGGTGACACCGATCTGCGCCTTTTGCGACATCGACTACGTCCTTCCTCGTTACCCGCCCGTTACGGGCCCCGCGGTCATTCTTACGGGAATCGGGTCCGTCCGGTTCGATCACGTCCACGTGGTGAGCATGCTCAAGTCTGCGCCGCCGGAGCCGATCGCACAGCCGTGACCCGCTTCTCCGGCATGGCGGCCCTGCTCGCCGTCGGCCTCGCCTGCACGGCGGCCGTGCCCGTGGTCTCGGTGTCCGGCCGGCTCGGGCTGTTCCTCATGATGTCGCTGCTCGATGTCGCCGCGACCGGCTGGCTGCTGCGCCGGGTCCCGCGCGGTGACCGGCTGCCGTACCTCCTGCTGCTGCTCGGCGCCGTCTGGATGGTGGCCAGCAACGTCACGTCGCTGGCCGGCGGCACCGCCCTCGTCGGCGTCGCCGACCTGGTCCTCGCCGTCGGCAACCTGCACATGCTCGCCGCCGCGGTGGCTCTGGTCCTGCGGCGCGGCCGCAACGACATCGGCGGCCTCCTCGACGCCGGGGTGGCCGCCATCGTCGCCGCCGCCCTCATCTGGACCCTGCTGCTGCAGCCGTCCCTCGACGCGGCCGGCGTCGAACTGCTGCTGCAGACCAGCCTGCTCGCCACCGTCCTGCTGCTGTCCGGGGTCCTCGGCATGCTGATCCGGGTCCTGCACACGTCCCGGCCCCGCCCCGCGCCGCTGCTGCTGCTCGCCGCCGCGGTCCTCACCGACCTGATCGCCAGTGTGGGGGCGATCCTGGTCACCGGCAGCGTCACGGCACAGACCTCGGCGTACCGCGAGATGGCCTTCATGGTCAGCTACACGCTGCTCGGCCTGGCCGTGCTGCATCCGTCCGCGCCCCTGATGGCCCGCCCGGGGCCGGTCCCGCCGGACCGCCTCTTCGCCGGCCGGGTCATCCTGCTGACCAGCGCGGTCACCATCGTGCCCACCGTCTCCGGCATCCGCGAGATCCTCGGCGTCCGCGGTGACGCCGCCCTGCTCACGGTCGGCAACCTGGTGATCGTCGCGCTCGTCGCGTTCCGGGTGGCCCGGCTCGGCCGCCAGCGCGAGCAGGCCGAGCGGCAGCTGCGCCACCAGGCCACCCACGACCTGCTCACCGGCCTGCCCAACCGCGCCGAACTCTGGAACCGCCTGGACGCCGCCCTGGCCGCCGAACAGCGCGCCGGCCGGCCCTCGGTGGTGCTGCTCTTCTGCGACCTCAACGGCTTCAAGCAGGTCAACGACGAACTCGGCCACCTCGCCGGCGATCAGCTCCTCACCGAGGTCGCCGCCCGCCTGCGCACCGCCGGCGCGTTCACCGCCCGGTACGGCGGCGACGAGTTCGTGCTGCTCTGTGACGACCCGGACCAGACCGCCGCCGCCCGCCGGCTGACCGCCCACCTGCACGCGGCCCTCGACCCGCCGATCACCCTGGGCGGCGAACAGGTGCGGGTCGGCGCGAGCATCGGCGCCGTTCTCTCCGACGCCACCCTCGACGCCGACGAGCTGATCCGCCGGGCCGACCAGTCCATGTACGACGACAAGGCCACCCGCCGGGCCGCCTGACGGCCGTCAGAGCTCGAACAGGTCCCGCATCGCGTCGGCCAGCCGGGCCATGCTGGCGCCGGTCACCATGCCGATCCGCTCCGCCCCGGTGGACGCCGGCAGCCGGCGCATCCGGTTGACCACCACCACACCGGTGATCGGATCCTGCTCGGTGAGCGCCACCGCGTAGGGCGGCAACTCGGTGACCCCACGCTGCCGGACGATCGGCGCACAGAACGGCGCCGCGTTCTTCCGCTCGTTGTAGCTGTCGCCGGAGAGCACGAGAACGCGATAGCGCAGATCGGCCCGATCACCGATGGTCCAGATCTCCCCGCGCCTCATCAGCGGGACCCGGAAATCGGCACGGTCCGGATCGGCATGGCATGGAGCGTACCGCCGCGCGGATCTCGCTCGCGCCCGCCCCGCCCGGCCACCTCACGAAACTGCGGCCGGCCTCCCCACAGCTCCCGGTCTCCTCGCCACGCACCGTCCGCCCCTCCGCATCAACCTGCTCCCGTACGGGTCACCCAGCCCCACGAGGCCCACCCCGTCCCGGGGCGTCGCGCGCGGTGCCCACGACCGGCGGGGCAGGTCCGTTCCCGTGTGGTGGGGGCCGGGTGGCCCTACCGGAAGGGGCCGATCGTCGGACCTCGATCGGGTGGCCTGTGCGACGGAGATGGATTCGTAGGCACCCGGCCGGATGATCGGGGGATGCAGAGGTGCGGTGTGCAGGCGTAAGCAGGAACCCGGAGCGGCGGGAGGGTTACCGGTGGGAGCGCAGGCGTACGCGTGGACGGCCCTCGGCCCGAGGTCTGCCCCGGCGTGGGAGCCCGGCGGCACGGACGGCCCGGCCGGAGGGGACCGCCCCGGCGCGTCCTGGCTCGCCACGGTGCAGACCGTCCTCGACACACTGCCCGGGATGTCCGGTTACCTGGCGGCCGAAACCGATCCGGGCGGCCGCCTGATCGACCTGATCTGGGCCGCGGCCAGCCCGTCGGCCGTGACCGCGGACGGACGCCGCGGCACCCAGCTCATCGGCCTCCCGGTGAGCCGCCATGATCCGGACGTGATCGGCGGCGACCGGTGGGCGGCGTACCAGCGGGTGCTGGACACCGGGGAGCCCGCCGAGCTGGGGCCGGTCCGGCTCGGTGACGCCGATTTCATGATCCGGGCCGGGCGGCTCGGGCCCGGCCTGCTGATCAGCTGGCAGCCCGCACGACCGGCCGGTGCCGAACGGCTGGCCGAGGTGGAGCGGACCCTCGCGGCCGAGCACGAGCTGGCGGCCCGGTTGCAGCGGATCATCCTGCCCATCCCGGACGAGCCGATCGACCTGCCCGGGGTCCGGGTGGCGGTGCGCTATCTGCCGGCCGGGCAGGAGGCGATGATCGGCGGCGACTGGTACCACGCGGCGGCACTGCGCGACGGGTCGGTGCTGCTGGCGGTCGGTGACGTGGCGGGGCACGGCACGCAGGCGGCGACGACGATGGCGCAGCTGCGGCATGCACTGCGCGCCCTGGCCGTGGTGACCAGCGACCCAGGCACCCTGCTGCAATACCTGAACCAGCTGATCTGCGAGCTGGAGGGCGACGACCCGGAACTCGCGGCGACCGCCGTGGTGGCCCGCTTCGACCCGGCCCGGCACGAGCTGGTGTGGGCACAGGCCGGCCATCCGCCGCCGCTGCTGAGCCGGGGCGGCCGGACCGTGCCGCTGCCCCGCCCGGCGGGTCCGATGCTGGGGGTGGTCGACGGCGCCCGCTACGCCGACGCGGTCGTCGGTTTCACCCCGGGAGACGTGCTGCTGCTCTACACCGACGGGCTGGTCGAGCAGCGCAACCGCGGGCCGGACGTCGGCCTGGACTCGGTGATCGCGACGGTCGACGACGCGGTCCGGGCCGCCCCGGAGCAGCCGCTCGCCGAGATGCTGGCCAGGCTGCGCCGCGCGAACCCGGACGACGACACCTGCATCCTGGCCGCCCGTCCGCGGTATTGAGGCCGAGGCATGATCAAGGCATGAAGCCTTCTGTGTCGTGTGTTTTCGTCTGCCACGACGGCGCCGGCCGGATCCTGCTGGCCCGCCGCTCGGCGCAGGCCCGTGACGAGCCGGGCGCCTGGGACTGCGGCGCCGGCGCGCTGGAGTTCGGCGAGACGTTCGAGGCCGCGGTGACCCGTGAGGTCGGCGAGGAATACGCGGCGGTGCCGCGGGAGATCCGGCAACTCGGTGTCCGCAACGTGCTGCGCGACGATCCGCCGTCGCACTGGGTGGCGGTGGTCTTCGCGGTCCGGGTCGACCCCGGGCAGGTCCGGATCGGCGAGCCGCACAAGTTCGACGACCTGGCCTGGTTCGCCCCGGGCGAGCTGCCCGCCCCGCTGCACTCGCAGCTCCCGGCGACCTTGGCGCTGCTGCCGTGACGCCGGTGGTCCTGGACGGCGGCGACCGGCGCTGTGTCCTGCTCCTCATCGAGCTGCGCCGGCTGATCGCGACCCTGCCGGCGGGCGCGGTGGTCCACCTGATCGCCTCCGACCCGGCGGCGCCGCTCGACCTCCCGGCCTGGTGCCACCTCACCGGCCACGAATATCTCGGTCAACTGCAACCCCGGACCTATGGGGTACGGGTGACTGCCTCCCCGGTCGACACCGACCCGTCCCGCCCCTGGCGCCCGGCCCAGGTCCAGAGCGGCATCGGCACGTCGGCGGGCCCCGCCGCGGACAACGGCATGTAGGGCACCACCTCGGTGGTGCCCGCCCGGATGTAGTCGCCGAGCACCGCCCGCAAAGCCGGATCATCGGGGAGCGTCGCCGCCACCGCCGCGTCGAAACACTCGACGAACGCCGCCGAGAACGGATCCTCGTCGCACTGGTTGGCGTGCACGCGGATCATCGCCGGGTGCCCGCCCCGCGTCGTGGAGTAGACCGGCGGACCGCCGAACACCTCACCCCAGTACGCGGCGAGGTGCGGCACGTGCTCCGGATCGACGCCGTGCGAGAACGGGTGCGACAGCGTCGGATGGTCCAGGCAGCGCTGATGGAAGTCGGCGGCCAGGGCCAGCATGGCGGGTGCTCCGCCGGCTGCGTCGTACAGCGTGGGACGTCCCATCCTCCCAGCATGACAAGGTCGGACGTATGACGCGACCCGGTCCGGGTACGCGGCGGGGGTGATCCGCTACGGGGACGAGGTGGCCTCGATCGCCCGGCCGCTGCGTGATCCGGGGGACCTGGAGGTCCTGCTGGACCGGGCGGCCGGTGCCAGGGTCGTGCTGATCGGTGAGGCCTCCCACGGCACACACGAGTTCTACGAGTGGCGGGCGGCGCTGACCCGGCGGCTGATCGCCGAGCGCGGTTTCTCGTTCGTCGCGGTCGAGGGTGACTGGCCGGACTGTGAACGGGTGAACGCGGCGGTGCGCGGTGACGGCCCGGACCCGCGCCAGGCACTGCTGCGTTACGACCGCTGGCCGACGTGGATGTGGGCCAACGAGGAGACCGTCGACTTCACCCGCTGGCTGCGCGGTCTCAACGAGAGACGGCCGCCGGACGACCGGGTGGGCTTCCACGGGCTCGACGTCTACTCGCTGTGGCAGTCGATGCGGGAGATCCTGACGTGGCTGCGCGAGCACGACCCGGACCGGGTGCCGGCCGCCCTGGACGCCTACCGGTGCTTCGAGCCGTTCAACGAGGACCCGAACGCGTACGGCTGGGCCACCCAGTTCGTGTCGGCCGCGTGCGAGGGCAAGGTCGTCGCGATGCTCGCCGAGCTGGCCGGCCGTGACTTCGGCGTGTGGCAGAACGCCGAGGTGGTGGCCGGGGCGGAGGGCTACTACCGGACGATGGTGCGCGGCGGCCCGGAGGCGTGGAACATCCGGGACCGGCACATGGACGCCACCCTTGACCGGCTGCTGCACCGCTACGGGCCGGCGTCGCGGGCCGTGGTCTGGGCGCACAACACGCACGTGGGCGACGCGCGGGCCACCGACCAGGCCGGATACGGCGAGGTGACGCTGGGCCAGCTGGCCCGGGAGCGGTTCGGTGCGGACCGGACGCTGCTGGTCGGTCTCGGCACGTACCACGGGACCGTGGTCGCCGGGTCGCAGTGGGGAGGGTCGATGGAGGCGATGGGCGTGCCGCCTGCCCGGCCGGGTTCGCTGGAGGAAGTCTTACAGAACGCCGCCCCGCCGGAGGCTCTCTTCGTCTTCCCCGCCGGGGGCCCGCGACCGGATCTGCTCACCACCGAGCTGCCGCACCGGGCGATCGGCGTGGTCTACCGGCCGGAACGGGAACGCTGGGCCAACTACGTGCCGACGGTCCTCGGCGAGCGGTACGACGCGTTTCTCTGGTTTGCCGGGACGCGGGCGCTGCGGCCCCTGCACACTCTGCGGGTGAACGTCCACGAGCCGGAGACGTACCCCAGCGGTGTCTGATTACGATAATGAACCGCCGATTAAATGGATCTTTTGAAATCGACTGGCACATCATTCAGTTGACGTGTGGCGATGCCCGAATAGGCACGTCAGTGTGCCCGTGATTACCGATCCGCCGCAGGGTAGATCAGTTTTAGGCTGTGGCATCCATCGATCATCCACTTCGGATCTTGCAGGGGAACGTGGTGCCATGAGAAAGATCTCCCGACTTCTTCTCGCCGCGCTGATCGCAGCGGCCGGGATGCTGGTCGCGACCGCCGGACCGGCGTACGCGACTCTGCCGGGATTCGTGCTGAGCTCGACGACCGCGAGTCTGCCGACGAGTTTGTCCGCTCTTGCCACCGGCAAGCGGATCCAGTACGTGACGACGAACATCAACGGTGGAGTGATCACCGCGACCGGGCTGGTCCTCACCCCGAAGACCAACAAGAAGAACCGTGTCGTGGCGTGGGGGCACGGCACCACCGGACTCGCCGACCAGTGTGCCCCGTCGACCAGCCAGGCCGTGTTCTGGAACGAGGCGCGCCTGGCCATCGCCGAGATGCTCACCCGCGGCTGGACCGTGGCCGCACCCGACTACCCGGGACTGGGCACGGCGCAGGCCCACCCGTACCTGATCGGCGCCAGTGCCGGCCGGTCGCTGATCGACAACGTCCGTGCCGCCCGTAACCTGGACTCCGCGCTCTCCACCCAGTACGTCGTCGACGGCCACTCGCAGGGTGGACAGGGTTCGCTGTTCGCCAGCCAGCTGGCCCCGAGCTACGACGGGAACCTGGTGCTCAAGGGCACCGCGGCGATCGCGCCGGTCTCCAACACGCAGGAGTTCATCAACTACATCCCGGGCACCCCGGGCCAGGGATACCTGGTGATGGCGCTGACCGGTGTCTCGGTCGTCGAGCCGAGCTTCAAACCGAACAACGTGCTCGCCGCGCCGGCCGAGGCGCAGCTGGGTGTGCTCCAGTCCGGCTGCCTGCCGGAGATCCTCGCGACCTACCAGAACTTCTCCGCCACCGACCTGGTCGAGGGCGGCGTGGTGCCCGCCGCGGTCGTCAGCAAGATGGCCTCCTACGAGAACCCCGCACAGACCGCACTGAGCGCCCCGGTCCTGATCGTGCACGGCACCGAGGACGAGGCGGTCCCGTACTTCGCCTCCGAGATCCTCGTCGACCAGATCGAGGCCTACGGGGTGCCGGTCACCTTCCACACCATTCCCGGCGCCAACCACGACCAGGCTGTCGTCCAGTCGGTCACCGTGGTCGCGGACTGGATCGCCGCCCGCTTCACCTGACCCACCCGCTCCCCACAGTGGCGCGCCCGGCGGCTCAGCCCCGCCGGGCGCGTCGTGTCAGAACGCGTACCGGACCCGCAGGTAGGGGGTCCGTTCGGCGATCAGGCCGGTGAGGGCCCGCACGTACGCCCCCTTGGCGCCGGTGCGGTAGCGGACGTTGAGATCGCCGTTCTGCGAGCGTTTCACCTGCTGGAGCTCGGGACGCCAGATCAGGTCCTCGGCGCGCGGATGCCAGCCCAGGTTGACCTCGTGCAGACCCCGGTTGTGGGTCAGGAAGATGATCTCGGCGGCGAGCTGCCGTCGCGCCTCCGGGCCGATGCCGGCGTCCAGCTGGTCGAGCAGGTCACGCCAGTCGTCGAGCCAGCCGTCCCGGACCACGACCGGGCTGAGATTGACGTGCACCTCGTATCCGGCGGCGACGAAGTCGTCGATGGCCGCGATGCGTTCCGCGACGGTGCTGGTGCGGATGTCCAGAACCTTCGCGTCGGCCGGTGGCATCAACGAGAAACGGATCCGCGTCCGACCCTGCGGATCCCATTCCAGTAGATCCCGGTTGACGTGCTTGGTGGCGAAACTGGCTTTCGCGTTCGGCAGCCACCGGAACAGCTCGACCAGGTCGCGGACGTTGTCACTGACCCGGGCGTCCACCGAACAATCCGAATTCTCGCCGATGTCATAGACCCAGGAAACCGGGTCGCACTCGTTCGGTTCCGGTTTGGCGCCCTGACGGGTCGCATGCCTCTGCAGGTACGCCACCACGCGCTCGATGTTCGCGAAGACGGTGATCGGGTTGCTGTACCCCTTGTGCCGGGGCACGTAGCAGTACGCGCAGGCCATTGCGCATCCGTTGGCGGTCGACGGCGCGATGAAATCGGCGGATCGCCCGTTCGGCCGGGCGGTCATCGTCTTCTTCACCCCGACGACCAGCGCCTCCTGCTTGATGCGCACCCAGCGACGCACGTTGGTCTCGTCACCGAACAGCTCCGGGATCCGCTGGTGGCTCTCCACCTCGACGATCGTCGCCGCCGGCCATCGCAACAGGATCTCGCGTCCGCGAGGCAGTAGCGCCGCTGCCGGCTCGACGTAGATGCGCCGGATGTCCAGCAGTTCCCCCATGCCCTGATTATCCCTCGCCATTACCGGTCGAATCGCTCGGCCGGGGTCGTATTTTCGGGGCCAGGATGCCGCCCGATCGCGGTGTAGGTAAGACCCGATCGACGCACTTCGCGAATTCGCGACTCACAGTAAATTTCCAGCCATGCCGGACCGGTCCTCGACCGATGCCGCCTTCACCGACTGCTGGAAAGAGGCGAAATCAGAGGTCATCAAATTCTGCCGGAGCTCCGCCGGACGGCTGGGCGAGGCGGAGGAGCTCTATCAGCGGGTGATGATCCGTGCCTGGCGCGGTTTTCCGAGCTTCCGCGGCGACGCGGCCTTCCTGACCTGGGTGCTGCGCATCGCGCGACGCGAGGCGGCCCGGCTCGGCGCGGAGCGCGGCCGGATCACCCAGGCGGAGACACCCCTGGAGAACCTCGGCGACGCCGAACCGGCAGTGCCCGCCGAGGAACCGCCCGGCGACGCCGGCTGGATCCGGGCCGCGGTGAGCCGTGCGGTGACGGCCGGTGCGCTCAGCCCGGGCGAGGGCGCCGTGCTGGAGGCCCGGCTGGACCATCCGGACGAATCGTGGGAGAAACTCGGCGTCCGGCTCGGGGCGGCCGCCGGCGCCTGTGCGGTCGCGCACCTGAGAGCCGTACCCAAGCTGCGGGTCTTCGTCCTGGAGACCGACCCCGGACTCGTCGCCGGCCCGGATGCCCTGGCCGCCGCCTATCGTCGCGCGCTCGTCGCGGCGCAGCCGCTGACCGAGGCCGAGGCCGAGGCGTTCCGGATGGTCATCCTGCAGCGCCGTTCCGGCTACCGGCGGGTGGGCTGGCGGACCGCCCTGCGCGCCGCCTGCGCCAAGGTCGTCGAAAATCTCGAAGAATCCTCCGCGGATCGGTAATGCCGGGTCGGGAGCGCGGGTCTGTTCCGGTGAAGACCCTCGACCCACCGATGGAGGTTCTGGTCATGGCGTTCGAGATGCCACCGGGAGCGTGGCATGACGTGCCACCCGACGGGCCACCGTTCCCGCTGGAAGCGGATACGGATGTGCCCACCCGGCTGGAGACCCTGCCCGACGGCCGGGAGTCGGTCACGTTCGGCGACGTCGCCCGGGCGGCCGAGTTCGGGCACCGGCAGGGCGACAACAGCTTCGGCTTCTGTCAGGACTGCGGGCTCTGCTCCTGCGAGACCGTGCTGAACCAGTTCGACGTGCCGGTCACCGAGCAGGACGTGGTGGCGTTCGCTGTCGCCAACGGGCTCTGCGACGTGCAGAGCGACGCGGCCGGTTCCGGCGGCACCACCCTGGAGCAGCAGGCCGAGATCCTGCGCCGCCACGACGTCCCCGCGCACGTCGAGGCCGGGCAGTCGATGGAGGACCTGGCCGGCTTCGTCGAGCAGGGCCGCGGCGTGATCATCGGCGCCAACGCCGGTGTGCTGTGGAACGACGCGAACGCCTACGGCGACGGCTACCCCAACCACGCGGTCACCGTCACCGGCGTGGCCCGCGACCCCGGCACCGGCGACCTGCAGGGCTTCTACGTCAACGACAGCGGGACCGGCGCGGCCGGGCAGTTCGTGGCCGCGCCGCTGATGAACGACGCATGGCTCACCGTCGGCGGCGCCTGCGTGGTGACCGACGTGACCCAGTCAGGAGACAACCGATGACCGACGAAGGCGCCGTCCTGGCCTACCCGCGGATCCGCGCCGCCATCGGCGAGCACCCGCTGCGCACCGGCGAGATCCCGGTCGAGCACGAGATGTCCCTGCCCCTGCCCACACTGCGCTGGGGGCGGCCCGGCTTCGCGGTCTTCGCCGGTGCCGCGGTGCGCCGGCCCCAGCAGCCACTGCGGCTGTCCGCGCCGGACCGGTGGCTGGCCGTCGACGCGGCCCGGGGCCGCCTGATCGCCTACAACCTCACGTCGGCCGTGCCGTTCGCCCCGGCGCCCCTGGCCGGGCCGGTCGAGGTGGTGCCGTCCGGCCGTACCCTCGCCGAGGTCCGGGAAGACCAGAAAGCCCTCGGTGAGCTGATCGGAGACCTCGCCCCCGTCTTCCTCGCCGGTTCCGGCGCGGCGGGCGACGCCCGCCGCACCGCCCTGCTGCACACCCTCGACGCCGTCCTCCCGGCCGCGACCCGGCCCTGGTACGAGGCGCTCACCCCCGACTTCTTCGCCTGGCTGAAGGGATGAACCCCGCCGTGGACGACATCACCACCGACCTGACCACCCTCGCGGTCGCGCAGGGCTGGACCGACGTGACCACCCTGCTCGACGTCGCCGGCGCGGACGACGTGCTGCTGCTCGCCGCGCCCGGCGCGCGGCTGGACGTCGCCGGGACGGTCGCGCCCCTCGAGGAGTCGGTCGACACGCTGCGCTACCACCGGGTCGTCGCCGTGCTGCGCTGCGGTGCGGTGCTCTCCGCCACCACCCTCGCCGCGGCCCGCGCCGTGCTCGCCCGCCCGGCCGGGTCCGCGTTCGTCGTGGTGACCGGGGCCGAGCAACTCGACACCGACGACAAGGTCGCCCGCAACGACCGGATCCTCTGGCAGTCGCTGATCGCCTCCGGCGGCGCCACCTGGCACGGTCAGGACCTCGCCGAGCACCACTGCCTGCTCTGGAGCGACAGCGCGACGCCGTCCGAGCGGGTCACCCGGGACATGGCGACGCTGCGGGCCTGGCTCAGCGCCGAGCCTGCCGCCACCGCCGAGGTGACCCGGCTCCGGCTGGCACACGCGCTGGTCCTGGCCGGGGAGGCCGGCACTGCCGCGCCCGCCGTGGACAGCTACGGGCGTCTCACCCGGATCGCCGGGCAGGTGCAGTCCGCACGCGCCGACGTGCTGCGCCGCCTCGACTCCGACATGGACATGCTCCGCGACCAGCTGACCAGCCTCTTCCTCGAACGTGAGCAGGAACTGCTCGCCGGCGGCGACGTCACGGCGATCGCGGTCGGCCTCGCCGTCGACCGGCTCACCGCCGCCTCCGGCCGTGCCCGCGAGATGCTCGACGGCATCGACTGGGACCTGGTCAACGAAGCCGTCCCCGGTGGGGTGGCCTATCCCGGGGCACTGCTCGCCCCGCTCACCGAGGAGGCCGGCCGGGGCGCCCCCGACCTGGCCGTCGCCGCCCGCACCCCACGGCCCGGTGCGGCATCCGTCCCGGTCGCCGACACCAGCACCCTCGTGTCGGTCGTCCGCGCCGGTGCCATCGCCACCGCCGTCTCCGCGCTGACCATGCCGTTCACCGGGCTGCCGGCGGCCGTCGTCGTCGGCACGTCCAGCGGCATCTTCGCCGAGCGGCAGCTGCGGGAACGGGAGCGCGCCGGGCGGGAGAAGCAGGCCCGTACCCGGTCGGTGACCGGTGACCTGGACCGGCTTCGCCAAGGCCTTGCCGGAGTCGTCGACACCCAGCGTGACCGGCTGCGCCGCGAGGTCGGTGCCGCCTTCGACCGGCTCGCCGACGATCTGCGCACGGCCCGGGACACGCGCCCGGCCGCCGCTTCCGCCGCCTCCTCCGCCGCCGGGAGCGATGTCACCACCCGGCTCGACGACCTCCGCGCCCGCCTCGCCGCCACCGGAAACTGAAGGGAACCCTGATGTCCGACACCACTCGCTCGATGCTCGCCGACCAGCTCGCCGCGGGCGGCCCCCTACGCGACGAGACCCGGCAGGCCCTCACCGGCCTCGCCGAGATCTCCGACTGGCTGACCACGATGACGCCGTCGGCCGAGGAGCGGGAGAACCCGACCGCGAAGCGGCTGCGCGACGCCGAACGCGAACTCGCCCACGACGACTTCAAGCTGATGGTCATGGGACGGTTCAGCAGCGGCAAGTCCACGCTGCTCAACGCGCTGATGGCGGGCGTCACCCACCCGGTCGAGGCGATGGCCGGAGCAGCCGGCCCGCTGCCCGTCGACGAACTGCCGAGCACCGCCGTGCTGGCCGGCATCCGCTACTCCGAGACGCCCTACGTGACCGCCCGCCGCTCCGACGGCACCGAGGAACGCTGGACCCTCGACCGCTACCTGCGCGAATCCATGCTGGACGGCTCACAGACGAAGTCCGAGAACCTGCAACGGTTCCTGGACATCGAGGAGTTCGAGATCGGCTACCCGTCCCGGCTCTGCCAGGGCAACGTCATGCTCTACGACTCGCCCGGCACCGACGAGGCCCCCGAGCGCACCGACATCACCCGGCGGGCCGCGGCCGGCTGTGACGCCGCGATCGTCGTGTTCAGCAGCAACGCGCCGCTCGGCGAACGGGAGGTCGACGACGCGCTGGCCGCCGCCAACGAGAAGGTCCAGCTCTTCGTCGTGGTCAACATGTTCGACGGCAAGGTCGCCGACGAGAAGTTCAAGGCGTACGTCTGGAACAAGTACATCCACGAGCGGCAGGCCGGCGACCGCTACGCCGGTCAGGACCTCGCCCAGCACGGCCTCTACCTGATCGACGCCCGTGCCGCCGAGCAGGGCCGGGCCCGTGGTGACGAGGCGCAGGTCGAGGCGTCCGGCATCCTCGCGCTGGAGCGCCGGCTCGCGGAATACCTGCTCACCGAGCGGCTCGGCCAGCACGTGCGCCGCTTCGCCGGGCACGGGCTGCTGCTCAGCCACGACGTCGAGCGGCGCATCAACCGGCTCCGTAGCGGTCTGGAGACCGAGCGGGGCGAGCTGCGGGAGAAGTACCTGCAGATCCGCCCCCGGCTGCTCGACCTGCGCCGCCGCGGTGACCGGGTGGCCCGCATCATCGACGACCAGAAACTGCGTTCGGCCGCCGCGCTGCAGGCCGGCCTGCTGGAGAACGAGCGGTCCATCCGGGACGGGCTCGCCGGTCACCTGGAGACCGTCTCGCTCAAGACGGCCGCCGGTTTCGCCCGGATCTTCCGCACCACCAAGATCCAGCAGGAGGCCGACGAGGTGATCAACGCCTTCGTCGACAGCCGCCGCCGCGAGTGGAGCCACACCGTCGCCGCGAACCGGCTGGCCCGCGCCCGTGAGACCATGGTCGAGGACCTCACCGCCGAGGTCCGGGCCATCGAGGCCGAAGTCGAGGACATCCAGTTCCAGCTCACCGGTGAGACGGTCGGCACCGACGGCCGCGGCGAGCTGATCGGCATCGGCGAGCGCATCACCTCCACCATCATCGGCATCGCCTTCGGCAACCTCACCGCAGGCATCGGCGGCGGCGTCGGCGGATACCGGTCAGCCCTCGGCGGCGTGGCCGCCACGGTCGGCGCAGCCGTGGTCATCGTCGGCATGGGCCTGACCGCCCCGGTCGCCATCCCGCTCGCACTGATCGCCGGTGCCGTCGGTGCGCAGGCCGCCGGCAACATCGGCCTCGAGAAGCGGATCAAGAAACTCGCCGCCGACCACGCCGTACCCCACCTCACCAGCCAGGTCGAAGCCCTCCAGCGGAACCTGCACAGTGACGTCGAACGCTACTTCCAGCCCCTCGCCGAGCAGATCACCGCCGAGGTGACCGCCGCCCTCGAAGCGGAGGCCCAGTCCATCGACGAGCAGGCCGCGATGAACGAGCGCAGCCAGGAGGAGAAGGAGAAGACACTGGGCGACCTGTCCCGCGCCTTCGACGCCGTCCTCACCCACCGCAAGCAGCTCGACGACACCGTCGCCGCCAGCCACCAGATCTGAGAACCGGGAGACCCGACCACATGACCGTCATGCCGACGCCCGCGATCAGCGGCCTCGCCGACCGGTTCGACCCCGAGACGTCGGCCGCCTCGCTCGGTGTGCTCCAGCAACTCGACCGGGCCGTCGGCCGCCCGGTCCGCGACGACCTGCGCGAGCGCCTCCAGCAGGCGTCGGCCGCGCTGGCCGAGCCGGAGGTGCGCATCGCCTTCGGCGGCCGGTTCAACTCGGGCAAGTCCAGCCTGCTCAACGTGCTGATCGGGCGGCCCCTGCTGCCGACCGGAGCGCTGCCGGAGACCGGCGTGGCCTGCATGATCCGGGCCGGCAAGGCCGACGAACTGCTCGCCCTCACCGGCGGGCGGTTCGTCAGCCTCGGCTTCGACCGGGCCGTCATCGCCGAACAGGTCTCCCTCATCGACAGCAGCGGCACCCGCCGCGACCGGGTCCGCGAGGTCTCCCACCTGGCCGTCACCGTCAGCGGCGGCCGCTTCCCCGGCGGACTGCTGCTGGTCGACTCGCCCGGCGTCGACGAGAACCCGGAGATGGACGAGCGCGCCACCGCCGAGGCCCGCGCCGGTGACCTGCTGATCTGGGTGGTCGACTCACGCAGCCCGCTGTCCGAGACCGAGCAGGACTTCCTCGCCGCGCACCTCGACACCCACGGCCCGCACTCGGTGGTCTTCGTGGTCAACGCGTTCCTCAAGGAGGACACCGAGGAGGGCTGGCAGCGGTTCCACGAGAAGGTGGCGCCGTTCTGCCGGCTGCGGCTGTCCGAGGTCGCCGACGAACTCGACGCCGACCCGCCGGAACCGGTGTTCGTCTCCGCCCGGGCCGCCGCCGCCCACCCCGACCGGTTCGGCGGGCCCGAACTGCGTGACCTGCTCGCCGACCTGGCCGCCGGCCACCGCGCCACCGTCGCGACCCGGCTGTTCCGGGCCGAACAGGCGCTCGCCGACATCTCCGTCGACATGAACCGGCGTACCGCCGCCGCCGAGGAGGCCGCCGCCCGCGCCTCGGCCGAACACGCCGCGCGCGTCCTCACCGCCGACCGGATGCGGCAGCAGCTCGCCGCCCGGGTCAACGACATCGTCTACGGCCTGGTGGCGCAGGCCCAGTCACAGGTCGGAGCGGCCGCCGCCGACGCCATCCGGGAGATCAACAACCTGCCGCTCAAGGAGGGCCGGGACTACGCCGTCATGATCGACCGCAATGTCCGGGCCAGCATCTCCGAGCTCGCCGAACGCATCCGCGACAACACCTTCGGCGTGGCCCGCGACCTCGGTCACCACGGACTCGGCGACGACGGCATCCGTGCCCTGCGGGACCGTCTCGCACCCGGGCCGATCAGTGTCTTCGTGCCCACGCCGCCGCCCGCCCCGCCGGCCGTCCGGATCGGGGGCGCCGTCCTCGGCGGTGCGGTCGGGCTGATCGCCGGGCCGTTCGGGCTCGGCGCGGGAGCGGTCTTCGGCGAGCGGACCGCCAACGCCATCAGCGGCAAGGCCGGGCTGGCCAGCGCACGGGAGGCGG
>NZ_JBHSBL010000028.1:351694-372488 GCF_042650585.1 Actinoplanes subglobosus
CGCTGGGTGCCCTGGCCGCCGCGGCCGCCGAGACCACGATGGTGTGGCTGGTGCCCCGCTCCCAGCCGTCACTGGCGGCCTCCGACGGCGCGGTGACGGCGCTGCACCGGGTCCGCGACGAGTTCCTGGAGCCGCTGATGGCGGCGACCCGGCGCCTGCGGGAGAACACGTGAGCGGTGTCTTCGGCATCGACGTTCAACACTCCCGGACGGTCGTCGCGCTGGCTGAGGCCGCCGGTGGGCGGGTCCGGACCGATCCGGTCGGTGACGGGCGCCGCGCCCTCATCCCGAACGCCGCCGACGCCGCCGGGTGGGCCAGCGATGCCGGCAGCCTCACCGCCTCGTCGTCCGGGCTCCACCACTGGCGGGTCGATCCGGGAGGTGCGCTGTTCCTGCGCGGGCTGCGGGCCCGGCTGATCGCCTACCTCGGTGGCGGCGACCCGACGCTGGCCGGCGGCTACCCACTCTGTGCGGTCGGCGAGGGCGCGGCCGGCGGAGAGGACGCGGCCGACCGTGGCACGGCCGGGGGAGAGGGCGCCGAGCTGCGCCGGGAGGCGGCGGCGGCCGGGCTGCCCGATCTGCTCACGGCCGGCTCCGACGACGCGCTGCTGTGCCGCTGGCTCACCGATCCGGCCGGCGACGCCGATCCCGGCTTCCGCGGTCCGGTCACCGTCGTCTCCTGCGGCGAACGGCGGACCACGATCCGGGAGTACGAGGTGGTCCGCACCGAAGACCGCCTGTCGGTACGGCGTGGCCCCGGCCGGAGGATCGACGCGGGCAGTGGTGCCTGGACCGATCGTCTCTGCGCCGAGGTGCTGGACCGCTGCCGGGGCGTGCGACCCGGCTCGACCCTGCACCTGCTCGACGCCGCCCTGGAGTACGGCGCCCGCATGCGGCACACCCCCTCCGGCCGGTCCCTGCCCTGGCGGGGTGTCCTCGCCGACCACCTGACCGCACCGCTGCGTCTGACCAGAGCCGACATGGCCGGCTGGGACGAGGTGAACCGGGCGGTCGGCACGATCACCGGCGCCGTCGCGGACTCGCGCTCGTCCGGCCCCCGTCCGACCGTGGTCGTCGGTGGCCTCGGCGCGGTCTGGCCGTTCGCCGCCGACGCCCTGACCCGCTTCGGAAGCGTCTGGAGTTCCACCGAACCGGAGTTCGACGTGGCCGTCGGCGCGGCCTGGTGGCCGGCCCTGAGCGGCTGTTTCATCGACGGCCCGGCCGGTACCGCACGCCCGGTGGCGGCGGTCGCGGCGTCCCGCCCCACCGGCCGGCTGCCGTCACCGCCGTGGCGGCCCACCACCGGCGACAGTCCCACCTCCGCGATCAGTCCCGTCTCCGGTACCAGTCCCGCCGCCGGCGAGCCGGAGCCGCCATGGAAGTCCGCGTCCGGTCCTCCTCCGGCCGATGCCGCTCCCGCCGACGACTCGACGCCCCCGTGGCGCCGTTCCTGAGAGGACAGGCCGACATGCCTGACGACGTGCTCACCCCCGCCGCGCCGGCGGCCGAGCTGGAGGTCGCGCCGGCCGAGAACGCGGCGCTGCTGCTCTCCGCTCTGGAACGCCGCTACCTCGGTGACTTCGAACCGGCCCGCTGGCAGGTCGCCGACACCGCCGACTCGCCGGCCCGCCCGGTACTGCGGCAGGTCGAGGAACTCGGCGGGGCCCACAACCCGCCGCCGTCACTGATGGCCAACGTGCTGACCGCGCTGCACACCCCGGGCCAGGCCACCGTCATGGTCGCGCACGGTGACGGTGACCGGCACACGTTCCACTACGGGAGCCGGCGGATGGCCGCGGCCGGTGGTTCGGCGGCCGACTTCCTGGCCGGGCAGGCCGGTGCGCTGCAGGCCAACCTCCCGGGGCTGCGGCTCGGCCCGCCGGTTCCGCTGGACGCCGTGGCGTTGCCGACGGTCACCGAGTTCCTGCAGGTCGCCCCGGCCCTCGGCGTGGTCACCGGCGTCCCGTCGGTCCG
Source organism: Actinoplanes subglobosus (assembly GCF_042650585.1). Classification (NCBI taxonomy): domain Bacteria; kingdom Bacillati; phylum Actinomycetota; class Actinomycetes; order Micromonosporales; family Micromonosporaceae; genus Actinoplanes; species Actinoplanes subglobosus. The sequence continues at coordinate 353,668 of NZ_JBHSBL010000028.1, forward strand.
GATCGGCCCGCGCGCGTTCGCCCAGAACATCGACCGGCTCACCGCAGCGGTCGCCGGCCGCCGATACGCCGTCGTCGTGGTCGCCGAGCCGATCGCCCCCGACGACCTGGACGCCGCCCTGGACCGCTGCCGTCAGCTGCGCGGCGACCTGCACGGGCTGGCCCGCCGCACCGTGACCGAGTCGGAGCAGACCACCACCTCCGAGTCCACCAGCCGCCGTGAGGTGCCCACCGGTGGCGCGCTGCCCGCCGCCCTGGCCAGCCTCCAGCTGTTCTGCAGCCTGGCCGGCACCCGCAACCCGGCGAGCCGTGCACTGCGCTGGGCCGCCCCGCTCGGGCAGGCCAGCAGCGTCACCCAGCAGTGGGCGCACCTGATCGACCCGGGCACCGTCACCTCCGGGACCACCGTCACCAGTGGCCGTACCGTCGGCTCCGAACGTCTCGACGCCGGGGCCGATGCCGCCGAGCTGCTGATCCGGCAGTACATCGACCGGATGGAGGCGGCCCGTACCACCGGCTGGTGGCGCACCGCCGTCTACCTGGCAGCCGACAGCGACGCCGCCCTCGCCCAGGTCGCCGGCGCGCTGCGCAGCATCTACAGCGGTGACGCCGGAGCGGTCGAGCCGGTCCGCCTGATCCGGCCGGCGCCGTGGCTGATCCGCGACGCCATGCTGCAGGGCACGGTGCTGTCGCTGACCACCCGCAAGCCGGGGGCCGGGCATCCGCTCGGTGCCATGTTCGACACCCTCGCCACCTGCCTCAGCTCCGACGAACTGGCCGTGGTGGTCGCGCCGCCACGGCGGGACGTGCCGGGCACCCCGGTCCGGGACGTCGCCGACTTCGCGGTCAACGCGCCGCCGCCCGGGCCGGACACGGTGCCGCTGGGCATGCTGCAGGACTCGCAGGGCAACGACCTGCGGGCGGTGGGGCTGTCCGGGACGGCACTCAACCGGCATGTGTTCATCACCGGGATGACCGGCTTCGGCAAGACCACCACCGCACAGCATCTGCTGCGGGAGGCGTACCGGAAGCTCGGGGTGCCGTTCCTGGTGATCGAACCGGCGAAGGCCGAGTACCGCGCGCTGCGCCACGACCTGGGGGTGCGTGTCCTCACCATCGGCGGTGACTCGCCGTTGCGCCTCAACCCGTTCCTCCCGGTCGCCGGTGCCTCCCTGGCCCGGCACATCGACCTGCTCAAGGCCGTCTTCAACGCCGCCTTCCCGATGTTCGCCGGCATGTCGTACGTGCTGGAGGAGGCGATGCTGGAGATCTACACCGAGCGGGGCTGGAACCTGCGCACCTCCACGAACGAGGCGCTCGGCGTACACCCGTCGCCGGACGATCTGGCCGCTGTCGTCCCGTCGCTCTCCGATCTGCACGACAAGATCGACGAGGTGCTGACACGCCGGGCGTACGCCCCGGAGGTCCACCAGAACATGGGGGCCGCACTGCGGTCCCGGCTCCGCAGCCTGATGGTCGGCACCAAGGGTCTGACCTTGAACGGGTCGCGGTCCGTGCCGGTCGCCGAGATCTTCGAGAAGCCCTGCGTCATCGAACTGCGCAACCTCGGTGACGACGAGGAGAAGTCGTTCGTGATGGCGCTGCTGCTGTGCCTGCTCTACGAACACGCCGAGGCCCGCGCCGCGACCGGCCGGGGGCTGCGGCACCTGACGTTGATCGAGGAGGCGCACCGGCTGCTGTCGGCCACCCGGTCCGGCGGTGCGGAGAGCCCCGACGTGCAGGCCAAGGCGGTCACCATGTTCACCGACCTGCTCGCCGAGATGCGCGCCTACGGTGAGGGTTTCCTGATCGCCGACCAGATCCCCACCAAACTGGCCGCCGACACGCTCAAGAACACCGACGTGAAGATCCTGCACCGGCTGGCCGCGCCGGACGACCGGGCGGTCCTGGCCGCGATGACCGGGCTCACCGAGGCGCAGAGCCGGCACCTGGCCAACCTGCGCCCGGGGGTGGCCGTCGTGCACGACTCCGAACTGGGCGCCCCGGTGCTGCTGCGGATGCCGCCGCCGGCACCGGAGCCGGCCGTCGCGGCTCCCCGCGCCGAGCCGGCCGACCGGACGTATCTGCACCTGAACGGGGCCTGCCGGTACTGCCCCGAGCCGTGTGAGCTGCTCGACCGGGCGGGGCGGCCGGACGCGGCGTTGCTGCCGTTCTTCCGTTCGGTGCTGGCCGGCTCAGCCGACGGCGCCTGGCGGGCGTGGTCGGCGTGGCGGGGCGGGCAGGAGGCCGGGGTGGCCTACTGTGCGTCCGCTCAGGCCGGGTATCGCTGGCTGGCCGCCGTCTTCGCGGCCCGCAGCCCGGCGAGCGCCGGCCCGGTCCCGGCGGCCGAGCGGGTCCGCCACGATCAGGCCGCCCGTGAGCTGGCCCGGCTCTGCCGCGACTGGAGCGACCGGACGGCCGTCGGCGACGAGGCAGCCGGTGACGGGGCGGCCGGCGACGGGGCCGTGGGCGCCGCGGCCGCCTCCGAATTCGCGACGGCCCAGGAACGGCTGCGCCGCCTGCTGGCCAAGGCGCCACCGCGGGAACTACCCGGCTGCCAGGCGTGCCCGTTCCGCTGCCACGTGCTGCCGCTGCTCGCCGACCGTCTCACCATGCTCGCCCCGGCGGTCGCGGCCCGCGCCACGCAGGCCACCCCGGCCACCACCCGGGTGCTGTCACTGACCTCGCTGGCCGGCGCCGAACTGGACCCGGCCCTGACCGCCGACACCCCACTGCCGGCCCTGCTCTACTGCCTGGTCACCAATGCCACCGCCGACCGCCCGGACGCGGCCGCCGACCTCCTGGAGAACCTGGCCACCGCCTGACCCGCCGCGGTACCCGTTACCTGTTCCACGCCGGAGATCAGGAGAACAGCGAGGCGAGGACCCGCTTGAGGGGGCCGTCGTCGCGGTCGCTCGCCCACGTCACGGCGCTGAGCGGGCGGCCCTGCTCGTGGGCCTCGGCGCAGTGACGCCGGACCTCGGCGGCGATCGGCTGGCCGGCGATCGCCAGCGCGCCATGGGTCCGTAGCCGGTAGGCCGCGTTCTCGGCGGCGGTCACCCCGGCCCGGCCATCGTCGCCCAGGTGCGCGGCGATCGCGACGACCCGCTGATAGGCGGTGACGCACATGACCCCCAGCGGGGCGTTCTCCGGCACGTCGACCTCGGCGTTGGCCCGGCGCAGCGCCTCGGTGACCGCCCGCACGTACAGCCGGGCCCGGACGTCCCGCGCGTGGCCGTCGTCCAGTTCGCCGAGCAGGTCGTCACGCCGTGCGTCCGGGAGCGTCGTGAGCAACGCGGCCCGGACCGGTTCGGGCAGCTCACGGAACAGGTGGCGCAACCGGTCCGGCGGCAGCTCGGTGAGCAGCCCGGCGGCCTGCTCGGGGGAGGGCGACGCGCTCGCGCGGACCACGTCCCGGTCGGCGAACATCTTCAGCACCCTGGCGCGGGTGCCGGGCTTGCCGGCCAGCATCACGCGGGCCAGGTCGGCCGGGCCGAGGGCGTCCGACACGGCCACGAACCGGTCCGGCGGCAGCCCGTTGAGCATGCTGACGGCCGACTGCGGCGGGGTCTGGCGGATCATCGCGGCCAGCTGAGTTATGGGCATCATCCCGCCGGGCAGCATGACCGTCACCTCGCGCTCTCGATCAAACGTGGTCCGACAGGAATAGCACCCCGCGGGCGTCCGCGACATCGCCGGAATGGCCGGCCGAGTACCGGAACCGGCGGGCCGGGCAGTGGATTCACCGAAGTGGAACCCACACCGAGGTGTCGAGGCTCATCTCGCGGCCGCCTCGTTCGTGGCGGGGGACGGGGCCGCCTCGTCCGCGGCCGGGGCGGGGGCCGCGTCGGCGCGGGCGTCGGCCAGTACGTCGGCGGGGACGTGGGTCTCCAGGAATCGGCGGGCCAGGCGGGTCGACGGGTGGATGGCGACGGTGGCCACCACGATGACGCCGGCGATCAGCAGCCAGCCGGCGGCACCCCAGTTCATCGCCAGGAAGGTGTAGACAGCCGGCGCCCACACCTTGCCGAGTGTGCTGGTCAGGCCGGCCGCCCCCTGGTAGGCGCCGCGCTGGCGCGGGTCCATCAGTTCAGCCTCGAAGGTCCAGCCGGCCGCCGACAGGTAGAGCTCGGCCCCGGTCACGGTGACGTGTCCCAGCCAGACCAGCGCGATGGTGACCCAGCCGACGGTGTCGTGGGTCGCCAGCGTGATCACGCAGGAGATGACGAAGAAGAGCGACGAGATCCGGACCGCCCGCAGCGCTGTCGGAATGCCGTGGACCCCGCGTGCCGTCACCATCGGCAGGAAGATGCACATCACCGTGTTGGTGCCGAACAGGAAGGCCAGCAGCACCCGCGGGGCGTCGGTCTGCTCCACCAGCCACAGCGGGATCACGACGTTGAGCAGCACCTGGTTGGTCCAGAAGACCCCTTCGAAGAAGGTGGTGAGCAGCCAGCCGGGGTTGCGCAGCGGACCGGGCCCGGGAATCTTGATCTTGCGTTCGGCGGCGGTGCGATTGTCGTGGGAGGCCCGGGGCAGCCTGGTCACGGCGGCCGCGTTGACCAGGAAGACGACGCTGGTGAACCAGGGCAGGGCGTGCAGGACGTCGTTGGAGTGGAAGGCCAGCGCGATACCGCCGGTGAGGGAGCCGAGAGTGAAACCGAGGTTGAGCGCGGAGTACATGTAGGCCCGTGATTTCACCCGCTCGCCGGGCGGCAGGACGTCGATCGTGTACGCGCCGTGGGCTGCCTGGCCCAGTGCGCTGACGATCTCCATGCCGACGGCCATGGCGACGAAGCCCCGGAAGTCGGTGATGAAGGGCCACAGCGCGAACATCCCCGCCTGGCCGACGGCACTGACCGCCCACATCCGCTTCGGCCCGAAACGGTCGACCAGCTTGCCCATCGGCAGTGCGGCCAGGAACGCGGCGATCCCGGCGATGGTCAGGCCCAGACCGACCTGGGCGGCGGACAGCCCGACGATCTGGGTGAAGAACACCGCCGACCCGGTCATGAAGGCGCCGTCGCCGAGGGCGAACAGCAGCGACTGCACGGACAGTCGCCCGGCCAGTGGGGACGGGGGACGCATGGAACGGAGGGCGGCGCCGAGAATCACCCGGCAAGTCTCCGGCCCGCGATGTCACCTGTCGCCCCATTTTCGGGACCGGGCCGCCGACCAGGCCCGGGGGAGAGGGACGGGCCGGGGGAAGTGAAGGGGAAGGGGGGTCAGGCGGGGACGCGGTCGAGGGTGGCGCGAGTGACCGTGGAGCGGGCCCACGGGCCCGAGGTCACGTGGCCGATGATCAGGACCGCCAGGCCGAGGGCGCAGAGGATCCACCAGCCGGCCGGATCGTCGGGGGCGCTGCCGGAGGCGACGACCGCGCCGATCACGGCCACTCCGAGGGCGCTGCCGACCTGGCGGCTGGTGGAGGCGATGGCGGCGGCGACCCCGGCGCGGGCGCGGGGCATGCCGGAGACCGCGGTGTTGGTGATCGGGGTGTTGACCATGCCGAACCCGAACCCGAAGAGCAGGTAGCCGGCGAACAGCTGCCAGGCGGGTGTGTCCGGGCCGGCCCAGGTCAGCGGGAGCATGCCGACGGCCATCGACACGCCGGAGATGCGCAGCGGCAGGCGGGTGCCGCGGGAGCCGACCAGCCGGCCGGACAGTGGCGACGCGACGATCGTCATCACCGCCATCGGCAGGGTGTAGAGGCCGGCGTGCAGGGCGGACAGGCCCCGTACCTCCTGGAGGTAGAGGGTGTTGAGGAACAGGAAGCCGCCCAGCGACGCGAAAGCGCTGATCGCGACGAGGGTGGCGCCGCTGAACGGCGCGCTGCGGAAGAAGCGCAGCTCGATCAGTGGTTCCTCGCGGCGCGGCTCCCACCACAGCAGGGCGGCCAGGGAGGCGGCGGCCAGGGTGAAGCAGCCGACGATCACCGGGGAGGACCAGCCCTCGGACGGGCCCTCGATGATGCCGAAGGTGAGCGTCGCGAGCAGGGTGAACACCAGGATCTGGCCGACCGGGTCGAGGCGGCGCGGGTGCTCGGCCCGCGACTCCGGGATGAACCGCCAGGCCAGCAGGAACGCGACGACACCGACCGGCACGTTGATCCAGAAGATGGACGGCCAGCCGAACGAGTGGACCAGGACACCGCCGGCGAGCGGGCCCAGGGCCATGCTGAAGCCGGTGACCGCGCCCCACACGCCGATCGCGCGGGCTCGTTCGCGGGGCTCGGTGAACGTGTTTGTGATGATCGACATGGCGACCGGGTTGAGCATCGAGCCGCCGACCGCCTGGATCATCCGGAACGCGATGAGCGTCTCCAGGGTCGGCGCCAGGCTGCACAGCAGCGAGCCGATCGTGAACAGGGCGAGCCCGGCCTGGAAGACGCGGCGCCGGCCGATCCGGTCACCGGTCGAGCCGGCCAGCACCAGCAGGCTGGCCAGGACCAGCACGTACGCGTCGATGATCCACTGGAGGCCGGAGACGGGGGCGTCCAGGTCCTCGGCCATCGCGGGGAGCGCGACGTTCACGATGGTGACGTCGAGGCTGATGATCAGCAGGCTCATGCAGCAGATGGCCAGGATCAGGTAGCGGCGCGGTTGCACTCTCACGGTTCTACCCGTGATCTTTCCGGGAAACCCGGGGGTGTTGCTGAAATCTCCTAGGGGTACGGCTCCGGGAACAGCCCGGATGACCATGACGACCCGGCCGGGAAGAGTGGGTTCCAGTCCACTTCGGAGGTTGTCAGACATGCAGCGTCGTACCCTGCTCGGAGCCGCGTTCGCCGGAACCGCCCTGGCACTCACGGGGCGCGTCCCCGCGTACGCCCAGGGTGTGAATGAGACCGCGCTCGCCGCGGCGCTGGACCCGCTCGATCCGGCGGTGAGTGGCGCCCTGGTCCGCGTCGAGGGGTCGGCCGGGCGCTGGTGCGGCCGGGCCGGCGTGGGTGACGTGCGCAGCGGCAGCCCGGTGCCGTGGGATGCCCGGTTCCGGATCGGCAGCATGACCAAGGCGTTCACCGCGACCGTGATGCTGCAGCTGGTGGCGGCCGGGCTGGTGGAGCTGGACGCGCCGGTGCGCCGTTACCTGCCGGACCGGCTGCCGGAGGGCTATCCGGGCACGATCCGGCAGCTGCTCGACTACACCAGTGGGCTGCGGGCGCGGGAGATCCCGCACAAGGACCGCGATTGGTTCCTGGAGCACCGGTTCGACACGTTCGAGCCCGGCTACCAGGTGTTGTGGAACGAGGAGCCGCTCTTCACCCCGGGCGACAAGCAGGTGTACGGCAATGTCAGCTACATCGTGGCCGGGCTGGTGATCGAGAGGGTGACCGGGCGGCCCTACGCCGACGCGATCCGGCGGGGCATCCTGCGGCCGCTCGGCCTGCGGCACACCTATCTGCCGGGTACGCACACCGCGATCCCGGGGCCGCACGCGCACGGCTACGAGCTGATCGACGGCGAGTATGTGGACGTCACCCGGGCCAATCCGTCGCTGCAGTGGGCCGCCGCCGAGATGATCTCGACGACCGCCGACCTGGACCGGTTCCTGACCGCCCTGCTCGGCGGCCGTCTGCTGCCGCGGCGGGAGCTGACGGCGATGCTGACCGTGCCGTTCGACAAGGCGGTGTACGGCTGCGGGCTGAGCCGGCTGATCGTCGGCGGCGTCGAGATCTGGGGCAAGTCGGGTGACCGGCCGGGCTACAACAACGGCATGGGCGCGACGCTCGACCTGAGCCGCCGGATGGTCTACTCGCTGAACACGCTCAAGATGGGCGGCGACACGCCGGCGCTGGCCGGGCGCCTGCTGATGGCCGCGTTGACCTGATCACAGTTTTCCTGACGCCGGTTATTGGGCAAGGTGGGGCCCATGCATATCTGGCCGGGCAACCCGTACCCGCTGGGCGCCACCTATGACGGCGGCGGCACCAATTTCGCGCTCTTCTCCGAGGCGGCCACCCGCGTCGAGTTGTGCCTGTTCGACGACGACGGCAAGGAGACCCGCATCGACCTGCCGGAGCGGGAGGCGCTGGTCTGGCACGGCTACCTGCCCCGGGTGGTGCCGGGCCAGCGCTACGGCTACCGGGTGCACGGGCCGTACGACCTGTCCCGGGGGCTGCGCTGCAACCCCAGCAAGCTGCTGCTCGATCCGTATGCGAAGGCGATCGACGGCACCTACGAGTGGGATCAGGCGCTGTTCTCGTACAACTTCGGTGATGCCGGGTCGGTGAACGACTTCGACTCGGCGTCCTACTCACCGCGGTCGGTGGTGATCAACCCGTATTTCGACTGGGGCAACGACCGGCCGCTGAAGATCCCGATGTGGCAGACCGTCATCTACGAGACGCACGTCAAGGGCATGACGGTCCGGCATCCGGACATCCCGGAGGACGTCCGCGGCACGTACTCCGGCCTGGCCCACCCCGCGATGATCAAGTATCTGAAGGGTCTCGGGGTGACCGCCGTCGAGCTGATGCCGGTGCATCAGTTCGTCCATGACAGCGGGCTGATCGAGCGGGGCCTGACCAACTACTGGGGTTACAACACGATCGGGTTCTTCGCCCCGCACAACGGCTACTCGTCGTTCCCCGAGGGCGGTGGGCAGGTGCAGGAGTTCAAGGCCATGGTCAAGGCCCTGCACCAGGCCGGCATCGAGGTGATCCTGGACGTCGTCTACAACCACACCGCCGAGGGCAACCATCTGGGCCCGACGCTGTCGTTCCGGGGCATCGACAACCCGGCCTACTACCGGCTCGTCGACGAGGACAGGCAGTACTACTACGACACGACCGGTACCGGGAACAGCCTGAACGTCCGGCACCACGAGTCCCTGCGGCTGATCATGGACAGTCTGCGTTACTGGGTGACCGAGATGCACGTCGACGGGTTCCGGTTCGACCTGGCGGCCGCGCTGGCCCGGGAGTTCCACGAGGTGGACCGGCTGGCCGCGTTCTTCGACCTGGTCAACCAGGACCCGGTGGTGTCACAGGTGAAGCTGATCGCCGAGCCGTGGGACGTCGGCGACGGCGGCTATCAGGTCGGCGGGTTCCCGCCCAACTGGACCGAGTGGAACGGTAAGTACCGCGACTCGGTCCGGGACTTCTGGCGCGGCGAGCCGTCCAGCCTCGGCGAGTTCGCCTCCCGCTTCACCGGCAGCTCCGACCTCTACCAGGACGACGGCCGCCGCCCGATCGCGTCGATCAACTTCGTCACCGCGCACGACGGGTTCACCCTGCACGACCTGGTCTCCTACAACGAGAAGCACAACGACGCCAACGGTGAGGGCAACCGCGACGGGGAGAGCCACAACCGGTCGTGGAACTGCGGTGTCGAAGGCGAGACCGACGACGCCGACGTCATCGTGCTCCGCGAGCGGCAGAAGCGGAACTTCCTGGCCACTCTGCTACTCAGCCAGGGCGTCCCGATGATCGCCCACGGCGACGAACTCGGTCGTACCCAGCACGGCAACAACAACGTCTACTGCCAGGACAGCGAGATCTCCTGGGTCGACTGGGCCGAGGCCCGCAACGAGGACGTGCTCACCGGTTTCGTCCGGCGGCTGCTCAAGCTCCGGGCCGACCACCCGATCTTCCGGCGGCGGCGGTTCTTCACCGGCCAGCCGGCCGGCGACTCGGCGCTGCCGGACATCGCCTGGCTGCGCCGCGACGGTCAGCCGATGACCGAGGCCGACTGGAACACCCGCAGCGGCATGACGATGACCGTCTTCCTCAACGGCCACGGCATCCCGGAACGGGACGCGCTCGGCGAGGAGATCCGGGACGACTCGTTCCTGGTGCTGTTCAACCCGCTGGACGAGGATGTCGCCTTCACCCTGCCGGGCCGCGACTACGGGCGGACCTGGGAGGTGGCGGCCAACACCGCCGACCCGCTGCTGGCCGCCAAACGCAGGACCGCCCGCTCCGGGACGCAGTTCACCGTGCAGCGGCACACGCTGGTGCTGCTGAGGTGCCGTTACTAGTCAGAGCTCCACACAGAAGATGTTGCCCTCCGGGTCCTCCATGACGGTCAGCTCGCCCGGCGTCACCACGGTGGCGCCGAGCCTGACCAGCCGGTCGACCTCGGCGGGCACGTCCTCGTCCGGCGCACGCAGGTCGAAGTGCAGCCGGTTCTTCGCCGTCTTCGGCTCGGGCACCCGCTGGAACCACAGGTTGGGGCCGCCCCAGCCGGGCGCCTCGACGTAGGCCTTGTCGCTGGTCGAGTCACTGTCCAGCTCGCCGCCCAGCGCGGCCGCCCAGAACCGGCCGACGACCAGGGCGTCGGCGCAGTCGAAGGTCAGGCTCTTCACCCACGCGACGGTCATGAGGACACCGACCGGTACCAGGCGATCTTCTCCCGGACCCGCTTCTGCTCCAGCCGCAACTGATCCACCCTCGCGTCGATCTCCCGGTCGTGCTCCTCCAGCAGCGCGGTGCGCTGCTCGGCACCCTCGTCACCGAGCCTCAGCAGCTCGGCGAAACGGCGCAGGCGCGCGATCGGCATGCCGGAGTCGCGCAGGCACCGCAGCAGCCCGAGGCGGGACAGGTCGTCGTCGGAGAAGACCCGCCGGCCGGCCGACGTCCGCTGGATGCCGTGCAGCAGCCCGATCTTCTCGTAGTAGCGAATGGTGTCGATGCTGACGCCGAGTCGCTCCGCCGTCTCCCCCGGTGTGTAAGGCACCCGGTCAGACTAACCACGACTCCCCACTGGCGCGGGACAGGCGTCGATGCCACGCTGAGGCATGGAACGAGTGGCGCGGCCCCGGCTGCACTTCACACCGCGTGACGGTCGTGTCGGCGAGCTCTTCGGCGTCCTCACCTCCGGTGGGCGTTACCAGGTCTTCTACGAGCACCTGTCCGGCGACGGGCCGGCCTGGGGACACGCCACCTCCGACGATCTGATCATCTGGACCGAGCAGGCGTCCGGCCCCGCGTCCGGCGACCGTCCGTCCGGCTGTGGCAGTGTCGTGACCGGCCCGGACGGCCCGGTCCTGTTCCACACGCTCACCGACGGCGGCGTCGCCCGGGCCGCCGCGGTCCCCGGCATCACCGGATGGCGCGGCGACCCGTCCGGCCCGCTGGTCGGCGGGCCGCCGTCCGGGGTCACCGGGATGGGCGATCCGTACGTGTGGTGGGCCGGCACCAACTGGCGGATGCTGCTGTCCGCCACCCTCCGCGGCGGCACCGCCGGGGTCCTCCAGTACCACTCCGCCGACCTGCTGAACTGGCAGTACGACGGCGTGATCGTCTCCCGTGACCGCACCTCGTGGGGCTGCCCGCGGCTGTTCCCGCTGGACGGCTCGTGGGTGCTGACGCTGACCGCCGGTGACACGATCACCTACGGCGTCGGCAACTACGACGGCATGCACTTCACCGCCCGCGCCTGGGGGACCTTCGGCCGTGGTGACGTCGGCCCGATCGTCACGTTCGTCGATGCCGCCGGCCGGCGCTGCGCCCTGGCCCGGCTCGGCCCGGAGCGCGGTGAGCTCAGCCTGCCCTGGGTGCTGTCGGTCCGCGACGACCGGCTGATCGCCACCCCGCACCCCAATCTCGACCCCTACCTGATCAGCGGGGCGGCCGGTCTGACCGCGGCTGGAGGAGAGGTCCGCGACCACGGCGACCTGATCCTCACGATGCCCGCCGGCGGGGAGACGACGTTGTTCGCCGACGCCGACATCGTGGAGGTGACCGTCGAGGGGGTGAGTGGTCTGGGGGTGGCCCGGCGGACCGGCCCGCCCGCGCCCGGTGTTCGATTCGCCCGGTTCGGGGCGGCCCCGCAGGGCCTGATCGGTATGGGGCGGCAGGAAGAGGCCGGACCTTAGCTAAGTACGCGCAATGTGCTGCCGAACACGTTTCTGGTCGTCAAAGAAGACGTGAACGGAGAGCACATCGATGCCCGCCATCCGGAAACCGAGTCGCCGTGCCGCGCTGACCGCCGCCTCCGCGCTGTTGTTCGCGGGCTTTCCGGCGGTTCCCGCCCACGCGGACACCCCGGAGGACCTGCCGGCCGGCGTCTGGGACTCGTCCTGCGCCGACGCCGCCGCGGTCTACTGCGTCCAGGACGCCACGATCCTTCCGCTGAGCGGTGGCGGTCCGCAGAGCCCCGCCGCTCTGGGGCTCACCCTGACCGTGCAGACCGTCTCCGACGGCTTCGGCGACTGGATCGACTGGTCGCTCACCGGCCTGGACGGTCAGCCGGCCGCGATCCGCAACGGCACGGTTCACCTGGTCATCAACACCGGCACCTACCTGCCCCGCTACACCGACGCGGTCGCCCGCAGCGGGCTGCTGGCCTTCCGTTCCACCGACTACGACGGCGCCAACCTGCTCAACATCTTCGGCAGCCCGACCGTCGTGCACTGGAACAGCGACGCCGACTGCACCGCCGGGGTGTCCTGCGGGGGAGTCCACAGCATGGCCGGCCAGCCGCGGAACGTGTTCCAGGGACGCACCCAGGATCTCGAGGGCATGCCGGTGGGGTACCTGACCGCCTTCGACGGCGCGGTCGTCACCAGCGACATCCAGGCCCGGCCGGTCCTCCCGGCCCACGACCCGGGCGGGGATCCGCCGCTCTCCTTCGGCGCCTTCGGCAACCCGCAGCTCACCGCGGCCGGCGCGGCCGTCCGCAACAACCTGCAGGTCTTCCTGCCGCCGGTCTATTTCACCTCGGCCGGCACCACACCGAGCGCCGCCGCGGCCGTCGGCTTCGACGTGGTCGCCTCCGGTGATCCCGACCGGCATCCCCTGGCCATCAGCGGGGTGCAGGGCGGCGGGATCCGGATGGACCTGATGGACCTGGGCATCGGTTCCGAGATGTCTCCCCTGACCGTGCACTACCGCCCGACACCGTCCGGCACGTGGGGCATGAGCGCGCCGAGCGCCCCGCGCATGGTGTCCGCGACCGGCACGGCCGGCGGCGCGACGGTCCGGTGGAGTGCCCCGGCGCTGTCCAACGGCGCCCCGGTCAGCGGCTACCGGGTCCGTGCCTGGACCCAATCGTCGGGCGGCACGATCGCCGCCTCCTGCGAGACCACCCTCCTGACCTGCGCCCTGTCCGAGCTGACCGTGGGCGGCATCTATCACGTCGCGATCAGCGCGGTGAACGCGTTCGGGGAGGGCACCCCCGCCGCCCGGGTCGCCGTGGCCGCCGTCGTCCCGGAGTCACCGGCCGAACCGCCGGTCGACCCGTCACCGTCCCCGTCCCCCTCACCGACGCCGTCGGTGGAACCGTCGCCCACCCCGGAACCATCGCCGTCGGCCGAACCGGTCGTGCCGTCCGCACCGGGGCCGGTCCGGCTCACTCCCGGCCCACGCCGGCTCACCGTCAACTGGAGTGCCCCGGGCAGGGACGGCGGCGCCCCGATCACCGGGTACACCGCCCACGCCTACCGCACCACGGCCCGCGGCGTGCCCGTCGCGAGCTGCGAGTCCGGCGGCGGCGTCCGCTCGTGCACGCTGACCGGCCTGGGTGGTGAGCGGCTCTACGTCGCCGTCAGCGCGGTCAACTCGGCGGGCCGGGGACCGGAGGCGCCCACCATGCCGGCCGCCACGGCGTGGATCCCGCCCGGCACGCCGGTGAACGTCTCGGTCACGTCGTCACGGGGCCGGGTCACCGGCGAGTGGCAGGCGCCGGCGAAGAACGGCGGCACCCCGATCACCGGGTACCGGGCCGAACTGTCCGACGCGTCCGGGCTGGTGGCCCGCTGCACCAACAAGCCGGCGTTCCGTGACTGCGCGTTCCGTAGCGGGCTCACCGTCGGCCGTACCTACTCCCTGCGGGTCTTCGCCGTGAACGCGGCCGGCGTCTCCGTCCCCTCCGAGCCGATCCGGATCAAGGTCCGCGGCTGAGCCCCTCCCACAGCGTGACAGAGGACAGTCCCATGCGAATCATCCGTTCCCCGAGGTCCGGAACCGCCACCGCCGCCGTGGTCTTCGTGGTCCTGGCCGCGACACCGGCGCAGGCCGCGCCGGCTCCGGCCCCGGTCGCCGCCGACGGCAAGACCTGCACGATCGTCGGCACCCCGGGCGACGACGTCCTCGTCGGCACCCCGGGCCCCGACGTGATCTGCGGCCTCGGGGGTAACGACCGGATCCGTGGCGGGCCCGGCAACGACACCCTCGACGGCGGGCCCGGCGACGACCTGCTCGAAGGCGAGGCCGGCGCCGACCTGCTGATCGGCGGGCCCGGTCTGGACACGCTCAAGGGCGGCGCAGGCAACGACACGCTGCGTGGCGGTGACGACGACGACATCCTCGACGGCGGTGCGGGCAACGACATCATCGAGGCCGGTGGCGGCAACGACGACGTCGACGGTGGCGCGACCGAACCGGAGCCGGCGAAGGCCGCCGACCGGCTGATCGGCGGCGAGGGCGACGACACCGTACGAGGTGGCCCGGGCGCCGACGTCATCGAGGGCGGCGGCGGCAACGACACGATCTCGGGCGGCACCGGCAACGACACGGCGACCGGCGACTCCGGTTACGACACCATGACCGGCGACGAGGGCCACGACCGGCTGGACGGCGGCGACGACTCCGACGACCTGGACGGCGGGGCCGGCAACGACGGCGTCAACGGAGGGGCCGGCGACGACACGGTGGCCGGTGGCGACGGTGACGACAACGTGCGAGGCGGGTCCGGCGACGACCAGCTGACCGGCGGTGACGGCAACGACCGGATGAGCGGCGGGCCCGGCGCCGACGACATGGACGGCGGGCCCGGCAGCGACACGATGTCCGGTGGTTCCGGCGACGACACCATGAACGGCGGTGACGGCGACGACACGATGGACGGGGGCCTCGACGACGACACCATGAACGGCGGCCCGGGCAACGACGACGTCGAGGGCGGACCCGGCCTCAACGCCTGCGTGCCCGACCCGGACGACGCCGGCGGTGACAAGTGCACCGACCGCCAGTCGCCCCGCATCGAGGTCTCGTCGCTACGCTGGGCCATCGACCGGCCGGTCAGCAACACCGCGGACGTCACGGTCCGGGTGCGGGTCCACGTCACCGACGACCGCAGCGGCCTGATCAGCACGAGCGTGATGTTCCGCAACCCGGAGAGCGGCGGGCCCAGCTTCTGGGTGAACGGCTGGGACCCGATCAGCGGTTACCGCCACGACGGTGTCCTGGAGCTGGTCGGCACCCTGCCCCGCATGTCGGTGCCCGGCGACTGGACGATCGCCGCCATCCAGCTGCGCGACCGGGTCTACCGGGATTCGTACTACAACATCGAGCCGGACGGCAGCTACACGCTCAGCACCTCCGTCGACGGCTCGGTCACCGTCGACGACGAGTTCTCCCTGGCCCCGCTGACGCTGACCGGCGACGTCTACGACGAGGAGTCGCCGCAGATCGACATCGCCAGCGCGACCTGGCAGACCGGCACCACCCTGGACAACAGCGAATCGCGGGAGGTGCGGCTCGACATCGACGCGACCGACGACCTGACCGGCGTGACCTGGCTCGGTGCCCGCCTCACCAGCACCGTCCCGGGTGGGCCCAACGTCTATCTCTACAGCTCCCAGCAGACCGATCACCTGTCCGGCACGGTCCAGCTCAGCGGCACGCTGCCGGCGTTCGTGCCCACCGGCGAGTGGAAGGTGGTGTCGGTGTGGGCGTACGACGCGACCAACCGGTACCGGTCGGTCAGTCAGGGCGCGACGCCACCGGAGTCGTGGATCCCGGCGCTGACCGTGACCGGCGGGGTGTCGGACACCGAGGCGCCGACGATCGACATGAGCTGGGGCGAGTACATCGGGGCCACCGAGGCCGACAACGGCGCCGACCGGCAGGTACGGCTGAAGGTGAAGGCCGCCGACGACGTCAGCGGTGTGGACGGCATCTCGGCCACGTTCTGCACCACCGGCGCGCAGACCTACCTCTACTCGGTCGGCAGCGAGCAGACCGGCGGCGTGTGGGAGCTCACCGGCACGCTGCCGGCGACCACCACGCCCGGCCTGTGGAAGATCTGCAACGTCACCATCACGGACAACGCCAACCGCCAGCGCACCTACTACGTCGCCTCCGACGACACCTGGACATCGACCGGGCTGCCCGGTGGCACCTCGGCCATCCCGAAGTTCACCCTGCGCACACCGTCAGCCTGACCGGCCGGGAAACCTGGCGGCGGGGAAAGTTGAATCCGGGAACGGCCTCAGTTGAGGGTTTGTGATGCCGATCACCTCTTCTGGTCGCCCGGAAGACGTGAACGGAGAATCCGATGCCCAGCCGAACCGCCGCGCTCACCCTGGTGGCGGCGCTGCCACTGGGGTTCGCCCCGGCGCAGACCCCCGACGACCTGCCGGCCGGCGCCTGGGACACCGTGTGCGCCACGGCCGAGTCGGTCTACTGCATCGCCTCGGCGACGGTCACTCCGTCCGGCGGTTCCCCGCAGACGGTGGACTCGGCGGGACTGGCCGTCGCCGCGGCCACGGTCTCCGACGACTACGGCGACTGGGTGCGATGGTCGGTCGACGGCTGGGCGGACAAGCCGGCGGCGGTCACCGGCGGCACCGTGGAACTGGTGCTGCGGACCGGGACGTTCGTGCCGCGGTTCACCAACGCGACGGCGGCCGGGTTGCGGGTCACCCGGGCCGTCACCGACGGGAAGTACCAGCTGACCGTCAGCGGGCGGGCCACACCGACGGCCTGGCGCGGCGACACCGACTGCACCGCCGGCTACTCGTGCGGTGACAGCGACACCGTCGCCGACGCCACCGCGTACCGCTTCGAAGGCCGCACCCAGGACCTGGAGGGCTCGGCCGGCTTCTACACCAGCGGACTCGACGGCGCCTACCTCGCGACCGACGCCCAGGCCCGCGCCGACCTGCTCACCTACGACACCGGCGGCTCACCGCCGGTCAGCCTCGGCGTCCTCGGCAACCCGCAGCTCGACGCGGCCGGCGAGGCGGTCCGCAACTTCGTCACCCTCTTCCTGCCCGGTCCCTATCTCGCCGCGGCCGGCACCGACGCGGCGTCGGCCGCGGCGACCGGCTTCGACCTGGTCACCAGCGGCGACGCGACCGTGCATCAGAGGGTCACCGCTACCGCAACCGATGGCGGGGTACGGCTGGAGGCGCCCGACCTGGGACTCGGAGCGGACCTGGCCGCGGCCGCGTTCTACCCACGGACCTCCCAGTCCACCAGCGCCACCGCCCCCGGCCTGCCCCGCGGCGTCACCGGCATCGGCGGGGCGGGCACGGCCACGGTGTTCTGGCAGCCGCCGTCGACGAGCGGCGGTTCGGCCGTCACCCGCTACCGGGCCCGCGCCTACGCCGGTCCGGGTGGCGGAACGGTGGTCGCCTCGTGCGAGACCACCGACAGCTGGTGCACGATCGGCGACCTCGACGCGGGCGGCACCTACCACGTGGCGGTCAGCGCGGTGAACGCTCTCGGCGAGGGCGACCCGGCGGCCCGCGTGGCGGTGGTGGCGACGGCCGTACCCGATCCCGATCCGTCGCCCTCGGAATCGCCCTCCCCGGCGCCGCCGGGCGAACCCGGACCGACGCCCTCGGCATCGCCCTCACCGGGGCCGACCCGCGAGGTCCACGCGCCGTCCGCGCCCCAGGAACTCGATCTCACCCCCGGCGCCCGCCGGATCACCGTGGCCTGGGTCGTGCCCGACTCCGACGGCGGCGCCACGATCACGGGATACACCGCGCGGGCGTTCCGCACCGCGACCGGCGGTGAGCCGGTGGCGTCCTGCACCGCGCCCGGCAACCGGTACAGCTGCGTGCTCACCGGGCTGACCGCCGGCCAGAAGCTGTTCGTCGAGGTCACCGCGGCCAACGTGTCCGGGTCCAGTCCCGCGCAGAACCGGGTGGCGGCGACACCGTTCACCGTCCCGGGCGCGCCCCGCGAGGTCACCGCCAGGTCGTCGGACCGCAAGGTCACCGCCGGCTGGAAGGCGCCGGCCGGCAACGGCGGATCCGCGATCACCGGATACCGCGCCGAACTGTCCGGCCGGTCCGGCGTCGTCGCCCGCTGCACCGCACCGGCCAAGGCTCGCACCTGCACGACCAAGAAGCTGAAGAAGGCGAGCAGCCTCACTCTGCGGGTGATGGCCGTGAACGCGGCCGGGCCCTCGGCACCCTCCAAAGCCGTCAAGATCAAGGTGAAGGGGTCCCAGGTATGAGGATCATCGCCACCGCCTCGCTGATCGTGGCCCTCACGGCCGCCCCCGCGCACGCCGGCGGGAAGCCCGTCTCCGCCACCGGCAAGGCCTGCACCGTCGTCGGGACGGTCGGCAACGACCGCCTGTTCGGCACCCACGGCTACGACGTGATCTGCGGCCTCGGCGGCAACGACGTCATCAAGGGCCGCGGCGGTAGGGACGTCGTCGACGGCGGGCCCGGCGACGACGACCTCGACGGGGAGGACGGCGCCGACACCGTCATCGGCGGACCCGGCAACGACCAGGTCAAAGGTGGCAACGGCAACGATCAGGTGAAGGGCGGCGACGACACCGACGTGGTCGACGGCGGCCCCGGATCCGACCTGGTCGACGGCGGCGCCGGCGACGACACCGTGGGCGGCGGCACCACCGAGCCCGACCCGGTCAGCGGCGGCGACCGGGTGATCGGCGGCCCGGGCGACGACACGCTCACCGGCGGACCCGGAGCCGACACCCTCGCCGGTGACGAGGGCGACGACACCGTCAACGGCGGCGACGGCAACGACGTGGCCGGGGGTGACGAGGGCGACGACACGCTCAACGGCGACGAGGGCAGCGACCGGCTCGACGGCGGCGACGGCACCGACCACCTCGACGGCGGCGGAGGTGCCGACGGCGTCAACGGCGGCACCGGCAACGACGTGGT
>NZ_JBHSBL010000028.1:372515-379080 GCF_042650585.1 Actinoplanes subglobosus
CCGGGCAACGACACGCTGCGTGGCGGTGACGACGACGACACCGCGACCGGCGGCGAGGGCAGCGACAAGCTCGTCGGCGGACCCGGCAACGACGAACTGGCCGGTGGCGACGGCGACGACCAGATGGACGGCGGCGTCGGCGACGACGTCATCCAGGGCGGTGGCGGCACCGACGAGCTGATCGGCGGCGACGGCAACGACGACATGGACGGCGGTGACGGCGACGACCGGATGGACGGCGGCATCGGTGACGACCGGATGGACGGCGGAGGTGGCAACGACGACGTCGAGGGCGGTCCCGGCCTCAACGCGTGCGTGCCGGACCCGGACGACGCCGGCGGCGACAAGTGCACCGACAAGGCCGTCCCGCTGATCGACATCACCTCGCTGAAGTGGGTCGGTGAGAACGCCGTCGACAACACCGAACCGCGGACCGTCTCGGTCAGCGCGCACATCACCGACGACCGCAGCGGCATCGTCTACGCCTCGGTGTCGTTCCGCAACCCCGACCCGGAAGGGCCCACCCTCTCGCTCTGGAGTTACGGCGCCCCGGCCGTCGGCTACACCCACGACGGCACGTTCACCATGTCCGGCCAGCTCCCGGCGCTGTCCCGCTCCGGCGAGTGGACCCTGGCCAGCGTCTATCTCACCGACCGGGTGCACCGGTGGACGGTCTACAACGTCCAGCCCGACGGGACCGCGACCTACCAGGGCAGTCTCAACCAGGAGAACACCGACGGCGGGACCGCCACCCTGACCCCGCTCACCGTCACCGGCGACTACGACGCGGCCGGTCCGGAGGCCGACCTCACCGGGGCGCAATGGCAGACCCCGCGCGAGCTCGACAACACCATCGACCGTACGGCCACCCTGCGCCTGCCGGTCACCGACGACCTGGCCGGGGTCAACTCGATCGGCATCGCCCTGACCAGCGTCAGTGAGCCGTTCGGAATCCAGGCCAACCTCGGCAACAGCACGCTAGTGGAGGGCGGCACCATCACCGACGGCGACTGGGAGGTCAGCGGCATGCTCCCGGCGCACCTGCCGGCGGGCGTGTGGCGGGTCTACGGCATCACGCTGTGGGACAAGGCGAACCGCTACCGCCAGTACTTCCGCCCCGACGACGCCGAGGACGGCGTGAACTGGCCGGCCACCATCACGATCACCGGCGACGCCACCTCCGACCGGGACAAGCCGGCCCTCGATCTGACCGGCGGCGAGATGCTCGGCGACAGCACCGGCGACAACAGCGTCGACCGTGACGTACGGATGCGCATCCACGCCTCCGACGACATGAGCGGCGTCGTGGGTATCTCGGCGCACATCCGTACCGACGGCGCGGAGAGCTGGCTCGGCGGCTCCGAGGGCAACGAGGAGGACGGCTGGGTGATCGGCGGAACCCTGCCCGCCACCACCACCCCCGGGCAGTGGTGGATCGACAGCATCATGGTCCAGGACCGGGTCGGCCGCTACCGCTACTACACGATCGCCGCCGACGGCAGCTACACCACCGACGACGGCGGGAGCGGCCAGTCCAGCCTGCCGAAGTACACCCTCACCCCGATCGGGGGCGGGTTTGCCACGAACTGACCCGGGCAACCCACGGGTATGCCCACACGTGACGAACTGCCCGACACCCTCAAACGGTCACCGAAGAAGGCCCAGGACACCTTCATCAAGACCCACGACTCCGCCGTCGAGCAGTACGGCGAGGGCGAGCGCGCGCACCGCACCGCGTTCTCCGCGGTGAAGCACTCGTTCGAGAAGGTCGGCGACCACTGGGAGGCGAAGAAGCGGAAGGGCCCGAGCGACGCGAAGGCCGCCGGCAGCCGGGACACGAAGGCCGAGACCGCCGGCGGCGTCGACGCCAACGCCAGCAAGGAGCATCTGCTCGGCATCGCCCGGCGTCTGGACGTGACCGGCCGGTCCCGGATGACCAAGCCGGAACTCGTCGAGGCCATCCAGAAGGCCAACGACCGCGAGACCCGCCGGGCCCGCGACTGATCCCGGCCGCGACTGATCGGTCACGCCGCGGTCGTGCCCGCACCATCCCGGTGGGCACGGCCGACCGGGCGACGATCATCCGAAGGGGGACGGCGGCCGGGGGTCGCCACGGCGGCGGCCGGGCACGTGCGACGATCGGGCGGTCCCCGTCCGGATCGTCCGCCGAGGTAGCCCCCGATGCGTACTGCCCGCGCCGTCGCGGTGGCCCTGACCGGCACGCTGCTCGCCCTGCCCGCACCGGCCGCCTCCGCTTCCACCGCTTCGGCACCGCGGACTCTGGCCGGTGACCTGGAGCGGATCTTCGCGGACCGGCGGCTGGCCGGGGCCACCGTCGCCGTCGACGTGCGGGAGGCGGCCGGCGGCGCTGTCGTCTACCGGCGCAACGCCGGGCTGCGGGTGCTGCCGGCGTCGAACCAGAAACTGCTGACCGCGGCCGCCGCCCTGGAGGTGCTGGGGCCGGGCTACCGGTTCCGCACCAGCGTCCGGGGCCGCGGAAAGGACCTCTACCTGCGGGGACAGGGCGATCCGACGCTGACGTACACCCGGATCGACCGGCTCGCCGCGGCGGTGGCCCGGGGCACGACCAAGCGGTACGCCCGGCTGATCGTCGACGACTCGTGGTTCGACCGGGTGCCGCTCGGGCTGGACTGGTCGTGGCAGGACGAGACGTCCGCGTACACGGCCCCCGTCTCGGCGCTGACGTTCGCCGCGAACGGCCGGTTCGACACCGCCGCCGTCGAGATCCGGTACCGGGGAGTGGCCGGGAGCAGGCCCGCCGTACGGGTCTGGCCACCGGCCGGCAGCATCCGGGTCGTCAACCGTGCCGCCACCCGGGGCAGCGGCGACGCCGTCACCGCGGTACGCGTGCACGGCACGAGGACCGTCACCGTCAGTGGTGCGATCGGGGCGGGCCGGTCGGGCACGGCACTGGTGTCGGTGCCCGATCCGGCGGCGATGACCGCCGGACTGTTCACGGCGGCACTCCGGCGACACGGTGTGACGATCTCCGGGCGTACCCTCCGGGGAACCGTGCCCGCCGGCACCCGGGCGGTGACCGCCCAGTCGTCCCGGCCGCTCAGCGAGATCCTGCCGCCGTTCCTCAAGCTGTCCAACAACGGCATCGCCGAACTGCTGGTCAAGGCGATGTCACGGGCTGCCGATCCGGCGAGGCCGGGAAACTGGCCGACCGGCCTCACCGCCGCGACCAGCGCCCTCGGCCGCCTCGGCGTCGACACCAGGCTGCTCACCATGGGTGACGGATCAGGGTTGAGCCGCCGCAACTGGCTGACCACCGGGCAGGTGACCACGCTGCTGGAGAAGGCGCAGCGCCGCACCTGGTTCCCGGCGTTCCGCGCCGCGCTGCCGGTCGCCGGCAACCCGGACCCGATGATCGGCGGCACGCTGCGCAACCGGATGCGCGGAACCGCGGCGGCCGGCAATGTCCGCGCCAAGACCGGCACGCTGACCGGCGTCAACGCCCTCTCCGGTTACGTCACCGCCGCCGACGGCCGCAGCCTGGTGTTCTCGTTCGTCGTGAACGCCGCCGTCGCCTCCGCCGTCCCCCTCCTCGACGAGGCCGCGGTGGCACTCGCCGCCTGACCCACGGCGGCCGTCCGCGGTGATATGTTGCGCGCAGGTCATGAGCGCCAGCGTCAAGCCCCGGCTCGCTGGCCGGCAACCCTCCGCTTCGTGGGCGGGGTGCCCCGGGTGATGACCGGGTCCGGCGTGTCCCGCGCCGGGCAAGCCGCGACCTTCCGAGGTGACCCTCATGAATCATCCTGTGCTGTACGGCCGTCTCGTCCGGCTGGAGCCGCTCGCCCCGCATCACGCCGCCGGTCTGGCCGCGGCCGCAGAGGAGTCCCGCGACTCATACGACTGGACGTGGGTGCCGACCGCCGCGACCGCCGTCCGCTATGTCGACGAGCAGCTCGCCCGAGCCGGTCTGTCGCCGTACGCGCAGGTCAGCGTGCGGACCGGCCGCCCGGTCGGGGTCACCGCCTACTGGGATCCGCGAGGTGAGCCGCTGACCGCGATCGACGTCGGGTTCACCTGGCTGGCCGCGTCCGCGCAGCGCTCCGGGATCAACCTGGAGGCCAAGTATCTGCTGTTCAAGCAGGCTTTCGAGGGGTGGTCGGTGCGCCGGGTGGGCCTGAGCACCGACGCCCGCAACGCCCGGTCACGGTCGGCGATCGCCGGGGTCGGCGCCCGCTTCGAGGGGGTGCTGCGGAACTGGTCGCGGTCCTGGGCGCCAGGGGAGGACGGACGGCTGCGGGACTCGGCGCTGTTCTCGGTCGTCGCCGAGGAATGGCCGGAATGTCGGGCCTACCTGGAACATCGGTTGTCCGAAACGCGGTAGTCCATGTGCCCCAGAACGACCTCGACGAGAGGTACGGGGTTGGATGGCCGGGAGGAAGACGGTGCCGCGGCGGATCTCGTGGTGGGGCTGAGCGACCCGCCGGCCGGGACCGGGAGGCGATCCGCACCGGTGTGACGGCGCTCTGGCCGGGCGGCGCGATGGACCGGTGGTGGTGGCGCGGTCCGGAGGGCGACCTCCGGACCGCGGACCTGATCAGCTGGAGCAGGTGTTGAGCATGGTCTGGAGGGCGGTCTTCTCGCTGGACTGCAGGGTCAGCGAGTAGTAGTACTTCACCGCGATCCACATCTTGGAGTAGGTGCAGCGGTAGGAGCTGACCGACGGCTGCCAGGTGGACGGGTCCTGGTCACTCTTGGACTGGTTCACGTTGTCGGTGACCGCGATCAGCTGCGGGCGGGTCAGGTCGTTGGCGAAGCTCTGCCGCCTGCTGGTGGTCCAGGCGCTGGCGCCGGAACGCCACGCCTCGGCCAGCGGCACCACGTGGTCGATGTCGAGGTCGGAGGCCGCGGTCCAGGTGGCGCCGTCGTAGGGGGAGTACCACGAGCCGGAGGTGGCGGCGCAGGCCGAGCTGACGACGACGTTCGTGCCGTCCCGCTTCAGGACCGTCTCCCGGGTGTTGCAGGTCCCGGAGATGGTGATCCAGTGCGGGAACAGATCACGGTCGTAGGTGCTGGCGTTCGCCTCGGCGGCGACGGTCAGCGCGTTGAGGTAGGTCTGGGCCGTCGACTTCGACGGGATCCCGGTGGGGGCGGCCTGGGCGGGGGAGACCATCAGACCGATAGTGATCAATGCGGCCGTGACGCCGGCCATCAGGGGGCGGGGGGAGAGGGGCATGATCGGCTCCTTCATGTCGTCCGATTCGGACTACACAGATCTACGGGAGCCGGACGTCACCGGATGATGACGTTCATGAATTTCTTATGTCCGAACAAAAAAGATCAAACCCACCCCTGAAACAAGACCTTAACTTTTGTACGGGCTGTGAACGGCCCCGTGGCTGTCCCCGCGACGCGGTCCCGGTGCAGGACCGATCCGCGACCGCCGGGCTGAATGCGGCCCAAGCCGTTACCCCCCTCGATCGCCCTCCGTCGGCCTCGGTCACCTGCGTTGGCCGCCCAACTTCGCGTCGCCCCTCTTCGCGTCGCCCCTCTTCGCGTCGCCCCTCTTCGCGTCGCCCCTCTTCGCGTCGCCCCTCTTCGCGTCGCCCCTCTTCGCGTCGCCCGCCTTCGCGTCGCCCGCCTTCGCGTCGCCCGCCTTCGCGTTGCTCTCTTCGCGCCGCTCTCCTCGCGTTGCCCTCCGTCATGTCCGCGTTCACCGGGCCGAAAATGATTGCCCACCGACTCGCGAACCCCTCCGGTGTCAGCGGCCGCACGGCTGCCGCCAGCCCTCCACCCGCGCAGGCGTGCGATCAGCGAGGACAGGAGCACCCAATCTGCTTTCCGGGCTGGGTCGGCGATGGCCGCGGCCGCTGTCACCTCCGGCCGCGGTGGCACCCGGGCCGAAGCAACGACGGGAGCAAACAGAACGCCAACGTGCGACCTCACCACGCTTATGGCGACGATGAAAGTCCACAATCTACTCATCGGGATCGTTCATCTTTGTTGTGGCGCAATGCCGCGCACTCAAGAGGTTCCGCATGTCGGCAATACCCGTCCGGGTGATCGGCATCCTGCCGAAACAGGCTTGTCGGGTGGGCCCGAGTTGCTTGATCTCGCTGCGGGCCGCCGGCAGGATCCGTGGGCCGGTCAGTGGGCACCCGAAGTAGCGGCTCCGGATGGCATTCGATCGTCTCCGGTGTGGTGACTGTCGACCTTCACCGGTCGCCCCGCCGGATCTTGACCAGTTTGCCACCGTTTCCGGTGGTGAGCCGGTCAAGATCGGCCAAGGCCAACCCGGCAGACGTCGACGGTCACCGCACGAGCGGGCATCCCATGACCTTGGGATACGGGGAGATGTCGCTCAGCCTTGCGAAGCAAGACGGCCCGTCAGCCATGTATCCGGTTCGTGTTGATATCGGCCATCCGAGCCGGTGTCGCCGATCCCGGAATCCCTTAACCGCGCGGCATAGCGCCATGGCGACTACCAGCGCACACGAACGGCGATCGGTGTGCGCTGACCGACGCTGGGCGAACCTACTCCGGGGCGGGGCGGGGCGGGGCGGGGCGGGGCGGGGCGGGGCGGGGCGGG
>NZ_JBHSBL010000028.1:379130-393768 GCF_042650585.1 Actinoplanes subglobosus
GGGGGGGGGGGGGGGGGGGGGTGAGGTGAGGCGGGGCGGGATGAGGCGCGGTGAGGCAGTTGGAGGCGAGGCGGGGCGCGGCGGATGGAGGCGAGGTGAGGCGGGGCGAGGCGGGGTGAGGCGAGGTGAGGCGGGGCGGGGTGAGGCAGGTGGAGGCGAGGCGGGGGAGGTGGGGTGAGGTGGGGTGAGGTGAGTGCGGGACCAGCGAGGGGCGGGGAGACGGCTCGCCCTAGGATCCGCGAGGTGCAGCGGATACAGGTCACCGGTACCGGCATCGTGGTCACGTCGATCAATGAGCCCCAGGTCTCCGTCTTCGGCAAGGTGATGAGGCCCGGCTACACCGACGTCACCGACCTGCCCTGGGACGAGATCTCCCACGTCACGTACTCGGTGCTCGAGTTACCACCCGACGACGAGCTCTGGCCCACCATCGTGATCGACCTGACCTACGGCGAATATCTGGAGGTCCACGAAACCGCCGACGGTTACGCGGAGGCGTTGGAGGAGCTGTGCCGGCTCTCCGGCGTCCCCGCCACCGCCGGCGCGCGGATCTGGCCGCCCCCGGCGGGATGACCCGGGGGCGGTTCCAGGGATGGTGTCAGCGCCGCCGGAAGGCGTGCAGGTACAGGTAGACGCTGGTGCCGGCACCGATGACGGCTCCCGAGTTGTCGGCCGACCGGAAGTGGATCCCACCCCAGACCCGGGCGTTGATCAGTTCGGTGAGGGCGCCGGAGAAGCTGGTGAAGTACCGGGTGGTCCCGGTGTCGGCGCTGGTCGCGTGGAAGGCGATGTCGTCGCGCCCGAAGAACAGCCGCAGGATCGTCATGTTGGATCCGGTGGCGCATGCGTGCCCGGACGTGTAGTCGGGGCTGCCGGGTGTGATGAGCAGCGGCATCCAGCCGGGGTCGCCGGTGGTGTCCGGGTTGCCGTCGGTCTCGGCGAGCTGGACGGCGGTGACGGGACGCCAGAATCCCCAGTGCCGTTTTTCGTTGAAGCAGGCGGTGTTGGCGTCGGACGCCGCGATGTTGACCATGGCGAGGAGCCGGGCGCTCTGCAGTGCGTCGAGGCGCTGGGTGACGGCGAGCTGCCGGTTGATCTCCCACTGGCCGAGGCGGCGGTCGTGCCACCACCGGGCGGCGTCGGTCTGGTCGGCGGTACGGGTGGCGCTGTTCACCGCTCCGATGGTCTTGATCTCGCCGAAGTCGCGGGTGTAGGCGCCGCTGGTGAGGGTGGGCGGCCCGGCCGTACGGAACATGTCGGCGCGCGGCAGTACGAAGGGCCGCAGGCCGGCCGACCATGCCCCGGAGTTGGCGAAGGTGGGCGGGGTGGGCCGCCACTGGCCGGGTCCGGTGCCGACCGGGAACGCCTCGACTCCGAACGCCCCGTCGCCGGCGCGGGACGCGAGCATGGCGTCGGCGGTGCGTTCGCCGACGGCGATGCCGGTGCGTTCGGCCCGGCCGTCGGGGATGCCGGCGAGGTAGGCGTCGTACTGGGCCCGGAGACGGTCCCGCTGGGCGGGGAAGAGGGCGGTGAGGACCCGGTGGCTGGCGGCGGCGACGGCGGCGTCGGTGGATTCGCGGCCGGTGGTCCGGGGCGCCGACAGATAGGGCTGGTACGGCTGCCCGGCGATCGCGTTGACCGCGTCGTAGACGGCGCCCTGGACCATGGCGAAGCTGCGGCTCTGCACCCACGGGTTCTCGCGGGCGACGTCCCAGATCGCGGTCTGGGCGTTCTCGTTCCAGGTGATGACGGAGGCGTTCGAAGGGGTGGCCGCCGCGGCCGTCGGGACAGCGAACGGCGCGAGTGCGGCGGACAGCATCAGTGCCAGTGCACGCTTCATCCGCTCATCGGATCGGACGGGTCTGGCATAAACCTGTCAGTGGCCGCGGCGAAGTGGGCGGCCACCCGGTCGCGGGCCACCCGGATCTCCAGCTCGGGGGTGAGCTCACCGGTCCGGGCCAGCTCCCGCAGGTAGTGCACGAGGCGTTCCCACTGGCCGCTGCCGTCCGGGGCGGGCCGCAGCACCGGTAGTGACTCGAAGTGTGCCACCAGGTCGGGCAGCGCCGCGTAGGGCGCCGACGCGGTGCACGCCCCGTCGGTGCGTCCGCGGAAGGTGATCCGTGGCTCCGGTCCGGTCTCGATGCGGAAGACGGACAGGATCCCGTCGCTGCGCCGTGGCACGTCCGGTGTGACCATGCCGCCAACGTAACGATCCGGGGCAATCAGGCAGCGACCTGCAGTTCAACAACAGGCGTCGATGCCTGTGGCTCCAGCGACTCCTGCCAGATCGCCCAGCGGGTCTCCGGCCCGAGCGACTTCGCCCGGTACATCGCCAGGTCGGCGCGGTGCACGATCTCGTCGTGGGTGAGTTCGCCGGGTGCGGTGACGGCCACGCCGATGCTGGCGGCGAGGGTGATCAGCCGTCCCTCGACGACGACCGGGCCCAGTGCCGCGGCGATCCGGCCGGCCACGTCGTACGCCTGCTCGGGGTGTTCGATGTGGGGCAGCACCACCGCGAACTCGTCGCCGCCGAGGCGGACCGGCAGGCCCGGCGCCGGCACGCACTTGCGCAGCACGGTGGCGAACTCGACGAGTACCCGGTCGCCGGCCTTGTGCCCGAGGGTGTCGTTGATCTGTTTGAAGCCGTTCATGTCGATCACCAGGACGGCCATCCGGCGGTCACGGGCCAGCGCCCGGTAGGAGACCTTCCGGAACATGCTGCGGTTGGCCAGCCCGGTGAGCCCGTCGGTGAGCGCCCGTTCGTCGCTCTCCCGCTGCACCAGGGTCTGCCGGTAGAGCACGAGCACGCTGAGGATCGCCCCGCCGAGGGCGAGCCCGCCCCACGGGAAGAACTCGCCGTCGCGGGCGGCCTCGGTCAGCATCAGCACCTGCGCCACGGCGACCGCGACGAACGGCAGGTAGCGCCCGATCCCGAGATCGCGGCGCCCGGTGGCGGCGACGAACCCGGACCGCCCCTGCGCCACGGCCGCGGCCGCGAGCAGCGCGTCGGCGGTGATCCAGCAGATGAACTGCCAGGAGACCGGGATCTCGGCGCCCTCCTGCCCGTCGAGGTAACCGCGGACCGCGTCGCCGGTGAACAGCACGATCGTGCCGGCGGTGAGCAGCCGCAGCGGCCGCTGCGCGGACTCGTCGGCGCCGCGCAGCAGGGCCCGGACCGCGCTGAACAGCAGCGCCAGGTCACCGAGCGGATAGACGGCCGCGTTCAGCACGATGTCGGCGGAGAACCCGGATTGCTGGAGCAGCGGGCCGATCGAGGTGTACCAGAGCACCACCGAGCCGCCGGCCATCACGGTCAGCGCGTCGACGCCGGCCTTGACCCGTTCCCGGCGGGTGGTCGCGGCCAGCGGGAACCGCTGCAGCGCGATCAGCAGTGCCACCACGAACACCACGTGGGTGGCGTCGTCCCAGTGCGAGCGCGTTCCGCCGGCGCCGTCGAACAGGATCAGTACCGGAACCGCGACGACGAGAGTCGCGAAGCAGGCCGCGACCGCGCCCCACGCCTGGCGCAGCCGCGGTGGCAGCGCCGGCATCCGGGCCGCGCGGACGGCGGCGACCAGGCCGAACATGCCGAACGAGAGCCGGGCCAGCTCGGCGGCAGGCTCGTACCAGCTCAGCGAGCTGAACAGGTTGATCGTGGAGGGTGCCAGCGCGGCGAGATAGAGCAGGACGAGCCCGAGATAGACCGGTGGCAGCCCGCGGACCGGGCGGCGGTGCCGCGATGGCGGCGTCCGTCGACTCCGAGTGTGCACGCTGCCTCCTCCGGCGGTTCCGACGCCGGAGCTGATCGGTCCCGCCGCGCACCACTTGAGGGACGGCGGTACCTAGGATCGGCTGATGGCCGTACCCCAGACCCATGACGAGGCGGTCACCGCCGCCCACCAGCTCGCCGAGGTTCTACTCCCGGGCGCGATCCAGCGCGACCGGGACGGCGCCGACGTCGTCCCGCACGAGGCGATCGCCGCCCTCGACGCCTCCGGCCTGCTCGGCATCACCGTGCCGGTCGCCGACGGCGGGCCGGGCCTCGGCCCGCGCACGCTCGCCGAGACGACGAGGATCATCGCTGCCGCCGACCCGGCGATCGCCCAGATCCCGCAGGGCCATTTCCTGATCGTCGACGTCCTGGTCCTGCACGGCGGCCCGGAGGCGCGCAAGCGGATCCTCGGTGACGTCCTGGCCGGCCGTCGGCTCGGTAACGCGCTCGCCGAGCGAGGCGGCAAGCACGCCCAGGACCTGAAGACCCGGATCACCGGCGGCCGGCTGGACGGCGTCAAGTTCTACACGACCGGCGCGCTGACCAGCGCCTGGATCGCGGTCAGCGCCCTCGACGAGACCGGCCGCCTGGTCCTGGCCCTGGTCGAGCGCCACGCCGAGGGGGTGGAGGTCGGCACCGACTGGGACATGGTCGGCCAGCGTGCCACGATCAGTGGCACCGCCACGTTCCGGCAGGTCCCGGTCGAGCCGGGGCTGCGCATCGACTACGCGCACGCCTACGAGGTGCCGCAGCAGCTCGGCGCGCGGGCGCAGCTCGTGCACACGGCGATCGAGGTGGGCATCGCCGGTGCGGCGCTCCGGGACGCCCGCGCCTACCTGCGGGAAAAGGCGCGCCCGTCGACCGAGGCGGTCCGGCACGGTGCCACGGCCGCGACCGACGACCCGCACGTGCGGCACCGCTACGGCCGCCTGGCGACGCGTGTCCGCGCTGCTGAGGCGTTGTTGGAGTCGTCCGGCCGTACCCTCGAGGAAGTGGGTCTGACCCCGGCCGACGCGCAGGCCGCGGCGCGCGGCAGCCTCGCGGTGGCCGCGGCGAAGGCGTTCGGCAGCGAGGTGGCGGTGGAGGCCGGCTCGGAGCTGTTCACCCTCTGCGGCACCAGCTCGGCCGCCGCGAAATACGGCCTGGACCGGCATTGGCGCAACGCCCGCACGCACAGCGTGCATGACCCCATCGACTACAAATACACGCATATCGCCGCATACGACCTGGCCGACGAATTGCCACCAAACCACGGACAGCTTTAAGACCCGGATTCGGTACGGCCACGCGGGGTCCCGTAGCTACCCCGCGACGCAGGCCACAGTCCCGGCCGAAACGCGGCCGCCGGGCTGAATGCGGTGGTCACCGGCTGGTCCTCACCCTCGGTGAGGACCAGCCGGAAAGATCAACTGCCGGCGAACCGGTAGGACGCGAAGATGACGTCGGCGCTGTGCGTGAAGCCGAGACGGCCGTAGAGGCGGATCGCGTTGTCGTTGTCGTGCACCGCGTGCAGGAACGGCAACTCGCCCCGGGCCAGGATGCCGGCGGCGACCGCGAGCGTCAGCCGCGCGCCCAGCCCCTTGCCACGGAACTCCGGGTCGGTGCAGACGGCGCTCACCTCGGTCCACCCGGGCATCCGGAACCGCTCGCCGGCCATCGCGATCAGCCGGCCGTCGGCCGACCGGATCCCGAGGTAGCGCCCCAGGTCGATGGTCCGTTTCAGGAACGGGCCGGGCTCGGCGCGAGCGACCAGGTCGAGCATCTCGGGCACGTCCTTCTCGGTGAGGACGACGGCCTCCGGATCCTCGACGCCGGACATGCTCTGCCCGATCATCTGCACCCCGGGCGTCACCGTGCCGGTCTGCCACCCCGCGAGCGGGGTGATGGACGGGCCGGTGAGCACCGCGTAGTCGGTGATCGTGGCGAGATCGCGCCAGGCCGCCGGATCGGCGGGGTCGCTCAGCGCGGCGAACGGGGCAATTTCGGGCTGGAATCGGGCGGCGTTGCCCGCGGCCTCGGCGAAACACGCCTGCGGCCCGGTGAGGGCGGCCCACACGGGGTTGTTCAGCACACCCCCGACCCTGCCCTCTACCGGGCCGCGGCGCCAGTAGATATCCGTCTAACCACCCGCACGCTTATCTGTCGGATGTCATCACACGACCGCCTGCTGCCGCACCGGGTACGGCTCCGGCTGCACCGCCAGGGCCGGGATGTCGCCCGGCCACAGCGGCCGCGCGAAGTGGTAGCCCTGCCCGTACTGGCAGCCCATCGCGTCCAGGGCGGCACGCTGGCCGGCCTCCTCGATGCCCTCGGCCACGACGGCCAGGTCGAGGTTGTGCGACAGGGTGACGATCGCGTCGACGAGCGCGTGCTGCTGACGGCTGTGCAGGATGTCGTCGATGAACGACTTGTCCAGTTTCAGCACGTCCACCGGCATCTGCCGCAGGTAGCTCAGCGAGGAGTAGCCCGTACCGAAGTCGTCGATCGCGATCCGCACACCCATCGCCCGCAGTGCCTTCAGTTCGTCCAGGACCTTGTCGGCGTCCTTGAGCACCAGGCTCTCGGTGATCTCCAGCAGCAGCCATTCGGCCCGTGCACCGGTCTCGGTGAGCGCCGCCCGTACCTGCGCGGCGAAGTCGGTGCCCCGGAACTGCCGGGCCGACACGTTGACGCTCACGTAGCGCAGCGTCGTCTCCGGGTTCTCCGTCTTCCACTGCGTGAACTGCCGCAGCGCCTCCACCAGCACCCAGGCGCCGATCTCGACGATCGCGCCGCTCTCCTCGGCCGCCTCCACGAAGTGGAACGGCCCGAGCAGCCCCTTGGCCGGGTGCTGCCACCGGACCAGCGCCTCCACGCCGGTGATCCGCTGGTCGACCAGTTCGACGATCGGCTGGAACTGGAGGACGAACTGCTCCTCCTCGATCGCCTCGTGCAGGGCCGTACGCATCTCCAGCCGCTGCATCATCGCGGTGTGCAGGTCGCTCTGGTAGCGCTGCCAGCCGCCCTTGCCGTTGCCCTTGGCCAGGTAGAGCGCCAGGTCGGCGTGCCGCAGCAGCTCGGTCGCGGTCTCCGCGTCCCGGTTGGTGGCGACACCGACCGAGCACTTGCCGCTGATCACGTGGGCGGCGCCGTCGGCGTCGACCACCTCGACCGGGACGCCGAGGGCCTCGACCAGCGCGGCCGCCACCCGCTCGGCGGCGTCCACCGAGTCGCTCTGCTCGACCAGGACGGCGAACTCGTCGCCACCCATCCGGGCCGCCGTGCTGCCCTTGCCGATGTTCTCCGAGATCCGCTGCGCCACGGTGAGCAGCAGCTGGTCGCCGACGGCGTGTCCCAGCGTGTCGTTGACCTCCTTGAAGTCGTCGAGGTCGACGAAGAGCACGCCGAGGGTGGCGCCGTCCCGCTCGGCCACGCAGAACGCCTGCTCCAGCCGGTCCTTGAACAGCACCCGGTTGGCCAGCCCGGTCAGCGCGTCGTGGAACGCCTGGTGGGTGAGGTCCTTCTCCAGGCTGCGGCGCTCGGTGACGTCCCGCAGTGTCACCACGAGCCCGGCCACCGTCGGGTCGTTGCGCAGGTCCCGCAGGTCGCACTCGATCTCGACGACGCGGCCGCCGGCACCGATCGCGGTCAGCTGGATGTCGTCGAGGTCGCCGACACCGGACCGCACCCGGAACAGGATCTCGCGGAGCGCCTCCTGCGAGTTCTCGGCGATAAGCCCGCCCAGCGGTGAACCGGTCGGGTCGTCGCCGAACAGCGCCTCGGCCGACGGGGTCGCGTAGCGGATGGTGCCGTTGGCGTCCAGCAGCAGGATGACGTCGGCCGCGCTCTGGATCAGCGTCCGGAACCAGGCCTCGCCCTCCCGGCGGCTCACCTCGGCGGTCAGTTCGATGCGTTCCAGTACCACGGCGATCTGCGAGCTCAGCGTCTCGAACGCGGGCAGCAGCAGGTGCAGGACCGGGTCGGGTGCGCCGATCACCAGCCGGCCGGTCCGGTGCCCGGACAGTCGCTGCGTGGCGTGGACGACGTGGTGGAAGCCGCCGGACGAGAAACCCTCCGGCAGGTCCGCGGCCGCCACCCGGCTCACCCGGGTCTCGCCGTCCGAGCCCTCGGCCGGTGGCAGGAACTGCAGGTGGTACGGCTGGTCGGCGGGCATCAGGGTGGCAACGGCGTCCTTGACCGCCCGGGTGACGTCCTCCTCGGTGGCCGCCGCGAACAGCAGCGTCCCCGCCTCCCGCAGCGCACGCTCCCGGCTGCCGGCCTGCCGCTGCGACTGCGCCAGGTCCGCGACCCGCCCCAGCACCAGCAGGAACATCAGCGCCGCGGCGCCCGCGATCACCGGCGCGTCGACCACACCGCCGCGGGCGATCTCCGCCTCCCGGCCCTGCATGTACTCCAGGGCCAGCACGCCCGGGGCGATCAGCGCGGCGGTGCTGAGCCAGAACAGCCGGTGACTGCCCATGCCCGGGCTCGGGCGCTCGATCGGCTCGGTCAGCGACACCATCGCCGGCCGCAGCGCGGCGTAACCCATCGCCGAGTAGAAGACGATCCAGCCCAGGTCGACCGGCCCGCCCAGTTCCCACGCGCTGTTCAGCTGGTCCTGACCGTAGAAGACGTCGGAGATCAGCAGCCCGACCATGGCGACGCCGAGCGCGGCCACCGAGTTGAGGCGCTTGCCGGAGCCGGTGAACATCCGCAGGATCATCGCGAGCACGAGCACGTCACCGAGCGGGTAGCCGATCGAGACCAGCTTCTCCGGCATCGTCAGGTGCTCGGAGCGGGTGAACGGCGCGATCCAGTACACCCAGGCGAGCAGGCCCAGCCCGACCGTCGGCACCAGGGCGTCCAGCAGCGCCGACCGGTTCGCGTCGCCGCTGTTCCGGGCCCTGATCATCATCAGTAGCCCGGCTGTCAGCAACGGATAGAAGACCAGATAGAAGAAGTCGGCAACGCCGGGGAAGTCCGGAGTGTCACCCATCGCCAGGATCAGGTTGTACGCGCTGTCGCCGGTGGTGAAACAGGCGATCGCGACGCTGACCAGGTACCACGGCAGCCTGCGGCGCGGCCGGTTGAGGCGCACCCCCACCAGGACGGCGATCGCGCACGAGTAGCCGAGTGCGGCCCAGCTGTACAGGTGCGCGTCCGGGAAGGCGTAGTAGACGATGGTCAGGACCAGCGTCCAGGCGCCGAAGCACGCGCGAGCCACTCGCGTCGACAATGCGTACTCCGTTCGTCGGGTGGCAGGATTGCCGACCCGCCGTATCGGGGCCGCGACACCCGACCTGAGCGCACCGCTCCGCCCGCAACCGGACGGCAACCTTCCTAACCCGCGATCGCGTCACCCGCGATCGCGTCCACCAGCCGGCGGGCCGACCCGGCCAGGTTCCACCGCTCGGCCAGGGCCAGCAGCGCGTCCGGGTCGCGGGGCGCGCCCGGCAGCACCGGGTCGAAGTCGGGCAGCGGCACATCGGTGGCGACCCGGCACACCGGCAGCGCCTTGGCCAGGTAGTCGCGGGAGGCGTCCAGTTTCGCCCGGACACCCGGCGCGAACCCGGCGTCCGGGTCGTCGAGGGCGGCCAGGATGTGCTCGACCCCGCCGTACCGCTCGATCAGGCGCGCCGCCGTCTTCTCCCCGACCCCGGCGACCCCCGGCAGGCCGTCGCTGGGGTCGCCGCGCATCGCCGCGAAGTCCGCGTACCAGCGGGCCTCCACCCCGTACTTGGCCATCACCAGCGCCTCGTCGGCGTCCTCCAGTTTCGCCACGCCGCGCCCGCAGTAGAGCAGCCGTGTCCCACGGGCGTCGTCGACCAGCTGGAACAGGTCCCGGTCACCGGACACCACCTCGACCGGTGACGGCTGCCCCGCCGCCAGCGTCCCGAGCACGTCGTCGGCCTCGTAGCCCTTCACCCCGAACGCCGGGATCCCGATCGCCTGCAGCGTCTCCAGCAGGATCGGCACCTGCCGCTCCAGCGACGCCGGCACCTCCTCGACGTCCCCGTGGGCGACCCGGTGCTTCTTGTACGACGGCACCAGCTCCACCCGCCAGGCGGGCCGCCAGTCCGCGTCCAGCGCACAGACCAGCCGCCCCGGCCGTCGCGTCCGGATCAGCTGAGCCAGCATGTCGAGGAACCCGCGAATCGCGTTGACCGGCTCCCCGGCCTCGGTCTGCGCCGCCTTCTCGGGAATCCCGTGGAACGCGCGAAAGTACAGACTGGGGGCGTCGACGGCCAGGAGTGGTCTCACGGGTCCCACCCTAGTGTCCGATCACCGCGTGCGGCCGGTACGGCGCCTCCAGGGCGGCGATCTCGGCGGCCGTCAGTTCCAGGTCGACGGCCGCGGCCGCGTCGTCGATGTGGGACTGCCGGGAGGCGCCGATGATCGGGGCGGTCACCGCCGGTTTCGACAGCAGCCAGGCCAGCGCCACCCGGGCCGGTGAGGTGTCGCGGGCCTTCGCCACGTCGGCCACCACGTCGGCGACCGCGAAGTCCTCGTCGTTGGAGAGGCGGGCCATCATCTGGTCGGTCCGGGCGCGCACCGACTCGGCAGCCCGGCCGCGGGCCAGCACGCCGCGGGCCAGCGGGCTCCACGGGATCACGCCGACGCCGGAGTCGAGGCAGAACGGCAGCATCTCCCGCTCCTCCTCACGGTAGGTGAGGTTGTACTGCGGCTGCATCGACACGAACTTCGTCCACCCGTGCTTCTCCGCGGTGAACTGCGCCTTCGCGAACTGCCACGCATACATCGTCGAGGCGCCGATGTAGCGGGCCTTGCCGGCCCGGACCACGTCGTGCAGCGCCTCCATGGTCTCCTCGATCGGGGTCTCCCGGTCCCAGCGGTGGACCTGGTAGAGGTCGACGTGGTCGGTGCCGAGCCGCCGCAGCGACCGGTCGATCGAGGTCATGATGTGCTTGCGGGACAGGCCGCGGTCGTTGGGGCCGTCACCGACCGGGAAGAACACCTTGGTGGCGAGCACGTAGTCGTCGCGGTGGTTGAACAGCGACCGCAGCAGCCGCCCGGTGATCTCCTCGCTGCCACCCACCGAATACATGTCGGCGGTGTCGAAGAAGGTGATGCCCTGCTCCACGGCCCGCCGCACGATCGGGGTGGCGGCCTGCTCGTCGAGGACCCAGTCACGCCAGTCCCGCGAGCCATAGGTCATCATGCCGAGACAGATCCGGGACACCTTCAGGCCGGTCCGGCCGAGCCGCACATATTCCATGCCGAACACCCTATTCCTGTCGGGTCGCCCGGTCTGCCCCCGCCAGCTCGGCCAGCAGCGCGACGGTCTCGGCACGGCCCGGCTCGTGGCCGGTCCGCTCGTGGACGCCCAGCGCCTCCCGCGCCGCGGCCCTCGCCTCCGGGCCGCGGCCGAGTCGCCGCAGCGCCACCGCGAGAGCCGTCAGCGCCTGACCCTCCAGCAGCAGGAACTGCCCTTTGCGGGCCGCGTCCGCCGCCTCGGCCGCCAGCTCCGCGGCCCGGCCCGGGTCGCCGTCGGTGTGTGCCCGGGCCAGGACGACCAGCAACTGGGTGGCCGGCTGCTGGATGCCGAGCGACCGGACCCCCTCGATCGCCGTCTCCAGCTCGGTGACGGCCTCCGCGGCCCGGCCGGACCCGATCAGCATCTCGGCGTACCGGTGCGTCATCTGCCAGCCGCTCATCACGTCGATCCGGGCGCCCATCGCGGCCCGCGACTCCTCCAGGATCCGCCAGGCCTCCTGGTGGCGGCCCTGCCGGTGGACGGAGACCGCCCGGTCGGCGTTGGCCAGCGCGGCGAGATGGGTGTTGCCCTCGGAGTCCAGGATCGTGATCGCCTCGTCCAGGTACGGCCCGGCCTCGGCGTCACGACCCTGCAGGCGACGGGTCTCGGCGAGGTTCAGCAGCGTGATCGCGCGGCCGAATCCGGCCTGGTGGTTGCGGCTGGCCAGGGTGCGCTCGAAGCAGTCGGCGGCCTCGGCGAGCTGGCCGATCAACAGCATGATCAGACCCACTTTGCCGAGATACTGCG
The DNA here is from genome assembly GCF_042650585.1 of Actinoplanes subglobosus. Taxonomy (NCBI): domain Bacteria; kingdom Bacillati; phylum Actinomycetota; class Actinomycetes; order Micromonosporales; family Micromonosporaceae; genus Actinoplanes; species Actinoplanes subglobosus. The sequence goes on from NZ_JBHSBL010000028.1 coordinate 390,905, forward strand.
GTGGTACGACACCCGCCGCCATCGATCGGTCGAAGGCGAGGCGCGCGTGTTCGGCGGCCAGCCGGAGCTCGCCGGCGAACATGTGGTGCACGCTCAGCGAGTTGTGCACGTCCGCCTCGATGTCGTGCCAGCCGGCGTCGAGGGCCAGTTCGAGGGAGCGGTGCGCGTGCACCCGGCATCGCTCGTCGTGCCCGTCGGTGGTGTAGGCGCGGGCCATCACCAGCTCGGCGGCCGCCCGTGCCCGGTCGTCACCGGTCCCGTCGGCCGCCTCGATCGCGGCCCGCCCCAGCGCGAGGGCGGTGGCGCCGTCGAGCCGGCCGTTGAAGAAGAACCGGCAGGCGAAGGCGAGCCGCCACACCGCGTCGCGGCAGCCCAGTGCCGTGCCCGACTCGACGACGGCGACGATGTTGGCCATCTCCGCGACGAACCATTCCCGGGCCTGACCGGCGTCGGCGAACCGGGTGCCGGGGCCGCTGCCGGGCGCCTGCACATAGCCGGGATACACCAGGGCGACCGCCGACCCGACGGTCTCGACCAGCCAGCCGGTCAGGCGCAGCAACGCGGGGTCCTGCTCGGTGGGGTCGGTGCGGCTCCGGGCGTACTCCCTGATCAGGTCGTGCATGGTGTAACGGCCCGGCCGGTGCTCGGTGACCAGGCTGGCGGCGGCCAGCGCCCGCATGATCTCCCCGGCCGTCCCGGGGCTCTCGCCGGAGAGAGCGGCGACCGCCTCGGTGGTCACGTCGCCGCCCGGAACCGGGCCGAGCAGCCGCAACACCCGCTGCTGGCCCGCGCTCAGCGACCGGTAGGACTGGTCGAAGACGGCCCGCAGACTGCTCGCCGGGTCGTCGTCGATGGCGAGCGAGTCCAGGCGGAACCCGGCGACGTAACCGGCGATGCTCTGCCGCGGCCGGACGGTGAGATGCGCCGCCGCGATGCGGACCGCGAGGGGCAGGCGCCCGCAGACCGCCACCAGATCGTCGGCGGCCTCCGGCTCGGCGGCCACCCGGTCCGCGCCCAGGATGTTGGTGATCAGGGCGTGCGCGTCGGCATGCGGCAGCGGGCCCAGGTCCAGCCGGCGGGCGCCGTCGCGGGCGATCAGGCCGCCGAGCGTGTCCCGGCTGGTCACCAGCACCAGAGCGGGGGAGGAGCCGGGCAGCAGCGGGCGCACCTGCTCGGCGGAGCGCGCGTTGTCCAGCAGGAGCAGCACGCGCTGCCCGGCCAGCGTGGCCCGGAGCAGGGCGGAGGCACCGTCGACGTCGGACGGCACCCGCTGCGGCGGCACACCGAGCGCACCGAGCAGCGCGCTCAGGGCCTCGGCGGGGCGCAGCGGGGCGCGTTCCTCGTACCCCCGCAGGTTGAGATAGAGCTGACCGTCCGGGAACCGGTCCGCGGCACGGTGTCCCCAGCGCACCGCCAGCGCCGTCTTGCCGACCCCGCCGACGCCGACCGTGCCGACCACCAGCAGGTCGGCGTCGGCGGTCAGCTGGTCCAGCCGGTCCAGCTCGGCGTCACGCCCGGTGAAGTCGGGGATGTCGCGGGGCAGGAACCGCCGCCGCGGCGTGGCCGGCGCGGTGTCGCGGGCCGCGGCCGGCACCCGCAGCGCCTCGTCGTTGCCGAGGACGCCCTGGTGCAGGGCGGTCAGTTCGGGGCCGGGCTCGACGCCGATCTCGTCGACCAGCAGCCGGTGTGTCCGCCGGTAGAGGGCCAGCGCCTCGGCCTGCCGCCCGGTCCGGTAGAGCGCCAGCATCAGGCAGCCGGCCAGCCGTTCCCGCAGGGGTGCGGCCGCCGCGGCGGCGGTCAGCTCGGCCAGCACCGCGTCGTGACCGCCACGGTCGAGCTCCCAGCCGAACAGCTGCTCCATCGCGGTGAGACGGCGGTCCTCCAGCGAGGCGCGGGCCGGTTCGACCCAGGCGCCGCTGACCCCGCCCAGGGCCGGGCCGGTCCACAGGGCCAGGCCGTCGCGCAGGACGGTCACCGCCGCACGCAGATCGCCGCGGCCGGCGTGCTCGCGGGCCGCCGTGACCGCCTCGTCGAAGGCCAGCAGGTCGAGCTCGGTGGCGCCGGCGTCCAGCCGGTAGCCGCCGGGGACGCTGGACACCGGTTCGGTCCCGGCCGCCCGCAGCGCCCGGCGGACCGCCGACACGGCGGCGAACACCTGGGTGCGGGCGGTGGCGGGTGGCCCGGCCTCCCAGAGGGCGTCGATCAGCTCGGTGACCGTGACGGTGCGGTTGGCGTGCATCAGCAGGAACGCCAGGACGGCTCGCCGCTGTGCCCGGGCTATCGCGATCGGCTGATCGTCGACGGAGGCGCTGACCGGACCGAGCACCGTGAACCTCATGTACAGGGAATGTATCAACGCGTGTATAGGGAACGTATCAACGTGTGTCGTCATGATTCGCCTTGGTGATCGATCAATACCTGGTCGATCAGAAGGGGGTAACAACCATGGTGGACACCATTCGTCGTACCGCGAAAGCCCTGGCCGTCGGAGGCCTGGTGACGGCCGGCCTGGTCCTGGCCGCTCCGGGCACCGCGCAGGCCGCGCTCGGCGGTTGCTCGACCGACTACTCCGGCCGGACCGGCACCGCCAAGTGCACGTCGGTGACCAACGGCTCGTCGTTCCGGGTCAAGGTGGTCTGCGCCAAGGTCACCACCGGCCAGATCTCGCGGACCATCTACAGCTCGTGGCGGTTCACGGCGGGCTCGGTCACGGCCACCTGCCCGATCGGCGAGGAGATCTACGACGTGACCATCGAGAAGCGGGTCTGACACCGTCTCGTCTGATCCACGGGGACAGACGAGCCGGTGCCGGCCCGAGGCGGTGACCCCCCAGTGTCGCCTCCGGCCCGGTGGTACGGCGACGG
>NZ_JBHSBL010000028.1:393783-461129 GCF_042650585.1 Actinoplanes subglobosus
CGCCGGCCGGTGACGTCACTCGTTGTGCAGCACCCGGGCGATGCTGAGCCGGGCCGCCGACCGGGCCGGCAGCAGCGCGCCCAGCACCGCGATCAGTACCCCGCTGACCACCATCAGGACCAGCGTCGCGGGGTCCCACACGTGCATCACGTAGTCGGGCAGGGTGACCTTCGCGGCGTCCGCGGCGAGCGGGATCACCAGCCGGTGCGCGGCCATCCCGAACGGGATCCCGAGCAGCCCGCCGATCACCCCGAGCGCCGCCATCGACGTGACCAGCATCGAGATCACCTGGCGCGGGGTCATCCCGATCGACTTGAGCATGCCCAGGTCGCGCCGGCGGTCCTGGACGTTGAGGGCGACCGTGTTGAGCACGCCCAGCGCCGCGACGGTGGCCAGCAGCACCGCCAGCACGGTGGAGAACCCGGCCACGATCGGCGTCAGCTCGTCACCGCCGCTGTTGTCCCAGGGATCCAGCCCGGGATCAGCCGCCACGATCGCCGCCATGTACCCGGGGAGATCGGTACCCTCGGCCAGTTCCACCTGGTAGTAGTAATCGTTCGGGATCGCGCCCGGCACGTCGCGCCAGGTCGCGAACAGGGCGTCGTCGCCGGACCCGGGCAGCCCCATCAGCGTCACCCCGACGATCGTCACGGGCAGCCGGGCGCCGTCACGTTCGAGAGTCAGGGTGTCGCCGAGCTCCAGCCCGCGTTTGGTGAGCATCTCGGCCGGTGCGACCACCTCGTCCGGCCCGGCCATCCAGCGGCCTTCGAGCAACTGCCGCTCGTGGCCCATGGCGGCGACGTCGCCGCGGACGAAGTCGACCCGGATCGGCTTGCTCTGGCCGGGCGACGCATAGCTGCGGCCGACCGAGACACCGATCATCGCCGTGCCGGGAAGGCTGCGGAGCAGCGCCTCGATCTCCTGGTCGGTCCGGGTGCTCGGGGCCTGCCCGAAGTCGGGATTCCGGGGCCGGACGCCGACGTCCCCGCCGGTCTCCGAGCCGAGCGCGGAGACCCGCAGCACCGAGTCGGACAACCCGGTCGCGAACGTCACCGTGGTCACTCCGAGCAGCAGCGACGCCATGGTCAGGGCGGTACGGGCCGGCCGGGCGAACGGCAGGCCCAGCCCGAGGCTGACCGGCCGGGGCAGCCGCATGCCACTCAAGGCGCGCTGGACCTGCAGGCCACGGCCACGCCGTGGGGCGCTGCCCGCGCTGATCGCCTCGGCGGCCGACAGGCGCCCGGCCCGGGACGCCGGTAGCAGCGCGGCCAGCAGGACCAGGGCGGGCACGCCGAGCAGCCCGGCCAGCCAGACCCACGGCCGTACCGCGGTGTCCTCCCCGTAGCCCAGCCCCCGGAACGTGTCGGCGAGCAGCGGCCCGGCCCCGGCGGCGCCGAGCCCTGTGCCCAGGACGGCCCCCGCCGCGGCCGGCATCGTGACCATGGTCAGGTATACGGCGGCCACCTGACGCGGGGTGAAGCCCAGCGACTTGAGCACACCGATGTGCCGGAACCCGGAGACCACCGCTCCGCTGATCACGTTGCCCACGATGATGATCGCCACGAGCAGGCCGAGCACGCCGAACGTGCCGAGGAACGGCAGGTAGACGCCGGCGGTCTCGCCCGCCTTCTCCTTGACCGTCTGGTAGGGCTGGGCGGCGATCAGCGCCTGGCCGGGGAGCCCCGTGGTCGCCCCGGCCAGCCGCTGCGTCACCGCCTCACGGCTCGACACGTCACCGGAGAACCGGTAGAGCATCTGCGTCGCTGCCGGCCGCATCGCCGACACCTGCCCGGGCGTCACCCATCCGTCCGCCGACGCGCTCACGCTGTGCGCCCAGCCGACGATGCGGAACGTCTGCCCGCCGGTGGAGGTGATCGAGGTGAGCCAGGCGAGCGGCCCCATCTCGAACATCCCGCCCGGCTCGGGCTCCCAGGCGAGCACGATCTCGCCCGGAGCGGTCGCCCACCGGCCCCGCCAGAGATCGAGGCGGTCCACATCGCCGTCCGGCCCGGACCGTCCGACCACGGTCAGCGGTCCCTCCAGCAGCGGACCGGATCCGCCCGCGGGTTCGAGAACCGCCTGCCCGAACGGTCCCGCCGAGGCCTGCACCCCGGTGGTCGCCGCCGCCAGCTGGGCGTCACTGACCAGCGCCCGGTCGAACGACGCCACGGCGTGCGCCCCGCGCTGCTTCCCGAAGATCCGGTCGAACGGCGCCGACGTGGCGTCCAGCAGCGCCAGCGACACCACGACGGTGGCCGTGCACAGCAGCGCCACCAGCGCGATCACGAACGTCTGCAGCCGCCGCCGGCGGATCGCGGCCCGCGCGGCCGCCCAGACGGCGCTCACACCCGGTCCAGTGCGGACTCGGCGGCGATCCGGCCGTCGGCCAGCTCGATGAGGCGGCTGGCGCAGCGGTGCGCGAGCCGTTCGTCGTGGGTGACGATCAGCAGTGTCTGCCCGATCTGGTTGAGGTCGATCAGCAGGTCCATCACCTGCTCGCCGGCCCGGCTGTCGAGGGCGCCGGTCGGTTCGTCGGCCAGCAGCAGCGCCGGCCGGTTCATCAGCGCGCGGGCCACCGCGACCCGCTGCCGCTCGCCACCGGAGAGCGCGGCCGGATAGACGTCACGCCGGCCGGCGATGCCCAGCTCGTCGAAGAGCTCCAGGGCCCGGCGCCGGGCGGCGGACGCCGACGAGCCGGTCAGCTGGGCGGCCAGGGCCACGTTGTCCAGTGCGGACAGGTCGTCGAGCAGGTTGAAGAACTGGAAGATCATGCCCAGGTGGTGGCGGCGGAACAGGGCCAGTCGCGTCTCGTTCATCGCGTCGAGCCGCTCGCCGTGCACCGTCACCTCCCCGGACGTCGGCCGGTCCAGGCCGGCGATCATGTTGAGCAGGGTGGACTTGCCGCAGCCGGACGGGCCCATCACGGCGACCGCCTCACCCCGGCGGATCGTCAGCGACACCCCGTCCAGCGCGGCCGTCTCGCCGTACTCCTTGCGTACCTCATCGAGGCGGACCACCGTCTCCGTCGTCATGCCACCGGACGCTACGGATCGGCGTACGGCCACCGCATCGGCCGCCGGATGCAATCGGCGGCCGGTCTCATCCCCGGGATGTACGGCGCCCGCCCACGGGTTGATGCGGTCCGGCGCCCGGACGTGCCAAGGTGTTCGGCGTGGTGACGGTGGTGCTCGCGGTGACCGGTGTGGTCGCGGTGACCCTGGCGGTCCTGTTGCGCCGGGCCCGGCTGCGGCACGAGCGGGCCCTGGGGGAGCGCGGCTGGCTGCTGGAACGCGAACGGGCGGCCGCCGCCCGGGCCGCCGTGGACCAGGAGCGGGCCCGGATTGCCCGCGAACTGCACGACATCGTCAGCCACAACGTCAGCGTCATGATCGTGCAGGCCGGCGCGGCCCGGGAGGTGCTGGCCACGATGCCGGCCGAGGCCGGTGCGGCGCTCGCCGCGGTCGAGCGCGCGGGACGCGACACCATGACCGAGCTGCGGCACCTGCTCGGACTGCTGGCGCCCGACCCGTCCGGCGAGGACCCGGAGCTCGCACCTCAGCCCACCCTGGCCCGGCTGAGCCCGCTCGTCGACCGGATCGCGTTCGCCGGACTGCCCGTCGAGGTCCGCGTCTCCGGTGCGCCACGGCCGCTGCCGACCGGCATCGACGTCACGGCCTACCGCATCGTGCAGGAGGCTCTGACCAACGCCCTCAAACACGGATCCGGAGGTAAGGCCGAGGTGACGATCCGCTGGGCGGAGACGGCGTTGCGGGTGGAGGTGCTGACCACCGGCCCGAGTGTGCTGACCGGTGACCCGGCCCCGGCCGCGGCAGCCGGTGACGGCGCCGGGCGTGGCCTGGCCGGTCTGCGGGAGCGGGTCGCCGTCTACGGCGGGGACCTCGACGCCCGCCGCCGGCTGGGCGGCGGCTACCGGGTGCGGGCGCGACTGCCCCTGGACCGGTCATGACCGGTCCGCGCGTGCTGATCGTCGACGATCAGGAGCTGATCCGTACCGGCTTCCGGCTGATCCTGTCGGCCCGCGGCATCGACGTGGTGGGGGAGGCCGGTGACGGTGCCGCCGCTGTCGAGGCCGAGCGCCGGCTGCGTCCCGACGTGATCCTGATGGACGTCCGGATGCCGGGGATGGACGGCATCGAGGCGGCCCGGCGCATCCTGGCGCGTGCCCCGGCCTGCCGGATCCTGATGCTGACCACCTTCGACCTGGACCGGTACGTCTACGCCGCGCTGGCCGCGGGCGCGAGCGGCTTCCTGCTCAAGGACGTGACCGCCGACCACCTGGCCGCCGCGGTCCGGCTGGTCGGTACCGGTGACGCGCTGCTCGCCCCGTCGATCACCCGGCGGCTGGTGCAGCGGTTCGCCGGAGCGGGCGAGCCCCCGGCCGTGCACCGTGACCTGGCCGCTCTCACTCCGCGCGAGCTGGAGGTGCTGACCCTGCTCGGGCGGGGCCTGTCCAACACCGAGCTGGCCGAGTCGTTGACGCTGAGCGAGGCGACCGTGAAGACTCACGTGGCCCGCATCTTCTCGAAGCTGGATCTGCGGGACCGGGCGCAGGCGGTGGTGCTGGCGTACGAGACCGGCTTGGTTACCCCATCCGGTTAACGACCGTTAAGCTGCTGGCATGACCGTGGATCGACTGCTTCCCACCCCTGAAGCGCACGACCTGCTCGACCTGACCACCGAGCTCGCCACCCGCGAGCTGGCCGGCAGGGTCGACGATTTCGAGGCGCGCGGCGAGTTCCCCCGCGAGATCCTGCGCACGCTCGGCCGTTCCGGGCTGCTCGGCCTGCCCTACGCCGAGGAGTTCGGTGGCGCCGCCCAGCCGTACGAGGTGTATGTGCAGGTCCTGGAGATCCTTGCGGGTTCCTGGCTGGGCATCGCCGAGGCGGTCAGCGTGCACACCCTGTCGTGTTTCCCGGTCGCCGAGTTCGGCACCGGCAAGCAGCGGGCCATGCTGCCCGACATGATCGGCGGCGAACTCCTCGGGGCCTACGCGCTCTCCGAGCCGCACGGGGGCAGCGACGCCGCCGGGCTGACCACCCGCGCCGTACCCGACGGCGAGGACTTCCTGGTCACCGGCACCAAAGCGTGGATCACCCACGCCGGACAGGCCGACTTCTACAACATCTTCTGCCGTACGGGTGGGCCGGGTCCCAAGGGCATCTCCTGCCTGCTGGCCGACGCCGACACGCCCGGGCTGATGCCGCAGGCGACCGAGAAGTTGATGGGTCTGCGCTCGTCGGCGCCCGCCCAGGTCGTCCTCGAGGACGCCCGCATCCCGCGCGACCGTCTGGTCGGCGAGGAGAACAAGGGCTTCACGATCGCCATGCGGGCTCTCGACTCGGGCCGTCTCGGCATCGCCGCGTGCGCGGTCGGCCTCGCCCAGGCCGCCGTCGACTACGCGACCGCCTATGCGAAGGAGCGGGAGCAGTTCGGCAAGCCGATCGCATCGTTCCAGGGGATCGGGTTCATGCTCGCCGACATGGCCACCCAGGTGTCCGCGGCCCGGGCGCTGCTGCTGAACGCGGCCCGCCTCAAGGACGCCGGCCGGCCCTTCTCGATCGAGGCGGCGAAGGCGAAACTGTTCGCCACCGACATGGCGATGAAGGTGACCACCGACGCGGTCCAGGTGCTCGGCGGCGCCGGATACGTCTCGGACCACCCGGTGGAGCGGTGGTTCCGCGAGGCGAAGGTGCTGCAGATCGTCGAGGGCACCAACCAGATCCAGAGGCTGGTGATCGCCCGGTCGATGACGGGGTGAGCCACCGAGGTCGGTAGTGTGGCGCCGTGGAAGAGATCGACCGGGCGATCGTGTCGGCCCTGACCGCGGACGGCCGGTTGTCGTATACCGACTTGGCCGAGCGGGTGGGCCTCAGTGTCTCCGCCGTTCACCAGCGTGTCCGCCGGCTCGAGCAGCGCGGCGTCATCAACGGCTACACGGCGAAGGTGTCGTACGAGGCCTTGGACCTGCCGTTGACCGCGTTCGTGGCGATCCGGCCGTTCGACCCGTCGCAGCCCGACGACGCCCCGGAGCGGCTGGCCCACCTCGCCGAGATCGACTCCTGTTACTCGGTGGCCGGTGAGGACTTCTACATGCTCCTGGTCCGGGTGAAGAGCCCCGCCGACCTGGAGCGCCTTCTGCAGGACATCCGCACCGCGGCGAACGTCACGACCCGGACCACGGTGGTGCTGTCCACGCCGTACGAGAATCGCCCCCCGCGCATCGCCTCCTGATGGAGAGCGTCTCAGAGATCTCGAGGGTCCCTCAGTCGAGGTGCTGGTCGGTTACGTGGTGTCACGGGTGTGGGTGGGGGCGGGAACCCGGTGTCGCGAGGGCGCCGGGCTGGAAACTCGTGGGCCCCGCCGCGGTTGCGGCGGTCGGGATGGGGTGGGCAGGGTCAGCCTGACCCGCGCCGCCTACCGTCCCGGAACCTGCCGTCACGCCCGAAGCCGTACCTCTACTATGGAGCAAAAGTGGAGAGCCTGACCAAGAACCGGCAGGATCCCGCGACGCTGCACGCCATGATCGTGCGGGCGTACGGCGTGGACCGTGCGCCCGATCCGGCCGGCGACTGGTGCACCGAGCTGGGCCACGGCTGGTTCAACGTCGCCTACCGGATCCGGCTGCGCGACGGCGCCGAGGTGGTCCTGAAGATCGCGCCGCCCCCGGCCGTCGAGGTGATGACCTACGAGCGCGGCGCGATGGCCACCGAGCTGGCGGCGCTGCGGCTGATACGCGAGCACACCGACGTGCCGGTTCCGGCGGTCGACCACGCCGACACGAGCCGCAACCTGTGCGACGCCGACTGGTTCGTGATGCCGTTCATTGCCGGCGACAACCTGGGCATGCTCCGCGACCGCCTGACCGCGGCCGAGAGCGACGCCTACCAGGAGCAGCTCGGCGCGGTGACGGCCCGTCTCAACGCCGTCCGGGGCACCGCCTTCGGCCCGCTGACCGGCCCCGGCGTCCCCACCTGGCGGGCCGCGTTCACCGCCATGATCGACAGCGTGCTGGCCGACGGTGAGCGCCGCGCGGTCGGGCTCGGCCGCCCTTACTCCGCCATCCGCACGCTGATCAGCGACAACGCCGCCTGCTTGGACGACGTCACCGAGCCGCGCCTGGTCGAATGGGACCTGTGGGACAACAACGCCATGGTCCGCGACGGCCGGATCGTCGCGATCATCGACCACGAGCGGGCCTTCTGGGGCGACCCGCTGATCGAGGCCGGCTTCACCGGCCTCGAGCTTCCCGCCTTCGGCGATTCACAACCTTTCACCAGGGGGTACGGCCACCCGCCCCTGACCCGTGCGGAGCGCGTGCGCCGTCGCCTGTACGGCCTCTACCTGACCCTGATCATGGCCGTCGAGATCGACTACCGGAAACTGCCGGGAGCCGACCATCACGCCTGGGTGCACGCCCGCCTGGCCGAGGCCCTCACCCGCCTCGACGGCTGACTCAGCACTGCCACAGGAACGCCGCCTCCCCGCACGGCTCGCAGCGGAAGCCGTACCCGTACCCGTTGCCGAAGTTGATCGCCGTGCGATGGTCGTGCCCCTCGTCGAGCTGGACCACGAACGTCATCGGCCGCCCGCACCCGCCGCACTCCGGTGTCTCGTCGTTCTGCAGCCACTGCGCAGCCGTCCCGGTGTGGCCGAGAACCTCCCGCGCGGGCCGTCCGGTGAGCCGGCTCCAGCTCTCCGTCGCCTCGCGATAACCGCCGGCGTCGACCGGCGCGAAGGCGACAGCGCAGACCTCCTCCAGCATCGTGACCCCGTCGCCTGGCGGGGTGGCGGCGTGCACCGCGCCGGCACCGAAGACGAACGCCCGGTTGCCTCCCGCCGTCGCATCCCACTCGTCGCACATGCCGGGATCGTTCTGGCACATGAAGACGGAGAACAGGCCGCCACCGAGATCGACCTGAGCCAGGAACTGCATCGGCCCGTCACACTCGGCACAGACCGGCCACTCGAACCCGGCGGGAACGAGCGGGACACCACCGGTCCGCGTCCCCGGGGCGTCGGCAGCGGCCGCCCCGGCGTACGTCATCAAGGTCACCACACGCGGAGGATACGAGAAAGACCGCGGGCCAGACGCCCGGATGTGGCCGGGCTCTGGCCTGTGCGCACGGTGACCCGTGGTCGAAACGGGGCCCGTCCGGAGAGGGTGGCCAACCGATTTACAGCAGGGACGTCAGCTCGGTGTCCGGCCCGGTCGTGTCGAGGCCGAACTCGATGTCCTCCCGGACCTCCTCGATCGTGTCGTCCTCGCCGAGCACCTCGGGCACATCGTTGCTCTCCTCGAAGTGATCGAGCATGTCGTAGGCCTCGCCCAGCGTCGCCGCGCCCATCCGCAGCGCCCAGGCCAGCACACGCTGCGTGGCGGCCGACGGGGAGAACTCCTCTTCCCATGTGCTCACCGGCAGAATGTAGCCGAGAGCCGGCCGGTCCATCCGGGAACGGGACGCCAGGGGCCGAACGCCCGAGCGACATCGGCCGCGGTGACCGACAATGGGATCATGAGCCAGCCGGATCTGAACCCCGACGACTACCCGCCGATCGACCCGCGGGAGCCGATCCCGGACGACCCGGGCGAGCTGCTTCCGGACGCACCGGAGGAGCTGCCGCCGGCCCCCGTCGAGCCGATGCCGGACGACGGGGACGAGGGCGGTGTCCGGGAGCCGGCGTGATCACTGCCGGTAGGTGGCGAGGAAGCTCCGCAGCCGCCCGATCGCGTCGTCGAGGATGTCCACCGGCGCGAGGAAGACCACCCGCAGATGGTCCGGCGTGTCGATGTTGAAGCCGGTGCCGTGCGACAGCAGCAGCTGCTTCGACTCCAGCAGGTCGATGATCAGCCGCTCGTCGTCGTGGATCTTGTGGACGGCCGGGTCGAGCCGCGCGAAGAGGTAGAGCGCACCTTCCGGCTTGAAACACTCCACACCGGGGATCTCGGTGAGCATCCGCCACGCGTGCTCGCGCTGTTCGTAGAGCCGGCCACCCGGCGTGACCAGGGCATTGATGCTCTGGTACCCGCCGAGCGCGGTCTGGATCGCGTGCTGCGCGGGCACGTTGGGGCACAGCCGCATGTTCGCCAGCAGCTGCAGGCCCTCGATGTAGTCGGTGTCCTGCGGGCCGAAACCGGTGATCGCCAGCCATCCCGAGCGGAACCCGGCGGCGCGGTGCGTCTTCGACAGCCCGCCCATGCTGATCATCGGCACGTCCGGGGCGAGTGCCGCCGCTGTGTGGTGCACCGCCCGGTCGTAGATGATCTGGTCGTAGATCTCGTCGGCGAACACCAGCAGCCCGTGCCGGCGGGCGATGTCGAGCATGCCCTCCAGTACCTCGCGCGAGTAGACGGCGCCGGTCGGATTGTTCGGGTTGATGATCACCATGGCCCGGGTGTCCGGGGTGATCCGCGACGCCAGATCCTCCAGGTCGGGCTGCCAGCCGTTGCCCTCGTCACAGCGGTAGTGCACGGCCCGGCCGCCGCACAGCGACACCGCGCCGGTCCACAGCGGGTAGTCGGGACTCGGCACCAGCACCTCGTCACCGGTGTCGAGCAGCGCCTGCAGACACATCACGATCAGCTCGGAGACGCCGTTGCCGAGCATCACGTCCTCGGGCTGCACGTCGGTGGCACCCTGGATCTGATACTTGTGGGCGACCGCCACCCGCGCCGAGTAGATCCCACGGGCGTCGCTGTAACCCGTCGCCGACCCGAGGTTGTGCACCACATCGGCCATGATCGGCTCGGGGGTGGCGAGACCCCACGGCGCCGGATTGCCGATGTTCAGCTTGATGATCTGGTGCCCGGCGTCCTCCATCTGCTGTGCGCGGCGCAGCACCGGCCCGCGAATGTCGTACCGGACCGCCTTGAGCCGTTGCGCCTGCTTCACCGGATCACTCTCCCACTCGATGATCGTGCTGCGTCCTGAATAGCAGGTCGAGTTGTGCGTCCAGCACCGCACGGGCCTGGTCCGGCGTGAACTGCCCGCCGAGAAGATAGACCCCGAGACCCTCCATCAGAGCAAGAAGATCAAGACCCCTTTCGGGTACGGGCACCAAGCTCCCGAAGAACCCGGCCATCTGCGCCGTCTCCTCCCGCAGCACCGCCGACGCCGTGGGCCGCACCGCCGTGTACGCCAGGAACGCCAGCGCCACCCGCCCGTCCGCCCGGCTCTCCTCGTCCAGCGGCAGCAGCGTCGCGATGATGGTCCGCAGCAGGTCCCGTGGCGCCGGATCGGCACCCAGCGCGGCGACCGCCTCGGTGACCCGGGCCTGGTTGCGCTCCCGCACCACCTCCATCGCGAACGCCATCATCTCGTCCTTGGTGCCGAACCAGTGCTGCACCATCCCGGTCGACACCCCGGCCTCGGCGGCCACATGCCGCAGGCTGACCGCTTCGAGCCCCCGGTCGGCGGCGACCCGCATCAGCGCGTCGGCGATCAGGGTGCGGCGCTCCCGCTGGTCCACCTTCTTGGGCATGCCGTCCATGATGAAGCACGTGGAATCGTTGAATGCGGATGACCTCGACGCGGCCGTCGCGGAGATGCTGCGGGTTCTCACGCCGGTGCAGGACCGCGACTGGACGGTACGGGCGGGCCCGCTCGACTGGGACTGCCGCGAGACGGCGGCGCACGTGGCCCACGACCTGACCGCCTACGCCACCCAGCTGGCGGCCCGTGCCGACGGCGGCTACCTGCCCCTCGACCTGCTGGTCCAGCCGGAAGCCCGGCCATCGGTGGTGCTGAAGATCGTCGCGGCCTGCGCCGATCTCCTGTCGCTGGCCCTGCGTGCCGCCGGCCCCGACGCCCGTGCCTGGCACTGGGGCCCGACCGACCCGTCCGGTTTCGCGGCCCTGGGTGTCAACGAGACTCTGGTGCACACGTGGGACATCGCCCAGGGCCTCGACCTCGGCTGGACACCCCCGCCCACCCTGTGCACCCGCGTCCTGTCCCGCCTGTTCCCGGACGCCCCACCCGGCGACCCGGTGGACGCACTCCTGTGGTGCACCGGCCGCCTGGCCCTCCCCACCCGCCCCCGCCAGACCGACTGGAAACTGAAGGCCGCCCTGGCCTGACCCGCCCGAGCGCTCCCGCCCGACCTGGAACCGGCCGCCCGCTCAGCTCAGGATCGCCTGGGCCACCGCGCGGCCGGACAGCCAGGCGGTCTGCACCCGGGGCCGTCCGAAAGCGTCCCCGCACAGCCAGACCCGCCCGTCGACGGCGTAGGCCGCGTCGCCGGCCTCCGGCTGCGCATACGTCCACCGGTGCACCCGCACCCCGGGCTGCGCCGTGAGTCCGAGCAGCTCACCGACGGCCCCGGCGAGGACCGGCCCGGCGGCTTCCGGATCGTCCAGGTGCCGGGCGGCGAGCGCACCCGTCGAGTGCGCCACCAGCACGGCCGCGCCGTCACCGCGACGATCCCCGTCGTCACAGACGCCGGCGAGGAGGGGATGGTCGTTGACGAAGGCGCCCCGCAGGTCGCCCCACTCCCGTGACGGATAGGTGAGGACCGCGGCGATCACCGGCCGCCAGGTCTGCGCCTCGGCCGCGGCGGCGACACCCGGCGGCGGCCCGAGACGCAGCGCCTGCGGCCCGGGCATGGCGAGCACGACCGCGTCGGAGCCCCCGGGCACCGCGTCGAGGGCCGTCGACAGCCGCACGTCCAGCCCGTCGGCCAGGTCGGCGGCCAGCGAGCGCAGCCCACCACCGGCGGCCCATCGCACCGGCCCGGCCGCGTCCTCGCCACCCGGAAACACCCGGAACGTGTCGATCCACGGCCGGGCCAGACCGCGCGCCTCCCAGGACGCGACCTGCGCGACGAACTCCGGCTCGTCGGCGACGAGATAGGCGGCGCCGATGTCCACGTACCGCCCGTCGTAGCGCTTGCTGGCCAGCCGCCCACCAACGACCCGCCCCCGCTCGACGACCCGCACCCGGGCGCCCCCGTCGACGAGGGCCCGTGCACACGCGAGCCCGGCGATTCCCGCACCCACCACGACGACGTCCACGCCGCGACCCTAACCCGCGACCGGCTCCCACGATGCGCCCGACTCCCACGATGCGACGCGCACCGGACTCCGTCGCTCGTCCGTGGGTGGCGGCGTGACCGGGAAACGCCCGCGTGAGTGGGTCACCGCGAAGCACGCGTGTGGAGCGACTCGCACCAGGCCGGCTACCTGTCGTACCTCGACGGCGACCTCGCGGATCACCTGCGCGTGTACAGCGCTGTGAGTCAGCCGATCGCCGACAGTTCGTCGATGTCCTCGGGGGAGAGGGCGAGGCCCGCGCCGGCCACGTTCTCCCGGAGGTGGGCGACCGACGAGGTGCCGGGGATCAGCAGGATGTTCGGCGAGCGTTGCAGGAGCCAGGCGAGTGCCACCGACATCGGTGTGGCGTCCAGCCGCGCGGCCACCGACGACAGCGCCGCCGACTGCAGCGGGCTGAACCCGCCGAGCGGGAAGAACGGCACGTAGGCGATGCCGTCGGCGGCGAGCTTGTCGATCAGGTCGTCGTCGTGGCGGTGGGCGAGGTTGTACATGTTCTGCACGCACACGACCGGCGCGATCGTCCGGGCCTCGGCGACCTGCGCGACGGTCGCGTTGCTCACCCCGAGGTGCCGGATCAGCCCTTCCTGTTGCAGGTCGGCGAGTGCCCCGAAGGCTTCGGCGACCGGCTCGGGCCGTGGTCCTCCTGCGTCGCCGAGCCGCAGATTGACCAGGTCGAGCACGTCGAGGCCGAGATTCTCCAGGTTGTCGCGGACGGCCCGGCGCAGGCTCGCCGGATCCCGGGAGGGCGGCCAGCCACCCTTTTCATCACGGTTCGCGCCGACCTTGGTCACGACATGAAGATCTTGGGGGTACGGACGAAGCGCCTCCCGGATGAGCCGGTTGGTGACGTGCGGCCCGTACGCGTCGGCGGTGTCGATGTGGGTGATCCCGAGGTCGACGGCCTCACGGAGCACGGCGAGCGCGCCTTCCCGGTCGGCGGGCGGCCCCATCACGCCGGGCCCGGCGAGTTGCATCGCCCCATAGCCGAATCGGGTGACGGTGAGATCCCCCAGCGTCCAGGTGCCGCCGGGAAGTGATGTGGAAACCATGCGCGTAACTATCGGGGAGTAACTTCCTATCGGGAAGTACGCACTTTCAGGTGCGTCAGGCACTCGGAGGTGCGTGGATGGCGACGGCGGCGCAGAAGAGGGCGGCGGCGAAGGCGGAGTACGACGCGTTCATCGCGGCCTGCCCGAGCCGGCGATTGCTCGACGCGATCTCCGACAAATGGGTCGCCTTGATCCTGTCCGCACTGGGCAGCGGCCCCGACTGTGCCGGCGGCCCGCGACCGATGCGTTACTCGGAGTTGCTGCGCCTGCTGGCCGGGGTGAGCGAGAAGATGCTGACCCAGACACTGCGCGCTCTGGAACGCGACGGCCTGGTCACCAGGACCGTGACACCGACGGTGCCGGTCATGGTCCACTACGAACTGACTCTCCTCGGCATGTCCCTGCACGAGATGATGCGCGGCCTGAAGGCGTGGGCCGAGACGAACATGGACGAGGTCCTGGGCCACCGCCGAGCCTACGACCAGGTCGTCGACACGCTGCGGTAGAGCGGCGGGCCCGCGGACGCCGCGGGAGAACGCGCCGCGGCAGCGGCGGGTCCATGAGCGCCGCGGGGAGAACGCGGCGCGGCAGCGGCAGTCCCGCGGACGCCGCGGGGAGAACGCGGTGCGGCAGCGGCAGTCCCGCGGACGCCGCGGGGAGAACGCGGTGCGGCAGCGGCAGTCCCGCGGACGCCGCGGGGAGAACGCGCCGCGGAAGCGGCGGGCTCAGGCGAGCGGCGTACCGGCGAGGGGCGCAGCGGCGTCGGCGCGGGTGCAGGCGGTGACGTAGGGCAGGGTGTAGCGGTCGCGGCCGAGCAGCGCGGGGTGGGTGGCGATCAGCTGGCGGACCTGGGCGAGGACGGCGGCGCGTTCGTCGGCCGGCAGCAGGATCATGTGGCTTCGCGAACCGACCAGGCTGATCAGGTCGCCCGGTGTGAGCCGCTGCTCCCAGGGGAACGACGCCCGCTCGGCCCGGCTGAACGGCGGGCCCATGTGGGGTTCGGGGTGGGGTGCGCCGCCGAGGATCTCGCCGAGGCGGGACACCCAGTCGGTGCGTTCGTCGCGGACGGTGCGGATCAGTCCGAGGCGGCCGCCGGGGGAGAGGACGCGGGCGATCTCGGCCCAGGCCCGGCCGGGGTCGTCCCACTGCCAGCCGCCGGCCACCAACACGGTGTCGACGCAGCCGTCGGGCAGCGGCAGGTGTTCGGGGACGCCCTGGTGGGTGGTCACGCCGGGGAGGGTGCGGCGTAAGGCGGCGAGCATCGCGGCGGACGGGTCGACGGCGGTCACGTCGAGGCCGCGTTCGTGCAGGCGGCGGGTGAGCCGTCCGGTTCCGGCTCCGAGGTCGAGGACCCGCGGGCTGCCGGCGGGCAGCAGCCAGTCGAGGGCTTCGTCGGGATAGGGGGTGTGAGTGCCGCCGGATGGGGAATTCACGACGAAGATCATAACTGACATTGTCCTAGGACACTCGACAGGTGGCCTACGGCACAAAGTGTTTCAAAGCATTACGGACCGGGCACCACTGTAGGCGTTCAGCGACGATACGGACCTAGGAGCGTGGACATATGAGCATCGCCGACAAGGTCAAGAACAAGGCCGAGGAACTGACCGGCAAGGCGAAGAAGGGCATCGGCGAGGCGACCGACAACGAGCGCCTCTACGCCGAGGGTCAGGCGCAGGAGACTGCCGCCCACGCCAAGCAGGCGGGCGAGCACGTCAAGGACGCCGGCCGCGACGTCCGCGACGCTTTTAAGTAGGTCGGGAACGACCTACGGCAATGTGTGAGGGGGAGGCGCCGGGCGCCTCCCCCTCAGGTCATTCCGCGTTCTGCTGCTGCTTGCGCCACCAGTCCTGGCCGGTCTCCGGCAGCGTGTCGATCGGGTCGTAGTAGGCGTACAGCTTGGAGAGCGCCTCGCTGTCGTTCGCCTCGATGGACGTGCGGTAGTTCTTGGTCCAGTACGAGATGCCGTGCTCCCGGTCGTACTCGGCGACCATGTGCACCCACCGCTTGCCGACGAACGGCACGTCACACACGATCCGCGGGGTGGCGTACCCGGGCAGGTAGCCCATCAGATCGTGCTGGAGCTGCTGGGCGTGCCAGACCGGCACCCGCCAGTGCTCGGCGTTGGGGATCATGTCGCACATGTAGAAGTAGTACGGCAGGATGCCCGTCTCGCCCTGCAGCGCGAAGCACAGGTCGAGCAGGTCACCGGTGGTGGCGTTGACCCCGCGCATCAGCACGCCCTGGTTGCGGACGTCGCGGACCCCGACTTCGAGGAGGGTGCGGACGGCCTTCGCCACCAGCGGCGTCAGCGAGTTGACGTGGTTGACGTGGGTGTGCACGGCCAGGTTGACGCCGCGCCGCTCGGCGGTGACGGCGACCCGGTGCATGCCCTCGACGACGTCGTCCTGCAGCCAGTGCTGGGGCAGACCCATCAGGGCCTTGGTGGCGAGGCGGATGTCACGGACGGTCGGGACCGACAACAATCCCATGAGGTACGCCTCGAGCTGCTTCCACGGCACGTTGGCGACGTCCCCGCCGGAGACGACCACGTCACGCACCCCGGGCTGGGCCTTGAGGTAGGCGAGATGTGCCTCGTACCGGTCGACCGGCTTCTGCAGGAGTTTGAGCTTGGCGACGGCCGGGGTGCTGTTGCCGACGAGGTCCATCCGGGTGCAGTGCCCGCAGTACTGCGGGCAGGTGGAGAGCAGCTCGGCCAGCACCTTCGTCGGGTAGCGGTGGGTGAGGCCCTCGGCGACCCACATGTCGTGCTCGTGCAGGGAGTCGCGGGCCGCGTGCGGGTGTGACGGCCAGTCCTGCCGGCGGTCGCTGGCGACCGGGATCATGTAGTTACGGACCGGGTCGGCGTAGAACGACGCGGTGTCCGGGACCCGGCCGGGGACCATCGTGTTGATCATCTGCGGCGGGATCAGCATCGACATCGTCGCCATCCGCTGCTGGTCGGCTTCGAGGTCGGCGTAGAAGCTCTCGTCGACCAGGTCGCCGAGGACCGTACGCAGCTGCTTGATGTTCTTGACGCAGTTGACCCGCTGCCATTGCGCCGACTGCCACTGCTGGGCCGTCACGTCGCGCCAGCCGGGGAACCGGGTCCAGTCCGGCTCGATCAGCTCGCGCCGCTGGTACTCGTACGGCTGGCCTGCCAGGTCGTCCGCCACCGGAAGATCCTCCCTCGTTGGATTCGGATCAAGGTACCGGAGATCCTCCGGTCTAGTAACCATGTATACGCAGGATTTACGGTGAAGGCAGCTCTGTGAGAGTGTTTTTAACGCGTGGAGATCGTGAGGAGCATGAGCATGGTGGGGTTGCGGCGGGTAGTGGAACCGGTCGGCGTGCTGCCGCAGGCCGCCTGGAGGCTGGACGCGTCGCCGGAGATCGGGCCCGATGAGACCCGGATCCGGGTGCAGCGGCTCAACCTCGACGCCGCCAGTTATCGGCAGCTGGCCGAGAAGCATGCGAACAACGGCGACGCGATCCGTGCCGAGGTGCTCGAGATCGTGCGGACGCGCGGCAAGATGCACAATTCGGTCACCGGGTCCGGCGGGATGCTGATCGGGGTGGTCGAGGAGGTCGGGCCGGAGTCGCCGCTGCCGGTCAAGCCGGGGGACCGGGTGGCCACCCTGGTGTCGCTGACGCTCACCCCGCTGCTGATCACCGACGGACTGGCCGGGTGGGACGGGCTCGGCGAGCAGGTGCCGGCCGAGGGCACGGCGATCCTGTTCGGACGCTCGATCGTGGGCGTGCTGCCCGACGACCTGCCGCCGGAGCTGGCGCTGGCCGTCTACGACGTCTGTGGGGCGCCGGCGCTGACCGACCGCATTGTCAGGAAATATCCGGCAGGGGTGAAGGTCGTCGTGCTCGGCGGTGCGGGCAAGAGCGGGTCGCTCACTCTTGCTGCGGCCAGGCGTGCGGGTGCCCGTACCCAGGCGGTGGTTGTCAATGAAAGAGAGCGGGACGCGCTGATCGAAGCCGGATTGGCGGATGAGGTCGCGATCGCCGACGCCCGCGACCCGGTCGCTGTCGCGGAGGCCGTGGGGGAGCCCGCCGACGTCACGGTGGTCTGCGTCGACGTGCCCGGTTGCGAGCACGGCGCGATCCTGGCGACCGCGAACGGGGGCACCGTCGTCTTCTTCTCGATGGCGACCAGCTTCCCGGCGGCCGCGCTCGGTGCCGAAGGGCTGGCCGCCGACGTGACGATGGTCATCGGCAACGGATACGTGCCTGGTCACGCCGAGTTCGCCGTCGATCTGCTGCGCCAGGTTCCCGCGGTGCGGGCGCTGTTCGAGGCGCGTCTGGCGGCAGACTGACCGGCATGACGAACACTCCCTCGGTCCGCTACGTCAACGGCCGCTTCTACTCGGCCGCGGAACCCCGCGCCACCGCCATGGTCACCAGCGGCGACACCATCGCCTGGCTGGGTGACTCCGCCGACGCCCCGTCCGCCGACGTGACCGTCGACCTGGGCGGCGCCCTGGTCACGCCGGCGTTCGTGGACGCGCACCTGCACGCCACCGACACCGGCCTGGCGTTCGACGGGCTGGATCTGTCGGCGGTGCGGTCGCCGGGGGAGCTGCTGGAGAGGGTCGCGGCGTTCGCGGCGACCCGCCCGGCCGACGGGGTGGTGCACGGGCACGGCTGGGACGAGTCGACCTGGACCGACCAGACGCCGCCGACCGCGGCCGAGCTGGACCGGGCCGCGGCGGGCCGCCGGGTGTATCTGTCGCAGGCGTCGGTGCATTCGGCGCTGGCGTCGTCGTCGCTGCTCCCGGCCGCGCGCGGGGTGGACGGCTACGACGAGTCGGGCTGGGTCCGGGAGGCCGCGCACCACGCGGTCCGGGCGATCGCGCTGGGTTCGCTGACGATCGCGCAGCGGACCGCGGCGCAGACGACGGCACTGTCGCGGGCGGCGTCGATGGGGATCGCGGCGGTGCACGAGTGCGCCGGCCCGGGCACCTCCAGCGAGGCTGATTTCGCGTCGGTGCTGGCCCTGTCCGGGCAGGGTCTGCCGCAGGTGTTCGGTTTCTGGGGTGAGCTGGGCGGCGCGGACCGGGCGCGGGAGCTGGGCGCCCACGGCGCTGCCGGTGACCTGTACGCCGACGGCGCGCTCGGATCGCGGACGGCGTCGGTGCGTGCGCCGTACCTCGACGGCGACCACGGCTGCGGCGAGGCGTTCGTGACCGCCGAGCAGGCGGCCGAGCACCTGCTGGACTGCATCCGGGTCGGTTTCCAGGGCGGTTTCCACGCGATCGGTGACGCCGCCATCGCGACGGTGCTGGAGGGTTTCGCGATCGCGGCGAAGACCGTCGGCGTGGACCGGCTGCGGGAGGGACATCACCGGATCGAGCACGTCGAGCTGATCGACAAGGCGATGATCGCCCGGATGGTCGAGTTCGGCGTGATCGCCTCGGTGCAGCCGGTGTTCGACGCCCTGTGGGGCGGCCCGGACCGGATGTACGCACAGCGCCTGGGTGTGGAGCGGGCGCTGGCCAGCAACCCGATCGGTGCGATGCACGCGACCGGGGTGGCGCTGGCGTTCGGTTCGGACTCGCCGGTGACGGCGCTGGACCCGTGGGCGACGGTCGTGGCGGCCGCCGCCCCGCGTAACCCGCGGTTCCGGATGAGCGTGCGGTCGGCGTTCGCGGCGAGCAGCGCCGGTGGCTGGCGGGCGGCCGCGATCAGCGGGGCGGGTGTGCTCAAGCCGGGCGCGTCGGCGACGTTCGCGGTCTGGGACACCCCGGCCGGTGTGGAGGGCGGGCTGCCGGTGCTGCTGGCCGACTCCGACGGTGCCGAGCCGGAGCGGCCGGTCTGCCTGCGCACGGTGCTGCACGGCGACACGATTTTCGAGAGGTAACAGGAGGCGTTTCTTTTGGCCGGGAAGCTGGATCTGGATGCTGCCGTGGTGGCGCGGGCAAGGGCGCTCGCGGCCCGGGCCGGGCAGCCGGTGGTCGACCTGGCGCGGTCGCACACCACCGTGTCGGTGGAGCGTGCGGTGCTGCGGCTGGCCGGGGTGACCGGCGCCGACCCGGACGGCATCCCGTGGGTGAACCGGCTGGTCGACGCGGTGCGTGCGGACGTCGGGCTCGGTCACGGGGTGGCTGTCCCGGTGTTCCACGCGATGGAGACGGCCGGTGTGGAGGACGTGACGGTCCTGGCGCAGAAGGCGGCGGCGGGGTCGATCCGGTTCACCATGCCGTCCCGTCCCGCCAAGGCCCGGCAGCGGGCCAAGCGGGCCACCGCGGCCGGTCTGCGGACCATCGACCGGCGGCGGGCCGAGCGGGACCGGCTGATCAAGCGGTTCGGTGACCCGAAACAGCGGCCGTGGATCTACCTGATCGTCGCGACCGGGGACATCTACGAGGACATCCCGCAGGCGCAGGCGGCGGCGCGGGCCGGTGCGGACGTGATCGCGGTGATCCGGTCGACCGGCCAGTCGCTGCTGGACTACGTGCCGGAGGGGGCGACCCGGGAGGGGTTCGCCGGCACCTACGCCACGCAGGAGAATTTCCGGCTGATGCGGGCGGCGCTGGACGAGACGTCGAAGGAGGTGGGCCGCTATGTGCGGCTCACCAACTACGCGTCCGGGCTGTGCATGCCGGAGATCGCGACGCTGGCCGGGCTGCAGCGCCTCGACATGATGCTGAACGACTCGATGTACGGGATCCTGTTCCGCGACATCAACCCGATCCGCACCTTCGTCGACCAGCGGTTCTCCCGGCAGATCCACGCGCGCGCCGGGATCATCATCAACACCGGCGAGGACAACTACCTCACCACCGCCGACGCCGTCGACGCGGCGCACACGGTGACGGTCTCCCAGCTCATGAACGAGTACTTCGCCCATGAGGCCGGACTGGAGGACTGGCAGCTCGGCCTCGGCCACGCATTTGAGATAAATCCGGACTTGCCGGACTCGTTTCGGCTGGAGCTGGCGCACGCCCTGCTCGCCCGCGAACTCTTCCCGGACGCCCCGCTCAAGTGGATGCCGCCGACCAAGCACATGACCGGCGACGTCTTCCGCGGCAACCTGCTCGACGGTTTCTTCAACCTGGCCGGCGCGCTGACCGGCCAGGGCATCCTGCTGGTCGGCATGATGACCGAGGCAGTCGTCACCCCGTGGCTCTCGGATCGCGACATCGCGCTGCAGAATGTCCGATACGTGCTCAACGGCGCCGGCAACCTGCACGAGGACTTCACCCCCGGCCCGTTCATCCGCGGCCGCGCCAACCAGGTCCTGAGCGAGGCCATCGACCTGCTGGAGAAGATCGTCGACGACGGCATGCTCACCGCGATCGCCGACGGCACCTTCGGGATCATGAAGCGCCCCGCCGACCGGGGCAAGGGCCTCGACGGCGTCTCTGCGCAGGACGAGGACTACTACAACCCGGTCTCGGAGGGCCTCGCATGAGCATCGTCCGCCCCTATGGCGACACCACCGGCGACGGCATGGTGCAGCTCTCCTTCACCCTCCCCATCCCGCACGACAAACGGGCCGAGGGCGCCGCCCTGCAGCTGGCGAACAGGATGGGCATGGACCCGGCGATGCTCGTGCACGCCAAGCAGATGGGCGACGGCTTCACCTTCTTCGTCGTCTACGGCAAGGTCACCCACCTCGTCGACACCGACAAGGTGCAGGTCGTCGAGCGTGACTTCCCGCTACTGAGCGCCAAGGAGGTGAACGCCACGATCAAGCGCCGGCTGCGCAGGCGGCTCAACGTGGTCGGCGCGTGCATCGGCACCGACGCGCACACCGTCGGCATCGACGCGATCCTCAACCTCAAGGGCATCGCCGGCGAGAAGGGCCTGGAGTACTACTCCGAGCTTTCGGTCACCAACATGGGCGCCCAGGTGTCGGTGCCGGACCTGGTGGAGACCGCCCGTGAGCGCAAGGCCGACGCCGTGCTGGTCTCCCAGGTGGTCACCCAGCGCGACGCGCACCTGCAGAACACCCGGGCCATGTCGGCGGCGTTCCGGGAGGCGCTGCCCGCCGGGAGACGGCCGCTGCTGATCGTCGGCGGCCCCCGCTTCGACGAGCTGATGGCGCCGGAGCTGGGCGTCGACCGGATCTTCAGCCGCGGCACCACCCCGCGTGAGGTGGCCTCCTATCTCGTCCACGCCCTCGCCGGAGGCAGCAAATGATCACCGTGACCCACCGTCGCTACGTTCCCTACGCCCACGCCCACTACGCCGGAAATCTCGTCGACGGCGCCTACTCGCTCGGCCTCTTCGGTGACGTGGCCACCGAGATCTGCATCCAGCTCGACGGCGACGAGGGGCTGTTCGCCTCCTACGACGACGTGCAGTTCAAGGCGCCGGTCCGGGCCGGGGACGTGCTGGAGATCGTCGGCACGGTCACCAAGATGGGCACGCGCTCCCGGAAGATCTCCTTCGAGGTGCGGGTGGTCTGCCGCGGCACGTCGGGATCGGGTGCGGCGGCCCTGGACGAACCGATCGTGGCCACCACCGCGGTCGGCACGGTCGTGGTGCCACCGAAGCCGTGACGACCGCCGTCTGCGTCGACGTCGGGTCCACGTACACCAAAGCCGCCAAGATCGATCTGAACGGCGCGGAACTGGTCCACCGCGCCGAGGTGCCGACCACCTCCTCGTCGGACGTCCTGGAAGGCCTGGACGCCGCCGTGGCCGCCGTGGGCGGCGGCGACGAGCTCTATGTCTGCTCCTCGGCCGGCGGCGGCCTGCGCCTGGCCGTCATCGGCTACGAGCAGCTGGTCACCGCCGAGGCCGGCCACCGCGTCGGCCTCTCCGCCGGCGCTCAGGTCGTGCACGTCGCCGCCGGCCCGATGACCGGCCCGGACCTCACCCGGCTGCGCGCCGCCCGCCCGGACGTGCTGCTGCTGGCCGGCGGCACCGACGGCGGCGACGCCGAAACCCTTCTCCACAATGCGAGACGACTCGCCGCGGCCCGCATCCGGCTTCCGGTGGTCCTTGCCGGAAATCTGGAGGTACGGGACGAGGCGCACACGATTCTGACCGGACGCGGTGTCCCCGTCACCGCTACCGCGAACGTGTTGCCGCGCATCGGCGTCCTCGACCCACTGCCGGCCCGGTCCGCGATCCGTGACGTGTTCCTGCGGCACGTCATCGGCGGCAAACGGCTGTCCAAGGGCCGCCGGTTCGCCCGGCTGGTGCGTGCCGCCACCCCCGACGCCGTGCTGGCCGGCGTGGAGGCGCTGGCCGACCTCACCGGCTACGGCATCCTCGTCGTCGACGTCGGCGGGGCCACCACCGACGTCTACTCGGCACTGGTCCCCGACGCCGAGGCCGAGACCGGCCCGCGCCGTGACGTCGCCGGCACCCTGTGGCGCTCCCGCACCGTCGAGGGCGACCTCGGTGTGGCCGTCGGC
This sequence comes from Actinoplanes subglobosus, assembly GCF_042650585.1. Taxonomy (NCBI): domain Bacteria; kingdom Bacillati; phylum Actinomycetota; class Actinomycetes; order Micromonosporales; family Micromonosporaceae; genus Actinoplanes; species Actinoplanes subglobosus. The sequence continues at coordinate 416,279 of NZ_JBHSBL010000028.1, forward strand.
GCCGGAGGCACCCGTACCGCCGCGGTGGCCGAGAAACTGCCCGTCCCCACCGGCGACCGGCAGCTCGCCGCGACGGCCGCGGTGATCGCGATGCGCCGCCACGCCCGCGGCCGTCTCGGGCTACGTGACGTACGTCTCGTCATAGGTTCGGGCGGGGTCTTGCGCCACGGTGGTGGCGACGACGTCCTCAAGGCGGTCCTCGCCGACTTCGGAGGCGGCTGGGCACCACCCGAACGGGCCCGCTCCCTGGTCGATGAGCAGTACATACTGGCCGCGGCGGGCCTGCTGGCGGCCGATCATCCGGAGGTCGTCAGCCGGCTGCTGGGTAACTCGATCCGGTGATCCGGGTGACACGCCGATGAATGAGACACGCCGCGACACGGGCCGCCCGGTTGACAACCGGGCGGGGGCGGGACGTACCGTCTTCAGGTCCTGTTCCACGTTTCGTCGTCCACTGGCCGCAGTCCCCGCAGGGGTCGCGCGTTCTGCCAGGTCCAGGGGATGCCGAGACGCAGGCGGCACGAGACGGGCCACGCACGGGTGGCCCTCCGGGGGCCGGGATCATGGCCAGTAGACAACGGCACGACGCGGGCAGCCGGCACGCGGCGGGTCGGTCCGAAGGTCATGACGAGGTCACCGGATTTCGCCCGCCGCCCGCCGGTTCCTCACCGGCCGTCAACAGGTGTGGAGCACCCGAGGGGCGTGGTTGAACCGTGACCGCGCCCCTCAGTCGTGCCTGCTCATCGCCGGGTAGCCTGCCTGGCGTGGAAATGACTCTGCCCCCTCCGGCGCTCACCGAGCCGGGCCCCGCGGCCGATTCGCCGCCGCGCCCGCTGCGGCTGCCGGTGGCCGTGGCGCTCGCCGTCGCCTCCGGCGTGGCGCTGCTGCTGGCCCTGCCGCCGTACGACCTGTGGTGGCTCGCCCCCGTCGGGGTGGCGCTGCTCGCCGCGGCCGTGCACCGGCGGCGCCTGCGGGCCGGGTTCGGCCTCGGCTACCTCGCCGGGCTGGTGCTGTTCGTGCCGCTGCTGTGGTGGACGACCATCGGCGCCGGCTGGCTGCCGTGGATCATCCTCAGCGTCTTCCAGGCCCTCTACATCGGCCTGGCCGGGCTCGCCGGGTCGTGGACGTCACCGCTGGCCGACCGGTGGCGGGCCCTGTGGCCACTGCTCACCGGCCTGATCTGGACCGGGCAGGAGTTCCTGCGCGACCGGGCCCCCTTCGGCGGCTTCCCCTGGGGACGGCTCGCGTTCAGCCAGGGCGACGCCCCCACGCTGCGCCTGGCGGCGTACGGTGGCGCCCCGCTGGTCACGTTCGCCGTCGCCGTCGCCGGTGGCGCTCTGCTCGCGCTGGCCTGGCGGCGCACCGGTGTGCTGGCCGCCGCCGGCTTCGCCGCGCTGACCGCCGCGCTGCTGGCCGGGCCGGCCGCCCTGCCGCTGCAGCCCACCGGCGGCACCTCCACGACCGTCGCGATCGTGCAGGGCAACGTGCCCCGCCTCGGCCTCGACTTCAACGCCCAGCGGCGGGCCGTGCTCGACAACCACGTCAACGCCACCATCGCCCTGGCCGCCGACGTCGCCGCCGGCCGGCAGAAACAGCCCGGCCTGGTCGTCTGGCCGGAGAACTCCAGCGACATCGACCCGCTGCTCAACGACGACGCCGGCGACCTCATCCAGTCGGCCGCCGACGCGATCAAGGCACCCATCCTGGTCGGCACCCTGCAGCGCACCGACGTGCCCGGCGACATCTACAACGTCGGCATCCTGTGGCGTCCCGGCGGCGCCGGCCCCGACCTCGACCAGCAGTACGAGAAACGCCACCCGGTGCCGTTCGCCGAGTACATGCCGCTGCGCTCGATCGCCCGCCTCGTCACCGACAAGGTCGACCTGGTCCGCAACATGCTCAGCGGCGACCACCCCGGCGTCATCGACACCGGCCCGGTCGTCGTCGGTGACGTCATCTGCTTCGAGGTCGCCTACGACGGCATCGTCCGCGACACCGTCCTCGGCGGCGCGCAGATCCTCACCGTGCAGACCAACAACGCCACCTTCAACGAGGCCGAGGCCCTGCAGCAGCTGGCGATGGTCCGGCTGCGGGCCGTCGAGCACGGCCGGGAGGCGCTGATGGTGTCCACCGTCGGAGTGTCCGGTTTCGTGGATGCCGAGGGATCGGTCCACGGTTCGACCGGTTTCAACACCGCTGCGGTGGTGGTCCGTGACATGTTCCTCGACGGACCGCGTACGCTGGCGACTCGTTCGGGCTCCTGGCCCGAGATGTCGATCGTCTTTGGTACGGTCGTCGCCCTCATCGGCGTGCTGCCCCTGCGCCGCCGCAAGAGCAGAATTGACAGTGACGACGTGACAGTTTCGGAGGAACGGTGAGCGAGGCCGAAGGCTACCCGGGAGTGGGACGGGTCCTCGTGATCATCCCCACGTACAACGAGGCGGACAATGTCCGGCTGATCACCGACCGGGTGCGTAAGGCGACCCCCGACGTCGACATCCTGATCGCCGACGACAACTCCCCGGACGGCACCGGCGCCATCGCCGACGAGCTCGCGCTGGCTGACGACCACATCTTCGTCCTGCACCGGGCCGGCAAGGAGGGCCTCGGCGCCGCCTACAAGGCCGGTTTCGCGTGGGGCAAGGACAAGGGCTACGACGCGGTCGTCGAGATGGACGCCGACGGTTCCCACGCCCCCGAGGAGCTGCCGCACCTGCTGGACGCGCTGAAGGACCACGACGTGGTCCTCGGCACCCGCTACATTCCCGGCGGCAGCGTCCACAACTGGCCGATGCGCCGCCTGCTGCTGTCCCGCGGCGGCAACATCTACATCCGGATGGCGCTGGGCATGCCGTTCAAGGACGCCACCGGCGGCTACCGGGCGTACCGGATCGCCGTCCTCGACAAGATCGACGTCGGGACGATCGCGTCCACCGGCTACTCGTTCCAGGTCGAGATGGCCTGGCGGTCCTACAAGCAGGGCTTCCGGATGAAGGAGGTGCCCATCACGTTCACCGAGCGTGAGATCGGCGTCTCCAAGATGAGCGGCAACATTTTCAAGGAGCAGCTGCTGAGGGTCACCGTGTGGGGTGTGCAGGCCCGCAAGGAGAGCCTCACCAACCTCGTCAGCCGCAAAGCGCGTTAAGGAAACGCACAGCTTCGAGGTGTCATGCTTGAGCGAGCCCGTCGTGAGGCGGGCTCGCGTGGCACCCTCCGGAGGATCGACGATGCGCCGAAGCAGACTGGCCTACCTGCCCCTAGTGTTTCCGCTGCTCGCCTTCGCTGAGTTCCTGGCTTTCGTCTCGGTGGCCCACGCCATCGGTTTCGGCTGGGCGACCCTGCTGCTCGCCGCCTCCAGCATCGCCGGCGTGCTCCTGCTGCGCCGTGAGGGCATCCGCGGTTTCCGTGCCTTCCAGGAGGCGGCCCGTGACGGCCGTCCGCCCGCGGCCGAGGTGACCAATTCGCTGATCGGCCTCGGCGGGGCGCTGTTCCTGGCCATGCCCGGCTTCATCACCGGTGTCGCCGGCATCGTCCTGCTGCTGCCCCCGAGCCGAGCCCTGGCCCGCCGCAGCGTCGAGCGCATCGCTTCCCGCCGTCTCGGCGGCGCTGCCACGGGCGACCTGTTCGGCCCCCGCCGCGTGCGGGTCCACCAGAGCGACCCGGTCACCGTGGTCGTCGTCGACGAGCAGCGCCCCACCCCACCAGCGGGAGCCATCGAGGGCGAGATCGTCCGCTGACCTGCCACTTTCTCTTCGGGTCGTCGTGGGCGAGATCGTCCGCGGCCCTGTCACTTCTCTTCGGGTCGTCGTGGGCGAGATCGTCCGCGGACCTGCCACTTTCTCTTCGGGTCGTCGTGGGCGAGATCGTCCGCCTTCTCCTCGGGTCGTCGTGGGCGAGATCGTCCGCCTTCTCCTTGGGTCGTCGTGGCGAGATCGTCCGCTGACCTGTCGCCCCCTCCGGGCCGTCGCGGCGAGATCGCCCCCTCCGGGCCGTCGTGGGCGGGGTTGATCACTGACCTGTCCCGCCTCGCCGCCCGGAATCGGCCGCCTTACCTGCCCGAACGGGCCTCGGCGCTGGCGTTGCTCTTCCTGAGGTCCGGTGCGCCTGTGCTGATCGTTGTGCCAGTTTCACAAGATCGTCTGTCTCCGTGCGGCTGGCCCGGTTCCCGGCACGATCTCTGGTTCTGCATGGTGCGGCGTCCACCCGGTGATTGCCGCGTCGTCAGCCGCCGATCTTGACCGGGACACCACCGAAAGCGGTGGTGTCCCGGTCAAGATCCGGCAGGCGCCAGAGCGATAGCCCACCAGGTTCCCTGCAGGGTTCGCCAAACAAGCGGCGGGGCGGCATGGCCCGCATGGCCCCGCAGCCCGCCAGGCCACAGGGCTGCCTGCCCGGCTGCCGTGCGCCCGGGCTGCTTCCTTCCGTGCGCGGCCTGCTTGCCCGGTTGCCGTGCCCGGTCTGCTTCCCGGTTGCCGTGTCCGGCCTGCTTGCCCGGTTGCCGTGCGCGGCCTGCTTGCCCGGTTGCCGTGTCCGGCCTGCTTGCCCGGTTGCCGTGTCCGGCCTGCTTGCCCGGTTGCCGTGTCCGGCCTGCTTGCCCGGTTGCCGTGTCCGGCCTGCTTGCCCGGTTGACCGTGCGCCCGCGCTGCTGGCCCGGCTCGCGCCCTCTTGGCCGCCGTAGCCGCTTGCCAGGTTGCTGCGGCTCGCCGGGCTCCGCCGCTTGCCTGGATACCTTCCCCGGCAGGGGTTCGCCCGTGAAGTCACCGTGAGCCGCGGCTCCGACACCCAGGAGTGGCCGATGGGGTGTCCGGGCCACGGCTCGCGACCCCGGCCCGGGACTTCGAGGTAGTTCGTCCGGTGTCCGGCCCGGATGCGCCGCGCCCGTACCGGATGGGCATGCGAAAAGGCCGCCCCGAAAGGGACGGCCTTGTCACGGTGTGGTCCTCAGCGACCGCGGCGGGTGCGAACCTCCTGCAGCCGCTCGTTGAGGATGTCCTCCAGCTCGGCGATCGAACGCCGCTCCAGGAGCATGTCCCAGTGGGTGCGCGGCGGCTTGGCCTTCTTCTGCTCCGGCTCGCTGCCGTCGACCAGTCGGGCGACGCTGCCGTCGAACTTGCACTCCCAGGTGGTGGGCACCTCGGCGTCGACGGCGAACGGCACCTCGAACTGGTGACCCTTGACGCACAGGTACTCGCGGGTCTGTCGGGGCGCCAGCTCAGTGTTACGGTCGGACTCGTAGCTGACTGCGCCAAGACGGCTGCCGCGCAGCATGCGTTCGCCCATGATCGGCTTTCCCCTCGCTCGTGGTGCTGCTCTCGTTGGTGTAACGAAAGGCGCGGCCGCTGGATTCCTCCGCCGGGATCCCCGACGGCCGCCTAAGTTGTCTGTCGGCACCGCTGTATCGGCGGTGTTAACGCTATGAGCGTAACCGGCCACTCACCCCAGCTCGCAAACCGAACCGGCGTTCGAGTGGACCTTGGTCCACTTTATGGGTCTTTGACGCTTCTTCGGGTGGTGCGATGTCGGTCACTCGGCCAGATTCACTCGTAATTCACGGCACCTTCGGTCACGACCGGGTGCGCACACCGTAGTCATCGGCTATCAGGCCACGTGCTGAAGCCTTCCGGAGACCTTCCCCTGCTACCCCTCGAACGTGAGAATGTTCACCTGCGGGGCCTCGAACACTGGCCGGTACACCCGTGCCCGTACCCCGTCGATTCCGGCCTCACCAGCGACGACCTCGGCGTTGCGATAGGCCGGCGCCCACATGATCGTGTTGTGGAAGTCGCCGTAGCCCCCGCAGGCCGCCTCACCCCAGTCACTACCCCGCACCTCGGCGCGCACACCTGTCAGTTCGGGAAAGTAGCCGGTCGGTCGTCGCAGCCCCGTCACGAGGTCCAGGTCCGGCGGCTCGGCCATCCGGTCACCCCACGCGAACAGGTGCCCCGAGCCCAGCCCGGTCATGTACTCGTACTCGTCCGGACTCGGCAGCCGCCGGCCGTCGGCGGCCAGTCCCGCCACCACCTCGTCGAAGGTCACGTACGAGTCGGTCCAGGCACGCGCCAGCCGGCCGCCCTCGAAGCGTGCCGCGGTGTACGTACCCCGATTGTCCTCGCCGATCCACCCGGTGTCCCAGCCGAGCGCGCCCGGCGGCCACTCGCAGGCCTCGAACCTGGCGACGACCGCCGGATGATCAACCGGCACCTCGGCGCGCCCCGCCTGCACGAACTCGACGCCCACCAGCAGCGTCGGCATCGTCACCGTCCTCGGTGCGGTCAGTCTCGCGGCCATGAACTCCCGCAGCCGCGCCAGATCCTCGTCCGCGGCCCGCCACGGCACGTCGGGTCCGGCGACGAGCGGCGGCGACGCGGGGGCTGACGGCAGGTCCGAGGGTTCCCAGGGGAACAGCGCCTCCTGCCCCGGGATCACCGGGACCTGCTGGAGCCAGGGATCCGGTGTGGGTTCCGGTTCCGGCTCGTCGTCGTCCTCGCGTCGCCACAATTCCACATCGTCGCCGAGGAACGACCCCATCTCCGCGCGGGTCGGCTCGAACCGGCCGGCGTCGAAACCCAGCCGCGCCGTACCACCCGGCACCAAGACGAAGTCGCGGCCTCGCACGGTGAACCGGGCCACCCGAATCACCCGGTGGGCCGTCGCCGGCCACGTCAGCTCGTACCGGTCCGCCCCGATCGCGGCGGCCAGCGCCTGCGCATACCGCAGCCGGCCGTCGTCGTCGAGCCGCCGCCACTGATCCAGCGTGATCATCGGCGCAGAATAGGGGATGCGGGAAAGAGCAACCTCCATGACGGTACGCCCAGGGCAGCCGGCCACCGATTTCCCCGTCGACCCGTACCCCGGAAGACGCCCGTCCGGTTCCTGGGTCATCGACCGGGAGCAGCGGTGCTGGCCGGTGCGTCCCGACGAGGGCAGGCCCAGCGGTTGGGCGGTGATCGGGCCGGCGTCCACCGACTGCCTCGACCGCTGGCTGACCGACCGCGGCGCGACCCCGCTCGCCGGCCGGATTCCGCTGCTCAGCTACGGTTCCAACGCCTGCCCCGGCAAGATCCTGATGAACGCCACCCCGCTTCCGGCGGTCAACCTGGCCTGCGAGATCGACGGTTTGGCCTCGGTGTGGTGCACCGGAACCACCCGGGCCGGCCGCATCCCGTCCACTCTGGCCGCGGTCCCCGCCCACACCGAGCCCGCGGTGATGGCCATGACCACCCCCGCCGAACTCGCCCGCCTGGACGTCGTCGAAGGCCGGCCCACCGGCTGGTACGCGTTGCAGATCCTGCACACCGGCCGGGTGACACTCGAGAACGGCGCCCGTGTCCTGCGCCCCGCGGCCTATGTGGGTGCCCGCCCCGAACGCCGTCCCACCCTGATCGACGGTGCCCCTCTCCGGGTCATCCACGCCGATCAGGAGGCCGTGACCCTGTTGCGCCCGGCCCTCGGCGGCCCGCCCCCAACGGATATCGGTGTCGTCGTGCCCGCCGGCCGCTATCCGCATCCGGGCGAGTGCACCCCGGCCGTGTTCACCTACGGCACCCTGATGCCCGGCCGGAGCCGCGCCCACCTGCTCACCGGCCACGTGACGACCGAGCCGGCACCCGCCGAGGCGTTCGGTGACCTCCGCGACACCGGCTACGGCTACCCGGCCCTCACCGCTTCGGCCACCCGCAAGGCCCCGGGCACGCTGTACACACTGCATCCCGACGCGATGCCCGAGATCCTCACCATCCTCGACCAGGTCGAGGGCACCGAGGTGGGCCTCTACAGCCGCCAGCTGCGCAACGTGGCAGGCACCCTGACCTGGATCTACATGGCCGACAGCTGCGCCGGAACCGGCACACCCATCGACACCTGGCCCTGATCGACTGCCCGGCCGGTTCCCGCCGGAACCCGGCACCTCCATCGACACCTGGCCGTTACCGGCGGCCTGGCCGGTTGCCGCCGGAACCCGGCACCTCCATCGACACCTGGCCCTGACTGACCGCCGGGCCGGTTGCCGCCGGAACCCGGCCTACCATCGACACCTGGCCCTGACCGGCGGCCTTGCCGGTTGCCGCCGGGGACCGGCGCACGCTCGGCACCTGACTCCGACCGGCCATCGGCTGCCGACGGTGGAGCCGGTGAGTCGTTGCGGAGGCGGTCAGCTGTTTCCGGAGGCGGACGGCTGCGTGGGCGCCGGCGGAGCCGAACGGGCCGGACCGAGCGCGGCCAACGCCGCGGCCAGGTCACTGACCTGCGACGTCAGCTGAGCAACACGGTCCTGCGCGGCGTCCGCGTCGGCCCGGGCGAACGCGAGCCGCCGTTCAAGATCGGCCTGGTCCCGCGAGGCACGGTCCGCGGACCTTTCAAGATCTTCATTGGTACGCCGTAAAGCGTCCCGTTCGCCCAGCGCGGCCGACAGTGCTTCCCTGGCTGCCGACGCATCCGCCGCCACACGGCGGGACTCCTCGACAGCGGCGTCACGCTCACGCTCCGCAGTCTCGGCCCGCTGCCCCTCACGGACAGTGTCGGCGGTGAGCTGTTCGGCTTGTTTCCGTGCGGCCGTCAGAGCCTCGTCCGCGCGGTGTTGTGCGGCTTCGGCCGTACCCCGGAAATCCTTGGCGTCCTGAATCGCGGTCCGCAAGTCGCGCTCGGCGGTGTCGCGGGCCGCGCGCACGTCCTGAAGCTCGCGTCGCACCGCCTCCAGATCTTCGGCGGCAGCGTCGCGTTCGGCCTCGGCCCGCTCACGAAGCGCAGCCGCAGCCGTTGCCGCACGCACCGCCTCATCACGCGCCGTAGCCGCTTCCAGGGCCCGTTTCCCGGCTTCCTCAGCGGTACGCTTCGCTGCTTCGGCCTGCTGGCGTGCCTCATCGCGCTCGGCGGTGGCGGCCCCGGCGACCTGCTGAGCCGCCACAGCCGCCGTAGCCGCCTGCTCAGCGTCACGACGGGCATCATCACGTTCCGCATGCGCAGCCGCTACCTGCCCCGACGTCTCCGCGCGGACCTCAGCGACCTGCCGTTCCACTCCGGCCGGAGACATCTCCGAGTGCAGAGCCTCGGTCAGTGACCCGACGAGCTGATCAAGCCGATCGACGACCTCCCACGTACGGGCGACCTGCCCCGCCAGCCCAGGCGACTGACGATGCCGCATCCGCACGTTGCGTGACGCACGCTGACATTCCCCATCGTTGTCACGGCAGTAGCGGAACGGCCGCCCAGCCGACGATCGTTGCGGCACGGGCCGACCACAGTGCCCACAGGGCCGCGTCTCAGATTCGGATTCCTGCACAGTCATAACACCCCAACCCTAGGCCGCCGCCACCCCACGACCCCGCAACCACACCGTCACCACCCACATGATCACCACCACCCCGCCCCCACAACCGTCCCCACACCCACCGCCATCCCCGGCCCTCCCTCCAAGCCCCGATGCCCACCCGAACCAAGCACTACCTCCCCATCCGCGCATACCGAGCCGCCCTCACCTCCCGGCCCGAGCTGCGTGCACCTCCCGGCCCGAGCTGCGTGCACCTCCCGGCCCGTGCCGCGTGCACCTCTCGGCCCGTGCCGCGTGCACCTCTCGGCCCGTGCCGCGTGTGCCTCCCGGGCCCGTGCCGCGTGCACCTCCCGGCCCGTGCCGCGTGTGCCTCCCGGGCCCGCCTTCCATAGTTCGCCGTTCGCGCTGCGGAGTTTCGCGCTGCCGCACTTGAGCCCGACAAGCCCGCACCGCCGCTGCCGGTCTTCGCCCGGGGCGGCTTCGGAGGCCTGGTCGTCTTCGGAGGCCTGGTCGTCAGGCCTGGTTGTCGGGCCTCGGCGCAGCGGTGATGGCCAGCCGGACAAGACCCGCCGGCACCCGGACCGACCGCTACCGCCGGTGGCGCCGCCACCCAGCGGGGTTCACGGGTGGTGGCTGGAGGTGGGGCGGGCGGCATGTTGTTCCGGAATGGCTGGTGGGCCTACCGGGCGTACCTCCTTGGCTCTAAGGTTTGCCGATGGATCGCACCGCGTTGGTTACCGGGGCCTCGTCCGGTATCGGTCTGGCGACCGCGGCGGCCCTGGCCGCCCGGGGGTTTCGGGTGTTCGGGACCAGCCGGGACCCGGAGCGCCTCAAGCCTGAGCAGCGGGCGGACGGCGTCGACTATCTGCCGCTCGATCTGGGGGACGACGCGTCGATCGACAGTCTCGCGGAAACCCTGGCCGGCGTGGACGTGCTGGTCAACAACGCGGGGGAGAGCCAGTCAGGGCCGATCGAGGAACTGCCGGGGGAAGCGTTGCGGCGGATCTTCCAGGTGAACGTGTTCGGGCCGGTGCGGCTGGCGCAGCTGGTGTTGCCGGGGATGCGGGCGCGCGGTTACGGCCGGGTGGTCATGGTCGGTTCGATGCTGGCGTCGTTTCCACTGGCCTACCGTTCGTCGTATGTGGCTTCGAAAGCGGCGATCAAAGGCTTCAGCAACGGGGCCCGGCAGGAGCTGACACCGTTCGGGGTGTGGCTGACTACCGTGGAGCCGGGTTCGATCGCTACCGGGATCAGTGAGCGGCGCACCAAGTACATCAGCGACGACTCGCCCTATCGGGAGGACTTCGCGCGGATGCTGGCCGCCCTCGACCGCAACGAGCGCGCCGGGATCACCGCGGAACGGGTCGCGCAGACGATCGTCACCGCGATCGCGGCGGACCGACCGAAGGCCCGTTACGCGGTCGGCAGCAACGCCCCCGCCGTCTTCGCCCTGAAACGCCTGCTCCCCGGTGGCATCGTCGAGAAGATCGTGCACCGGCGCCACGACCTCAACCGCTGAACGCTCCAGCGGTAGAGGCGGTAAAGGCGGTAGTAGCAGCCGAGGTCAGGCCCCGACGCGAGACCGGAGTCGTCGGCGCACGGTGCCGATCGCGTCTGTCGCGGCCAGCGCCCACAACACGAGCAACGGCTGGAAGAAGAGCCTGACCAGCCGTTTAGTGTCGGTGTCGAGGCCGAAACCGTCCTTGTGCTCCAACCACTGAGCGACGTTGCCTGGGAAGATCACGACGAAGAACCCCGCCACGATCAGACCGAGCACCCCACGGGCCGGCTGTCGCCACACCGTCAGCAGCGCGACCCCGAGGCTGATCTCGACGACCCCGGACGCGAGCACCACGAAGTCGGCGTCGATCGGGAACCAGCCGGGCACCTGAGCCTGGAACTCATCGCGAGCCACCGTCAGATGTGTGATGCCGGCGAACGTCAGAACCGCCCCGAGGAGCGCCTGACCCGCATTTCGGATGATCGTCATCCTGCCCTCCCCAAACCGAGGAGGCCATCATAACTGATGAATCCATCACCTTCGAGCGGGCTTAGACTGGCCGTCATGAACGGTGGGCGGCTGGAGCGGCGCAAGGCACAGACCCGCGCCGCGCTCCTCGACGCCGCCCGCTCGATCCTGACCAGCCGGGATCCGGCCGGCGTGAGCATTCAGGAGATCACCGAGGCGGCCGATGTCGGGTTCGGCACCTTCTACAACCACTTCCCGTCCAAGCAGGAGCTGTTCGACCTGGCGGTGGCGGCGGCCGCGGCCGAGCACCGTGCGCTGCTCGACCTCGCGACCGCGGGCCTGACCGACCCGGCCGAGGCGCTGGCCGTCGCGGTGCGGGTCACCGCCCGGTTCCCGCGCACCCACGCCGACCTGGCCCGGCTCATCGACCGGGTCGGTATCGGCTATCCGCCGGCCTACCCGATCGAGACGCTCCGGCACGCCCACGACGTGGGGCGGCTCTGTTTCGACGACGCCGAGGTGGCGCTCGCCTGCGTGAACGGTTCGGTGCTGGGCGTCCTGCACCACAGCCTGCACGCCGACGACCAGACGATCGACGAGGCCGCCGACCGTCTCGCCCTCAGCCTTTTGCGTATGTTCGGCCTGGTCGAGGGAGACGCCCGGAAGGTGGCGTCCCGTCCGCTGCCGGCCACAGCTCCCTGAGCCGGGCCCGGTCCCGTTACGGCAGGTGGCGGCCGGGATGCCGAGGACCACCGCCCGATCACCACGTGCGGCGGCCGCCACCTCCCGCGGGTTGCCCGTACGGACCACAGATGTCCGCCTACGAGCAGGACGTGACATCGCCCCCGCCGAACCGCCGCCGGCGGGTATGACCGCCGCGCCGGAGCGGCTGGCACGATCGACCGAGTCGGTGGCCGGGCCGACAGTGCGGCCGGGGAGCGCGGCCGGCGCTGATCAGTCGGTGAACCAGGACAGGTCGACGGCGTCGGCGATCGCCCGCAGCCCCTCGGCCGACGGGTGCAGATGATCACCGGAGTCGTAGCGTCGCAGCAGCCGGGACGGATGTGACGGATCCTGAACGGCCGCGGCCTGGTCGAGGACGGCATCGCAGCCGCTGTCGTCCGAACGCACGAACGCGTTCACCGCGGCCCGCCCGCTCTCCCCCTGACCGGTCCAGTAACCGGCGCCCTCGAACGGCGTCAATGTCGAGCAGATCACCCGTACCCCTGAGGAATGTGCCTCGGCGATCAGCTGCCGGAGGATGCCGGTCAACCGGTCCGCCGGAGGCGGGGCGGTCGCGCCGAGGTCGTTGAGCGGGTCGTCGGAGATGATCACCCATCGCACGCCGGGCCGGTGCAGCACGTCGCGCTCGAAGCGGCCGGGCGCGTTCTCGCCGTGGTCGTCGGCGGTCAGCCGGTTGCCGCTGATCCCGGTGTTGAGCACGCCGATCTCTCGGCCGGACGCCCGCAGCCGGTCCGACAGCAGGTCCGGCCAGCGCCCGTCGCCGGTCCTCGGCGAACCCAGCCCGTCGGTGATCGACGCCCCGAACGCCACGATCGCGCCCTCACCACCTCGCACGTCCAGCCCGGAAAGGAAGAACCAGCTGCTCACCGTTTTGGCTTCGGTCAGCCGGCCGGCGGAGACCTGATCGCCGGCGGCGACCTGGTTACGTCGCGACGCGACAGCGTGCCGGGTGCTCGGGCCGGTCGCCGACGGCAGATGCAGCGTGACGGCCACATCCGCGTCGGCCGGCACCGGGAAGGGCGTCTCGTCACTGACCGCGGTGCCGCCGGCCGGGATCGTCACGACGTCCTGACCGCCGAAGGTGAGCGCGCGATCGGTGGCCGGGTCGATCGTGTCGCTTCCGGCCGTCCGCGCCAGCCGCACCGACCGGACCGTCAGCGGCTCCGTGCCGAACTCGTTGGTCAATCGCACCCGCGCGGCGTCACCGCCGATGCTGGTGTGCACGAACTGCCGCAGCGTCTGGTCGCCGAACGAACGACCGCCACCCTGAACGGCGGCCGCCCAGGTGCCGGTCCACACAGCGGCCGGAGCCGGTGCCGGCGTCCGGGACGGAGCCGGTGCCGGGGGCGCCGGCCGCACACAGCCGCTGAGCAGCAGAACGAGCACGACAGCCCGCCGCATGATTCCCCCGTCCGACGCCTTCCGCCGATCCTGCCACCGGCGGAAGGCGCCGGTCTCACAGACCGAGCTTGCCGGTGCCGGCTCCCGCGGTGACGATCGACTTGACGTCGGCCGCGGTGTCGAGCGTGTAGGCGTACGGGATGGCCTTGACCGTGCCGTTGGTCGCCGGCGTTCCCGAGTTGACGAAGTGGTTGTTGCGCTGCACGAGGTTGCCGTCGGGTGAGGTGCCCTGCGCCAGGGTGGTCGGCCGCGACACGTTCTCGAAGAAGTTGCCCTCGACGAGCACGCCGGCCTCCATGGTCGACGCGACACCGTAGCTGGTCGTGCCGTCGTAGTAGTTGTTGAACACGTGCACCGGGTTGCCGAACCGGACCCGCGGGTGCCGCTGGTTCGTGCCGTCGAACCAGTTGTGGTGGTAGGTGACGCGCAGCTTGCCACGGTCACCGGTGTCGGTGTCCGCCGAACCGAGCAGCATCGTCTTGTCGTGACTGCGGGTGATGTTCCACGAGACCGTCACGAAATCCGAACCGAGACGTACGTCGACGAGACCGTCGGCGGCGCTGGAGAACGTGTTGTGGTCGATCCACACGCTGCGCGATCCATCCTGAACATTGATCGCGTCATCTGTCGATCCGGTGAAGTTGAGGTTCTGGATGATGACGTTGCTGACCGCCGACAGCGTCAACCCGCCGCCCTTCAACCCCGAACCCGCGCCGACACCCTGGATCGTCTTGTTCGAGGTCACCTTGTGCATGCCGGTCAGCGAGATCGTCCCGGACACCTTGATGATCCGCGATCCACTCGCCTGCAGCGCGGTGTCCAGCGCGGCGGCCGTCGTCACCGTGACCGTCGATCCGCCCGCGCCACCGGTCACGCCACCGTTCTGCGCGGCCCAGCCGATCACGCCGGTCGACGGTGCCGATGTCGGTGTCGGCGTCGGTGTCGATCCGCCGCCACCGACCGCGGTGAACGCCCATTGCTTGTTCGAATTCGCGGTACACGTCTCCTGGATGACCGACGCGCCATTGGCGGTCGACGCGCCCTCATCCGAGACGCACAGCCCGCTGTTCACGTTGACGATCTGGAACGTGCCGGTGCCGCTGGCCACGACCTTCCACTGCTGATTGGTCTGCCCACTCGCGCAACCCCACTGCTGCAACCGCACGCCCGACGTCGTCGAGGCGGCCGGAACGTCGATGCACCTGCCGCTGTTCACGTTCTTGATCAGGAAGTTCGAGCCGGACGCGACCAGCGTGAACTGTTGCCAATTCGAATTCGCGGTACATCCCCACTGCTGGAGCAGAGCGCCGTTGTCCTTCGACGCGGCCGGGACGTCGAGGCATTTCCCGCTCTTCTTGACGACCAGTTGATAGGTCACCCCCGTCGTCGGCGCGACGGCCGCATCCGACGGAAGAATCGACCAGCCGACGATTGCGGCGGGCACGGCGAGCACCGCCACCGCACCGAACAGCCGCCTCTTTCCGGGTTTTCCGCTCACGAGCTTTCCTTTCGCTGGGGGAGGGGCCGGGGCGCCCGTTGCGGTAGATGCGGCTCGCATCGCGGGATAACAAAAACCTTGAGGGGGTACGGCCAAAATGGTCCCGTGGAGATCGTCGAAGAGTTCGTGCTCGGTAAGGCCGGGGATCCGCACACCTGTGAGGACGCCGTCGTCGTGACCGCCGGGTATGCAGCGGTGATCGACGGGGCGACCGATGTGAGCGGGCGTGGTCACCAGGGCCGTTCCGGTGGATGGTGGGCCATGGCGGCCTGCCGTGACGTGATCGGGTGTCTCCCCGCCGACGTCGACGCCGAAGCCGCAGTCGGCGCCCTGACCAGGGAACTTGCGGCGCGGGCCGAACCGGGGCAGGCCGCGGCGTCGGTGACCGTCTACTCGTCGGCACGCCGTGAGATCTGGCAGATCGGTGACGTCGGGTTCGCCTACCGTGGGTTGCCGTCGTCGGTCGGGCAGCCGCGCAAGCTCGTCGACCGGGTGGCCGCGTCGTTCCGGGCCGCGGTCATCGCCGCCGAGGTCGCGGCCGGGCGGATCAGCCTGGACCGGGTCGTCGAGGATGATCCGGGACGTCTGGCCGCGCGGGCTCTCGTCGGTCGCCAAGGCTCGTTGCGCAACCGGACCGGGCCCTACGGGTATGCCGCGATCGACGGTCGTCCGGTGCCGATGTCCCTGGTCGTCGTGCATCCGGTGCCGGGCGGCGTGGACGAGGTGATCCTCGCGAGCGACGGTTATCCGGTGATCGCCGAGACGCTGGCCGAGTCGGAGGCGACACTGGCCCGGCTGCTGGAGAAGGACCCGTGGTGCGTGGCTGAACTCGCCGGCACGAAGGCGGTCCTGCCCGGCCGCCTGAGCTTCGACGACCGCGCCTACCTGCGCATCCGCCTCTGAAGAGCGCATCCGCCTCCGACTGCTCACCACCGGGGGTTGATCACGCGGGGCGGTGAAACCTGCGGTCCGGTCGCGGTTGTCGCTGGTCGGGGTGACGAGGGTGGGTGTTCAGGGGCGCTGGGTTCGGGTGACGGCTACTCGGGCGACCATCAGTTCGACGATGGCCTCGAAGGCTGACAGGACGATCAGGAAGATGTCGGATGGGCCGGTGACCGAGGAGGTGCCGACCGTGGTGACGACGACCGCTACGGCTATCGGGATCGTGACCACCCGCAGACCGGCCAGCACCACCGCCACCTCGGCCAGGCGGTGACCGCGCCGGTCGCGGAACAATGCCACCGCAGCCATCAGCATCACCACGGCGCCGAGGGCCGCGGAACCGGCGAACAGGACGAACGGTGCCACTTCGGCGGCGGTCACCTCTCCGTCCCGGTAGGCCGACCACATGATCGAGTTGATCGCCACCAGACCGGCGTCCACCAGCACCAGAACCATGGTGAGCATCCCCAGGACCCGGTTGCTCACACCCTCGGAAGTGCCGTTGGCCATGCCGTCCCCTCCGTGGTCCGACCCGCCGTCAATATCGCACTGCCGCGCCACCCGGCCGGGAGGGGAGAGGGTGACGGGCCGCGTCGCCCCGGCGGTCGCGTTTCGGGCGGGACGGCGCGGGTGCTCGCGGTGTGGTCCGGGACGGGGTCGGATTCGGCGGGGCGGGCTGGCCGTACCGCTGCGGGGTCTAGGAAACCGCGACGGGGGAGGCGGGTGAGGTCGTCGCGGGCCGTGCCGGGCCGGGAGTGCAGGGCAGTGACAGGAGGAACGTCGCGCCGTGCGGCTTGTTGGCCTGGTAGGTGATGGTGGCGCCGGAGGCGTTCGCGAGGCGGGCGACCAGGTAGAGGCCCAGGCCGGTGCCCGGTTTGGTGGTGGCGACGCCGGTCTCCGCGCGGGTGAAACGTTCGAAGAGGTGCGGGATGAACGCCGCCGGTACGCCTTCGCCCTCGTCGGCCACGCGGATCAGGACACGGTCGCGGTCGGGGGTGACCGTGACCCGGACCGGCGGCGCGCCGTATTTGACCGCGTTGGCCAGCAGATTGCCGAGCAGCAGCTGCAGGTGGACCGGGTCGGCGAACGCGGTGACCTCGTCGGGGGCGGTGACCGTGATCGTGCCCGGCTCGGCGCCCTGACCGGCGGCGGCCTCCCGGACGGCGTGGCTGACGTCGAGGCGGGCCGGGCGGGCGGTGAGTGCGCCGGCGTCGAGCTGGGCGAGCGTCAGGATCTCGGTGACCAGCTGGTCGGCGCGGTGGCCGGCGGTGGTCATCCGGCGCAGGTAGTGCAGGCGGGTGTCGTCGGGCATGGCCGGCCAGTCGTCGAGCAGCAGTTCGCCGGCCGAGACGATGGTGGTGAGCGGCTGGCGTACGTCGTGGGTGAGCATCGCCATGAAGTCGGCCATCTGCTCGTTGGCGTGTTCCAGGCGTTCGGCGTGGCGGGCGAGTTCGGCGGCGTCACGGCGGCGCTCGTTCTCCAGGGCGTGCCGTTCGGTCATGTCGATGATCTGGGTGGCGATGTACTGCGGCCGGTCGGCCTCGTCGCGCAGCAGGCTGCCGGTGACGGCGACGTCGACGATCCGGCCGTCGGCGTGCAGGTAGCGTTTGTCGACGTCGAAACCGTCGATCCGGCCGGTACGGCAGTCGCGGACGCAGCGCAGTGACTGGACCTTGTCGTCGGGGTGGGTGATGTCGGTGACGTGACGGCCGATCAGGTCGGGTTCGGTGCGGCCCAGCATGTGGCAGAGCGTCGGGTTGACCCGTGACAGCCGTCCGTCCAGGTCGGTCAGGGCCATGCCGATCCGTGAGTTGTCGAAGACCTTGCGCAGTCGTTGCTCGCTGGAGCGCAGCTCACGCCGGTTGCGGCGGGCCCGGGCGGCGGCCGCGACGACGAGCAGCCCGACGACCGACGCGGTGACCAGCGCGGCCCGGCCGGCGGCGCGGCCGCCGGCGGTGGAGGCGAAGAGTACGTCCTCGGAGACCGCGGCGGACAGCCGCCACGGGGTGCCGGGTATGGCCTGGGACGTGAACCGCCACCAGGTGCCGCCGTCCAGGTAGCGGCCTCGGGCGGCCTGCTCGATGGCGGTGTGCAGGCGTGGTTCCTCGTTGGCGAGCAGGGTGACGCTGTTGGGATGCGGGTGGTTGGCGGCGACGACAGCGCCGGCGTTGTCGACCAGGTGCACCTTGACCCCGTCGAACGGGATGGCGGTGGCCAGATAGGACGAGAGCTGGCTGCTGCCGACGGCCACGGCGCCGGAGAACACGCGCCGGCCGTAGGGGGTGTCGAAGGGGACGGCGAAGGCGACGACCGGTATGCCCTCGACGGCTGACGCGACGACGGGGGAGACAGCGGCGCGGCCCTCGGCGACAGCCTTCTTCAGGTGGGGATAGCGGTCGGAGATCTTCTCGCCGAGCAGTGCCGGGTTCGGCGGGAGGACCTGGAGGAGCCGGCCCTCTCCGTCGAGCAGGACGGCGGCCGGGTAGCCGAATCCACCGACCGAGCGGATGAAGTCGGAGGCCTGCACGGCCCTGTCGCTGAGGAACGCGTCGGCCTGGGTGGCCTGCCGGGTGATCAAATCGTTGACCATGGCTTTGATGAAGTCGGCGGCCAGGCCGGCCCGCCAGTCGTAGCGCTGGACGACGGCGCTCTTGGTGGTGCGTTCGACCCAGATCAGGACGGCGGCACCCAGACAGGTCAGCACCAGCCACACCGCGAGCGGCGCGGCCAGGAAACGCCATCCTGTCCGCATATTTCAGACTATTTCATGTTTTGGTCAGGGCCAGGTCAGGACCGTCAAAGGCAGTGTGCCGCACGGTGTCAGGACGACTCCGGTGGGCAGTGTCGACGGTGTGTGGGCGAGCAGCGCGGCGCGGATCTGCTCGTCGCGGATCAGTGATCCGGCCAGGTGGTGGGCGGTGGTGCCGGCGACCACCCGCCCGTGCGTGTTGACCAGGGCGGCCGGACTGCCGACGGCACGCAGCGCGGGGCGCAGCGCCCGCTCGACGTCGGCGACGAACACGTCGGCCCCGGCGATCCCGGCGAACCGGCCGTCGTGGGTGATCGGCACGGTGAAGGTCAGGGCGTACTGCTCGGCGCAGACGTAGTCGACGTAGGGGCCGGTCACGTGCCGGACGCCGGTGTCGCGGGGGACCGCGAACCACTGCTGACGGCCGACGTCGACGAACGTCTCGCTGGCCGGGTCGAGGTCGAGCTCGAGCCGGGTGCGCTGGGCGGGGTCGGCCCCCATCCACCACTCCAGCCGCTGCGGGCGCTCGGCGGTGATCACGCCGGCGCCGCTGATCAGCCCGCCGAGTGCCGCGGTCACCGCGGGCCGCAACTCCGAGAGATCAGCCCGGGTACGCAGGACGCGCTCGGCCTGCACACGGAGGTCGTCCGCGATCGCGAAGGCATGCTCGGCGAGGTCCGTGGCCAGGGCCGCGGCCTCCAGAGTGGTCGTCTGTCCCACGAGACTCGCCTTCACTGCTCGATCAGCGTCAGGTGCAGGGTGACCAGTCGCTCCACGGCTTTCTCGATGTGGTCCTCGGTGAGCCGGCGGGCCAGGTCGCCGTCGCCCGCCGCGATGGCGGCCGTGATGGCCCGGTGGTCCGCGTGCGGATCATATGCGCCGCCGTCGCTCGGGAGAACCGGCGACCACAGGACTGTTCCCAACTCGGTAGCGAAGCGGACCTCCTCGCGGGCGAGCCGGGCCGACTGGGCGACCGCCGCCACCTCCAGGTGGTAGGCCCGTTCCATCCGGTGCAGTGGCCCGGTGACGTCGGCGTCGACCTCCTCGATGCGCAGGATGTCGTCGGCGTCGGCACGCTGGGCGGCCAGCCGGGCGGCGGCGCCGGCGACCGCGGCGTAGTGGTCGGCGGTGTCGCGCAGGGTGGGCAGGCTCAGCCCGGCGAGCCGGGAGTGCAGGTCGTTTTTCGCGGCCGGTGCGCGCACGAAACTGCCGCCGCCACGGCCGCGGCGGGTCTCCACCAGGTTCTGCTGGCGCAGGGCGACCAGTGCTTCCCGCACGGTCACCCGGGAGACGCCGAACTGTGCGGCCAGGTCGGCCTCGCTGGGCAGCTGCTCGGCGTCGGTGAGCAGGCCGAACGTGATGGCGTCGGTGAGCCTGCGGATCACGGTCTCGGCGCGGCTGTGCGGGTCCAGTGGTGCGAACACCACGGGGCGCGCGCTGGCTCGGTCCGTTCCCATGGCGGCGATTCTCCCGTACGGCTGTTAACGAACCGGTTACCGGGCTGTCTTGACCTTTAAAGTCTGACGCCATACGTTTTCCGCACCCCGCACTCAGGGACCTCTCAGAAAGTCGATCACGTGACTGATGCACCCACCCCGGCGATCCGGCTGACCGGGCTCCGTAAGTCGTTCGGCGCCGTCGACGCGGTGGCCGGTGTCGATCTGGAGATCGCCGACGGCGAGTTCTTCTCGATGCTCGGGCCCTCCGGCTCCGGCAAGACCACGGTGCTGCGCATGATCGCCGGGTTCGAGCTGCCCACGGCCGGGAGCGTCGTCCTCTCCGGAAAGGACGTCACCCGCCTGGCCCCCTTCGAGCGGGACGTCAACACGGTCTTCCAGGACTACGCGCTGTTCCCGCACATGACGGTGCAGGAGAACGTCGAGTACGGCCTCAAGGTCCGCGGAGTCAAACGGGCCCTGCGCCGTACGCAAGCGGAGGAGGCGCTCGCCTCGGTGCGGCTGGAGGGCTTCGGCGGGCGCAAGCCGTCGGCCATGTCCGGCGGGCAGCGGCAGCGCGTCGCTCTCGCCCGGGCGCTGGTCAACCGGCCCAAGGTCCTGCTGCTCGACGAGCCGTTGGGCGCGCTCGACCTGAAACTGCGCGAGCAGATGCAGGTGGAGCTCAAGCAGATCCAGCGCGAGGTCGGCATCACGTTCGTCTTCGTCACCCACGACCAGGACGAGGCCCTCACCATGAGCGACCGCGTCGCGGTCTTCGAGGCCGGACGCATCGCCCAGGTGGGTACGCCGGAAGAGGTCTACGAACGACCGGCCAGCCCGTTCGTCGCCGGCTTCGTAGGAACGTCCAATGTCTTCACCGGCGCGGTGTCGTCCGCCCTCTTCCAGCGGCAGGGCACCTTCTCCGTCCGCCCGGAGAAGATCTCGTTCGCCGGCGACGGTGCCCCCGGAGTCGTCGCCGAGGTCGTTTACGCAGGTCCTGTCACTCGATATGTCGTCGACCTCGACGCGGGAAGCCGTGTCGTGGTCGTCTCGCAGAACCGCCACAACGGCGCGCCGCTGGTCGCTCGCGGCGACCGCGTCGGGCTCTCGTGGCACGACGAGCACATCGTCGAGATCCCCTCAGTTGCAAAGGAGACCGCGGATGCGTAGCGGAAGAATAGTCATCGCAGCCCTCGCCGCCGGAGTGCTCACCCTCGCCGGGTGCGGCGGCGACGGCGGCACCGAGCCGGCCGGATCGGGCCCCGGCGGCCTGAGCGTGCCGAAGATCGACAAGCTGGCGTCGCTCGGCGCCGGCGAGGGCACCGTCAACGTGGTCTCCTGGGCCGGTTACGTCGAGGACGGCAGCACCGACAAGGCCGTCGACTGGGTCACCGGCTTCGAGAAGGAGACCGGCTGCCAGGTCAACAACAAGATCGCCGGTACGTCCGACGAGATGGTCACCCTGATGAAGACCGGCGAGTACGACGTCGTGTCGGCCTCCGGTGACGCGTCGCTGCGGCTCATCTACGGCGGTGAGGTGGCGCCGGTCAACACCGACCTGATCGCCAACTACAAGGATGTCTTCGACGGCCTGAAGAACCAGAAGTGGAACTCGGTCGACGGCCAGCCCTACGGCGTCCCGCACGGCCGTGGCGCCAACCTGCTGATGTACCGCACCGACAACGTCACCCCGGCCCCCACCTCGTGGAGCTCGGTGTTCGACCCGGCGTCGCCGTACAAGGGCAAGATCACCGCCTACGACTCGCCGATCTACATCGCCGACGCGGCCCTCTACCTGATGAAGACCAAACCCGACCTCAAGATCACCAATCCGTACGCGCTGGACGACACCCAGTTCCAGGCTGCCGTCGACCTGCTCAAGCAGCAGAACGAGCTGATCGGTGAGTACTGGTCCGACTACACCAAGGAGGTGCAGGCGTTCAAGGCCGGCAACTCGGTGCTCGGCACCACCTGGCAGGTCATCGCCAACCTGACCAAGGCCGACGGCGCGCCCGTCGAGGCGATCCTGCCGTCCGAGGGCGCCACCGGCTGGTCCGACACCTGGATGGTCGCGGCCAAGGCCAAGCACCCGAACTGCGCCTACCTCTGGATGAACCACATCATCAGCCCGAAGGCGAACGCCGGGGTGGCCGAGTGGTTCGGCGAGGCCCCGGCCAACAAGCTCTCCTGCGCGGAGACCGCGGACAAGAACCACTGCGCCACGTTCCACGCCGACGACGAGGACTACTTCAAGCAGGTCTGGTACTGGACCACCCCGCTCGCCCAGTGCGTCGACGGGCGGACCGACGTGACCTGCAAGGACTACTCGGCCTGGACCCAGGCCTGGACGACGATCAAGGGCTAGTGTGACCAGTCTCGGTTCGTACCTGCACCGGCACCCGCGCCTGCGCCTGGCCGGCCTGCTCTCGGCGCCCCTGCTCTGGCTGGTCGTCGCCTATCTCGGCGCGCTCGCGGTGCTGCTGGTGTCGGCGTTCTGGACCGTGAACGGCTTCACCGGAGAGGTGGTCCGGGAGTTCTCGCTCGCGAACTTCCGGACCATCCTCACCGAGGAGGTCTACCGGAACGTCACCCTGCGCAGTCTCGGGGTGGCCAGCGCGGTCACCGTGATCTGCGCGGTCCTCGCGGTGCCGATGGCCTTCTTCATGGCCAAGGTGGCTTCGCCGCGATCACGGCACTGGCTCGTCATCGCCATCCTCACGCCACTGTGGGCCAGCTATCTCGTCAAGGCGTACGCGTGGCGGATCCTGCTGGCCAACGACGGGCCGATGGACTCGATCTTCGGCGGGCCGGGGTACGGGATCGGCGCCACGATCCTCGTGCTGTCGTACATGTGGCTTCCCTACATGATCCTGCCGATCTATGCGGGGCTGGAGCGTTTACCTGATTCGCTCCTGGAAGCGTCAGCAGATCTGGGGGCGCGCGGTGGGCGTACCTTCAGATCGGTGGTTTTGCCGGTTTTGATCCCTTCGGTCTTCGCGGGGTCGATCTTCACCTTCTCGCTGTCGCTCGGCGACTACATCACCGTGCAGATCGTCGGCGGGAAGACGCAGCTCATCGGCAACCTCGTCTACGCGAACATCGGCGCCGCGAACAATCTGCCGTTCGCCGCAGCGATCGCCACCGTCCCTGTCCTGATCATGGTGATCTACCTGGTCGCGGTCCGCCGCTCCGGCGCCCTGGAGGAGCTGTGACCCTCTCCCCGTCCGCCCGCTGGGTGCTGCGCGTCGTCATGGCGCTCGGGCTCACCTTCATCTACGTGCCGTTGCTGCTGGTGCTGGTCAACTCGTTCAACGGCGACCGCACCTTCGCCTGGCCGCCGCACGACCTCACCACCCGCTGGTGGGCCGCCGCCTGGGAGAACGAGGGCGCCCGCCAGGCCCTGCTCACCTCGGTCAAGGCCGGCCTCGGTGCCACCGCGATCGCGCTGGTGCTGGGCACGATGGTCGCCTTCGCGGTGCAGCGGTTCAAGTTCTTCGGCCGGGACACCGTCTCCCTGCTGATCGTGCTGCCGATCGCGCTGCCCGGCATCGTCACCGGCATCGCCCTGGACAGCGCCTGGCGATCCGTCATGGGCGACCTCGGCATCGGCAAGGGCCTGTTCTCGGTCGTCGTCGGGCACGCCACGTTCTGCGTGGTCACCGTCTACAACAACGTCCTGGCCCGGCTGCGCCGGACCGGCGTCAACTTCGAGGAGGCCTCGGCCGATCTCGGTGCCTCCGGTTTCCAGACTTTCCGGTACGTGACATTCCCGCTGATCCGGTCGGCGTTGCTGGCGGGCGGCCTGCTCGCGTTCGCGCTCTCCTTCGACGAGATCATCGTGACCACGTTCACCGCCGGGCCCGGAGTCACCACCCTGCCCATCTGGATCTTCAACAACCTGTTCCGGCCCAACCAGGCGCCGATCGTCAACGTGGTCGCCGCGGTGCTGATCGTGCTGTCGGTGCTGCCGGTGTGGCTGGCCCAGCGGATCGCCGGACCGTCGGCGGGCACGAGCCGCACGTGACGTTCTCAGTACTGCCACCTCAGTACCGCCACCTCAGTACCGCCACCTCAGTACCGCCACCTCAGTACTGCCACTGATCCCCTTGACGCCGGTGGCGTCGACGATCGGAGCATGACCTACGCGCGGATCCAGACCACCGACAACCGTCCCTCGGGTTCCTTCGGCCTCACCGAAGTGATCTCCGGCCATCCCGGGTTCGCCGGCCTGTTCCTGCTCTCGGAGCCCTCGGGACAGGCCGGCGTCCTGCTGACCCTCTGGAAGTCCCGGGAGGACGCCGAACTCGCCTCCGAACGCACCCGGACGGCCGCCGGACCACGGCCGATCACGCTCACCTCCGACACCGTCTACGAGATCGAAGACGATCTTCCCGGCCGCGGTACGGCCACAGCCGCTCTCGTCGGCTGGTTCGACGGTCCGCTCAGCCCGGCCCGTATCGCCGCGGCCCGGCGCCGGGGCCGCGAGGTGATCCATCCGGCGCTGGGTCCCCTGCCGGGCCGGGTCAGGTCCCTCGTCCTGTGGCAGCCGGCGGAGCAGAGCTTCGTCGTCGTGCACCTCGCCTCGTCGGCGGCAGTGCTCGACGCGATCGGCGACACGGTGCGGTCGCTGCCGGTGGCGGAGGATGAGGATCTCGCCCTGCTGACCGGGCCGGACCGGATGGTGAAGTACCAGGTCGTGGCCGAGGGGTAGTGCTGGCGTTACCTCGAAGTGTCCATCCAGGACGACTGTGGTGAGGGCTCGGGTCGGGTTGGCTTGGGTCATGACCTTTTCCGAGCCCTTCGCGTCCCGCCTTCGTCCCTCCAGCCTTCGTCCCTCCAGCCTTCGTCTCTCCCGCCTTCCGTCCTCCAGCTTTCCGTCCTCGTCCGGTCCGTCCTCGTCCGGTCCGTCCTCGTCCGGTCCGCCTTCCGTCTCTGTGCCGTCCGCCCCTCCTTCGCTCGGCCGGCGTTCTGCTGCGGCTCTGGCGGTCACGATCGCGGCGGCTACCGCGGCGTCCGCGCTGCCTCTGCTGCAGGCCACTCCCGCCGGCGCCGCGCCTGCCGCGGGCGTTGTCGCCGCTGCCGCCTCGCCGTTCGTGTTGCCGGCGTCCACGGGGCCGTTCGCTGTCGGCCGTGACGTGGTGCATCTGACCGACCGGTCCAGGCCCGACCCATGGGTGCCGTCCCGTGCCCGCGAGCTGATGGTCTCGATGTTCTATCCGGCGGTGGGGTTGCCCGGCCGGCCCGCGCCCTACCTGTCCACCGCCGAGGCGCGGCTGCTGATCGACGGCCAGGGGGCCACCGGCATCATCGTTCCCGAGCACCTGAGTGCCACCGCCACCACGGCGATCCTCTCCGCCCCCGCCCGCCGAGGCCGCTACCCGCTCGTCGTCCTCTCGCCCGGCTTCACCCTCCACCGGCACACCCTCACCCTGCTCGCCGAGGAGCTGGCCAGCCGTGGCTACGTCGTGGCCACTGTCGATCACGCCTACGAGTCGGCGGGCACCGACTTCCCCGGCGGCACGTTGACCTGCACCGCCTGCGACGTGGTGGAGGCCTATGCCGATGTCGCCACCAGCCGGGCGCGCGACCTCTCCTTCGTGCTCGACCGCCTGACCGGCCCCCGGCCGGCGTGGCGTCACGCCGGCCTGATCGACCGCTCCCGGATCGGCATGGCCGGCCACTCGATCGGCGGCAACGCCACCGCCGCGACGATGGCCACCGACCCGCGCGTCCGGGCCGGGGTCAACATGGACGGCACCTTTTTCGCGCCCGTGCCCGCCGTGGGCCTCGACCGGAGGCCCTTCATGTTGCTGGGCGCACCGGGCGCGACCCCCGATGCCAGCTGGGTGCGCGACTGGCCGGCACTCGACGGCTGGAAACGGTGGCTCGACGTCACCGGCAGCGGCCACATGGACTTCACCGACATCCCGGTCATCGGCGAGCAGGCCGGCATCCCCGACCCCGGATACCCACTTCCCGGCAGCCGGGCCGCCCAGATCACCCGTGCCTACGTCACCGCCTTCTTCGACCTGCATCTGCGCGGCATCCCACAGCCCCTGCTCGACAGCCCGTCCACCGCTCACCCCGAGGTCGTGTTCCGGTAGCCCTCCTCGCGGCCTGTTCCCCGCTGTCCTCCTCCTCGCGGCCCGTTCCCTGCCGCCGTCTCCTGGCGGTCTGTCTCCTGTGGGCTTCCTCTTGCGGTCTGTTTCCTGCCGCCGTCTCCCTGCGGTCTATCTCCTGCCGCCGTCCCCTGGCGGTCTGTTTCCTGCCGCTGTCCTGGCGGTCTGTCTCGTGTGGGCTTCCTCTTGCGGTCTGTTTCCTGCCGCCGTCTCCTCGCGGTCTGTTTCCTGCCGCTGTCCTGGCGGTCTGTCTCGTGTGGGCTTCCTCTTCCGGTCTGTTTCCTGCCGCCGTCTCGTAGCGGTCTGTTTCCTGCTGTCCTTTCTCCGCGGTCCGCTCCCCGCCGTCCCCTCCCTGCTGCGTTCGTCGGCGGGCGTAACCCGCCGCTGTCGCCCGGCGTTTTGCGCCGTTTCCTGCCGCGATGTTTCGCGGCTGTCTCCTGTCGCGTTCGCCCACAAGACATCGATGAAGCTTTGATTGAAACATCTCGATTATGGACGTTCGGCCCATCCCGTGATCATGCGTTCGTGCGATCGGATTCGAGGAGACCGGTAACGACCGTCCATAGAGGAGGTTCCGTGCGCACACCATCCCGTGCGATGGCGGCCACCACCACAGCATTCGTCACAGCCGCGCTCGTCCTCGCCCCAGGAGCGGGGAGCAGCGCGGCCCCAACCACCCCGGCCCCGGCGGCCGGGACCCCGGAAGTGCACGGCGACCACGACCACGCCGACATCATCGACAACCGTAAGGGCACGGTTGCGCCCACCGCGGCGCAGCGCAGTCTCGCCGCCGAGGCGAGTACCTCCGCCCGGTGGAACGCTTTCGGCACCCCGGCCAGCCTGACGGCGACCACCGCCGAGCCGCTGGCGACCGGGCTCCCGGCCGACCCGGTGGCCGCCGCCCACGCCTACGTCGCAGGCAACCGTGACGTTCTCGGTATCACCGCGGCCGCCGCCGACTCCCTCGAGGTCCTCACCACGCAGAGCCTCGGCGAGGGCAGCATCGTCCTGCTCCGGCAGAAGTTCGGCGACCTCGAAGCCGGCCGTGACGGCCTGCTCTCGGTGGGCATCCGCGACGGCAAGGTGTGGTATGTGAGCTCATCGCTCGCCCGCGACGCCGCCGCACCGCAGCCCGCCACCCTGACCGCGGCCGAGGCCCAGCGCATCGCCGCCGACAACGCCGGGCTCACCGACACCACCTCGCTCGGCACCAAGCTGGTCGCCGTGCCCACTCCCGGCCAGGGGGTCCGGGCCGCCTGGCAGGTGGCCTTCGGCGCCGGCCTGAGCAGCGCCGACCCGGAGGCGTACACGACGTGGGTGGACGCCCGCGACGGCAGCATCCTGGTCCGCGAGGACATCGTCGACCACGACTCCGACAACCCGAAGTGGGATGTCTTCCCCAACTCGCCGCGTACCGACTATTCGTCCCGCGACACCCGCGACACGTTCTGCTGGGTCCGGGCGCGCGGCTGTGACGAGGTCGTCTCCGGCCCCGCGTCGCCGCAGGCGTGGGACGTCGACCCGGCCACCGGGCTGTCCACCAACACGACCAGCGGCAACAACTCGTTCGCGGTGCACAACTGGCTGTCCAACGACGCTTTCACTGTCGGCACCGAGCTGGCCACGCCCAGCCCGACCCGCGACTACACCTACCCATGGACCAACCAGTGGTATCGGGAGCGGTGCGCGCCGACCGTCTTCGACACCCCCGCCCGTAACGACATCGACGCGGCCCGGGCCAACCTGTTCGTCCAGCACAACCGGATGCACGACTGGTCGTACCTTCTCGGCTTCACCGAGGCCACGTGGAACATGGAGAAGGACGGCGGCGACCCCGAACAGGGCAATGCGCAGGCCGGCGGCATCACCGGCGGCCCGCCGGACTTCGCGGCCCGCAACAACGCCAACCAGATCACCCCGCCTGACGGTCAGGCACCGATCACCAACATGTACCTGTGGCAGCCGATCGCCGGCGCGTTCTACGGCGCGTGCGCCGACGGTGACTACGACATGTCGGTCATCGGCCACGAGTACACCCACGCCATCACCAACCGCATGATCGCCGGCCCGAACGGCGGCCTCAGCTCCCCGCAGGGCATGAGCGAGAGCTGGTCCGACCTGCTCGCCGTGGAGTACCTGGCGGAGAACGGCTACGCCCCCAAGGGCGAGCGCGGCTTCACCGTCGGCGAGTACGTGACCAGTGACCCGGTCGCCGGTATCCGCAACTACAACATGAGCAACAACCGGCTCAACTACAGCTCCGTCGACTATGACTTCGTCGGCCTCCAGGTGCACGCCTCCGGCGAGGTGTGGAGTGCCACCAACTACGACGTCCGGTCGGCGTTCATCAAGCGCTACGGCTACGGTTCCGCCTCCCTGCAGAAGGCGTGCGCCGTCGGCAAGAAGCCGGTCACGTCCTGCCCCGGCAACCGGCGCTGGATCCAGCTGGTGTTCGACTCGTTCCTGCTGATGGCCAACAGCGCCAACAGCCAGGTCGACGCCCGTGACGCGCTCCTCGGTGCCGACCTGGTCCGCTTCGGCGGTGCCAACCAGGACATCATCTGGAACGCGTTCGCCAAGCGCGGTCTCGGCGAGGGCGCTGTCAGCAACGGGGCCGCCGACGCGGACCCGACGCCCAGCTTCAGCTCCGCCTACGCCAAGGAGTCCACTGTCACGTTCCGCCCGGTCGACGAGCACGGCAAGCCCGTGACCGGTGCGAAGCTGTTCGTGGGCGACTATCAGGCGCGGGCCGTCGCGGTCGCCGACACCGACCCGGCCACCGCCCTGCCCGACACGGTCGACCTGGTTCCCGGGTCGTATGCGTTCGTCGCGCAGGCTCCCGGCCACGGCCACGCCCGTGTCTCACCGCAGTCGTTCAAGTCCGGCAAGGCCGCGAGCCTCACCGTGAAGCTGCCGCGCAACGTCGCCTCGGCGGCCAACGGCGCGACCGCCACCGGCGACGGCATCAACCTGGCCCGGCTCGTCGACGACGACGAGGCCACCAACTGGGCCTCGCTGGGCAGCACGGTCGCCGGCAAGGGCGTCACCGTCGACCTGGCCGGTGACGCGCAGAAGGTCCGGCGGGTCCAGGTCAGCGCGATGCTCCGCCCGGCCGTCACCGGTGACGTCGACGCCGGCGCACAGAACAGGTACACGGCTCTGCGCCAGTTCAAGGTCCTGGCCTGCACGGCCACGGCCACCGTCACGTGCGCGGCGCCCGCCGACTTCCGGACGGTCTACACCAGCCGCCCGGACGCCTTCCCGGCCGTCTCGCCCCGCCCGCGGGCCCCGCAGCTACTGGTGAAGTCGTTCGACATCCCGGACGTCTCCGCCACCCACCTCCGGATCGAAGCGGTCACCAACCAGTGCACCGGTGCTCCCGACTTCGCCGGCGAACAGGACCTCGACCCGCGAGCCAACACCGACTGTGCCACGGCAAGCCCGCAGGCACTGAACGTGCGCATCGCCGAGTTCCAGGCCTTCACCCGCTAGTAGCCCACGGTGGGCGGGACCACACGGTCCCGCCCGCCGTCCTGCCGTCCCGCCGTCCTGCCGTCCCGCCTGCCGTCCTGCCGTCTCGCCGTCTCGCCGTCTCGCCGTCTCGCCGTCCCGTCTGTTTAGGCGGTGACGACCTTCGGACACTCGGACTCCGTGACGTCCCGCCGTGCCAGGCCGAACCGGCGGGCGAACAGGAAGGCCTTGTCCAACGTCAACGTCCGCACCGGGGCGTCGCCTAACGGTGGGACCTGGATCGACAATTCGTAGCGGAACTCTTGACGTTCGTCGGCGGGCTGCGGAGGTTCGTCGCAGATGACCTGCCCGGGGCGTTTCTCGTCCCAGGTTCCGGAGGCCATCAGCTTCTCGGCGATGCCGATCCGGTCAGGCCCGAGCCGCCGCCAGTCGAAGAGAACCAGATCCTGCCCACCACCCGAATTCGCCCACAGACCCCAGCCGGTTCCGTCGGCGAGCAGAACCAGGTCGGTCGCCTCCATCGAGCCGTAGGCGAACAGCCGGTCTTCCCAGTAGCCGACGAGCTCATCCGAGTCAGTCATGGCGAAAAGTATGAGGCTCCCAGGCGGATTTCCGGTTGCCCGTCCATTCCCCGTTCTCAATCTTCACACCCGCTCATCACCGACGCGGGCACGAGAACCTGCCCCGCCGCCGGCCTCCTCTCGGTCGGCGGCCCCCTTTTCGGCTGCGGGTTCCCTCTCAGCCGGCGGCCCTTTCGGCTGCGGGTTCCTTCTCAGCCGGCGGCCCCTTTCGGCTGCGGGTTCCTTCTCGGCCGGCGGCCCTTTCGGCTGCGGGTTCCCTCTCAGCTGCCGGCCCCCTCTCGGCAACGAGCCAACAGGGTCCCGGGCGCAAGCCGCTCGACTGCCCGATCACGTCGGTACCGGTGACCGACTGAGAACCGGGTCCGGATCGCAGGCGATCGCACCCGGTGCACTGACCGCGAGCCTTCACCGTTCGCCGTATCGGATCTTGACCGCGATCGTTTACCGGTCCGCCCTGCCGGATCTTGACCGATCTACCACCGCTTCTGGTGGTGAAGCGCTCAAGAATCGGCCAGGGCAGCCCGGTGACCTCGGTGGTCACCGCGCAAGCGAGGCATCCGATGACCGTTGCGTCGGGAACTGTCGCTCAGCCTGACGTTGACGGGCGGCCCTTCGAATACGCACGTCGGATTCGTGTTTATATTGATCACCCGAGTGGGTGTTGATATTGATCATCCGAGTGGGTACCGCCGGCCCCCGGGTTCCTCTGAGTCCTCACCACTGGAGGTTGATCACGCGGGGCGTGAAACCGGCGGTCCGGTCGCGGTTGTCGCTGGTCGGGGTGAGGAGGGTGGCCTGGTGTGCGAACGACTTCTCGGTGGGGGTGTCCTGTCGGTACCCGGAGCCGGATGCGGGTGCCGTCACCGCCCTCCTGGGGGCGGTGGTCGCACCCAGACCCGATGACGGGTACATCTGACGCCCTGTCGAAGGACGGCACGCGCACCCGGCCCGGCATTGGGTGCGCCTGACGCCCTGTCGAAGGACGGCACCGGCACCCGGTCCGGCGATGGGTGTGTCTGGCGTCTTGTTGAGGGAGGGTGCGTGTACCCGGTGCGGCGTTGGGTGTGTCTGGCGTCTTGTTGAGGGAGGGCGCGTGTACCCGGTCCGGCGTTGGGTGTGTCTGGCGTCCTGCCGTAGGAGGGCTCGCGTACCCGGCCTGGCAGCGGGTGTTCCGGACGGTCCTCGTCATGGGGCGGTCCTTGACGAGTCGACCTGAACGGGCAGGGTGCGAGATTCGCCGGTGAACGCCTGCCCCATCTCTGGGTCTTCACGACCGGGGGTTGATCGCGGGGGCGTGGAACCCGCGTCATAGTCGCGGTTGCCGCCGGTCGGGGTGACGAGGATGGCCTGGCATGTCACGACGCCTCACCATCGGGGATGGCGAGTGCGGTTGCCGGGGCGCCCTCTTCTCCGCCGACCCATCCGCAATATCGCCGCCTCGACCCGAATCTGGTCTGCTGGGCAGTTTTCCTGTGTCCACAGTCAGGGTCGGTTCCGGTCAGCGGGCGGTATTGCGCGCTAGCGAGGTTCGGCGCGCGCAATCCATTGATAGCAATCGCTCATTCTCGTGGCGGTGATGGTGTCGCACGTTGACGTTGTGTGTGCTCTCGCCGTCCTTGCGGCTGAGCGAAAGCGGGCCGCAGGTGGATGCCAAGCACGCATCCAGCCGAAACGGGTGAGGGCCGCGCACGGTTCGGCGGGTACGCGAACCGGGTGGGATGAGCAGCCTGGAGACGGTGCCCACGGCGGGCCCTCCACTGCCGGGCGCCGGTTCAGCCGCCGTGGACGGCGTCGGGGCCGGTAGCGGGATCGAGCTGGTGGTCAGTGCTGTCGTGGGCGACTGGGGTGGTGACTGCCGACAGTGGACGGCGACGGTCGGCGGGTGGTTTCGGCTGTTGGGTGGGCTGTTATGGGCGGTTGTTGATCAACGTGCGGTGCAGGCGGGCTGACTCGGTGGTCACGCGGTTGCGGGTGGTGCGGGTGGCGATGGCGGTCAGTTCGGGGATGTCGTCATGGGCGTTGGCCGCGGCGGCTGCGGACTCGGCGACCAGGAGCAGGTCAGGGGTGCCGATGGGGGGTTTCGGGTCGGACAGGACCGTCGGCAGGTACTCGCGGAGTACTGCCCACACCTCGGCGGCGGCGCCCGCCTGGAGGATCTGGGTGAAGGAGTCGACCATCCGCTTCAGCGTCAGGACGTTGGACTTGTGGAGCGCGGCGAGTTCGCGGCCGATCAGCGTGCCGTTCAGGATGCCTCGGGCGGCCAGGTCCACGAACGCGTCGCTGGTGGCCAGGCGGCCCTCGGGGCGGCCGGCACTCAATCCGTATGCCAGGCACAGTGCCATGGCGGCGCCGAACGGGCCGTCGCATGCCGCCAGAGTCGGCAGGACCGTGATGTCGCTGGTGGCGCCCTTACCCTCAGTCGCCTTGATGAGCCGGGGCTGCATGTGCGCGGCGGCGATCTCCCGGTGGCTCGGGAACATCAGCGGCCACCCGGCCATCTGGTCCCAGCTGTACGCGTCCGCCCGGTCTGCGGCGAACTCGGCAGGCTGGAACAGCAGGTAGGGCTGGACGGTCAGGTCGGTCTTGATCGAGTCGAACGCGACGACCCGGCGGCGGGTCCGGCTGGAGCAGCGGCAGTTGTCCTTGCGCCGATGATGGCAGGGACGGGTGGGATCGAGGGTGACCACAGCCGGGTCTGGCAGACCGCCGGACTCCAGGAATTCGGCGAAGATCCGAGCCGAAGTGAGACCGGCGGCATCGGCAAGGCATGGATTGGAGACAGAACCGGTGCCGGTGAAGCCGCGATCTGCGGTGGCGACGTGGTCCGCGGCGGCGGCGTGGTCCGCGGCGGCGGCGAGGTCCATGGTGGCGGCGAGGTCCATGGTGGCTGCGTGGTCCGTGGTGGATGTGGGGCCGTGGGTGGGGAACGCGAGGGCGGCTGCTGCTGTCCGGATCTCTGGAGCGATTGAACGGGGCAGGCGCAGCATCGCCTGGGACAGGTCATGTGGCTGTGGCTCCCAGCCTTCGCTGAGGAGGCGCAGAACTCTGGCCGGGTCCACGTGGCCGTCGACTGTGGCGGGTGTGGACAGCAGTGCCGGCGGAGGGGTGGTGCACATCTGCACGGCGAGTTCCTCCATCCGCCGGACCGTCATCCAGAACGGTGGGCCGGCCCGCCGCTCCCATGCCGCCGGAGTCCACTTGATCGCCTCGCGGGTGACGACCGACCGCAACAGGTTGGCGAATGGTGACTGCCACTGGGGCAGGAGCGGCTCCAGCGCCTTGGCCAGGGCCGGCCGGTCGGCAGCCGCGAACCGGACCAGGCCATCCAAGATCAATTCGAGGCGGATCGGGTCCTCGGCCTGGAGAAGGTAGTGCTTCGCCTCGGCGGCCAGCTCTGGAATCGATGCGATCGGATCGGGCATCGGTGCGGCCATCGGCGTCGGCGGCAGCCCAGCGAAACCCGCGGTGGCTCCAGCACCGGCGAGCTGATCCGCCGCGCCGCCGGACAGGGCGGCAGAGGGGCCTGTCAAAGCGGCCAAGGAGAGAGGTTCGGTGGGTGATGGCGTGGTGGGTGTCGGGGTGGTCGAGGGGAGAGGTTCGGTGGGTGATGGCGTGGTGGGTGTCGGGGTGGTCGAGGGGAGAGGTTCGGCGGGTGACGGCCCGGTGAGCTTCGAGGTGGGCGAGGCGGAAGGGCCGCTCGGGGATGGGCCGGTGGGCTTCGAAGCGGGCGAGGCGGAAGGCTGGTCGGGGCGGGCAGAACAGCCGGTGGCGGCCGCGAGAAGGGCTGTGGCCTGACGCCGGACGTCGCCCTGTAAACCGGTGCTGGCCGACGTGAGCAGCTCCAGGCCGGAGTCGCCGAAGGCGGGCAGGTGCTTGCCGGCCAGTTTGAGGGCCCGCTCCGCCAAGTCGGCGGCCGGATGGGACAGGCCGGTGAGCAGGGCCTCGAACAACAGCGGGTCGGGCTTGCGGGTCAGGGCCGCCGCGAGCCAGTCCAGCTGGGCGCGGACCAGTTTCTTCTCCTTGCGGGGCAGAACCGCCCAGGAAGCCTCGGCGACCGTGTCGAGGTCCAGCAGGCCGGCGTCGTCGGCCAGGCGCAGGCCCCGGAGGGCCAGCTCGGCGACCGTGGAGTCGGGGCCGGCGAGCATGCCGGCGTACTCACCCCGGCGGGCGGCGAACTCGTCGGCTGACGGGGCCAGCAGACGGTGCAGGACGACCATGCGGCGCAGCGAGCCGGTCCGGTCGCCGGTGTGCAGGCGCAGCACGCAGCCGTCGAGCAGGGCCCCGCGGTCGAGGACGCCGTCGGCGGCCAGCTTGGCCAGCGCTTTCGTCCACTCCTCGTCGAGCTCCTGGCCGAGCAGCGGGATGGTGAACACGTGCGGCAGCATCGACTCCAGGTGGGGGTCGGCGCGGAGCAGCTCGGCCAGATCCTGCCGGTAACGGTCGGCACCGACCCGGCGCATCCAGCCGCGCAGCGTGGCCTCGGTCGCCGGGGCGGGCAGGCCGGCCTCGGCCAGGAGCCGCTCGATCATCGGCCACTGGAGGTCGGCCTGGGCCGGGCGCATCCGGTCGGCCAGGCCGCGGGCGATCGCGGGCAGTGACGGGCGGCCGGGCATGCGCAGCACCTCGACGAGGTCGTCGAGGGTCTCGGGGAGCGGCTGATACCAGAACCGGTCGGACCGCAGCCAGGTGACGATGTCGGCCGCGCGGGGCAGGCAGGCCGCACCGGCCACCCGGAGCGCGCCCTCCCGGTGCTGGATGTGGACCATGCGCCGGGTGTGCGCGTCATACGACTGGAAGGAGCCGTCCGACAGCTCAGGATCGTTCCACATCAGCCGGAGGCCCTTGACCTGGGCGGCCATGGCTCGCCGTGCGGGCTCGCCGAGATCCAGGAGGACGGCGGTCACGCTGATGCCGTCGCCGGCACGGATCCACGACTCCAACTGCGGGAAGGTCACCATGGCGGAGAATGTAGCGGCACCCTACGACAGAAAACCTCCGCAGCGGGAGAGCCGGGATCAGGTCCGGTACATGGAGACGGTGGCCTGGAGTTCGGCGGCGGTACGGGCCAGGTCGGCCGCGGTCTGACGGGTGTCCGAGGCGCCCGCGGTGACCTGCTGGGCGGCCTGTGCGGCACCGGCTATCGTGCCGGCGATCGCCGACGACCCCTCCGCGGCCTGCCCGACGCTACGGGCGATCTCCGCGGTGGTCGCGGTCTGCTGCTCGACGGCCGCGGCGATGGTGGTGGCGTAGTCGTTGATGGTCGCGATGACCCCGGAGATCCGCTGGATGGCGTCGACCGCCCCGCCGGTCTCGGACTGGATCGACGCGACCTGTTCGGTGATCTCCTGAGTGGCCCGTGCGGTCTCCTGGGCGAGGTCCTTGACCTCGGCGGCGACGACCGCGAACCCTTTGCCCATCTCCCCGGCGCGGGCGGCTTCGATGGTGGCGTTGAGCGCGAGCAGGTTGGTCTGCTCGGCGATCGACGTGATCAGCCCGACGACGGTGCTGATCTGCGCGGACGCGGCCCCGAGCCGGGCGACGCTGGAGGTGGTCTCCTCGGCGGTGCGGGCGGCTTCGGCGGCGACTCCGGCGGCCTCGTTGGCGCTGCCGGCGATCTCGCGGATCGACACGCCCATCTCCTCGGTGCCGGCGGCGACGGCCCGGACGCCCTCCGACACCCGCCCGGCCGACTCGGAGACGGTGCTGACCTGCTGGGAGGTCTGTTCGGCGGAGACCGACAGGTCGGTGGAGACGGCGGAGAGCTCCTCGGAGGCGGAGGCGAGCACGTCGGCGCTGCCACGGACCCGTTCGACCATGGTGTCCACCGACTCGGCGGTGTGGTTGAGGGCGAGGGCCATCCGGCCGACCTCGTCGCGGCTGTCGACCCGGGCGCGGGCGGTCAGGTCGCCGTCGCGGATCCGGTCGAGCGCGGCGACGCAGCGCGTCAGAGGACCGACGATCATGCGGGTGACCAGTACGGCCAGCGCCACCCCGAGCAGCGCGCTGACCGCGAGGAGTACCCCGACCAGCCATTTGGTGTCCTGGTATCGCTCCTCGGCACTGGCCTCCTGCCCCGCGGTGGCCTCGATGGTCGAATCGGTGAGTGCGGTCAGATGGTCGCGGACGGTGTTCATCAGCGGGGTGATCTGTTCGGCGCGGACGGCGTTCACCCGGGTGGCCGGTGCGGTGCCGGCCATCGGCAGCAGGACGGTCTCGACCCCTTGCTGGTACGCGTCCCACGCGCTCCGGAACTCGGCGAGGGTGTGCACGGCCCGGGCGTCGAGCGGATAGGTCTCGTACTGTGCGGCGTTCTCCTCGATCTGTTCCTCCGCGGTGGCGAGCGCGCCGGTGGCGGCGGTACGGGCGGCGTCGTCGGTGGCCATCAGGTCGTCGCTGACCGCCAGCCACGCCCGATTGACGGCGCTGCGCAGATCACCGATGGTCTCGAGCTCCAGGCTGTGCTGGTAGCCGGCCTTGACCTGGTTGTTGACGGCGCCGAGGCTGGTCATCGCGAAGATGCCGTCGGCCACGCCCACCGAGGCGACGATCAGCACCGCGAACATGATCTTCGTGCCGACGCGCCGATCGGTCACCAATCGAGAGATTCGTCCGGTCACGGTTTCACGGTCCCATCCGGCGTGGCCCGGTACGCATAAGATCGCCGGGCGTGAATGATCATCGTTTTCGCTGGACGACGGCTGTGTTCGTGGGAGTGGTGGCGGCGACCTGGTGGCGTCCGCCTCATCCGGCCGAGCAGGCGATGCACCATTCGCTGACCGTTCTCGGGCTGGTGACACTGCTTCTCGTCCATCGGCGATGGCGAGTGCCGTACCCCTCCATGATCTTGATCTTGATCTTTCTCGCTCTGCATTCGGTGGCGGCGCGCTGGATGTACTCGTATGTGCCCTACGACGACTGGACGCAGGCACTGTTCGGGGTGCGGCTGTCGGAATTCGCCGGGTGGGAGCGCAACAATTTCGACCGCCTGGTGCATCTCACCTATGGGATGTGTTTCGGGCCGGTGTTCTTCATGGCGCTGCGCGGAAGGTGGGCGGCGCTGATCGCGGTTGAGGTGGTGCTGTCGACGAGTGCTCTGTATGAGCTGTTCGAGTGGGGGATCGCGATGACGCTGGCGCCGGCCGACGCCGAGGCCTACAACGGCCAGCAGGGCGACATGTGGGATGCGCACAAGGACATGGCGCTGGCCACCGTGGGTGCCGCGACCGGTGTGGCGGTCACCTGGTGGTGGCGTCGGCGCGCGGGGGTTGCGCGGGTCTGATCGGATGAGGCGAGAGACGTATCGGGGGAGACGTGACGAATCGCCGTAGCTTCATGAGAGCCGGAGGTCTGCTGGCCACCGGTGTCGTGGTGACCGCCGCGACGTCCGGGCCGGCGCGGGCCTCGTCGCCAGCCGCCGGGTTGCCGCTGCTCACCTGGCATGCCGCTCTGGCCGGTCGGCGATATGCGCCGGCGACCGTCGCCGTGCTGGGGTCGTCGAGCAGCGAGGGCGTGGGCGCCTCCGGGTGGGGGCGCGGCTACGTCAGCGTAATGACCGAGAACCTGCGGGCCGCGTTTCCGGTCCCAGGTGTGCCCGGCGGGGACAACTATGTCGCCGCGTGGGGCACGCCACGATGGTGGCCGGTCCGCCTCAGCGGCGGCGGGACCAGGGTCACCACGGCCGGCTGGGGCCTCAAGGCGGTCGATCTGGCCGGTCCGGGGGAGAGCCTGACCTACACCTTCACCGGCACGAGCGTGCAGGTGTGGCACGACGGCACACCGGAGATCGTGGTCGACGGGCAGACCGTGGTGGTCCGCGGGCCGGGGCGGATCCACGGGTTCGCCACCTTCGACGGCGACGAGACGCGGGGCATCCAGGTCTACAACGGCGGGCACGGCGGCCGGACCAGCGGTGACTTCGCCTCACGGGCGGCGGCGTGGGCGCCCCGGCTGCGGCAGATCCGCCCGCATCTGGTGATCCTGCAGCTCGGCATCAACGACTGGCGGTCCGGCGTGTCTCCGGCGGAGATGAAACGCAATCTGACGGCGATCATCGCGACGGTCCGGGCGCACACCGACACCGATCCGTCGTTCGTCATCTACGGCACGCCACGGGTCGGCGCCGACCACCGGGTGCAGGATTACACCCGGTTCACCGAGGCGTGGCAGGAGATCGCGGCCGAGGACACCGGTGGGCCGGGCGGCGGCAGCGGCGTCGCCTACTTCGACCTCGCGGCCCGCCAGCCGTCGCCGTCGTCGGACAACGGGCACGGTCTCTACTGCGAGGACCTGGTGCACATGACCGATCGGGGGGCCGCCTTCACCGCCGACGCGCTGACCGCCTTCCTCCGGCCCTAGGGACGGACCAACCCGTTCTGGTATGCGATGACGACCAGCTGTGCGCGGTCGCGGGCGTTCAGTTTGACCATGGTGCGGTTGACGTGGGTCTTGACCGTGAGCGGCGACAGGAAGAGTCGTTGCGCGATGTCGTCGTTGGACAGTCCCTGCGCGACCAGGACCAGGATCTCCGTCTCACGTTCGGTGACCAGGTCGAGTGCCGCCAGTCGTGGTCCGGCCGGTGGCCGGGTCTGCTCGACGAACCGGCTGACCAGTCCGCGGGTGGCCTTCGGGGACAGCAGGGCTTCCCCGGCGGCGACGACCCGGATGGCGTGGGCGAGTTCGGCCGGGGCGACGTTCTTGCCGAGGAAACCGCTCGCCCCGGCCTGCAGCG
The DNA here is from genome assembly GCF_042650585.1 of Actinoplanes subglobosus. NCBI lineage: Bacteria > Bacillati > Actinomycetota > Actinomycetes > Micromonosporales > Micromonosporaceae > Actinoplanes > Actinoplanes subglobosus. The sequence goes on from NZ_JBHSBL010000028.1 coordinate 455,182, forward strand.
CGAGCACCACGTTGTCGTCGTTGTCGAAGGTGGTGAGTACCAGGACGCGTACCCCGGCGAGGCGTTCGTCGGAGCAGATCCGCCGGGTCGCCTCGATGCCGTCCATGTGCGGCATCCGCAGGTCCATGAGGACGACGTCGATGCGGGCGGTATGGCACAGGTCGACGGCCTCGCGCCCGTCGGCGGCCTCACCGGCGATCTCCAGGTCGGGTTCGGCGCCGACGACCATCTTGAATCCGGCGCGGATCAGCGCCTGATCATCAGCGAGCAGGACACGGATCGTCATCGTGGGATTCCCCCGGGGAGGCGAGCGGGCACGGTACGGATGGTCATGTCAGGCTTCCCTGTAGCGCGGGCAGGACGGCGTGGACCCGGAAGCCTCCGCCGGGGATCGGGCCGGCGGTGACCTGTCCGTGGGCGGCGGCTGCCCGCTCGCGCATGCCGAGCAGCCCGAACCCGGATCCGGAACGGCGCGGCCGGGGCCACACGATCCGGTTGGTCACCTGGATCTCCAGCTCACCGGGACGATAGGTGACGTCGAGCAGGGCGCTGCCGTCGCCGTACCGGTGCGCGTTGGTCAGCGCCTCCTGCACGATCCGGTAGGCGGCCAGGTCGACCATCGCCGGCAGTGGCCGCCGTTCGCCGTGTTCCTGCCGCCGCACCTGGAAACCGGTGGTGCGCAGACCGTCCAGCAGGTCGTCGAGGCGTTCCAGCCCGGGCGCCGGCTCGGTCGGGTCGCTCTCGTTGGGGTCGCGCAGCACGCTGATCACCGATTTGATCTCGTCGAGGACCGTGTCGGCGGCACCGCGGATGTGGTCGAGGACGGGCCACACCTCCTCGGGCCGGTCGCGCAGCGCGTGCCCGGCGGCGCCGGCGTGGACGCTGATCACCGCGATGTGGTGCGCGACGACGTCGTGCAGTTCCCGCGCGATGCGCAGACGCTCATCCATCACCCGCCGCCGGGCCTCCTGTTCGCGGGTCTGTTCCGCTTGGCGGGCCCTCTCGGTGACCTCGGAGATGTACGCCCGTCGCATGCGCGCCGAGTCCCCCGCGCCGGCCCCGCCGAAGATCCACGCGAACAACCCGAACTGGTCCGGCCCCCACCAGCTCCCGAAGTCCATCACCGACCCGGTGATCACGATCGCGCCCCAGACCAGGGCCGCCTGCCGCCACGGACGGCGGCGCGGACTGTAGGCGGCGGCCGAGAACGTCAGCACCCCGAGCGTGATGAACAGTCCCGCCGCCACCGTCTCGGTGATCATGGTGAGGACCGCGACACCGGTCGCCACCATCAGGATCCGCTCGGGCACGCGTCGTCGCAGCAGCACCGCGGCCGCCGCGAACACGGCCAGGGCGACCGTCGCACCGGTCACCACCGGCTGCTGCAGTTTCAGGACCAGCACCACCTGCGCGGCGGCGAGCAGCACGTCCCCGATCCAGGCCCGGTGCCGGTGCTGTTCCAGCCACGGCGGCAGCCACACCTCTTGTCGCATGGTCACGACGGTAGGCCGCCGAACGATCTCTCTCGTCCTGTTCCCGCGGTATCGGGGGCGTCCGGGATACCGCGTTCGCAGTACATCGGTGCCCGCGCGGGCAGGACGACCCGGCGGCCGATTCCCGGGACCGTTGGGGGGTCCCCGAACGACTTGGAGGAGTCCCGTGGCGACCCTGTTGTACCGGCTGGGCCGGTTCTCGTTCCGGCGGCGCCGGCTCACCCTGGCGGCGTGGGTGCTGCTGCTGGCCCTGTTCGCGCTGGGCGCGTCGACGCTGTCGAAGCCGACGACCGGCGCGTTCTCGATCCCCGGCACCGAGTCGTCGCAGGCGATGGAGGTGCTGGCGGAGAGGTTCGGCGCCGGCTCGGACGCGGCCAGTGCCAAGGTGGTCTTCACCGCCGCCGACCCGATGACCGCGAAGAGCCTGGCCGATGCGGTCGCCGAGCTGAAGCAGGCCCCGCAGGTCGCCGCGGTCGCCGACCCGGTCTTCTCGGAGGACAAGCGGACCGCCTACGCGACGGTCACCTACACGGTCCCGGCCGCCGACGTCACCACCGAGTCCCGTGACGCGCTGCTCGCCGTCGAGGCCGGTGCCGGTGTGGGTGTCGAGTTCTCCGGCGAGGTCACCCGGAACGCCGAGGCGAGCCACCTGGCCGAGGGTCTCGGCATCGCGGTGGCCGCCCTGGTCCTGATGATCACGTTCGGTTCGATGGTCGCGGCGGGACTGCCGCTGCTCACCGCCCTGATCGGGGTCGGGCTGGGCATGCTCGGCATCCAGATCGCGACCGGCTTCTTCGACCTGTCGTCGTCGACCTCGGCCCTGGCCACCATGCTCGGCCTGGCCGTCGGCATCGACTACGCGCTGTTCGTGATCTCCCGTTACCGGCACGAGATCACCCGGACCGACGACCCGGAGGAGGCCGCCGGGCGGGCCGTCGGGACCGCCGGATCCGCTGTCGTCTTCGCCGGCCTCACCGTGATCATCGCGCTGGCCGCCCTGGCGGTCACCGGCATCCCGTTCCTCACCGCCATGGGCCTGGCCGCGGCCGCCACCGTCGCGATCGCCGTGCTGGTCACGCTGAGCCTGGTCCCGGCGGTCATCGGGTTCGCCGGCCGGCGGATCCTGCCGCGCGGCGCCCGGCGGGTGACCGGCACCCCGTTCGGTGAGCGCTGGGCCCGTGGCGTGCTCAAGCACCGGGTGCTGGCCGTGGTGCTGCCGCTCGCCGTGATCGCCACGGTCGCGCTGCCCGCCCTGGATCTGCGCCTGGCCCTGCCCGACGACAGCACCGCCGCCGTCGGCTCCACTCAACGTAAGGCGTACGACCAGCTGGCCGCCGGGTTCGGGGCCGGCTCCAACGGTCCGCTGATCATCGTGGTCGACGCCGGGGCGGCCGCCGCCGCGCAGAAGGCGATCGTCGGACTGGACGACGTCGTCATGGTCACCCCGCCGGCGACCGACCCGAGCGGCACGACCGCGATGCTGACCGTCATCCCGGCCAGCGCGCCGACCAGCGAGGCCACCCAGCAGCTCGTGCACGACATCCGCGGCCTGGGTATCGCGTCGCTGGCGGTCACCGGTGCCACGGCGGTCAACATCGACGTGTCCGACAAACTCAGTGCCGCGCTGGTGCCGTACCTCGCGATCGTGGTGGGTCTGGCCTTCCTGCTCCTGATGTTGGTGTTCCGCAGCGTGCTCGTGCCGATCAAGGCGACCCTCGGGTTCCTGCTCAGCGTGGCCGCGTCGTTCGGCGCGCTGGTCGCGGTCTTCCAGAACGGGCACCTCGCGGGCCTGCTCGGGGTGGAGACGACCGGGCCGATCGTGAGCGTCATGCCGATCTTCCTGATCGGGATCCTGTTCGGGCTGGCCATGGACTACGAGGTCTTCCTGGTCACCCGCACCCGCGAGGAGTTCGTGCACGGCGCCGCACCGGACGACGCGATCGTCAGCGGCATGCGGCACGGTGCCCGGGTCGTCACCGCCGCCGCCCTGATCATGATGAGTGTCTTCGCCGGATTCATCCTGGCCGACGACACGATCATCAAGAGTCTCGGTTTCGCGCTGGCCTTCGGTGTCGCCGTCGACGCCTTCCTGGTCCGGATGACGATCGTCCCGGCCGTGCTCAGCCTGCTCGGTCGCTCCGCCTGGTGGCTGCCGCGCTGGCTGGACCGCGCGCTGCCGAACGTGGACGTCGAGGGCGAGGCACTGTCACGGCGTAGGGAACTCGCCGGGGTCTGAGGCCAGCGAACGGGCGAACAGGTGCGCCAGCTCGGAGACGAAACCCAGCTCGGCGAGGGTCTCCATCCCGGGTGAGGCGAGCAGGTGGACCGCGCGGCGTACGTCGGGGGACAACCCGGCGTACGCCGACGCGTATCGCCGCCACACCGACAGGTCACCGGCGCTGAGCAGAGCCAGCCGCCGCTCCGGGTCGGCCAGGCGCCCGGCCAGCGCGGCCATCGTCGAGCCGGGCCGGGCGGCCAGCCGGTTCCCGGCCACACGCAGCGCCAGCGGCAGGTGCCCGCACAGCCCGGCCACCTCCCGGGCGTGCGGCGACTCCGGGTGGCCGGTGATCGCGGTGAGCAGGTCCACCGACTCGCCGGCGGTGAACGGCCGCAGCCGGAGCACGGTCCCGGCACCCGGTAGCGGACGCCGGCCGGTGATCACGACCGCCCGTCCGGCGGGCTCCGGCAGGCCGGCCGGATCCGCCACATCGTCGAGGATCAGCAGGTCACAGGGGGCGCCGACGCGGGCCACCCGCTCGGCGACCTCGTCCGGTCCGGCCGGCTCGGGGGTGCTGCCACGACAGTCGACGAAACAGGCGCGGCCGGCGATCCGGCCGGCGGCGTGCACCGCCAGCGCGGTCTTGCCGACACCGGGCGGGCCGTGCACGACGGTCACCGACCCGGGCCGGCAGGAGTCGGTGAGCAGCGCCAGCTCGGCCCGCCGGCCGGTGAAGTCGGGCAGGTCGCGGGGGAGCGCGCACACCCCGGACGGCACGTCGCGGGCGGCCAGCGCGGCGCGGGCCAGCGCGGACCGGTCCGCCGCGGCCAGGCCGAGGGCGTCGGCGAGAGCATCGACGGTACGCCGTTGCGGCACCGCGCTGACCCCGCGTTCCATGTCACTGATCGCCCGCACGCTGACCCCCGACTTGACGGCCAGTTCGTGCTGGGTCATCCGGGCCTTCCGCCGGTGGTCACGGAGCAGCGTGGCGTAGAGCGCGGTGGTCATGGTGCACAGCCTCGCGGACGGTCACGGGGCCTGGCTTGAGTCGAACGACTGCGCCGTCACCGGTGCGGTAACAGGCGGATGGCAAGATGCACGGGTGCAAGCGGGGGCGGGACTGATCGGGCGCGACACCGAGATGGCGCTGCTCGACCGGTTGCTGGACCAGACGGCCGCCGAGAGGGGCAGCGCCCTGGTCATCCGCGGTGAGCCGGGGATCGGGAAGACCGCACTGCTGGACCGGCTGGCCCGTACCGCTGAAGAACGCGGAATGCGGGTCCTGACCGCCGCCGGTGTCGAAAGCGAATCCCGTCTGCCCTATGCCGCACTGCACCAGCTGCTGTTCCCGCTGTCGGCGGCGATCGGCGGCCTGCCGCCGGTCCACCGCGCGGCGCTGCGGGCCGCGTTCGGCCTGGAACAGGGACAGCCGGACCTGTACGCGGTGGCTCTGGCCGCCCTCGACGTGATCGTCGACGCCGCCGCCGACCGGCCGATCGTCCTGGTCATCGACGACCTGCACTGGCTCGACAAGGCGAGCGCCGACGTGATGGCGTTCGTCGGCCGGCGCGTCGGCAGCGACGCGGTCCTCGCCGTCGGAGGCACCCGGACCGTCGCGCTCGACGATCCGCAGCGCCGCGCCGATCTGCCCGACCTGGAGCTGGGCCGGCTCACCGCGGCCGACGCGGCGGCCCTGCTGGACACGCACGCGCCGCGCCTGTCGCCGTCGGTGCGGGAACGGTTCCTGGCCGAGGCCGCCGGCAACCCCCTCGCGCTGGTGGAGCTTCCGCGCAGCGCGGCGGTGGTCGCCACGGCCGGTCCGCTGCCGCTCAACGGCCGGCTGGAGGCGGCGTTCGCGGCACGCGCGAGCACGCTGGGCGTACGCGAGAGTGCTCTGCTGTTGACCCTGGCCGCGGATGCGGCGTGCGATGTGCGGAGGCTGCTCGCCGCCGCGTCGGAGACGGCCGGTCAGCCGGTGACACTGGGTGACGCGCAGCGGGCCATCGATGCCGGGCTGATCGAGGCGGCCGGGTCGTCGCTGCGGTTCCGGCATCCGCTCATGCGGTCGGCCGTCTACCAGCGGGCGCCGCTCGCGGCCCGCCTCGACGTGCACCGTCACCTGGCCGGTCAGCTCGCCGACCTCCCTGACCGCCGTCTCTGGCACCTGGCGTCGGCCGCTCTCGGCCCCGACCCCGACCTGGCCGGCGAGCTGGAACGGCACGCCGAGCAGGCCCGGC
>NZ_JBHSBL010000028.1:461164-618228 GCF_042650585.1 Actinoplanes subglobosus
GCCGGTGAGCTGACCGGACAGCCGGCCGCCGCCACCGCGCTGGTGCTGCGCGCCGCCGAACTCGCCAGTGAGATCGGCGCCCGCCAGGAGGTCGAAAGGCTCCTCACCGAGAGTGATCTTTCGGCTCTCGGGCCGATCGAGGCGGCCCGCCTCGCGAACGTGCTCGAAGTCGTGCGTTTCGGGCAGTTCCGTGACCCGGCGTCCCGGGTCCGCGAGCTGATCGACCGGGCCGTCGCCGCCCGCGACGCCGGGAGCCGCCAGGTCTTCCTCCAGCTGCTGTGGCGGGCCGCGTCCCGCTGCTTCTTCCAGGCCACCGGGCCGGAGACCGCCGACGCGCGGGCCCGGATCGCGGAACTCGCCGCCGCCGAGGGCGACGATCCGCTCGCGCTCGCGCTGATCGCCTACACCGTCCCGGAGGAGCGCGGCGCGGAGATCCTGGAGCGGCTGCACCGCCTCGCGGCCACCGGTGGCCCCGACACGCTGCGGTTCCTCGGCAGCGCCGCGCTGGTGCTCGGTGACTTCGAGCGCAGTTCGGCGTGGCTGGACGCGGCGATCGCCGACGCTCGCGGCCAAGGCCGGATGGCGGTCATCGTCCGGCTGCTGACCAGCGCCAACTGGGGCCGGTTGTGGCTCGGCGACTGGGACCAGGCGATCGCGGAACTCACCGAGTCCGGGGTGCTCGCGCGCGACACCGGCGAGGCGTTCTACGCGGTCGCCGCCCGCACCAGCACCGGCGCGATCACCGCGATGCGCGGCGACCTCGACACCGCCGAGCGGCTCCTCGACGAGGTCGCCACCAGCCCGCTCGCGGCGGGCATGAGCTACATCCACTCCGCGCGGGTCCAGGCACGCGGTCTGGTCCATCTCTTCCGCGGGGAGAATCAGCAGGCGTACGCCGTACTGGCCCGCGCTTTCGACCCGGCGTCGCCCACCTACCACCGGTACATGCGGTGGTGGCTGGTTCCGGAGTTGCTCGACGCCGCCCTGGCCGCGCAACGGCTGGACGAGGCGGCCGTTCTGGTGGCGGACCTGCCCCGGGGGATTCCGGCGCCGATCATGACGGTGGCCGCCGAATATGCCGCGGTCATCCTCGACGACGCCCCGATGGGTCCGGTGGTGGCGCGGTGGCCGCTCTACCGGGCCCGCCTCGAACTGCACCGTGGCCGTCTCGCGCGCCGCCGCCACCGCGCTGCCGAAGCCCGTGACCTGCTGCGATCGGCCCGGGAGACGTTCGACACGCTGGGTGCCGAGCCGTGGGCCGAGATGGCCCGGGCCGAGCTGCGGGCCACCGGCGAAACCAGCAGCCGGCGCGTGTCGGCGGCACGCGAGCAGCTGTCGCCGCAGGAGCTGCAGATCGCCACGCTCGCGGCCGAGGGCCTGACCAACCGGCAGATCGCCGAGCGGCTGTTCCTGTCGCACCGCACCGTCGGGTCACACCTCTACCGCATCTACCCGAAGCTCGGGGTGACCCGGCGAGCCCAGCTCGCCGGGGCCCTCCGGCCTTAGGCGGCGTGCCGCAGCGCCCACTCCAGGGCGTAGTCGGCGACGGCCTCCCAGCCCGGCTCGCCGCAGGTCCAGTGTGACCGCTCCGGGAACTCGTGGAACTCGGTGACGGTGCCCGGCGCCTTGTAGTGATTGGCGTTCGACCGGTTCACCGACGGCGGCATGATGTGGTCCTTACCGCCGGCGATGAACAGCAGCGGCGCCCGGTCCGCGTTGTGGAAGTCCACCCAGGTCTCCTGCTTGCCGGGCTTGAAGTTGGCGATCAGGCCGTAACTCCACACCCAGCTGCCCGGGGCCGGGATCGCGTACCGCTCGTAGGTCTCCCGGGCCGCGTCCTCCGGCAACGTGTTGGTGAACGCGTAGTGGAACTGCTCCTGGGTGAAGCCGGCCGCCTGATGCCGCTTCGCCGGGTTGTTCAGGATCGGGAAGAGCGACTTCAGCTGCGACGGTGGCGTCACCCGGATGCCCTCCGGCGGCGCCGAGTCGATCACCACACCGGCCGCGCCGTGGCCCCGGTCCATCAGCAGCTGCGTCAGCGTCCCGCCGAAGGAGTGTCCGATCAGGATCGGCTTCTCCGGCAGCGCGGTGATCACCTTCTCCAGATGGGCGACAGTCTCCGGCACGGTCAGCTCGGCGATCACCGTGGGATCGGCCCGCAGCGCCTCGACCTCCACCTCGAAACCCGGGTAGGCCGGCGCGATCACCGTGTGGCCCTTGGCCCGGAGGTAGGGGATCCACTGCTCCCAGCTGCGCGGGGTGACCCAGAGACCGTGAATGAGGACGATCGTGCTCATGTGCGTGTGCTCCCTTGTCGCGGTCTCCTCATCGAAACAGCGGCACTTTCGTGGGACCAGGCAGAACATCCGGCAGAACCTCACAGGATTCTGCGTATGACCGAAGTGGTATGAACCCCCTCCCCGGCCGCTCGCCCACACTGAGGCTTGTCTATACAGCCTGTGCGAACGGAGCCCCCCATGCCCGGTCCCACCACCAGACATCGGCGCATCGTCGCGCTGCTGATCCCCCCGCTCGTAGGCATCCTCGTCGCCACCGTCACCGTCTTCGGATTCCCCCAGCCCGCAGCCGCCGCCTCGCTGACCGTCGCCCAGGCGATCAGCAGCCAGACCGGCGCCAGTGGCACCGTCACCGGATACATCGTCGGTGAACCCACCGCCACCAACACGGTCCGGTTCAGCAGCTTCACCGGCGACACCGCCCTGGCCATCGCCGATAGCGCGTCACAGACCAGCACCGGCAGCATGCTGTACGTCCAGATCACCAGCTCGTACCGGTCGTCGTTCGGGCTGCTCACCAACCCGTCCCTGATCGGCAAGCAGCTCACCGTCACCGGGACGCTCACCGCGTACTTCTCGCACGCCGGCCTCAAGTCGCCGACCGCGATGAGCCTCGGGACCGGCTCCACCACCAGCCCCACCGCGACATCCACGGCCACCGCCACCCCGACGGCGTCGAGCACCACCGACACCTACTACGCGTCGGCTCTCGGCAAGTCCGGCACCAACCTCAAGTCGGCGCTGCACACCATCACGTCGACCGGGATCACGAAGCTGTCGTACGACGGTGTGTGGGAGGCCCTCAAGGTCACCGACCAGGACCCGTCCAACTCGTCCAACGTGAAACTGTTCTACTCCGGGATCAGCCGTTCCAAGACCCTCAACGGCGGCAGCTCCGGCAACTGGAACCGTGAGCACGTGTGGCCGCAGTCCCACGGCGACTTCGGCACCAGCGCCGGCCCCGGCACCGACCTGCACCACCTGCGGCCGGAGGACGTCACCATCAACGCGCTCCGCGGCAACCTCGACTTCGACAACGGCGGCAGCGCGGTCTCCGGAGCGTCCGGGAACTACTCCGACTCCGACTCGTGGGAGCCCCGCGCGGCGGTCAAGGGCGACGTCGCCCGGATGGTGTTCTACATGGCCGTCCGGTACTCCGGCGACGACGGCTTCGCCGACCTCGAGGTCAACAACGTGACCGGGAACGGCAGCGTCCCCTACACCGGCAAGCTCTCGACGTTGATCGCCTGGCACAACGCCGACCCGCCGGACGCCGCGGAGAAAGCCCGCAACCAGACGATCTACGCGACCTACCAGCACAACCGCAACCCGTTCATCGACCACCCGGAGTGGGTCGCCTCGATCTTCGGCTGACCCGGCCCCCCAGAGCGCGGCCACCGTCTCCTTCGAGGCGGTGGCCGCGCCGCACTCCGTGGCCTTCGACTCCCAGTGGGTGACCGCGGTGCGGGAGCGGAACGCCGGTATCGGCGGAAGTGCCGGTGTCGCGGCGGATCAAGCGACCTGGATGATCACGGCGGTGGCGTTGTCGTCTCCGCCGTTGTCCAGCGTCTCGGCCAGCAACTCCGCCACGGTCGTCCGGTCAGCCACGGCCGCGGCCAGACGTCGATCGTGGATCTGGTCGGAGACTCCGTCCGTACACAATAGGAATCGGTCACCTGGACGCAGGCTGACGTTGAGCAGATCGGGCTCCGGCATGTCGGGATGTCCCGCGTAGCGGGTCAGGCGATGCCTGTCGCGGAACGCCTCCCGGGAGTCCGCCGCATACCAGCCGTTGAGAATCCCCAGCCAGGCCGCCGTGTGATCGGACGTGAGCAGCTCGAACACGCCGTCCCGCAACCGGTACGCCCGTGAATCACCGAGCTGCACCAGCCACGCCGAACCGTCCGGGCCACCGGCGAAAGCGGTCAGCGTGCACCCGGTCAGGTCGGCGATGCCCCGCCCGGCGTCCCGCACCGCCCGCTGCACCTCGGCCACCGCGGACCGCAGACCCGCCGCCGTCACGTTCGCCGTCTCGCGAACGAAGACGTCCACCGACGTCCGCCCCGCCGCCGTGCTGCCCGGACCGTCGCCCATCCCGTCGGCGACCACCGCGAGCGGACGTGCCCCGTCGAGATGCAGCACGTCGAAGTTGGCCGGATACCGATTACCGACGACCGAACCCGCCGTCGCCGTGAGTAACCTCTGCCCGAGAACCCATTCAACGGCCGTCAACTCCATGACCGCAGGCTAGATCTCGCGGCCGTTTGCGGTAGGTTGCCATCCCGTGGCAGATCCACTGCGACCCACCGATCCTCTCAGCATCGGCCGATATCGGACACTGCGCCGACTCGGCACGGGCGGGATGGGATCCGTCTTCCTGGCCGAGGACCCGGCCGGGCGGCTCGTCGCGGTCAAGGTCATCCGCCCGGAGTACGCGCACGAGCCCGAATACCGTGCCCGGTTCCGCAGTGAGGTCAACCGGGCCCGTGAGGTGCCGCCGTTCTGCACGGCCGAGGTGCTCGACGCCGATCCGGATCACGAGACGCCGTACCTCGTCGTCGAATATGTCGACGGTCCCAGCCTCGACGAGGTCGTCGCCGACCAGGGACCCCTCACCGGGGGAAGCCTGCACGGTGTCGCCGTCGGCGTGGCGGCCGCGCTCGCCGCGATCCACGGCGCCGGCGTCGTGCACCGCGACCTCAAACCCCGCAACGTGCTGTTCGCCCTCGGCACGCCGAAGGTGATCGATTTCGGTATCGCCCGGCCGCTCGACCCGACCAGCTTCCACACCCGCGCCGACCAGGTCGTGGGGACGCTGGCCTACATGGCGCCGGAACGCCTCGACACCGACACCGACCGGCTGCCCACACCCGCCGTCGACGTGTTCGCCTGGGGCGCCGTCGTCACGTTCGCGGGAACCGGGCGCACCCCGTTCGGCGGTGACAGTCCCGCCGTCACGGCCGCACGCATCCTCACCCAGCCGCCCCGGGTCGGTGACCTGCCGCCGTACCTCGCCGAACTGGTCGCCGCAGCCCTGGAGAAGGAGCCGGAGAACCGGCCCACCGCCCCCGAAATGCTCGACCGGCTCCTCGTCACCGGGGCACCCAGCGCCCCACCGCTCCCCGTCGAGCTGCAGCGCTCCGCGGAAGCCGCCCAGCAGTCCGGCCGCTTCGAGACCGGCCCCCGCAAGCGCCGTGGCCGCGGACGGCTCGCGATGATCGCCGCCGCCTCGGCCGTCACCGCCGTCGCGGTCGCGGTCGCCGCCGGGGTCGCGCTGCGCCCGTCGCTGTCCCAGCCCGAACCCGACCCCGAACCGCCGGCCACCGTCACCGGTCCCGCCCTGTTCGACTCGCTGGGCACCGACAGCCTCTTCACCGCCGCCAAGACCCAGAACGGCCGATGCGCCTACACCAGCGGGCTGCGGGTGACCCCGGCCTCCGACAACGCCATGATGTGCGGCGACTACCAGCGGACCGTCTTCCCACCCAGCCAGAACGTCGGTGTCCGGGCCGTCCTCGGCGACCGGAGATCCTGCGCCACGATCTGGTTCCGGGCCGGGAACGACGAGTTCTTCCCCGACTCGTACCAGGCCGTCGTGTGCCCGGACCGGGTCAAACTGTCCGCTCGGGTCAACGGTGAGGAGACGCCGCTCGCCAGCGCTCGCCGGAGCACCGACGTCGGGCCGGAACACCTTCTCCAGGTGGTCACCGGCGAACGTGACGTCACCCTCCGTATCGACGGCGAGGACGTCCTCACCGGCCCGCTCGACGAGTCGTCGCTGGTCAGCGGGCGGGTACTGCTCGGCGCCTCGGGCGGCATGGTCACCTACACCGACGCCGAGCTACGGTCCGGTGCCGACCCGGTGACACCGCGGACGCCGGACTTCATCACCGGCGACGCCGACCTGGTCGCCTCCATGCACATGGTCTACGACCGCGGGCGGGTCGCCATCGCCGAACCCGCCGAATATCCGACCGGTGCCGAGTACTGCCGCCGACTCGAACAGAGCTCGCCGAAATGCGACAGCAAATACGTGCCGGTGGCCAGCGGAATGCAGGTCAGCCTGCCGATCGCTGCCCGGCCCGAATACCTGGACTACCGGCCCGACAAGCGGAAATGCACCGACCCGGCGACACTGGCGGGCACGTGCGCGGTCAGTTTCCAGGAGTTCTCGACCATCATCGACGAGCCCTCACCGTTTCCCGCGCTCGTCACGATCCGCGGCGGCAAGGTCACGGCGGTCGCCCGCATGAATCTCCGCTGACCCGGTCTCCGCAGGTCGGACGGCGTCCGGCCGACAATGTCGGACCCGGCTTTCCGCAGGTCGGACGGCGTGCGGCCGACAATGTCGGACCCCGGCTTTCCGCAGGTCGCATGGCGTGCGGCCGACAATGTCGGACCCCGGCTTTCCGCAGGTCGGACGGCGTGCGGCCGAAAATGTCGGACCCCGGCGGTAGCGTTCCGCGCGTCAAGGTCGGCGGTGAGGGGAGACCGGGGATGTACCGGCAGGGCGATGTGCTGATGATTCCGGTTCCGCAGAGCGAGGTGCCGGCGTGCGCGCCCGTTCCCCGCGACAGGCGGGGGCGGATGGTGCTGGCGCGCGGCGAGGCGACCGGTCACGCCCACGTCGTCGGCGGGCCGGGCCTGCAGCTGCTCGCCGACCTCGACGATCCGGAGAGCATGTTCATCGACGTGCCGTCACACGGGCGGGTCACCCACGAGGAGCACGGGCCGATCTCCCTGCCATCCGGTCACTACCGGGTGGTGCGCCAGCGTGAGTACATTCCGGGCGCGTTCCGCCCGGTTGCGGACTGAGGGAGCGAGAGATGAAGCTGACCCACGCTCAGGAGGCGATGGCCGCGGCCATCGAAGACCAGTGGCTGGCCACCGCGGTCCAGACCGGCGCCGCGATGCGAGACGCCGCCACCCTTGCTGTACGGGAGTCGTATCACCTGGCCGGACTTGAGGCTCCCGACCGGATCTATTGGTTCGGTTCACCGCGCGCCGGAGCAGCGGCGATGGCGTTGCTCTCGGGCCGGGTCGCCTTCCCCACGCCGCTCCCGCCCTCCCTCACGTCTCCCGTCCCCACCGCGCGTTCTTCCGCCGCGGCCTCCGTAGTGCCCTCCTCCCCGGAGCCCTCCTCCCCGGAGCCCTCCTCCCCGGAGCCCTCCTCCCCGGAGCCCTCCTCCCCGGAGCCCTCCTCCCCGGAGCCCTCCTCCCCGGAGCCCTCCTCCGCTGCGGTGCCTCCGCTCGACGCTTCGACTTCGCCGGTGTCCCCGTTTGCCGCTTCGATTTCTCCGGTGTCCCGGTTTGACGCTTCGATTTCGCCGGCGTCCTCCGTTGGGGCGTCCCCTTTTGACGCCCCGACTTCGCCGGTGTCGTCCTCCGTTGCGGTGTCTCCGCTTGGCGCCTCGGCGCAGCCCGGTGTCGACCGGGCGGACGGCTTCGGTCCCGCCTGGTTCGCCGAGGTGGCTGCTGAGCTGCTGCGACAGGGCTGGACGCCGGGGGAGACCGCGGGTCCGTCGATGCGGCGCAGGGTGCGGACCGAGCCGTGGGCGGCCGCCCGGAAAGCGGCCGTCGAGGCGCTCGGCAGCGAGGGCTGGGCGCAGCTCAGTGCCGCTGCGGGCCGCCGCTCGTGGGCCCTGGTGATGGACCTGATCGCCGGTCGGCTCCGGGCACGGCTCGGGGAAGACCTGGCCGCAGACTTCCCCGGTGACGACGGGCGGGCCATGCGGATGCCGGTGCTCGACGCGATCTACGGACAGCATGACGGCACGTGGCTGTCCACGTTCGAGGCCGCCGACCGCCTGTGCCCCGACGCCGACCTGATGTCCGGGCTGACCGGCCTCGCCTCGGTCGCCCGCCACGCCGGCTGGTGGTGGGCGAACGAGAAGGTCGCCGTCCTCACCGAGCGCCCGTCGACCCTGACCCGCGACAATGTCGGCCGCCTGCACCGTGGCGAGGGCGCCGCCCTGGAGTTCCCCGACGGCTACGGGCTGTGGGCCTGGCGTGGCATGCCCATCCCGGCGGACCTGGCATCCGAGTTGCCGAAGCTGACCATCGGCCGCATCCGCAAGGAGGACAACGCGGAGATCCGGCGGGTGATGCTGGAGCACTACGGCTACGACCGATACCTGCGCGACGCCGGCGCGCGCAAGATGGGCTCCGACGAGACCGGCACGCTGTGGTATCTCGATCTCCCCGGCGACGAGCCCCTGGTCATGGTCGAGGTGGTCAACTCGACACCCGAGCCCGACGGCACGAGCCGCATCTACTGGCTTCGGGTCCCACCCCGCACCCGGAGCGCCCGCGAAGGCGTCGCCTGGACGTTCGGCCTGACCGCCGAGGAGTACCAGCCCTTGATCCAAACCTGACCGCCGGCCGGCCCGGCGCGCCCTGCCGCCCCATATCGGCGTGCCCTCGGCCTGCCTCGGCATGCCCTCCGCCTGCATCGGTGCGCCGGGGCGCTCCCGCGCCTCGGCAGCCGTCAGCTCGGCGCGCTCCGGTCAAGTGCGGTCCCGCCAGGCGCGCGCCGGACATGCCCGCGGCTGACCCGGTCGCGCTTTTGGCTCGGTCGCGCTTTTGGCTCGGTCGCGCTTTTGGCTCGGCCGCGCTTTTGACTCGGCCGTGTTTTTGACCAGGCCGTGTTTTTGACCAGGCCGTGTTTTTGACCCGGCCGCGCGCCGGACACGCTCGCGGCTGACTCGGTCGCGCTTTTGACTCGGCCGCGCGCCTGACACGCCCGCGCTTTGGCTCGGTCGCGCTTTTGACCCGGCTGCGGCCGACACGCCCACATCGCCCCACGGCCCGCACCCGCCGCGCCCATCGCTTGGCTGGCACGCACCGGCGCGCGGGGAGGTCAGGTGGTGCGGGCCCTGTCAGGTGAGAGGCCAGGCTGCGGGGATGCGTTCGAGGAGGCCCTCGGAGTAGACGTCGCGGAGTCCCAAGGGCTTCAGGTGGATGTAGCCGATGTGACAGTCACAGAGTGTGT
Source organism: Actinoplanes subglobosus (assembly GCF_042650585.1). Taxonomy (NCBI): domain Bacteria; kingdom Bacillati; phylum Actinomycetota; class Actinomycetes; order Micromonosporales; family Micromonosporaceae; genus Actinoplanes; species Actinoplanes subglobosus. The sequence goes on from NZ_JBHSBL010000028.1 coordinate 470,453, forward strand.
TGGTGCACGGCCGTGGCTGGAGTGCGGCCCGCCAGCTGCCGTCGTACAGGTTGCCGATCGGATCCTTGATGAAGTGGCATCGGCGGACCGTGCCGTCACCGAGGACCGAGATGGCGGTCTCCCCGGCATGGCACGGCAGGCCGAGCGACGGGTGTGGCCGGACGCTGTCACCGAATCGGGGGTCCAAGGCGGTCCAGCGTTCTTCCTCCTCCGCGGAGTAGACGTGTCCCTCGGCGGCGTTGATCCACAGATAGACCTCAGGCGACAGGGCTTCCCGTAGCGCCACAGCGTCGGAGTGGTGTTCGGGAAGCCCGACCACGCCGACGGAGAACCGGACCCCGAGGGCGAGGAGTTCCCGGCAGCGGTCGAGGAACCGTTCCCTCGTCACCTGACCCGGATGGTAGGTAGCCCACAGTGCCGCCACCCGCGGGTCGGCGTCGGCGAGCCAGCCGGTGCGGGCCGCCAGGTTCGTCTGGATCGCGACGCGCGCCACGTGCGGCAGGTGGGAGAGCCGGACGATGGTGTCCCGGTACCAGGACCGGGTCAGCCCCTCGCCCCACGGGGTGAACAGTACCGACAGCCGCCGGTCGGTGGTCGCCTCCACCCATCCGGTGAACCGTTCGAGATCGGCCCGGTCGGCGCGCAAAAGCTCCGGCGGATCAACCCGCTTCGCGAACGGGCAGTAGGGGCAGTCATAGTTGCAGCTCGCAAGCGGGCCGCGATAAAGCACATACAGATCGTCACGTCCGCCGGCAACCGACGGCCCCACGTGAGCAGACGCCGCCACCTTCGGGGAAGGCCGCGGGCCCCGGACCGCGGTAACCGCAAGCTGCGGGCGGCCATCGGCATCCGGCGCCGGGGTGGGCCGGTGGTCGCGGGTGTCGGGGCTGGTCATCGCGGGATGTAGGCTCCCATCGCCTCGCGGACCTCGCCGGAGACCAGCCACGGGCCGATCGCGTCGGAGCGGTCCAAGCCGGCTGGGGTGAGGACGGTTCGCGGCTCGTTCAGCCAGCCACGGTCGACCAACTCGATGAGCTGCGGGAAGTCGCCGGTGTGATCGGTGCCGAAGCGCTCCCGGTAGGCGGTGGGGTCGACCCCCTCGGCGCGGAGCAGGGACTTCAGTAGCCAGCGACGGCGCTGTTCGATCGCGTCGAGGTGGAAGCCGAACTCGGCGTACCGGAAATCGTCTGCCGGGCGGGAAAGGTAATCGGTGAGGACTGCCCGGACCTCGGGCACCGCAACCGCGTAATCGAACGAATAGTGGAGGTCTGTCGTGTATGACCGGGCCCCGCAGCCCAATCCGACCATGCCGTCGTCCTGGCAGCAGTAGTCGGGGCCGTCCGGGACCGGGGCGTCGGCCCGGCGGAACTGGCGCATCGAGTGCCGCACGTATCCGGCGGCGGTGAGCACTTCGACGGCCTGCCGGTACAGGTCGAGGCGCTGCCTGTCCCAGTCGGCGCGAGCATGGGCCCGGCGGCCCAGTCCGGTCAGCGGCCGGACGTAGAGCGGATACAGGTACAGCTCCTCGGGCTGCCAGCGCAGCGCCTCGTCGAGTGAGTGCTGCCAGGTCTCGACGGTCTGGCCGTCGATGCCGTAGATCAGGTCGATGTTGAGCACCGGGATCCGGGCGTCACGGATCGCCTGCAACGCGGCCATCACCTCGGTGAGATGCTGTGGTCGCCCGGCGGCCCGGGCCTCGGCGTCCAGGAAACTCTGCACGCCGATGCTGATCCGCGTGGTCCCGTGCGCCGCGAGCACCGCCAGCCGATCCGGCGTAGCCGTAGCCGGCGACGTCTCCACCGAAAGCGGTACTCCGGAGGGCGAAGCGGAAAGCGCTACTCCGGAGGGCGAAGCGGAAAGCGCTACTCCGGAGGGCGAAACGGAAAGCGGTACTCCCGGGGGCGAAGCGGAAAGCGGCACAGCCGAAGGCGAAGCGGCTGCGGCACCGAAAGTGTCGGTGACGATGCTGAACAACTGCTCCAACTCCGGCGCCGTCAGATAGGTCGGCGTCCCGCCCCCGATCGCGAGCCGCGAGAACGACACCGACGCATCCAGACTGTCCCGGACCGCCGCCGCCTGTCGACGCAACTGCGCCAGATAGGCCGTGACCTGCTCGTCAGGCGGGTTCGCGCGCGTGAACAGGTTGCAGAAGCCGCACCGCATCTCGCAGAACGGCAGATGCACGTACCCGAAAAGGGAAGTCTGCGGCTCGGCCGCCCATACGTCCCGCAGCAGCGGCCGAGGGTCGAGCCGCCGGTAGGCGGTCTTGTGTGGATAGGCGTAGAGGTAACCCTGATAGGGGGAGTCGAGGTTCACCGGGCGTCCAGGATGAAGTCGGCATACGGAACCGTCCACACGGACTCGTGGGCGACGCGATGGCCGGTGTGGCCCTCCTCGCCGTACAGCGTGCCGTGGTCGGAGCAGATGATCACCTGGCAGGGCCGGCCTCGCCCGGTGACCAGGGAGAAAAGTCGATCAAGGCGCGCATCGACGTATTCCAGGGCGGCCGCGTGGGTGCCCGTGTCGTCGTCGGTGGCGCCGGGCACGTAGTGGCGGTTGGGCTGATGCAGGGCGGCCACGTTGACGAAACTGAACAGCGGCCGCGACGGTGGCAGGCCGTCGATGATCGTGGTGAGGCGGTCGATCTGGGCGCCGAAACAGTCCGGCGCGGTGACGCCGAAGGCCGGCTCCCAGTGCGCCTCGGCGAACAGCCCCGGCAACACCCGGCCCAGCGGTGCCGCCGGGTTGAAGAACCCGACGCCGCCCAGGCAGACGGTGTGATACCCGGCGGCGGCCAGCCCGGCCGGCAGATCCGGGGCGTCGAAGACGAACGTGCCCGGCCCGCTCGTCTCGCTCCCGCCGAACCGCGCCGCGAACAGCCGCTCGTGCGGCCCGGGCGTCACCGGTGTCGGCAGGAACCCGGCGAAGAACGCATGATGCGCGGCGTAGGTGAAACTCGCCGGGGTGTGCCGCCGCTCCCACTTCCCGCCGGGCAGGACCTTCGCGAGGTACGGCGTCCGACCACCCTCCAGACACGCCACCGCCACGTCGTACCGCAACGTGTCCAGGGTGACGAACAGCAGGTCATGACTCCCGATCAGCTCGCGCACGGCACCCCCGCGGGAGTCCAGCCGGCGACCAGCGCGGCCACCTGCGCGCCGTAGGTGTCGAGCCCGCCGGCCAGGACGCGGGGCAGCAGGTCACCGAACGCGTTGACCTCGGCGACCGCGTGATCGCGCCACCCGGTGCGGAACATCAGGTCGACACCGGCGTGCAGTGTCCCCGGGAAGTAGGCCGCGACTCGGGCGCACGTCTCCATCGCCGCGGCCCAGGACCGCTCGCCGGCGGCGGCACGGACCGTCGCCACGTCACCCCGAGCGTTACCGAGGTGCAGGTTGGTCATGGGGGAGCGGCTGGCCCGGACCACGATGTGCCGTGGCTCGCCGGCGATCACGACGACCCGTAGATCGAGCACCCGGCCGCCGAGCGACGCTTTCGGGAACCACCGCTCCACGTGCAGCCCGTCCGGACCCAGCCGGTCGACGATCACTCTGATGGAGGCTTCGTCGTCATAACGCCGTACCCGAAGATTGTTGAAGATCTTGTCGCCGGCCAGCTCGACCGACGTGGTCGCGGTGACCCGCCGGCCCGCGGTGGCGAAGGCGAGGACGCCGGAGGCCGACGAGCCGTGCGCCGGCTTGACGAACACCCGGCTCCAGCCGGTGTCGGCCATCGCCGCGCGCAACGAGGCGTAGTCGTGCACCGGCGGCAGCGCGGGCGGCACCGCGATGCCGGCCGCGGACAGCAGAGCGTGACAGCGTGGCTTGTCGGACATGATCAGGATGTCGCCGGGTTGGTTGAGCAGCACACCGCCACCGGCCGTGACACGGCCGAGCGCCGCCCGCAGTCCGGCGAACGCCGCCGCCGTCCCGACGATCTCCCCGTGCTCGGCCGCTGTCGCCGGACGCCCGCTCCCGAGCTCCCGCAGCAACCGGTCGACCTCGGCATCCTCCCCGGGCGACTCGACGCGCACGAGTGTGCCCGGCCCGGGAACGGGACCACCGGTGAGGACGGAATGCCAGGAATGGACCTCCGGGGCGGGCAGCCCGGCCCGGAGAACGGCCTCGGTGAACAGGGCGACCCGCCGGTTCGACGGGTTACCGACGACGGCGAGGCGCATTACTCCGACACCGCGGTGTAGCGCCCCCACTCCCGCTCCGACTGGCGGTCGGAGACGTCGACGTCGACACCGGGCAGCTCGTCGGCCACACGCTGCGCCATCTCCTCCGACATGAAGTGATGGCTGAGGTCGAGCCGGCGCAGGTGGGTGAGTGGCTGGCCGGCCAGCAGCGTCTCGGCGCCGGTGTCGCCGAGCACGCCCAGCGACAGGTCGAGCTCGGTGAGACGGGCGACGACCGGCGCGGCGGCGACGGCGGCCGCCACCTCCTCGGCGATCTCGGCGTTGCGCAGGCCCAGGTGGGTGAGCGCGGGCAGGGACCGCCCGGCCAGGATCGGGGCGAGATCGTCGGCGCGGGCGTCGCCGCCGTACTGACCGACGCCGAGCCACAGCTCCAGGTGCGTCAGGTGGGGCAGATCGCTGGCGCCGACCGCGCGCACCACCTCGACCGGCAGGCCGCCGGACTGGAAGACCAGCTCACGCAGGCCCTCGTGCCGGACCGCTTTCAGCGACAGGCCCGCGGCACCGCGGATCCACAGCCGCTCCAGCGCCGGGAGCGCATCGAGGACACCGGTGATGTCGCCCTGGTTGATCCAGGAGATCTCGCACTGCTCCCCGGACATCTCCCCGATGAACAGCGCCCGCAGCGCGCTCAGCCGGCCGGCGTGCGAGGTCAGCAGCTCGTAGGGGAACGGGGTGTCGTAGGCCGAGCCCCACTCGCCGATGACGAGGGCGGTCGGCCCGCCCGGCCCGGTGCGATCGAGCAGCTGGGTGAACGCGGCCTCGAACTCCTCCGGATCGGCCTCGAAGTCCTCCATGTCGATCCGCCACGCGACCGCTGACGGGTCGGCGACGGTCACCTCCGTGTCGTCGGCCGCGACCACGGGCAGGCCGGCAAAGGTCTCCACGTACTCGTAAATGCCCACAGGACTCCCCTGGTCCGTAACGACGCTCACCGAACAGTGCCGAGAACCTAGCAGCCCCCACCGACACTTTCGCGCCGCGCGTAACCCCCTCAGGGGCCGGCGTGCGCCGGAAAGGTGACGACGGCGTCGATGCCGGTGGGGTCGGCGGCGTCGAGGCGGGCGTGACCGCCGTCGGCCTCGGCCAGCTTGCGCACCAGAGCCAGGCCCAGCCCGCTGCCACCCTTGGGGGCTCCGGGCGCCCGCCAGAACGGGTCCATCGCCTGCTCGCGCTGAGCCGCGGGAAGACCGGGCCCGGCGTCGGCGACGTGCAGTTCGGCCCACCCGCCGGCGGTGCCGGCGGTCAGCCGGACGAGGCTGCCGGGCGGGGCCACGTTGAGGGCATTGGAGATCAGGTTGTCGAGGATCTGCTCGACGGTGCCGGGCACCGACATCGCCCACACCGGACCGTCGACGTCGGCGCGGACCGTGACATCACGTTCGGCGGCGAGCGGCTGCCAGATGGCGGCGCGTTCGGTGGCCTCGGCGGCCAGATCGACCGGTTCCGGAGACTCCTCACGGCGTTCGATGAGGGTCAGGTCGAGCAGCGTGTCGACGAGTTTGCCCAGGCGTTCGGTCTCACCGAGGGCGGCGTCCAGATTCGCGGTACCCGGCGCAGCGACGTCCGGTTCCAGGTTCTCCAGCCGCAGCCGCAACGCTGCCAGAGGGCTTTTCAGCTGGTGGGAGGCGTGCTCGACAAAGGATCCGCGGGCTTCGAGGACGCTGTGCAGCCGGGCGGCGGTCCGGTTGAAGGTGTCGGCGAGACGCCGGAGCTCGGGTGGCCCGGCCGCGCCGGGGACGACGGCCGGACCGGTGTCGTCAGCGAGCCGGCGCGTGGCGTGTTCCAGCGCCCGGACCGGTTTGCTGATCCAGCTGGCCAGCGCGTAGGCGACGGCGACACTGACCGCGAGGACGGCGATCGCCGCGCCGGTGAGCAGCGCCCAGAACTGGTGCACCTGATCGGTGACCGGATCACCGGGGACGCTCACCCGGACCGTACCCAGATCGGGCTTTCCCGCATTGACCGGAACCGATGCCGACATCATCGCCGGTCCGCCGGAATCGACGGCGAGGGTGCTGAATACGAGGCCGCCGCGGGCGTCGAACAATTCGACCTGCCCGCGCCATCGCCGGGCCGATTCCCGGGCGATCTGCTGAACGCCGTCGTCATCGTCCTCGTCGAGTTCGGCGTCGACGTATGCCGCCAGCACCTCGGCCTCGCGTTCCAGCTGGCGCAGTGCCTGCTGCTGTTCGCTGTGCTGATAGAGATAGCCGAGCGGGACGGCGAGCGCGGCCAGCACCATCAGCACCAGCGTCAAATGGGTGAGAACGAGACGGCGGGTCATTGCGCGACGAGCCGGAATCCCACTCCGCGGCGCGTTTCGATCCAGGCCGGGTCACCGAGTTTCCGGCGCAGCGCCGCGATGTGGAAGTCGAGGGTCTTCCCGCGGCCCTCGGCGGTCGCCCACACCTTTTCCAGCAGTTTCTGGCGCAACACCACCACACCGGGCCGATCGGCGAGCATATCCAGCAGGTCGTATTCCTTCGGCGCCAGCGCCACCGCTTTCCCACCCACGCTGACCTCGCGGGACGCCCGATCGACGACCAGACTTCCGACGGTACGGACATCCGGTTCCGTAGCCGCGTCATCGGTCGTCCGCGCGATCGCCGTGGCACGGGACCGCCGGTCGACGGCCCGGATCCGGGCGACCAGTTCCCGCAGGCTGAACGGTTTGGCCAGATAGTCGTCGGCCCCGCCCTCCAGACCACGGACCAGATCGGCCTCACCGCGCCGGGACGTCAGCATGATGACCGGAACATTGCGAACCCGATTGAGCTCCCAGCACACGTCGACACCGTCGATGTCGGGCAGCCCCAGATCGAGCAGAACGAGGTCGACCGGGGGAGCGGCCAATGCCTCGGCGCCGGTGGTCACGTGCCGTGCGACGATCCCGTACCGAGCCAGGCCCTCCACCAACGGCACCGCGATCGAGTCGTCGTCCTCGACCAGGAGCACCCGCATTCTCATCCCTTCAGCAGCCCGGTTCCGACTATAGAAGCCGTGCCGGGCACCACGGTCACCGCCTCCTCGCTGTGAGATCGCTTCGGAATCGGCCAGAACAGCGCCAGGGTCAGGCAAGGAAACGGCAAGGGTAACCCCAGGAAATCAATTTTGTACGGCTCCGACTCCATTTTTTCTCAAAAAGGCCGGATACGGTTCCGGGACATTGTCGAAGGCTAGAAACGAGGGAGTCGACGTCCGCCGTGGGCGGATACGGCTGGCAGGCTGTCCTGGTCGTGGTGCTGGTGCTGGTGCTGCGTTCGGGTAGTGGGATCGTGCTCATCACGCTGCGGGAGACCGATGCCGGCGACTACACCACGGTGGCGGGTCTGGCGCTGGCCCGGCTCGGGCACATCCCGACCGTCCCCGGCGAGACGGTCCGCATCGACGGGCACACCGCCGAGGTCGTCGAGATCACCGGACGGGCCATCACCCGGCTCAGAATGCGGCCGGCCGATTCTCCGAAACCCCTGGCAATCCATTCAGCGGCTATTCAGGACGGCTCGTTACGTTCGTACCATTAACTGTGGTTTTGATCGGAGAATGTCGTGGTCTTCAAGAAGATGCTGGGTGCCTTCGGAGTCGGTGGGCCAAGTGTCGACACCGTGCTCTCCCAACCCGGCGCGCAGCCCGGAGCGCCTCTGACCGGGCAGGTCAACCTCATCGGCGGCAGCACTGAGGCGGCGATCGAGCACATCACCCTCGGTCTGGTCACCCGTATGGAGGTGGAGACCGGCGACGGCGACCATCATGCGACCGGCGAGTTCCACCGCCTGACCGTCAGCGGTCCGCTGCACCTGGCCGCCGGCCAGCATCTGTCCCTGCCGTTCCAGCTGGTCCTGCCGTGGGAGACCCCGATCACCGCGGTGTACGGTCAGCCGCTGCACGGGATGGTCATGGGTGTGCGGACCGAGGTGTCCATCGCCCGCGCCGTCGACAAGGGTGATCTCGACGCGGTCCAGGTGTACCCGCTGCCCGTCCAGCAGCGCATCCTCGACGCGTTCAACCGGCTCGGCTTCGTCTTCAAGTCCGCCGACCTGGAGTACGGCCAGATCGCCGGCGTTCACCAGACCCTGCCGTTCTACCAGGAGATCGAGTTCTTCCCGCCGCAGCAGTGGGCGCAGGCCGTCAACGAGGTCGAGCTGACCTTCGTGACCAGCCCGCACCAGGTCGATGTGATCCTGGAGTTCGACAAGCGCAGCGACATGTTCGGCGGCGGTGGCCACGACAGCTTCGGCCGTTACACGGTGTCCCATGCCGACGCAGACACCACCGACTGGGCCGGTGTGGTCGACGGCTGGGTCCGGCAGGCTGTCGAACACCGCCAGTCCCTCCCGGGGTACGCGCCGCCGTCACCCTACGGCCCGCCCGGCCACGGTCAGCCTGCTTTCGCCCAGCCGGGCTACGCTGAGACCGGCCACGCTCAGCTGGGCCACGCTCAGCTGGGCCACGCTCAGTCGGGCCAGCCGGGTTACGGCCAGCCCGCCTACGGCCAGCCTGGCCAACCCGCCTACGGCCAGCCTGGTTTTGGGCAGCCCGCCTATGGACATTCCGGGCATGGTCAGCCGGGCTACGGGCCGGAGCACGGCCACGGCCACTATCCGCAGCAGCATCACGGTGGCGGCGGCTCCGGCATGGGTGGCGTAGCGATGGGCGTAGTCGGCGGCCTCGCCGCCGGTTACGTCGCGAGCGAGATCATGGACGAGGTCTTCGACGACGAAGACGGCGGCGACGAGGGCGAGGACTAACCCTTCCGGACCGGGGCCCGCACTCACTCGCGATCTTGTCGACTTCACTCGTCATGAAGACTTCCACAAGATCGCGGTGCTGGCCCCGGCTCGTCGCTGGACTTCGGTGCTGGTCTCGATTCTTCTCCGGACTTCGGTGCTGGTCTCGACTCTTCTCCTGACCTCCGGTGCTGACACAGTGGCGAGCGCACGGACCGCTTCTTGCCGGGACTGGCCAAGGCATGGGCGTTCCCGCGGGCGGCCGGTGATGCTGCTCCCGGCCTGTGGCTTGGACATACTGCTCGTCGCGAGTGACCGGTTCATGGTCGTTCCTGGGATGGGACCCGCTGCTGCTCGCGGTCGGCGGCCGTCGGTAGGCCGTCGATCAGTTCGTCGAGACGCTGGAGATAGGGGTCTCCAGCATCGGCGTGATAGTCGTCGGGGCGGGTGCCGTCGTGGCCGTCGCGAACACCGGCAGCCCGCATGAGCCAGGTCATCACGATGGTCACGATCAGGTTGACAGCGAGGGCGACCACGCCGACGTAGATGCTGCGCCCGTCGCCGAGTGACCAGCTGGAACCGCCGAAGTGTTCGGCGACGACCCGGCCGGTGCCGTCGAGTTTCGGGATGTCCCACAGCATCACCAGGCCGGTGACCAGCCCACTGATCAGCCCGGCGGTGAGCGCGACCCGGTGGAACCATCCGGTGAGCAGGCCGAGGAAGACCGCCGGGATGGTCTGGAGGATGAGCACCCCGCCGATGAGCTGCAAGTCCACGGAGAACGCCGGATCGACGGCGAGGATCAGGGCGGCCGCACCGAACTTGACGATCAGCGACACCCACCGGCTGGTCCACGCCTCGGACTCGGGTGTGGCGTCGGGCCTCAGATAGGTGCGGTAGAGGCTGCGGGTGAACGCGTTCGCCGCGGCGATCGACATGACGGCGGCTGGGATCAGGGCGGCGATGCTGAGAGCGGCATACGCCACTCCGGCCGACCAACTCGGAAAATACTCGTGGATGAGCCGTGGCACCACGGTGTTGAGGTCGCCGTCGGCCGGTGTCACCCCACGGGACAGTGCGAAGATCCCCAGCATCGCCATCAACGCGAGCGCCATGCAGTAGACCGGGAGGGCCGCGGCGTTGCGGCGGACCGTGTCGCGATCCTTGGCCGCGAGCATGCCGACCAGCGCGTGCGGATAGGCGAAGATCGCGAGCGCCGAGCCGATGACCAGTGTGAGGAAGCCGAGATGCCCGGTTTCCGGTAGCAGCAGGCCGTCGGCCGGATTGGGCGTGGCGGCGAACCGTGTCGCGGCACCGCGAAAGGCGCTGCCCCAGCCGCCGTACATCGCCACCATCAGGGCCGCCGTGATCAGCATCCAGGCCAGCAGCACATCCTTGACCACTGACAACAGTGCCGGAGCCCGCAGGCCGGAGCGGAACGTGCAGATCGACACCAGTGCCACCGCGGCCAGCAGTGGCCATTCGCCGCCGAACCCGACAGTCCGCAGAACCGCCTGCAACGAGATCAGTTGGACAGCCACATACGGGATCGTGGCGAGGATGCCGGTGACCGCCACCAGCGCACCGAGCCCCGGCGACCCGAACCGGGCAGCCGCGAACTCGCTGTGGGTGAGGAAGCCGTGCCGTCGCGCCACCGACCACGCCCGAGTGGTGAAGATGAAGGTCAGGGGCGTGGTGACGATCGCGAACGGCACGGCGAACCACCCGATCGCGCCGATGCCGTAGGTGAGTGCCGGCACCGCGATGAACGTGTACGCGCTGTACATGCTGCCGCCTAGCAGGAACCAGATCGTCCAGTTCCCGAAGGCCCGCCCGCCGACACTCCACTCCTCGATGTGGTACGGGTCGGCGGGCCGCCGCCAGCGCGCCGCACCGAACCCGAGAAGCACCACACCAGCCATCAGCACCAGGAAGACGCCGACCTCGACGTCCCGATCACTCATGGCCGGTCCGCCGGGGAGATGAACGGCCAGTCCCCACGGCCAGCACTCGGCTGATCCGCATGCGCGCCACGCGGCCAGCCCGCCGGCCCAGCGGCCGGTTGGTCCGTATGGGCCGCGCCCGGCCAACCCGCCTGGCCGGCGACCGGTTGGTCCGTATGGGCCGCGCCCGGCCAACCCGCCCGGCCGGCGACCGGCTGGTCCAAATGGGCCCGAGCAGGCCAGCCCGCGCTGTCGGCATTCGGCTGGTCGGGGTGATCCCCGGCTGGCCGTCCCGTCCGGCTGGCGTTCGGCAGACCCGCATGGGTGTCCGCCGGCCAATCTGCTCGGCTGACAACCGGTCCGTCCGCGTTGGTGCTGGCCGGCACGTCCGCGTGAGCGGCGGACGAACGGTCTGCACGAGGGCCGGCCGGCCAGCCGGGCGCACGGGCGCCGGCTGACCGGTCGGCGCGATGCGTGAACGCCCGGCCGGGGCGCCGGTCTGCGGGGATCGGCTCGTCCTCGCTGGTGGCGAGCGGCCGCTCTTCCCGGGTAGCGAAGTAGACGACCGTGATGACGGCCATCGCTAGCAGTGCGCAGGCGAACTGGTACCAGAAGAAGAACGGGATGCCGACCAACGTCGGCTCCATCCTGTTCGCGAACGGGGTCAGCAGTGGTGCTGCGGTCGGTATGACCAGCAGCCACTGCCAGTGACGGCGGCGGGCGGACATCTTTGTCTCCAGGCGTCGTGGGGTGCGGCGGAAGCCGCCGGAGTCCGGCCACGGCGTGGAGAACGCGCAAGTATTAGCACTGCTAGTGCCGAAACCGTGAAGATTGTTTTACCGCGCGATCTCCACAGAGGAAAGACCCTGATCAAAACTCAGTCATCGTCATCGGCCGTTTTGGTCACCACCTGGAACGAAGCGTCCAGGTCCACGTCCCACTCCTGCCCGGTTGCGTCGCGGACCTCGACCTCGTAGGCGACACCCTTGTCGTCGGAGGCCTCGACCTCCAGGACGGTCCCACCAGTGATGGCTGCCCGGGCGGCATTCTCCGCCGAAGTGCGCTCCTCGGCGCTCAGCACCCGGTCATCCGGGTCCGGACGGCCGTCGGCGTTTGCAGCGGTCGCCCACACGGTGCCGCCGGCGCCCAAGGCGGCCACGAGGGCGATGCCGCCGATGACAGTGCGCTTGCCACGAAGCTTGCTGGTGTCCATCAGTTGTGCCTTTCTCTGGGGCGCATCGAGACCCGGAGACTCGAACGACGAGTCCCGAACCGTGGATCTCGAGCGATCAACGAGTACGGCAACAGCTTGCGCCCCGGTCCCTGAACCTCCCCTGAACGCGGCTGAAAGGCTCTTCAGGAAAGCGGGAGATGCACGACGAAACGAGCCCCACCCAGCACCGACGCGGTGACCTCCACCGTGCCCCCGTGAGCAGTCACGATCTCCTTGACGATCGCCAGCCCCAGCCCACTGCCCCCGGCGTCCCGGTCGCGCGCCTCGTCGAGCCGCACGAACCGCTCGAACACCCGCTCCCGCTCACTCTCCGGAACCCCGGCCCCGTCGTCCTCGACCACGAGCTCCACCCCGCGCCCACCGGATCGGACCGCGATCACCACACTCGACGCCGCATGTCGCGCCGCGTTGTCAGCGAGGTTGCGAACCACCTGAGCGAGCGCCGTGGCATCCCCGCGCACCCGCCCCGCCCCCACCCCGGACGAGTCGACGGCGAGCCCGGCCCGCCGCAACCGCCGCACCTCGGTCAGCGCCAGATCGTCGACATCCACATCCCGCAGCTCCCGGGCATCCGCCCCGCCGGTACGGGTGAGCAGCAACAACTGTTCCACCAGACGTTCCATCCGCCCGGACTCCTCGAGCACCGCCTCGGCCAGTTCCCCCTCGGGCAGCGCTCCGGGATGCGACCGCGCGACTTCGGCAGCCTGCCGGATCCCGGCCAGTGGCGACCGCAGCTCGTGCGACGCGTCCGCCACGAACCGCTGCTGCCGCTCGCGGGAGTCCTCCAGACGGGTGAGCATCCGGTTCATCGTCGCGGCCAGCCGCTGGATCTCGTCGCGCGCCACCGGTTCCCTAACCCGCCGGTCCAGCCGCTCCGCGGTGATCTCCTCCACCTCCCGTCGGATCCGCTCGACCGGCGCCAGTGCCCCCGTCACCACGACCCAGGTGACTCCACCGACCAGGATCGGCACCCCGGCCACCCCGACGAACAGGGGAGTGAGCAGGGCTTTCGTGGCATCGTCGACCTCCTCCAAAGAGGCAAGGACCACGACGGTGTACGCCCCGGCGTCCTCGGTGACCTCAAGGGCCCTCTCGTCGAGCGCCGGCGACGACCACAGCACGGCGCCACGCTCGTCGCGAACCGCCCAGGCGAAGTCGTCATCCTCGTCCTCCGCCTCGGACAGACCGGGCGAAGCGGCGCCCGGGGCGTAAGTGGCGCCCATGGAGGAGGGGCCCGCACCGGATGGGTCCTGGGAGGAGCCTCCGGACCCGAGAACGGCCGGGACGGAACCGCCGAGCCCGGAAGGGGAAGACGAAGGGGGAGAGGAAGACGAAGAGGAAGACGAAGAGGAAGACGAAGAGGAAGACGAAGACGAAGAGGAAGACGAAGGGGGAGACGAAGACGAAGAGGAAGAGGAAGAGGGAGAGGAAGAGGGAGAGGAAGACGAAGAGGAAGACGAAGAGGGAGAGGAAGGGGAAGACGAAGAGGAAGGGACTGGCGCGGAGGCTCCCGGGCCGGGCGGGATGGTGAGACCCGTCACCGCGGACAGGCCCGACGTCTCGATCAGGGTGGCGATCGAAGAGGCCCGGGTCTCCGCCGCGTCCTCGATCCCGCCGATCATCGACGCCCTGGTCAGCAGCACCAGCGTCGCCCCACCGATGACCATCGCGACCGCCATCACCAGCATCGCCAGCGCAGTGGTCCGCAACCGGATCGAGGCGCGCTCAACCACCGTCGCCGCCCAGCCGGTAGCCCGCTCCCCGCACGGTCTGGATCGCCTCCCGCCCGAACGGCCGGTCGATCTTGTTACGCAGGTGCCGCACGTAGACCTCGACGATGTTGGGATCGCCGTCGAAATCCGCGTCCCACACCGCCTCCATGATCTGCTGTTTCGACACCACGTCGCCGGTGTTGCGGGCCAGGAAGGCCAGCAGGGCGAACTCGCGGGCGGTCAGCTCGACCTCGCTCTCGCCCCGCCACACCCGCCGCGCCGCCGGATCGATCCGCAGGTCACCAGCGGTCAACAGGACCGGCCGCTCCCGCGCCCCACGCCGGGCCACCGCCCGCAATCGCGCCACCAGGACCGGATAGGAGAACGGCTTGGTCAGATAGTCGTCGGCGCCCGTGTCGAGGCCCTCGACCTGATCCCACTCGCCGTCCTTGGCGGTCAGCATCACGATCGGCGTCCAATTCTCCTCGGCACGTAGCGCGGCACAGACCTGGTAGCCGTTGAGCCGGGGCAGCATCAGGTCGAGAACGACCACGTCGTAGTCGTTCTCCCTGGCCAGCCACAAACCGTCGACGCCGTCCCGGGCGACGTCGACGGCGAAGCCCTCGGCCTCCAGGCCCACCCGCAACGACCAGGCGAGCCGCCTCTCGTCCTCCACGACGAGTACACGCATGCGGGACATCCTTCCCCAGCGAACCTGAATCCAAGCTGAAGGTCGCAACCACGCGGACGGCTGACCCGGATACCGTGATGAAGGTGCGAATGGTTACCGTCGTGATGGTTTCGACGGCGTGTGGCGGGGGGACAAGCGGACGCGATGAACGGTGAAGACAACCGGCCGTCTCCCGCGCACTTCTCCGCCGACCCCGAGGTCGGTGCCGACCTCGCCGCGGTCGACTGGGAGGCGACCCCGCTAGGGCCGCCCGAGGGCTGGCCCCAGAGCCTCCGGACAGCGGTGAGCATCCTGCTGTCCTCTCGCTTCTCGATGTGGATGGCCTGGGGCCCGGAGCTCACGTTCTTCTGCAACGACGCCTATCGCCGCAACACGCTGGGCCGCAAATATCCGTGGGCGCTCGGCCGGCCCGCCAGCGAGGTGTGGGCGGAGATCTGGGGCGACATCGGCCCCCGCATCGACACCGTGCTGCGCACCGGCGAGGCCACGTGGGACGAGGCGTTGCTGCTGTTCCTGGAGCGTTCCGGCTACCCGGAGGAGTCGTATCACACGTTCTCCTACAGTCCGCTGCGCGACGACGACGGCGGCCTCGTCGGGATGCTCTGCGTGGTCAGCGAGGAGACCGATCGGGTGATCGGTGAGCGGCGCATGACCACGCTGCGTGACCTCGGCTCGGACCCGAGTGTGGTGCGCACCGAGGCGGAGGTGCTCGGGTTCGTCAGCCAGCAGCTCGACCGCAACCGGCGCGACCTGCCGTTCACGCTGACCTACCTGCTCGGTGAGGACGGTGAGGCCCGGCTCGCGGCGTCCACCGGCATCGACGCCCGGCACCCGGCGTCGGCGCCCGCGGTGTGGCCCACGGCCCGGCTGGCCGATGGCGAGCCGGTGCTGGCCGACCTCGGTGACTGGGACGGGCTGCCCGGCGGCGACTGGCCGGAGCCGCCGGCCCAGGCGCTCGCGGTCCCGCTGCTGCGACAGGGCAGTACACCGTACGGTTTCCTGGTCGCCGGCCTGAACCGGTATCGGCCGCTCGACGACGGCTATCGAGGGTTCGTCGAGCTGACCGCCGCCCACGTGGCGGCCGGGATCGCCGGCGCACGTAGCTACCAGGCCCAGCAGCGCCGTGCCGAGGAGCTGGCCGAGCTCGATCGCGCGAAGACGACGTTCTTCTCCAACATCAGCCACGAGTTCCGTACCCCGTTGACGTTGATCATGGGTCCGGTCGAAGACCTGCGAGCGCAGCTCGCCGACGCCGGCGAGGAGGTTCGTGAAGACCTGGAGGTCATCCACCGCAACGGGCTGCGCCTCGGCAAACTGGTCAACACGCTGCTCGACTTCTCGCGCATCGAGGCCGGGCGGATGCAGGCCCGCTTCGAGACCGTCGACCTGTCCGTCACCACCGCCGAGCTGGCCAGCGTCTTCCGCTCGGCGATCGAGAAGGCCGGGCTGAGCCTCGAGGTCGACTGCCCGCCGCTGCCGGAGGCGGTCCACCTCGACCGCGGCATGTGGGAGAAGGTGGTCCTCAATCTGCTCAGCAACGCGCTCAAATTCACCTTCGACGGTGGCATCCGCGTTGCTGTGCGTGCTGACGCTGGCCAGGCCGTCGTCACCGTCAGCGACACCGGGGTGGGCGTCGCCGAGGAGGAGATGCCACGGCTGTTCGAGCGGTTCCACCGGATCGAGACCTCCCGGTCCCGGTCCAACGAGGGCAGCGGCATCGGCCTGGCCCTGGTGCGTGAGCTGGTCGGGTTGCACGACGGCACGATCACCGCGGCGAGCACCCTCGGTGAGGGTACGACTTTCACGATCCGGCTCCCGATGGGCGGCGCGCACCTTCCGCCGTACACACCGGAATCCCCGGCCGAAAGCCAGGCCGGACCGTTCCTGGAGGAGGCTTGGCGCTGGGTCCCGGCCGACGCCGAGCCGCCGGCGACGCCGGAGTCGGAGCCCGGCGGCGGCGCGGCCCTGCTCGTGGCGGACGACAACGCCGACATGCGTGACTACCTGACCCGGCTGCTGCGTTCCGCCGGGCACCGGGTGACCGCCGTCGTCGACGGTCAGCAGGCTCTCGAAGCGGCCCGCGCCTCGACTCCCGACCTGATCGTCAGCGACGTGATGATGCCCCGCCTCGATGGGTTGCAGCTGGTCGCCGCGCTGCGCGCCGATCCGCGGACCGCGAGCACGCCGGTGCTGCTGCTGTCGGCCCGCGCCGGTCAGGAGGCGTCCATCGAGGGCCTGGAGGCCGGTGCCGACGACTACCTGTTCAAGCCGTTCTCCGCCGCCGAGCTGCTGGCCCGGGTGCGCGCCAACGTCGAACTGGCCCGGCTGCGCAACCACCACGCCCGCTGGCGGACCGCGCTCATCGACTCGTTGCAGGAGGCGTTCTTCGTCTGTGACGAGTCCGGCGCCATCATCGAGATCAACAGCGCATTCACCGACATTCTGGGGTACGGGACGGACGGGCTACCGTATCTACCCGTACACCCGTGGTGGCCGGACGCCGAGACCGACGCCGAGGCCTACCGGGCGGTGGAGAACGCCTTCGCCATGCTGATCGAGGAGCCACACGGCACCTACACCATCCCGGTCGTGCACCGTGACGGCCGCCGGCTCTGGGCGGCCGCCGCGTTCAACCACGTCCGCGACCCGGACACCGGCCGACGGGTCGTCGTCGGCACATTCCGTGACGTCACCGCCGAGCACTACGCGGTGCAGCGCGACAGTGCCCTCGCCGCCCTGGGCCTGCGCCTGTCCGAGGCGGAGAACCTGGGCAGCGCCGTCCAGGCCGTGCTGCGCGAGCTCCAGGAGACGTGGCAGGCGAGGTATGTGCTGGCCACGGTCTTCGCCGACCGCACCGACCCGGTCGTGACCGCCACCGACCCCGGCCTCACCTGGGCCACCCTCCCCGAGGAGCGGCGCCGCGAGATCCTCGCGCTACGTGACCGGCCGGCGTTCACCCCGTCGGGCACGAGCATCGTCCTCGACCACCCGCACGGCGCGATGGCGCTGTGGATCGAGCCGGGCCCGCAGCGCCCGTTCACCGCACCCGACGAGACGCTCCTGGCACTGCTCGCCGGCCGTCTCAGCCAGGGCCTGCGCCGCATCGACCAGATCGACCAGCAACGTGAGACCGCCCTCGCCCTCCAACGATCCATCCTCGGCCCGGACCATCTGCCCACCGGTTTCGCGGTCCGTTACGAGCCGGCGACCCGGCCACTCAAGGTCGGCGGCGACTGGTACGACACGATCGAACTGTCCGACGGCCGGATCGGCATCGTCGTCGGCGACTGCGTCGGCCACGGCCTCCAGGCGGCGACCGTGATGGGCCAGCTCCGCAGCGCCTGCCGTGCCCTGCTGCTCCAGGACACCAGCCCGGCACACACCCTGATGGCGCTCGACCGGTTCGCCGCCATCCTGCCCGGTGCCGGCTGCGCCACCGTCTTCTGCGGCATCCTCGACCCCGGCACCGGGCACCTCGTCTACTCCAGCGCCGGCCACCCACCGGCGATCGTCGGGCACCCCGACGGCACCACCCACCTGCTCGACGGCGGCCGCTCCCGGCCCGTCGCCGTCCGGCCCGGCATGCCCCGGCCGGACGCCACCTACGTCGTGCCACCCCGGGCCACGCTGCTGCTCTACACCGACGGGCTGGTCGAGCGCCGCCGCCAGCCACTCTCCACCGGTATCGGCGAGGCCAGCGCCGCCGTCCAGCACGGACTCGGTACCCCGATCGAGGACCTGGCCACCGAGATCATGGACCGGATGGCCCCCGCCAACGGCTACGACGACGACGTCGCGCTGCTTCTCTACCGGCATCCCGGCCCGCTGGAGATCGAGTTCCCGGCCGAGTCGACCCGGCTCGCCCACGTCCGCGCTACTCTCCGCGGCTGGCTGGACCGCTGCGGCCTCGACCCTGGCACGGTGCAGAGCGTGCTGGTCGCCGCAGGTGAGGCCTGCGCCAACGCGATCGAGCACGGCCACCGCGAACACCCCGACGGCCGGATCCGGCTCCGCGCCGCGGCAACCGCCGGCGACCTACGGCTGACCATCACCGACAGCGGCCGCTGGAAGACACCCGACCCCGACGCCGGGCCGTACCGCGGACGGGGGATCAAGCTCATGCGCGCCTTCATGCACACTGTCACCGTCACCTCCGGAACCACCGGCACCGTCGTCGACATGCAGGCGAGGCTTACCTGATGACCACCGAGCTCACCTTCACGACGGGGTCCGCCTCCGACGGTGCCGTCGTTCTCACCGCGGCCGGCGAGATCGACATGAGCAACGCCGACGCGTTCGCCGACGCCCTGGTCGCGGCGGTCGCCGACGCCGGCGGCGCGCGCCTGATCATCGACATCACCGAGATCCACTACCTGGACAGCGCGGGTCTCGCAGCGCTTTTCGCCCAGGCAGACCACATCGAGTTGCGTACGGGGCCCCTGCTCGCCCCCTTGCTGGAGGTTTCAGGCCTGACCGACTTGACCACAGTCCACCGCGCCTGACCAGCCCTTTCATCCTCCGCCGGCCTTTCCGCGCCCGGATCTTCGTCCGCGTCCCTGCGTTCGTCCCGTATCCGCGGTTGGCCACTTTCCGCGTTCTTCCGCCTTCCGCGCTTGCCTGGTCTCCGCGTCTGCCTGGTCTCCGCGTCTGCCCGGTCTCCGCGTCTGCCCGGTCTCCGTGGTTGCCCGTGTCGGCTCCGCCTGAAAGCTGACCACGTGGTTCCGGGTGAATCGGGACCACCTCCTGCAGCATCGGGAGGTGCTGAACGTGGAGGACTGGGCAGAGATCCGGCGGCTGCGGCGGTCGGAAGGGATGGCGATCAAGGCCATTGCCCGGCGGTTGACGATGTCGCGGAACACGGTGAAGAAGGCCCTGGCCAGTGACCGCCCGCCGCGGTATCAGCGGGCGCCGAAGGGTTCGATCGTCGATGCGTTCGGGTCGAGACGGTCAGGAATCGAGAAGCCTGGCCCGTTCCTGCCTGACTAGCGTTCGTGAGCGAGGAGATCCCGATCCCGGAGGACACGATGACCTGGAACAACCGCATTCGCCGTCTTCACCGCTGGACGTCCGCCGTCTTCACCGCAACCGTCGTCCTTACGTTCATCGCGCTCGCTCAGAAAGACCCGATCGTGTGGGTCTCCTACGTGCCGCTATTTCCCTTGGCGGTGCTGATGATCACCGGTTTGTACCTTTTCGTCATGCCCTACACTCGCCGCCGGTCCACAGGTCAGCCCACCTAGAACCGCGCCGATTCGAAGATCAGCATCCCAGATGGCCAACGAATGCGTTGGTCACAGGTGCACCGGCCGCCGGCTGAGGCGCTGGTGGACGGCCGAGACGTGCTGGCCAGCAGTCAGGGCGTGGATGAGGCGTGACGGGGTTTCGGCTTGTGCGGCGACCCACGGCGTGGCCTGTCTGGCTCCCCGATCTTGTCCGATTCACCACCGAGAACACACCGAAAATGGCGGTGTATCGGACAAGACCCGGCAGGGGTGACCCGGTCGTGGCTGCTGCCCAGTGGGAGGGGCACAGGCGGGGTGGTGTGGGGTTTCGGCGAATGCCGGAGCACGGGCGGGACGTGAGGAACGCGCCGACCGGGCCCGCTAGCGACGCCGAGAGCACACTGGGCGCCACCGGGTGATCCTGCCGTCGCTATCACCCGGATGAATGATCGCGATGCCTTGATCGGGTGCGTTCACCTTGCTATCACGACCACAAGCGCGCGGTCAGCGATCACAACGAGCGCACGGCCAGTGATCACGGTGTGCGCACGGTCAGCGATCGCGGTGTGTGCTCGTCAACGCTACCGGTGTCGCGAGTAGCCCCCGGCTCCAGTCGAGGGCGCGTTGAGTGACACCTCGGTGGCGACCAGTGAGAAAGGTGGGTCCTCGGGGCCGTGCCGGGTGACCGTCGGATGGGGAGGGGGCCGGAGGAGGCGGTCAGCTGGGGGACGGGGAAGGCAAGGGGCCGCGGTCGACGAAGCTGAAAGTCGTCAGCGGTGGGGCGTCGCCGACGTGTTCGACGAAGAAGTTTCCCGCTCCCTCATTGGCGTCCTCGTCCCACTGCACGAAACCGTAGGCGTCGTTGTAGATGTGGAAGCGGGGACGGTTCTTGTCGTCCTTCTCGTCGGTGGGGACCAGTTCGAACAGGGTGCCCTTGCCGGTTGCGCACTCGGTCGCGACCAGCTTGGCCGAGGCGTCGGCGATGAGCCGTACGCCGATGCACACCTCTTCGCCGGCCGGGTCGTACAGGGAGCGGATCAGGTAGTCGACACCCATCGGGATCAGGACGAACTCGGATTTGGGCCCGGTCCCGTCGCCGGCTTCGACCTCGGTGAACGGTCCCTGGAGAGCCAGGTCGCGGTCGAGTTCGGCAATGTGGATCAGAGTGCGGTTCTTGCCGAGCTTGATGGACTTCAGTCGTTCCTCGGCGCTCGGTGTGCGAACCGGTTTGGCCGATGCCGAAGCGGGGGCCGAACCGGGCGCCGACGCGGAGGCAGGCCCCTCGCCGGGCCCGGAGGCCGACTGGTCCGGATCGGACAGGCCGTTGTGGCGGATAAGTACACCGACAGTGGTGGCGAGCACTACGGCGGCCGCCGTCGCGGCGATGGCCAGGACACGGCGACTCCGCGGCCGCCCCACTGCGGTGTCCGCCAGGGGAGCCGACGCACCCCCCGGTGCCGGCGAGGCCGCGAAGGAGGGCGCGGCAGAGCCAGGCGAGTAGCCGGCTGACAGTTGCGAAGCCAGGTTGTGCGGCGAGTAGCCGGCCGGCGGTTGCGAAGGCTGGCTGTGCGGCGAGTAGGCGGCCGAGGGTTGCGAAGGCCGAGTGGACTGCGGTGAGTAACCGGTCGGCGGCTGGGAGGGCGTGGCAGAGATCGACGAGTGGCCGGTGGGCGGCTGGGAGGGGACAGCGGGGGACTGTGGTGAGGGACCGGCGGCGGAGCGCTGCCCGGGTTCGATCGTGGGCAGGAACACGGTGTCGGCCGCCGGCGGGGTGACGGTGCCGCCCGCGAGGAGGATGTCCAGCAGCTCGCGGGCGGTGGGCCGGTCGCCGGGCTCCTTGGACAGCGCCCTCACGACCGGTCCGCGCAGTGACTCGGGCAGGCCGCTGACGTCGGGCGGCTGGGTGAGGATGCGCATCGCGGTGGCCGGGGCGGAATCGGCGGCGAACGGGGTGCGCCCGGTCGCGGCGTAGGCGACGACGGCGCCCCACGCGAAGATGTCGGCGGCCGCGGTGACCGGCCGCCCGTCGACGGGGTCGAAGCGTTCCGGTGCCATGTAGGCGACCGTGCCGACGAGCTGGTCGGTACGTGTGTGCTGACTCGTCGCCTCGAACGCCCGGGCGATGCCGAAGTCGATGACCTTGATGCCGCCCCGGGCGAAGAGCACGTTGCCGGGCTTGAGATCGCGGTGGATGACGCCGGCACCGTGGATGGCGGTGAGCGCGGTGGCGATGCCGACGGCCACGCCGTGCAGGGCGGATCCGGCCAGTGGACCCTTCGCCTTGATCTCGGCGGCCAGGCTGGGGCCGTCCACGTACTCGACCACCAGATAGGGCGGTTCGTGGTCGGGGTCGGCGTCGAGGACCTCGGCGGTGGAGAACGGTGGCACCTGCTTGGCCCGGGTGACCTCACTGCGGAAGCGGCCCCGGAACTCGGCCTCGTTCGCGAACTCGGGCCGGACCATCTTGATCGCCACCGGCCGGCCGTCCGGGTCGCGGCCCAGGAACACCGTGCCCATGCCGCCTTCACCGAGCCGTCCGACCAGCTCGTATCGGCCGAGGGCGACCGGGTCTCCCGGACGCAGCGGCATGTTCATGTGGTTCTCATCCCTTCGGGCCGTCGCGCCCCGGGAGTCTACTCAAGGTGATCACGCCTCTTGGTTACCGCGTCGATGTCGGCTTGGCGACGATTCTCCACAAGAGCCGGAAACAGGCGCCCCACGTGCAGGCTTGCGGGTCCAGGAGCCGGAGAGGGTGACCGAAATCGGACACCGGCCGAGCAGTGGACGGATGGGAAGGAGCAGGCCGCGGGGAGGGAGGGAGGGAGGGAGGGAGGGAGGGAGGGAGGGAGGGAGGGAGGGAGGGAGACGGGAAGGGTGGCGATCTCAGACGGGCGGGATGCTGGAACCTCGGACGTGCAGGGTGGTCGTGGCGATGTAGTGCCGGGGCTCGGTCCGGCCCTGGAGACGTTCCAGCAGCATGGTCGCGGCCTGCGCCCCCATCTCTACCCCCTGCTGGTCCACCGATGTCAGATCGATCAGCGGATGCGCCGCCAGGTCGGTGTTGTCATACCCGACGACCGCGACCCGATCGCGCATCCCGGCGGACACGATCGCGTCCAGGGCGTCCAGGGCGATGTCGTCGTGTCCGGCGACGATCGCGGTCGGGGGTTCGGGTGCGGCGAGTAGTTCGGCGGCGGCGCGGGTGGCGGGCACCGTGTTGTCGTGCCGGCGGGCCACGTGGGTCAGGTGGCCGAGCCCGGCCTCGGCCATGCACGCGCGGTAGACCTCGAGGCGGATCGCGTGTGGTGTGCCGGATCCGGGCGCGGTCACCGGCGACGGTTCGGTGAGGTGGGCGATGCGGCGGTGCCCCAGCTCGAACAGGTGCCGCATGACCGCCCGCGTCCCGGCGTGATCGTCACCGATGACCGTGTCGTAGCCGCGCGGATCGTCGTGGCGGCCGAGCATCACCACCGGGACCCGGCCGGCCAGATTCTCCAGCCAGGCGGTGTCGACCAGGGGGGACACCGCGATGATGCCGTCCACGAGCCCGTCGGCCAGTGATTCGAGAGTGCTGTACTCAGGTCCGTCGGCGGGGGCGAGGATGACCTGGTAGGGCGTCCCGTCGACGGCCTGTTTGGCACCATGCATGATCTGGCCCATGAACCGGGCGTTGATGTGCGGTGTCTCCAGGCCGAGCCGGTAACTGGACCCGCGCAGCGCCCTTGCGGCGACGCTGGGCCGGTAGCCGAGCTCCTCGATGGCGGTCTCGACGCGGGCGCGCATCCCGGGGCTGACCCCGTAGGCGTTGCGGATCACCTTCGACACGGCGGCGCGGGAGACACCCGCGGCCTCGGCGACGTCGCTGATGGTGACCGAGCGGCCCTTCCTGATCGACATATGCCTCACTGTAGACCGTTCTCCACAGCATGGAGCAGGGGGCGGCGGGCCGCGAAGCGGAGGGCGGGGCGGCGGGCGGTGAAGCGGCGGGTGGTGAGACGGCGGGCGGGGTGGCGACGCGTGGTGGAGCGGGTCATTCAATCTTTGAAACGTTTCGAGTTGCGTCTTGTGTTCGAGGCGTAGACCGGTCTACTGTGACGGCTGTTACACGCGGAGACCGATCTACAAACATGCGCGAAACCGGAGGTTCATATGAGGCTCGGTGCGGTTCTGCTCGCGGGCGCACTCTCTCTGTCGGCCTGCAGTGCCGGATCCCTGGGGTCCAGCGACGACACGGCCGGCGGCAAGACCCAGATCACCTTCCTCACCAACAACGACCCCGCCAACGTCAAGGTGGCCGAAGCGGTCATCGCCGCGTTCGAGGCGAAGAACACCGACATAGACGTCAAGCTCGACACCCGCCCGCAGGGCAGCGAGGGCGACAACCTGGTCAAGACCCGGCTCTCCACCGGCGACATGGCCGACGTCTTCGAGTACAACTCCGGCTCGCTGCTGCAGGCGATCGCCCCGTCGACGAACCTGACGCCGATCACCGGCGAGTCCTGGGTCGGCGATCTGGACGAGACGTTCAAGAAGGTCGTCTCCAGCGGCACCGAGGTCTACGGCTCGCCGTGGCAGACCATCTCCGGCGGCGGCATCCTCTACAACAAGCCGCTCTACGCCAGGCTCGGCCTCCAGCCGCCCAAGACCTGGGCGGACTTCATGACCAACAACAGCAAGATCAAGGCTTCGGGTACGGCGCCCGTCGCCCAGACCTACAGCGAGACGTGGACGTCGCAGATCCTGGTGCTCGCCGACTTCCACAACGTGTCCGCCGCCGATCCCGGCTTCGCCGACAAGTACACGAACAACCAGGCCAAGTACGCGACGACGCCCGCCGCCCTGGCCGGTTTCCAGCACCTGGAGGAGCTGAAGAAGGCCGGCTACTGGAACGACGACTACGCCTCGGCGAAGTACAACGAGGGCCTGGCCGCCGTGGCCAACGGCACCGCCGCGCACTACCCGATGATCACCTTCGCGGTGACCGCCATCGACACCGCGGCCCCGGGCAAGACGAACGATGTGGGCTTCTTCGCGCTGCCCGGCACCGACGCGAGCAAGAACGGTGTGACCCTGTGGGAACCGTCCGGTCTCTACATCCCGAAGAGCACCACCGGTGACCGGCTCACCGCGGCCAAGAGGTTCCAGGCGTTCCTGGCGACGCCGGACGGCTGTGCGGCCGAGGCGAGCGCGACGTCGCTGGGTGGCCCGTTCGCGGTGAAGACCTGCAAGCTTCCGGACGACGTCGCGACGGCGGTCAAGGACCTCAGCGCGTACGTGGACGCCGGTGCCGCCAGCCCCGCGCTGGAGTTCCTGTCCCCGATCAAGGGCCCGGCCCTGGAGCAGATCACCGTCGAGGTCGGTTCCGGTATCCGCCCGGCGGCCGACGGCGCGAAGCTGTACGACGAGGACGTGAAGAAGCAGGCGCAGCAGCTCGGACTCCAGGGCTGGTGATGACGACCGTCACCGAGACGGTGACTGAGGCTCCGGCGACCACGGTCCCGGAGCCCGGCCGCCGCAGGAGCCCCTACCCGTACTGGTTCATCCTCCCGGGCGGTGCGATCTTCACCGTCTTCTTCCTGGTCCCGTCGGTGATGGCGTTCTGGTTCAGCCTCACCCGGTGGACGCTGTTCGACCAGGAGTTCATCGGCCTCGACAACTACGTGCAGTTCTTCCGGGAGCCGGCGCTGGCCTCCGGGCTGTGGCACACGCTGGTCTACGCGGTGACCACCTCGGGGATGAAGGTGGTCCTCGGGATGGCCCTGGCGGTGCTGCTGACCGGCCCGATCCTGGGCCGCGGCTTCATGCGGTCGGTCGCGTTCTTCCCGGTGCTGGTCAGCACGATCGGTGTCGGCCTGACCTTCCAGATCCTGATGCACCCGACCCGTGGTGTCATCAACCAGGCGCTGGACATGGTCGGCATCACCGGCCCGGCCTGGCTGGTGGACCCGGACTGGGCGCTGCTGTCGGTCGCGTTCGTCGACGTCTGGCAGGGTGTCGGCCTGGCCACGGTCATCTACATGGCCGGCATCCTGTCGATCCCCGGCGAGTATTTCGAGGCCGCCAGGATGGACGGCGCCGGAGCCTGGCACCGGTTCCGCAACATCACGTTGCCGCTGGCCAAGCCGGCGACGGTGTCGGTGATCCTGCTGTCGCTGATCGGTGGGCTGCGCAAGTTCGACCTGATCTGGGCGATGACCAAGGGCGGCCCGGGCTTCACCTCCGACGTGATGGCGTCGGTGATCTACAAGCAGTACCAGGCCGGCTTCTACGGGCTCTCCACGGCCGGGAACGTCGTGCTGTTCCTGCTGGTCATCCTGATCGCGCTGCCGCTGTTCTGGTTCTTCAACCGGAAGGAGGACGCATGAGTACGCGTACCCGGGCCAACTATCCGCTGAGCGGCCTGGCGATCGTCCTGTTCGGTGTCGTCTTCCTGGTCCCGTTCGTGTTCATCCTGCTCACCGCGGGCAAGACCGCGCAGGAGTCGGCGCTGCTGGACTTCTCCTGGCCGACGGAATGGGCGTTCGTGGAGAACCTCCAGGCCGTCATCGAGGCCCGCGACTACCTGCTGATCATCGCGTTCATCAACAGCACGATCCTCACCGTCGCCAGCGTGACCGTGGTGGTGATCCTGGCGGCGATGGCCGGGTTCGTCCTGCAACGGCGGAGGAGCCGGTTCACCAGGGTGGCGAACCTGGTTATCCTGTCCGGTCTGGTCCTGCCGCCGGCCGTGGTCCCGACCATCTGGGTGCTGCAGAGGATCGGGCTGTTCAAGACGATGCCCGGCCTGATCCTGGTCGAGATCGCGTACGCCATGGCCTTCTGTGTCCTGCTCTTCCAGGCGTTCATCGCCGGTATTCCGAAGGAGATGGACGAGGCCGCCACCATCGACGGTGCCGGGCCGCTAGCCCTGTTCTTCCGGGTCGTGTTCCCGCTGCTGCGGCCGATCATCGTGACCGTCGTCGTGGTCCAGACGGTGTTCATCTGGAACGACTTCACCAGCCCGCTCTACTTCCTGCCCGGCGACGAGAACGCCACGGTGCAGCTCACGCTCTTCAACTTCCAGGGCCAGTACACCAACTCCTACAACCTCCTGTTCATGGACATCCTGCTGGTCACGGTCCCCCCGCTGATCATGTTCATGATCTTCCAGCGCCAGATCGTGTCCGGCATGGTTGCCGGCTCGGTGAAAGGTTGAGCCCCATGCAAGGTCGGATGATCACCCCCGCCAGCCAGCTCGGCAGCGCTCCGCTGTTCCGCACCGAGATCACCCTCGCCGACGGACACGGGCCGGTGGCCGCGGCGAGCTTGCGGATCAGCAGCCTCGGCGTGCACGAGGCCCGGATCAACGGCCGGCCGGTCGGCGACGACGTGCTCAGCCCCGGCTGGAGTTCCTACGAGCACCGGCTCCGGTATGTCGAGCACGACGTCACCACGCTGCTGACCGGCGACGACGTCCTCACCGTGCTGGTCGGCAACGGCTGGCACCGGGGACGGCTCGGGTTCATGGGCGGCCGGGCGTTCTACGGCGACCGGCTCGGGGTGGTCGCCGACCTGGAGATCACCTTCGCCGACGGGCACCGGCAGACCGTCGTCACCGACGAGACGTGGACGGCCGGCGGCTCCGACGTGCTCGCCGACGACCTCTACGACGGGCAGACCATCGACGCACGGCGGCGGTCGGCCAAATGGCACGTCGCCGGTGGCGAGCCCGAATGGTTCCTGCCGGTCAAGGCGCTCGACTTCGACGCGAGCGTGCTCACCCCGTACCTCGGCCCTCTGGTGACCCGGCAGGACGTCGTCGCGCCGGTGGACGTCTGGCTGTCGCCGACCGGGCGGATTCTGATCGATTTCGGCCAGAACCTCGTCGGCTGGATCCGTTTCACCGCGACCGGGCCGGCCGGATCGGAGATCCGGATCCGGCACGCCGAGGTCCTCGAACACGGCGAGCTCGGCTCGCGGCCGCTGCGCGACGCGCAGGCCACCGACCGATTCATCCTCAGCGGCGCGGAGGACTTCTTCGAGCCGACGATGACATTCCATGGATTCCGGTACGCCGAAGTAGCCGGACTCTCCACGGAAGAGGCCCGCCGGGTCGAAGCCGTGGTCGTGCATTCCGACCTGGCCCGCACCGGCACGTTCGCCTGCTCCGACGACCTGCTGAACCGGCTGCACAGCAACGTCGTGTGGAGCACCAAGGGCAACTTCCTGGACCTGCCTACCGACTGCCCGCAGCGCAACGAACGGCTCGGCTGGACCGGGGACATCGCCGTCTTCGCCCCGTCGGCCGCCTACCTGTTCGACACCGGCCCGTTCCTCGCCGACTGGCTGGCCGACCTGGCCGCCGAGCAGAAGGCCGCCGCCGGTCTCGTCCCGTTCGTCATCCCGGACGTGCTGAAATACCTGCCCGACGTGCCCGAGTTCCCCGCTCCGGACAGCACCGCCTTCTGGTCGGACGCCGCAGTCTGGGTGCCGTGGACACTGTGGCAGGCCTACGGCGACCGGTCGATCCTGGCGAACCAGTACGACTCGATGACCGCCCACGTGCGCCGGGTCGCGTCGCTGCTGTCACCGGCCGGGGTGTGGGACACGTCGTTCCAGTTCGGCGACTGGCTCGACCCGGACGCTCCGGCCGACAACCCGGCCAAGGCCAAGGCCGACCCGGGCGTGGTGGCGACCGCCGCCTACTACCGGTCGGCGACGATCACGGCGGAGACGGCGGCGCTGCTCGGCCGCGACGGGGACGCGGCGGAGTTCGGGGAGCTGGCCGCGCGGGCGCGGGCGGCGTTCAACGAGCAGTACGTGTCGGCCGACGGCACGATCGTCTCGGACTGCACCACGGTCTACACGCTGGCGCTGGTGTTCGGGCTGGTCGACGACGAGGCCGCGGCCGGGCGGCGGCTGGCCACGCTGGTGGCCGACAGCGGTCATCGCATCTCGACCGGGTTCGCGGGTACCCCGTACATCCTCGATGCCCTGACCCGGACCGGACATCTCGATGTCGCCTATCGGCTGCTGCTGGAGCGTGGGTGCCCGTCCTGGCTGTATCCGGTGACGATGGGTGCGACGACGATCTGGGAGCGGTGGGACTCGATGCTCCCGGACGGGTCGATCAACCCGGGGGAGATGACCAGCTTCAACCACTATGCGCTCGGTGCGGTCGCCGACTGGATGCACCGGGTGATCGGCGGTATCGCGCCGCTGGAGCCCGGCTACTCCCGGGTGCTGATCGCGCCCCGGCCCGGCGGCGGGCTGACCTGGGCTCGTGCGGGTCTGGACACCCCGCACGGCCGGATCGCCGTGTCGTGGCGCCTGGTCGACGGTGAGCTCGCCGTCGACGTCACCCTGCCCACGGGCGTGACCGGGGTGCTGTCGCTGCCCGGGAAGGAGGACATGGAGCTGACCGGCTGAGGAGACCCGGCCGCCCTATGCGCAACTTCTGGTTGCGCATAGGGCGGCCGGCGGCCTAGAGTCATGCGCAACCAAAGGTTGCGGGAGGTTTGTGATGGAGTACGCCGGCATCGAGCGCGAGATCTACGTCGACGCGTCCCCGGAGATCGTCTTCGAGGTGGTCAGTCGCCCCGAGCACGTCAAGCAGTGGTGGCCCGACGAGGCCGACTACCCGCTCACCCCGGGTGAGGCCGGCCGCATCTCGTTCGGCGACAAGGTCGAGACGTTCACCGTCGTCGACGTGCGGCCGCCGCGGTCGTTCGCGTTCCGGTGGACGCATCCGGCAGGCGAGGCCGCGGTTGCGGGCAACTCGTTCCTGGTCACCTTCGACCTCACCCCCAAGGGCGACGGGACGCTGCTGCGGATGAGCGAGACCGGTTTCCGGGAGCGGGGGTGGACCGAGGCCGTCGCCGAGGAGGCGTGGCGCGACCACGTCAACGGGTGGGACTTCTTCCTGCCCCGGCTGGCGCCCTACGCCGGCACCCGGGTCGTCCGGCCGTGACCGTCGACGACGATCTGTGGTCGGCGATCGGTGATCCCACCCGGCGGCGGATGCTCGACCTGCTCCTGGCCGACGGTGACGGCACCGCCACCACGCTCGGCCACCGCCTGTCGGTGACCCGGCAGGGGGTGGCCAAGCACCTGGTCGTGCTCGAACGGGCCGGCCTGGTCCGGGGCACCCCGGCCGGGCGGGAGCGGCGTTACCGGGTCGACGACGCCCAGCTGGCCCGCGCGGTGGCCCAGCTGTCGTCGGTCGGCGCCGCGTGGGACGCCCGGCTCCAGCGCATCAAGCGCATCGCCGAGGCGATCGCCCGCGAGCCCTGACAGCCACTCCGCTCGCCGTCCTCGCCGTCGTCCTCGCCGTCGTCCTCGTCGGCGGCGAGCGGATCGGCGGGCCGGAAGGGTCAGCGCCGGGTGCGGCCCCGGCCCGACTGATCGGTCGAGCTGATCTCCAGGGAACCCACGCCGGCGACCGCGTCGACGTCCAGGCCGCGCCCGTCGTCCAGATCGCCCGACCGGATGACCGCCCCGGGAGCGGTCCCGCCGTTCTCGTCGCCGTAGACGATCACGTTCCCGGCGCCGTCACCGACCGTGACGCGCGTCGGGACGCGGCCGTCGGTCCAGATCCGCCAGTTGCTGACGCCGCCGGTCATCCGGATCGGCACGACGCCGGACAGCCGCCCCAGGACCAGGTTGAAGCTCTCCGCCCCGCCGTCCAGGTCGATCCGGCTCACCGTGCCCGCGGTGGTGTCGAAGCTGGCCGACTTCACCCCGGCGGAGAGCCGCAGACCCCAGACGATCCGGTTGCTGAGCCGGACCTCGGCCGAACCGTTCGCCCCCGCCGAGTTGATCTCGACACGGAGCACGCCGTCACTGAAAGTGGTGGTGGCGTCGACCTCCGACCCGTCCGTGGAGGTCACCTCGAACGGCACGTCACCCAGATCGGCGATGCGCACCGACAGATCGGTGACGCCGGTGACGAACTCCAGCCGGGCCGAGCGGACGTCCGGCGGCGCGGTCGTCGTGGCCGACGGCGACGGGGTGGGGGAGAGCAGCAGCGGCGGCGGCATCGGCGCGACGGTGATCTGCGGCTCGATGGCGACCGCCGACGGCGGCAGCGCGGCCCGCTGCTGGCGGATCTCCGACTCGGCCAGCGGCCGCGCCAGCAGCATCGTGCCCGCGACCACGGTCAGGGCGAGCACACCGGTGAGCACGATCGGCCACCGCCGGTCCAGTGTGCCGGACGGCCCGATCTCGCCCCTGACCTCGACGTCCACCGACGAGACGGCGTTCGGTGGCAGCGGCAGGAACCCCTCCCACGGCGCGCGCAGCCGGTGCGGCGCGTCCGGCCAGTAGTCGGAGATGTTAGGCAGCCGGTCGCCCTGCTCGGCCACCTCCGGAGCGCGGTGCCGGGGCGCCCGGCGGGTCGTCACGTAGCCGCCGACCCTCAGCGATGAGGAACGCCGGCCCTCGTCCGGGGAAGGCTCTTTCCGCCCCACACGCGTCTCCTTGCGGCGCTTGAAACCGATCTTCTGTGGAACGTACGCGCAGGAGGTTATCGCCCTTTTGTCGAGTTGCCAACAGTGGTCCCGGCGATTGCCGATCTCACAGCGAAACCGGCGCTGCGCAGGGGCGCAATCGGCGGCGACTACCATGACGGCGACGTCCCGAAGCAGGTTCACCGCCGCACGCTGCCCAAGGCGGACCAGCCCTGAGACAGCCTTGGAGACCCGCGTGACCAGTGCCGACCTCGCCGCCCTGCTGCACCGGGCGGGCGTCACCGACGTCCTCACCGATGCGGCGCACCGGTCGGCGTACGCGAGCGACGCCTCTCTCTATCGGATCGTCCCGCAGCTGATCGTCCGCCCGCGACACGACGACGACGTGCTGGCGACCCTGGCGGTGAGCCGTGAGTCGGGGGTGCCGATCACCGCCCGCGGCGCCGGGACGAGTGTGGCCGGCAACGCGATCGGCCCCGGCATCATCCTCGACTTCAGCCGGCACATGAACAGGGTGCTCGAGGTCGACGGCGACGCGCGGACGGCGCGGGTGCAGGCCGGCACGGTCCAGGCCACGCTGCAGGCGGCGGCGAAACCGTTCGGGCTGCGGTTCGGGCCGGACCCGTCGACGCACACCCGCTGCACGATCGGCGGCATGATCGGCAACAACTCGTGCGGCTCCCGCACCCTGGGGTACGGCCGGACGTCGGACAACACGCTGGCCCTGAAGGCGTACACGATCGACGGCGAGGAACTGTCCACGTCGAAGACGGTCGACCAGCTCCGCGACGTGATCGGCGCGAACCTGGCGATCGGGCGGACCGAGTTCGCGCGGTTCGGCCGGCAGGTCTCCGGTTACGCCGTCGAGCACCTGCTCCCGGAGAACGGGTTCAACCTCACCGAGTTCCTGGTCGGCAGCGAGGGCACCCTCGCGGTGATCACCGAGGCGACGGTCCGGCTGGTCGCCGACCCGGCCCACCGCACGCTGGTCGTGCTCGGCTACCCCGATTTCGGTACGGCCGGCGACATCATCCCGAAGATCCTGGAGTTCACCCCGACCGCCTGCGAGGGCCTCGACCACCGCATCTGCGACCTGGTCCGCTCCCGCCGCGGCCCGGGTGCCGTGCCGCCGCTGCCCGGCGGCACGGCCTGGCTGATGGTGGAGATCGCCGGCGACGACCTGGACGAGGTCCGCGAGCGGGTCGCCAAGCTGGTCGCGGTGGCCGAGGCGGTCGATCACCGGATCGTCGAGGACACCGCCGAGGCGGCCCCGCTGTGGAAGATCCGGGAGGACGGCGCGGGCCTGGCCGGGCGGGCCCCGAGCGGGCTGCCCGCGCACGCGGGCTGGGAGGACGCCGCGGTCCCGCCGGTGAAGATCGGTGCCTACCTGCGTGACTTCGACGCCCTGTGCTCACGGCACGGTCTGTCCGTCATGCCGTACGGCCACCTCGGCGACGGCTGTGTGCACGTCCGGCTGGACTTCCCGCTGGACAAGCCGGACGGCCCGAGGATGTTCCGGTCGTTCCTGGAGGACGCCGCCGACCTGGTGGTCGGTTACGGCGGGTCGCTGTCCGGCGAGCACGGCGACGGCCGGGCCCGGTCCGAGTTGCTGTCGCGGATGTACTCGCCGGCGGCGATGGGTCTGTTCCGGCAGATCAAGGGCGTCTTCGACCCGAGGAATCTGCTGAACCCGGGCAACCTCGTCGACCCCGATCCGGTCGACGCCAACATCCGGGTGTCGCAGGCACGTAAGGTGACGGTCCCGCTCGCACTGGCATACCACCACGACGGCGGTGACTTCAACCAGGCCGTGCACCGGTGCACCGGCGTCGGCAAATGCCGCGTCGACACCCGGGTCCTCGGCGGGGTGATGTGCCCGTCCTTCCTGGCCACCAAGGACGAGAAGGACTCGACCCGGGGGCGCGCCCGCGTGCTCCAGGAGATGCTCGACGGTGATCTCGCCCCGGATTGGCGCGCTGAGGCCGTACACGATGCGCTTGATCTTTGTCTGTCCTGCAAGGGTTGTGCGTCGGACTGCCCGACCGGGATCGACATGGCGGCCTACAAATCCGAGGTCCTGCACCAGAGTTTCAAGGGGCGGGTGCGGCCGCGGTCGCACTACTCGCTCGGCTGGCTGCCGCGCTGGTCCCGGCTCGCGTCTCGTATGCCCGCGCTCGCCAATCTGGCCACGAGTCTGCCCGGTATCAAGGGTGTCGCGTTGTGGATCGCCGGGGTCGACAAGCGCCGTAACATTCCCGCATTCGCCCCGAAGACGTTCCGATCGTCGTTCAAGCCGATAAAGAATGGCAAACCGGTCATCCTTTTCGTGGACAGTTTCACCGACCATTTCTCGCCGGAGATCGCCCGGGCCGCGGTCGACGTGCTCGTCGACGCCGGTTACGCTCCGCAAGTGGCCAGCCGTAAGGCCTGCTGCGGCCTGACCTGGATCTCCACCGGCCAGCTCGACGCCGCCCGGCGCATTCTCGGTGGCACCGTCGCCGAGCTGCACGAGGCGGCCAAGCAGGGCATTCCGATCGTCGGCCTCGAACCGTCGTGCACCGGCGTGCTCCGCCAGGACGCCGTCGAGCTGGTGAACAACGAGGCCGCCCGGGAGGTCGCCGCGGCGACGGTGACGATCGCGGAACTCCTTGCCGCCACGGAGGGTTACACCCCGCCCAGCCTGGAGGGGGTCCGGGTGATCGCGCAGCCGCACTGTCACCACCACGCCGTGATGGGCTGGGACGCCGACGCGAAACTGCTCAAGCAGGCCGGTGCGACCGTCAAGCGGCTCGGCGGCTGCTGTGGTCTGGCCGGTAACTTCGGTGTCGAGCGCGGTCACTACGAGGTGTCCGTGCAGGTGGCTGAGCAGCAACTCCTGCCCGCCCTGGAAAAGGCCGAGGACGGGGACATCCTGCTGGCCGACGGCTTCTCCTGCCGGACCCAGGCCGACGACCTCGCGGGCGTCTCCGGTGTCCACCTTGTTCAGCTTCTTCAGGAACGCATTCGTACCCGTTCATAGGTTGAGGATTTACTTTACATAGCCGATCTTCTCTGTTTAGGTCTGCGCGTATCGATTGATCGCGCCCACGGGGGATCGGCAATGGCTGCTGTCCGGACAAGGGTAATCCGACGTCTGTCTGTCCTATGTGTACTTTCATTGGTGGTCTCCGGGCTCCACTCCGGAGGCCTCCCCGCACCCGCCGCGGCGGCTCCCGCGAGACCGCCCGCGTGTGCTCCTGAGCAGGCGACCGAGGCCGCCGCGGACCGCATGTCGATCTCCTGCGGCAGCGCGGTGGAGATTGTCGCGGACCGCACCGAGTTCTCCCGCACGTTCGCCAACCC
The DNA here is from genome assembly GCF_042650585.1 of Actinoplanes subglobosus. Taxonomy (NCBI): domain Bacteria; kingdom Bacillati; phylum Actinomycetota; class Actinomycetes; order Micromonosporales; family Micromonosporaceae; genus Actinoplanes; species Actinoplanes subglobosus. The sequence continues at coordinate 504,972 of NZ_JBHSBL010000028.1, forward strand.
GGACGGCACCCGCTCGCTGGAGGCCAGCGTCGAGCCACAGCGGGTGCGCCGGAACGGCCACTGGGTGCCGATCGACACGACGCTCGAACGCACGCCGGCGGGCATCGCCCCGGCCGCCACGGTGCTGCCGATGACCTTCTCCGCCGGCGGCACCACGCTGGTCGGCCGGCTCAGTGAGGGGAACCGGGCGATCGCCGTGACCTGGCCGACCGCCCTGCCCGAGCCCGACCTCAAGGGCGACACCGCCGTCTACCGCAACGTCCTGCCCGACGTCGACCTGCGGGTGACCGCGACCGCCACCGGCTTCTCCGAGGTGCTCGTCGTCAAGACCCGTGCGGCCGCCGAGAAATCGGATCTGACCTCGCTCACCTTCGGCCTGGACACCAAGGGTGTGACCGTGGCCAGGAACGCGGGCGGCGGGTTCAGCGCCCGGGACACCTCCGGTGCCGAGGTGTTCACCGCACCGGCCCCGCTCATGTGGGACTCCTCGGAGGCGGTCGAGAACCAGCCCCGGCCGTCGGCCGCGGAGACCGACAGCTCCCGCGGCGAACGGGCCCGGCGGTCGGCCATGCCGGTCAAGCTCGGCCGGGGCTCGCTGACCCTCACCCCGGACCGGGCGATGCTCGCCGATCCGCGCACCGAGTACCCGGTCTACATCGACCCGGCCGTCACCGGCTCGATGTCGGGTGGCGCGTGGACGTCGGTGTGGAGCAAGTACCCGACGAAGTCGTTCTGGAAGAACACCACGGCGCTCACCGACGGGTCGATCACCGGTCAGGCGGGGGTAGGCCGTACCGAGGACTGCGTCGGCTGTGCCGACCACATCATCCGGTCGTTCTTCCGGATGGACACCACCGGTGTCAAGGGCAAGGTCATCGCGGCCGAGTTCCGGATCGAGCAGCGCTGGTCGTGGACGTGCAACCCGAAGAGCAACGCCAAGGTGTGGCGCACCGGCGAGATCTCGTCGGCCACCACCTGGAAGAAGCAGCCGTCGTTCACCAGCAAGACGGCGCAGGTACTGGGCAACCGCAAGTACGGCGCGATCCACGGCTGTCTCGGTGTCGGCACGCTCGAGTTCAACGTGACGAACATGGTCAGCGACGCCGACAACACCGTCACGATCGGCATGAAGGCGATCGACGAGTCCACCAAGAACCAGTGGAAGCGCTACAAGCCGTCGACCGCGCGGCTGTGGGTGAACTACAACCAGCGGCCGCTTGCACTGCGTAACCAGCTGACCGACGCGAAGGCTTGCGTCACCGGTGCGACCCGGCCGTACGTCACCAGGACGACCGGTGTGAAACTGACCGGCACCCAGCAGGACCCGGACACCGCACAGACACTGACCACCTACTTCTACTGGTGGCCGAGCACCGTCGCACCCAACACGAGCAACGTGGTGTCGCAGTCGACGGGCAACAACGCGACGGTCACCGGTACGCTCCCGGCGCTCACCGACGGTGTCACCTACGCGTGGCGGGCCCGCTCCTACGACAACGTGTCCACGGCGTACCGGATGGACAACTGGTCCCAGAAGACCTGCGAGTTCACCGTCGACGCGACGCCACCACCAGCGCCCGGCGGTCTCTCGTCGACCGACTACTCGTCGACGACACCCAGCGGCGGTGTCGGTTATCCGGGGACGTTCCGGATCGCGGCACCGACGTCGACGACCCTTGCCAAAGACATCGCTGTGTACGCGTGGTCGCTCGACGGCGGGGTGAAGATCTCCTCCGGAACCGTGCCGGTGAACGCGGACTTCACCGGTTCGGTCACGCTGACGCCGATGACCGACGGCATCAAGACGTTGCGGGTCTGGTCGAGGGACAAGGCGGGTAACGTGTCCGGGCAGGTCACGTACACGTTCACGGTCCTGCACGGGTCGGGTCCGGCGGCCGGCTGGGACTTCGACGACACGTCGGCGACCACGACCGCAGACACCGCCGAGCACGGCAACACGCTCACCCTGACCGGCGGCACCCGGGTGGCCGGGCGTGGCAACGAAGGCAGCGCCCTGTCCCTCAACGGCACGTCGGCCCGGTCGGCGGCGACCAGTGGCCCGGTGTCGTATCCGAACGCCGCCACGGGTGCGGCGGTCGCGGTCCGTACCGACGCGAACTTCACCGTCACGGCCCGGGTGAAGCTGACCACCACGACCGGTGTGACAGGCCAGCAGATCGCCGTCGCGGCCAGCGGCACGAACACGTCGGCGTACACGATCGGCTACGACGGGCCGGCCAACAAGTGGCGGTTCACCATGGCCGGAAGTGATGTCGCAGCCCCGGCCCTGTACTCGGCGTATTCCAACGTCGCACCGACAGCCGGTAAATGGACGCATCTGGCCGGCACCTACGACGCGGCGACGAAGAAGCTCACGCTGTATGTCGACGGTGTCGCGCAGACCACGACGGCGACTCTGGTCGGTGGCTTCAACGCCACCGGGGCGGTCACGGTCGGTAAACGCCGCTGGGCTGCCGCCGACGACGGTCATCTCAACGGCCTGCTCGACGACGTGGAGATCTTCAGCTCCATCGCGGCGACCGACATCTTCGTGAATCGCTCGAAGGCGCTCCAGCCGGCGATCACGTTCCCGAACGGCACCGAGGTCTCCGCGAGCGGCAACCTCAAGGTCACGTTCGACGCCGAGGGCGACACCAACGTCACCAGGTTCCGCTACAGCCTCGACGCCGACGGTCTCGCCGGCACGGTCGTTCCGGTGGGCGGGACGGCGACCGTCGACATCCCGGTCGGCACGACCAAGGGCGACCGGCAGCTGTTCTTCGCCGGCGAGGACGCCATCCGGATCGGCGCCAGGGACCAGCGCACGATCACCGTCCTGCCGCAGGCCAGCCTCTCCGGGCCGGTCGTCGACGAGGACGGCGCGCCCGTCGTCGGCGCCACCGTCACACTCCAGCCCGGCGGCTACACGGCGACCAGCGACGCCAACGGGATGTACGACTTCCCCGACCTGCCGATCGACACCTACACGGTGCGCGCCGGCTATCAGGGCCGCTGTGGTCTGGCCGGCAGCCAGTCGTTCCTCGTCGGGAAGTACGGCCTGGAGCTGGAACTGACCGTCTTCCCGATCGCCAGCAAGGCCGGGCACCTGTGCGCCGAGCGGACCGTCACCTACGCCTCGGGCACCACGGTCCTGGCGCTGACCGGTGACGACGCGGTCACCAAGGTGGCCCTGCCGTTCGCGTTCCCGTTCTACGGCGGGGCGCCGCTGGAGGTCTGCGTCGACACGAACGGGCTGCTCACCTTCGCTGACACGTGTGTGTCGTACCCGTACACCGGCGGCGGTCAGCTGGGTGCCGAGGCCGAGCCCAACGGGATCATCGCCCCGTTCTGGGACGACCTGGTCGTCGACACGTCCGCCGGCGTGCGCACGGCGGTGACCGGCTCCGGCGCCACCAAGGCGATGTTGATCGAGTGGTACAACGTGCACCGCAAGGGCAACACCGCCCAGCGGCTCAGCTTCTCCGTCTCGCTCGGCATCGACGGCACCATCACCACCAACTACGCCGGTCTCGACAACGCGGCCGAACAGGGTGACTTCGCGCTGGTCGGGATCGAGTCGCCGACCGGGGAGGACGGGCTCGCCTACTCCACCGAGGAGCCGGCGCTCGCGGCCGGCAAGGCGATCGTCTTCACCAACCCGAACGCCGACCCGCTCGAGGTCTTCAACCTGACCGGCAAACTCACCAACGCCGCCGGTACGGCCGTCGCCGGGGCCACCGTGACCCTGGAACCGACCGGACTGACCGCCACCACCGCCGGAGACGGTGCCTACGCCTTCTACGGCCTGGTGTCGGACAGCTACACGGTCAGCAGCAAGCAGGGCACCCGGTGCCTGACCCGGGCCGACGCCGTCGTCGACTTGGCCGCCGACACCGTCAAGGACCTCAGGTACGGGCCCGACCACGGCTCGATGGGCTACTCGTGCACGGTCGGCGCCTCCGCCTACGTCGCCGCGGGCACCGTGCTCGCGCTGACCGGTGACGGCGCCATCACCAGCGTGACCATGCCGTTCTCGACGCGGTTCTACGGCGAGACGTCGAACGTCGTCAAGGTCAGCGTCAACGGCTACGTGTCGGTCGGCGAGAACTACACCCACTACCTCGACGTGTTCTACGACGACCTGGTGATCGACGCGTCGGCCAGTGTCCGTACCCAGTCGGTCGGCACCGCGCCCAACCGGTCGTTCGTGATCGAATGGCGCAACGCCCTCTTCTACAACACCACCGAACGCACCACGTTCGAGCTGGTCCTGCACGAGGACGGGCGGGTCGCGTACCACTACGGCACCGTCACCACCGACCGGCAGAAGGGTCTCAAAGCCGACGTCGACCTGAGCGGCCCGACCGGGATCACCCAGTACTACTCGAGCCGCGAAGCGGTCATCACCTCGAACAGCTCGATCACCTGGACCCCGGCGAGCCCCGGCATCGTCGCCGGTGTGCTGACCGAGGCCGGTACCACCGCACCGATCGCGGGCAGCACCATCACCCTGCAGCCCACCGGCCGGACCGCCGTCACCGGAACCGACGGCAGCTACCAGTTCACCAGCGTCCCGCCCGGCGCCTACCGGGTGGTGGCCGAATACACCGGCGAACGCTGCCAGGGCCAGGACTCGCGGGCCGACGTCTTCAAGGGCGGCGTCGACGTCAAGGCCGATCTGTCACTCAACCAGGTCGACCCCTACTACGACTGCGCCAACATCGCCCAGTCCTACCTGCCCGGCGACACCGTCCAGACCACCTGGACCGGCGACGACCAGGCCTGGCAGGCCACCGCGCCGTTCCCGATCAAGCTGTACGGCGAGACCACCACCACACCGTGGATCAGCAGCAACGGGTTCCTCACCTTCGGGCCGTCCGCCGCCACCGACTACACGGCGACCGCGATCCCGTCCGGAACCGAAGAATACAGCCCGAACACCGCGATCTACCCGATGTGGAGTGACTGGGTCGTCGACGCGTCCGCGGCGATCGCCACCAAGACGACCGGCACCGCACCGAACCGGCAGTGGATCGTCGAATGGCGCAACCTGGCGTCCTACGGCAACACCACAGACCGGGTCTCCTTCGAGATCATCTTCACCGAGGACGGCGGCATCACCCTCGCCTACAGCGGCAGCGCCACCGAACGCGGCGCCGAAGCCACCGTCGGCATCGAAGGGCCGGGCGGCTCCACCGCCTTCCAGTACTCCTACAAATCCGACATGCTCAGCGACGGTGTCGGCGTGCGATACACCTCGAAAACCCCGGAGACCAACTACCTCAACGGTACGGTCACCTGCGCCGGACAACCGGTCGAGAACGCGACGGTGACCGTCGCCGGCCAGAGCACGGCAACGTGGTCGGACGGCACCTACTTCCTCGGCGACCTGCCCACGAAGACACACCAGGTGCTCGTCACCATCCAGTCCGGGGACTGCGCCGGCACCACGGCGCAGGCGGTGCTGATCGGCGCGACGATGCAACCGGTCGACTTCGCCCTGCTCGCCACCCCGCAAAACGCCGGCTACTTCCTCACCGAGACGGCGACCGCCTACACGCCGCTCGGCGCGGAGACGGCACTGGCCGGCACCGACAACTGGAACCAGGTCACCCTGCCGTTCCCGGTGAGCATCTACGGCCAGACCTCCACCAGCGTGTGGATCAGCAGGTCCGGCACGATCGAATTCGACAACGCCTACCTCGACCCGTTCTGGGGCGAGTGGGACGGTGAGGTGCGGACCGAGGTGCGCGGCACCGCCCCGAACCGGCAGTACGTGGTCGAGTGGCACGAGGTCAGCCACCCGCTCGACCCGGCCACCACGGTCACGTTCCAGGCGATCCTGGACGAGGCCGGCGGATACAGCTTCGTCTACCCCGGCACCGACACGACGTTCCTGCGCAGCGGGGGCGTGTCGCTGATCGGGATGTCGAAGTGGGACTGGTCCAGCAATCTGACCTACGGCGACTGGATCACCAACCTGCGCCCCGGAGTCGGCCTGCGGTTCGACCCGGTCGCCACTGCCTGATCCCTCACCCGGCTCCCGGTCGCTCACCACCCGCAGGGGGGTGTGGTGAGCGACCGGGAGCCTTTAATAGGTACCGCTGAATGGATTGAGTCGGTACGAAGAGGCCGTGCCCTTTCTAGCCCTGGCCGCCGCGGTCCTGCTGTTCGGGACCGCGGACTCGATGGTCAACTCCTACATCGTCCTGTTCGGCGCCGACGTGGTCCGGATGACGCCACTCCAGATCGGCGTGTGGTCCTCGGCGTTCGCGGTCGGCGGCATCACGATCAGCTGGACGCTGGGCCGCCTGTTCGACCGGCGACCGACACGGGCGTACGCCATCGTCGTGATCCTCATGGGCTCAGCCGGGTATCTGGTGCTGCCGCGGGTGTCGAGTTACCCGCTGCTGCTCCTGATGGCCGCGACCATCTTCGGGGCGGTCAGCGCCGCCTTCCCGCAGCTGTTCGCGCTGGCCCGGGCCGTGCTGGGCGAAGGCCCCGCCGGCCAGCGCGCCACACCGTTGCTGCGGGCGTCCTGGTCCATGGCGTGGGCCGTCGGGCCACTGATCGGCGCCGTCATCCTGTCCCGTAACGGCTACACCGGCCTGATGTGGACCGCCGCCGCCGTCTACCTGGTCGCCGCCCTGACCGTCCTGGCCGTAACCCGCCCCGGCCCGGTGACGGCCGAAGCCTCCACCGCGGGCCCCACCCCCGTCCTGCTCACGGTGAGCGTCACGCTGTTCTTCACCGCCATGTTCGCCGGCGGCATAGCCCTGTCCCTGTTCGTGACGAGGGGCCTGAACCAGCCGTCCGCGTCGGTCGGCGTGCTCTTCAGCGTCTGCGCGGCCGTCGAGGTGGTGGCCACCCTGATCCTGGCCGCGCTGCCGTCCCGCACCAGCCAGCGCGCCCTGATCCTCGGCGGTTTCGGCTCCTTCGCGGCCTACCATTTCCTGACGGTCGGAGCCTCCGGAATGCCGATGCTGATAGCCGGCCAGGTCCTCCGCGGGCTGGGGATCGCCGTGGTCGCGGCGGCCGGAATCCGCTACTTCCAGGACGTGCTGGCCCCCGCAACAGGCCGCGCCACAACATTGTTCGCCAACTCCGCCACCACAGGCCTGCTGATCTCCGGCATCCTGTCCGGCGCCGCGGTGGAACAGTTCGGCCACCGAACGACCTTGGTCCTCTGCGGCCTGACAGTGGTGGTAGGGGCCGTAGCTTTCGTGGCAGGCTCCCACAGCCCACCCACCAGGCATGCAACGGAGACACCCGTCGATGACACCTTCCGAACAGCCGCAGAGCCCCCCATCGCCGACCACCCAGCCTGACCCCGCCAGGCCCGCCACTCCCGAGTCCGCTCCCGCTCCCACCTCCGCTCCCGCTCCCACCTCCGCTCCCGCTTCCGCGATCCCTCCCGCTCCCGCGGCCTCTCCCGCTCCCGCTCCTGCCTCCGCTCCCGCGATCCCTCCCGCTCCCGCGGCCTCTCCCGCTCCCGTTCCTGCCTCCGCTGCCGCTCCCACGGCCTCTCCCGCGTCGGTGGCCTCGCCCTTTTCGGCGGCACACGCACACGGCCCGACGCTGATCATCCTGCGCGGCAACTCCGGCAGCGGAAAAACCACGACCGCCCGGGAAGTCCGCCGCCGCTACGGCCGAGGCTGCGCCCTCATCGAACAGGACCAACTGCGAAGGGTCCTGCTGCGCGAACACGGCGGCCTCGGCGACGAAGCGATCGCCCCCGGATTCATCGTCGGAACAGCGAAGGCTGCCCTGGAAGCCGGTTACCACGTGGTGCTGGAGGGAATCCTGCACAGCGGCGAACACCGCACCCACCTGCGGCAACTCATCGAAACCCACCCGGGCCCGGCGAGCTGCTATTACATGGACGTCTCGTTCGAAGAGACGGTCCGGCGACACCACCAGCGAGCCGAACCGATCCCGGTAACCGCCGACATGATGCACGACTGGTACACGAACAAGGACCTGCTCGGCACCCCCGGCGAACGGATCATCCCAGAGACATTCACCCTCGAGGAAGCAGTGACCACCATCCTGCAGACAAGCGGCCTGACCCAGGCCACACCCCGAACCCCATGCCCGACAAGCTGTCACCGCTGCACACAGAAGACGACCACCTCCCCGGCACGGATGCTCAACCACAGACGGCAGCCCACAAGCGTAAGAGAATGAACCAGGCGAAAGGAGACCCGGCCCACAAGCCCCTCGACAATAATTGACCAGAACCCCCGAAGGGTGATCGTTGAAAACCTCGCCGGATGCAGCTTGAACGAGTGAAACATCGACCAATTGCTCACAGCGTCCACCCATACTCATGAAAAACTCACGGGGACCTGTCGGAGACAAGGACGAAACCGCAAGATCCGGCTCACCCAGCCGCTCAGCGTCGGACCCCAGCACGCCTGCCGGACCCACCGCGGGCACCGCTTCGGTCGTCTGATCCGCAACGGGCACCGCTTCGTTCGTCTGATCCGTAACGGGTGCTTCCAGCCGGCTCGCCAGCGTGGCCGGGACGGCGCCCGCGGCTGATGTGGGCTGCATAGTCGCAGCAGGCATCATAGTCTCGCCAGGCATCGGGCCTCCGGCAGGTGCGGGCGTCCTGTTCGCCGGCAGCCGGGGCGCAGGCAGCCGGGGCGGCGGCTGCTGGGGCGGCGGCTGCTGGGGCGGCGGCGTGGGAGCTGGCTCGGAGGCAGGCCGCTGCGGGACGAACGCCTCGTGGCGTGGTGGAACAGGCCTGACCGCTGGCGATGATCCATTTTCCCGAAGACGCCGAAGCTTTTCAGCGTGGCGGCGTTGCAAGCCCCAAGCCCGGTGTCGCTCGTGCTCGCGGCGAAATTCTTCACGCTCGGCAGAGTAATTCCGAGACGCGGTCCGGTCACGCATCACAGCAATTTCAGCCCGGCTGAACAATGACCCCTGCCTCATGCCTAAATTCTTCCGCGCCCGAATCCGGAAGTGTAAGCAGTGGATCATGCCAACCTATTTTGCCGGATATCGACCGCTGGCGCCGTCCCCGGTAGATCTCAAGACCGTAGTAAGCCGAAGAACTCTGAGAGGGTGGTTACAAATGATTTGGTAGTTCCAATCGCACTACTTACGCACTTTCGCCCTTATTCATCCGGCAGGGTCAGGGCGAAGGGCGTGCGAGGCCGCCACATCTGGGCCGAGCCGGAGGACCAGTTGCAGGCCGATTGATCCATCGCCGCTCGGCACCCTTCGCCGATAGGGCACCTGAGCAGGCAATCCGCGTCGGCCCCGAAACATGAAACCCATCAGAGCGTCTGTAACCGCCCCCTGAGAGGCGGCCTCGGTAGCCGAGATCGAAAGTCTTCCGGTTGACCAGGTGCGGGATGGAGCATTCGACGACGGCACGCAGGCTGTCCGATGCCCGGCTGCAGCTCTTGCCGACTTCGGTCACTGGCCTGGCCGGCGGTTCGCGGTACGGCGTCGACGGGCCGCAGCCCTGAAAGCCCATGCCCGCGAGCACACCGGGGCCGCCGTCGGCGAGGTGGCCGACCCCGCGGTCCGCGAGACCGGAAGCGGCGACCGTGACGTTGTCGTGCGGCGCGCCACCGGTCGGGGTACCGGTATCGAAGATCCGGCCGTCGGGGTCGAGATGACCTGCAAGTTCATCCAGGCAGGCCGGTGCCTGCCGGAGAACAGGTCCGTCGGAACGCCCGGGCGGCCGCGGCTCGGGACCATCCGAACAGCCCACCCGCGAGGTCTCGAACCCGCGAAGTCTTGAACCCTGCGAGGTCTTGAACCCTGCGAGGTCTTGAACGTTGTCGTGGCGCAGCAGGGGCAGGGCCAGGACCACCGCCCGCTGCAGATCCAAAACCTTGCGCCGGGCTGCCAGCCCTCCACAAGGGCGGACACTGTTTGCGACGGAGACAGCTCGGACTCGGTCTTCTCCCAGACCGGCCGGTCGTCGCGCCAGCCGGTGAGCGGCGGGGTGAGGTCCTTGAGAGGGCTGAAGCCGACCCAGGCTCAAGCCCGGTCCATGCGAGTGGTCTCGGCCGGTGGGAGCGCAGTCTCGGCCAGCGGGAGCGCGGTCTTGGCCGGGCGGCGGAGCGGTCTTGGCCGGGCAGCAGTGCGGTCCGGGCCGGGCAGCAGTGCGGTCTTGGCCGGGCGGCGGTGCGGTCTTGGCCGGGCGGCGGTGCGGTCTTGGCCGGGCGGCGGTGCGGTCTTGGCCGGGCGGCAGTGCGGTCTTGGCCGGGCGGCAGTGCGGTCCGGGCCGGGCGGCAGCACCGACAAGGTGTCCCTGCTACGCACGCAAACGACCGTAAATGCGATCAAGACCGTGCCGCCGGACGGCGACGCGGTCTTGATCGGGCGGCTATCGGGTCACGTCTCGATGACGAGGATCTGCGTCTCGTAGCTGACGCTCAGCCGTGAGTCGTTGCCGGTGCAGTAGACGTAGGTGAACACGCCCGGGTTCTTCCACGCCGCGTAGCGGGTGTAGGTGCCACCGGCCACCTTGCGGCACTTGATGACCGCCCGGTGCTTGTAGACGGCTGCCCCGACGACGCAGTAGTCGCGGGCGCCCTTTTCGCCGTAGTTACTCACCGAGCATCCGGCGGCGAGGGCCGGACTGGCCAGAGCGACACTGCCGAAACCGGCGCCCATCATGACGGCGGCGGTCGCCATCCCGATCGAAGATCTGGTGAACGCATGGTGCTCTCCGTGATGCGATGCCCTTTCGGGCACTTACCGGACATCATCGTATTTGCATATGGTGAACCGGTAACCCGGGAGGCTGGTGTCGCGGGTACAGCCGCGTCAGTCCTCGACGGCGTAGGCGGTGAACCGGTACACCCCGGGGACCTGTTTCTCGACCTGGGCGCCGACACGACGGCCCTGCTCGGACCAGGCTGCGTCCTGGTCCTCGCGGACCTCGTCGGGCATGTGCTGGTAGCCGTATTCGGAGTAGAGCAGCACGCCCAGCGCCTTCGGCTCGTAGCCGTCGTAGTCGTAGACGCGGGGTACCGCACGGGGCAGGGCCAGCCTGGCCGTGGCGGTACGGATGTGCGCGAGAATGGTCGCCCGCTCGGCCTCGGGGATGTCGGCGCCGTCGGCGCGGGACACGAAAAGCGCGGGACCGAAGGCTGACATGGACGCTCCTGATCGAACCTGACGACTTCCTGATTATTGCTCGTCAGGCTGTCCGGCGCGGCGGGGAAAGTCCCTGCCGGACAGGAGGGTCCCATGCGGAGGAATGCCGCGCTCATCATCGCCGCGGTCGCGCTCGCCGGGCTGACGGCCTGCGGTTCCGAAGGGGAGACGACGGAGGCCGCGGACAAGCCGGGGGTGGCGACCTTGCAGAGCGCGGCCGCCGCGCCAGCCGCCTCGGCGTCCAAGAAGTCCGAGCGCCCGCGGGAACGCCTCGACATGACCCCGGAGGAGTACGAGGCGCTGCTCGAACCGTACAACAAGTGCATGCGCGAGCAGGGGTTCGATCCGGTCGATGCCCGCAAGAAGGCCGAGGTGGCGGCGGCCGGCTCGGAGGAGGAGAAGAAGGCGGAGCAGGCGAACCAGATCTGTGAGCCGCAGTTCCTGCCGTTGCCGCCGTGGGAGAAGGATCCGGCGAACCCGGAGGCGCGGGACTTCGCCCTCGACGTCGTGAAGTGCCTGAAGCATGCGGGTGTCGAGTTCGTCGAGGTCAGTGAGGACGGTATCTCGATCGCGCTCGGCGGCGACCAGAACGACTCGCGGTCGATCACGCTCGGTATGGACCGGATCCCGGACTGCGAGCGGGAGGTGGCCGCTAAATCCTGATAAAAGCGACACCTTCAAAGACGGCGGCCGAGATTTCATCGGCCGCCGTCTTTTGCTGCCAAGGGGAGGTCTGGGAGGGGAAGGGCGGTCAGCGGAGGGAAGGGCGGTCAGCGGAGGGAAGGGCAGGCGGCGAAGGAAGGGCGGGCGGCGAAGGAGAAGGAGGGAAGGGCGGGCGGCGAAGGAAGGGGAGGGAGCGGTGGGCGGCGAAGGGTGGGCAGTCAAGGAAGGGAAGGGAAGGGAAGGGAAGGGTGGGCGGCGAAGGGTGGGCGGTCAGGGAAGGGAAGGCGGCGAAGGGTGGGCGGTCAGGGAAGGGAGGGGAGGGTGGGCGGCGAAGGGGAGGGGTCAAGGAAAGGGAAGGGTGGGCGGCGGGAGAGGCTGGTGGCGGGTGTCAGTGCAGGGCCTGCGCGGGCGGAAGGCGGGCGGCGCGCACGGACGGATAGACGCCGGCCAGCACGCCGATCACCACGGCTCCGCCCACGCCGACGGCGGCCGATTCGAGGGGGACGACGATCGGCCAGTTCTGCCAGCGGGCGTAACCCACGGTGGCCAGCAGGCCCAGCAATGTTCCGGCCAGGCCTCCGGCGGTGGACAGCACCATCGACTCGGTCAGGAACTGGCCGCGGATCTGGCCCCGGGTCGCACCCAGGGCCCGGCGCAGGCCGATCTCCGAGCGGCGTTCCAGCACCGACACCACCATCGTGTTGGCGACCCCGATGCCGCCGATCACCAGGGCGACCCCGGCCAGGGCGAGGAACAGCACGGAGAAGCTGCTCTCGGTGGCACGTTTCGCGGCGAGCGCGTCGGACGGCCGGGTGACCAGGACCTGACCGGGCCGCTCGGGGTTGATCGTCTCGGCCAGGACCGACCGGACCGTCTCCAGCTGTGACTCCTCGGCCCGCAGGTAGACGACCGTCGGCCGGCCGTCGAAGCGGAGTTCGGAGCGGGCCGCCTCCCAGCCGACGAGCACCGAGCGGTCGATGTCGGGGGACAGGGGAGTGGTGGCGAGGATCCCGACGACCGTGAACCAGCGGTCGCCGATCATCACCTGCGGTGCGGCGGTCACGCTGGTGACGCCGAGGCGGGTCGCCGCGACCGAGCCTAGGACCACGGCCGGGAAACCGGCGGTGGCGGCCGTGAGCCAGTGTCCGGATTCGATCCGCGCGCTGATCACCGGTAGCAGGTCCAGCCTGGCCGCCAGCACGCTCAGGCCGGTGCCGCTCGTCGGGTCGGCGCGGTCGTTACGGCGTACCGCTGCATGGGTGTTGCCGACCGCGCTGGCCGCCCGGACCGGACCGATCCGCTCGGCCATCGCCACCGCTGTCTCCGGCAATTTTGCCGGTGGTTCCTGGTTGGGGATCGGCATCGCCTGCAGGGTGTCGGTGCCGAGGGCGGTGAGTTCGCGGACCAGGGCGGCCTGGCTGGACGCGGGGATGCCGGTCACGACGATCATCGTGGCGATGCCGATCGCGATGCCGAGGCCGGAGAGCAGTGCCCGCAGCGGCCGGGTCCGCAGCCCGACGACACCGAGGGCGAGCATGTCAATCGGGTTCGTCACGGGACCAGCCGCCCGTCGCGGATCTCGACCCGGCGGGGCAGGGCGGCGGCGATCTCCCGGTCGTGGGTGATCAGGGCGATCGTGGCGCCTTCGGCGTTGAGCCGGTGCAGCAGGGCCAGCACGGTCTGGCCGGTGGCGGTGTCGAGGGCACCGGTCGGTTCGTCGGCGAGGATCAGGGCCGGGCTGTTGACCAGGGCGCGGGCGATCGCGACGCGTTGCCGTTCGCCGCCGGAGAGCTGGTTCGGGCGGTGGTCGGCGCGGTGGGCGAGACCGACCCGGTCGAGTGCCTGTACGGCCATCGCCGCCCGTCGCCGCCGCGGCACTCCGGCGTAGAGCAGCCCGGTCGCGACGATGTCGGTGGCGGTCAGGCCGTCGGTCAGGTGGAACTGCTGGAAGACGAAGCCGATCTCGCGGGCCCGCAGTGCCGACAGCCGCCGGTCGGAGAGGGTGGTGACGTCCTGGCCGGCGATCCGGACGGTCCCGGAGGTGGGGCGGTCGAGTGTGCCGATGATGTTGAGCAGGGTGGATTTGCCGGAGCCGGACCGTCCGACGATCGCCACGAACTCGCCGGCGTGGATGTCGAGGTCGATTCCGGCGAGCGCGGTCACGCCGCCGGGGTAGATCATGCCGGCGTCGCGCACCGACAGCACGGGGGCGGTCATGACGCCACCACCACGTCGGTGCCCTCGGTCAGGCCGTCTCCGGTGATCTCGACCCAGCCCTGCGCGAACATTCCGGTGGTCACGGCCACGAGACCGGACGATGTCTGTACGGCGTACCCGCCCTCGGCCAGCGCGATCAGGGCCTCGACCGGCGCGGCGAGGACGTCCGGGCGGGACTTCCCGGCGAAGGCGACCGTCACGTCGGCGGAGTCGATCTTCGCGATGCCGGCCGGGTCGTCGACGGTCACGGTCACGGTCAGTTGTGGTGTGCCGTCCCCGATCGTGCCCTCGGGGGCGGCCAGGGTGCGGCCGACCGACAGGACGCGGGCCGGGATCTCCCGCTCGTCGGGGAGGACGACGGTGACGGCGGCGCCGCGTTCGATGGAGGCGGCCTCGGACATCCCGGCGGACACGGTGATCACCTTGCGGGTCGGGGTGACCGCCATGAGCGGGCCGTTCGCGGGGGCGCCGGGCTGCACGGCGACGGAGTCGACGCGGACCGCGCCGGAGAGCACCTCGACGTCACCGACGGCGATCGTGCCGGTCTCGGGGAGGCCGAGGTCGCGTTGCCACTTCCTGATCGCCGCGATCATCCCGGAGGTGAGCACACCCTCGCCCTTCTTGATCTTGACGGGGGGAACCGGTGGCGTTGACGCGGATGGTGTGGAGGGTGAGGGTGAGGGCGACGCGGCCGGAGGTGTCACCCATGTTCCGGGCCGCGGCCGGTAGCCGAGCGAATAGCCCAGTTCGGACAGATTGCCGGCGACGATCTCCACGTCCCGGCCCACCAGCCCCTTGCCGGCGATCTCCCGGTAGAGCGGCATCCCACCGTAGAACAGCGGCACCGGCCGGTCGTCGGCCCGGTACAACTGCTGACCCCGCTTGATGCTCGCCCCCGGCGCCGGAAGCCACGTGACGGTCGCCTGCCGGTGACCCTCGACGGCGCGCGGGTTCCCGTACCCGATGGATCCGGAAATTGATTTTGACGTGCTCAGATCGCGTCGCTCGAGCTTGGCGGTGGCGACCGGATCGGTGGTGGCCGGCGCGGGGGAGGCGGCGGATCGCGGCTCGGTGAGGAGGAAGGCGCCGCCGGAAAGGAGGGCCAGCGCGCCGGCCGCGAACCCGATCCGCCGGAGGTGAGAGTGAGCAGGCATGCCGGAGAGCCTGGGCGGAGATCGTTAGAAAGCTGTCAGGTCTCGCCCGACGACGGGCCCGATGGTGGCGCTCGCACCTATAGTCGCCGCCATGTGCGCACACGTGCTGATCGCCGACGACGATCCCCGGCAGGCCGAGGTGGTCCGGCGGTACCTCCAGGCCGACGGTCACGAGGTGGCCGTGGTGCACGACGGGCGGCAGGCGCTCGACCAGGCCCGGCGGCTGCGCCCGGACCTGCTGGTGCTGGACGTGATGATGCCCGAGCTGGACGGCCTGCACGTGTGCCGCACGCTGCGCGCCGAGTCGGAGGTGCTGGTGCTGATGCTGACCGCGCGGACCGGCGAGGACGACCTGCTGCTCGGCCTGGAGCTGGGCGCCGACGACTATCTGACCAAGCCCTACAGCCCGCGGGAGCTGATGGCCCGGGTGCGCACCCTGCTGCGGCGGGCGAGCCGTCCGGTCGCGGGTACCAGACGGGAGGTGGGCCGGGTGGCGCTCGATCCGGAGACCCATCAGGTGACCGTCGACGGCGAGCCGATCGAGTGCACCCGTGGCGAGTTCGCGATCCTGGCCGCCATGTGCGAGCAGCCGGACCGGGTGTTCAGCCGTGGCCAGCTGCTGCACCACACCCGTGGCATCGACCGCAGTTCCACCGAGCGGACCATCGACGTGCACGTGATGAACCTGCGCCGCAAGATCGAGACGGATCCGCAGCGGCCGGTGCAGCTGCTGACCGTCTACGGGGTCGGTTACCGGCTGACGGCGGGCCCGGCATGACGAAGGTGCGGTGGCGGCACAGCCTGGTGACCCGCCTGCTCGCGACGTCGGTGCTGATCGCGATCGCCGCCATCGGGTCGACGGCCTGGCTGGCGGTCCGCACCGCGACCCGCGCCATCAGCCAGGAACAGGGCCGGTCGCTCACCGACGACAAGGGTGTCTACGACATGCTGGTCACCTACGCGGCCGGGCATCCGGACTGGTCGGAGGCCACGGAGCTGATCCGGGTCCGGGCTGCGAAACTGGGCCGGCGGATCACCCTGATGACCGAGGACCGCCAGGTGATCATCGATTCGGGTCCGGGCCCGTCACTGGCCGCCGCTCGTCCGTCGGCCGTCGTCGACCCGCTCAACCTGGATCTCGGCCTGACCGGCGGCACCGAGCGGATCGACACCCGCGCGGTCGGCCCCTACCTGCTGCCTGCCGCCGAACGTGCCAAGCTGCGCGACTACGCCCTGAAGTCGAAGTCGTGCCTCGACTACGCCGGGGTGTCCGGTCGTGTCGTCGACACCCCGAGCGGCCGCCCGGCTCTGGAGCTGACACTGCCCGACACGAGCGGCGCCCTGGCCCGGTGTTCGGCCGGGCTGGACGAGGAGGTCACCGACACCGAGAGGAAGGCGCTGAAGACGCTCGGGAAGATGACGAGTGCCTGCCTGGGCGGGGTCGACGGCGGCACGGTGATGGTGTCGCCGCAGTTCAGCGCCTATGTGGTCACCTGGAAGGAGGCCGCCGACCGGACCGTGGTGCCGATCGTCCCCGACTACCGCACCAAGGAGAAGGGCCAGGTCGCGCGGATCCGGTCCTGCCTGGAGAAGTCCCGCCGCACCCAGCTCCAGCCGTTTGTCGCCCCGCCCGCGTTGCTCTTCGTGACCGATCCGGACACCGGCGCGGCCGAGACCACCTTCACGCTGTCCGAGGAGAACACCGTCCGGATCGTCACCACCACCGGTGCCGTCCTGCTGGCCACCATTCTCGTCACGGTGCTGGCCGGGCGGCGGCTGGTCCGGCCGTTGCGGGCGCTGACCGAGGCCGCCGACCGGCAGGCGCCGATGGTGGTCTCCGGCCGCGACGAGATCGCCCACCTGGCCCGGGCGTTGAACGCCTCGGCCGAGCAGCGGCGCGCCATGGTCAACGACGTGGCGCACGAACTGCGGACGCCGCTGACCAACATCCGCAGCTGGCTGGAGGCCGCCCAGGACGATCTGGCACCCACCGACGCGCAGCTGGTCGATCTGCTGCACGAGGAGTCGGTGCTGCTGCAGCACCTGATCGACGACCTGGGTGACCTGGCCGCCGTCGACGCGGGCACGCTGCGGGTGCATCCGGAGCCGATCCGGGTGCGGGACGTGATCGAGCAGGTCGTGGAGGCACATCGGGGCACGGCCGCGGTGCGTCTGGAGACGCGGGTCGAGGGCGATCCGGTGGTCCGGGCCGATCCGGTGCGGTTGCGGCAGGTCGTCGGCAACCTGGTCAGCAACGCGATCCGTTACACACCGGCGGGCGGTGCGGTCACGGTCACCGCGTCGGACACCACGATTGCGGTACGGGACACCGGCATCGGCATCAGCGAGCAGGATCTGCCGCGCGTCTTCGACCGTTTCTGGCGAGCCGACGAATCGCGGAGTCGCGCGACCGGCGGCAGCGGACTGGGGCTGGCCATCACCCGCAAGCTGGTCGAGGCCCACGACGGCACGATCGAGGTGCAGAGCACTCCAGGCCGGGGAACCGTGTTCACAGTCCGGCTTCCGGCCCTCCCGGCCTGACGCGGCGGGTACCTTTCCTGGGGAATCGTCTTCATCGGGAGAGGACGCGATGGCGACCCGCCGCGACTTGCTCACCGTGGGCAGCGCCGCTCTCGTGACGGCGCTGACCCCGGCACCCGCACGAGCCGCCCCGCCGGCCGACCCGTTCACCCTCGGAGTGGCGTCCGGCGATCCGCTGCCCGAGGGCGTGGTCCTCTGGACCCGGCTGGCCCCGCACCCGCTGGAGCCGACCGGCGGCCTGCCGAGAGCCGACTACCAGGTCCGATGGCAGGTGGCCGAGGACGAGGGGTTCACCCGGGTGGTCAAGGACGGTGTCACCGTCGCGGCCGCCGCCTACGGCCACTCGGTGCACGTCGACGTCCGCGGCCTGCGGCCCGCCCACGACTACTTCTACCGGTTCCGCACCGACCGGCACATCAGCCCGGCCGGCCGCACCCGCACCACCCCGGCCCGTACGGCGAGACCGGAACGCCTGCGGTTCGCGATCGCCTCCTGCCAGAACTACACCAACGGCTGGTTCACCGCGCTGCGCCACCTGGCCGCCGAGGATCTGGACGTGCTCTTCTTCCTCGGCGACTACATCTACGAGGGCGCCGTCGACGCTGTCGGCGGTGACCGCAACGACCGGTCCCTGCGGCTGCCGGACACGTTCGAACTGGCCGCCGACACCCTCGACCTGTACCGGATGCGCTACGCCCTCTACCGCACCGACCCCGACCTGCAGGCCGCGCACGCCGCCGTCCCGTGGGCGCTGACCTGGGACGACCACGAGGTGGAGGACGACTACGCGGCCGCCGTGCCCCGCGGCGGCGGGCCGCCCGCCGACTTCCTGGTGCACCGGGCCAACGCGTACCGCGCCTACTGGGAGAACCAGCCGCTGCGCCGCCCGCGCCAGCCCGCCGGCCCGGACATGCCACTGCACCGGCGGCTGTGTTTCGGGGACCTGGCCCACGCGTACGTCCTGGACACCCGCCAGTACCGGACCGACCAGGCGTGCGACGGCCGGATGGTGTCCGTCTGCGCTCAGCGGGACGAGCCGGGCCGTACCCTGCTCGGACCCGGTCAGCGGACCTGGCTGCTCAACGGCATGGCACACGGCGGCGCCCGCTGGAACCTGCTGGCCCAGCAGGTGATGATGGCCGAGTGCCGGTACGGCGGTGCTGCCGGCCGCCTCGACATGGACAAGTGGGACGGTTATCCGGCCGACCGGGCGGCGATCCTCGGCGCCGCCGCCCGCGTCCCCGGCACGGTCGTCCTGACCGGTGACATCCACTTCAACTACGCCGCCGACCTGCGCACCGACTTCTCCCGGCCGGACCTGCCACCGGTCGGCGTGGAACTGGTCGGCACCTCGCTCACCAGCGGCGGCGACGGTGCCGACGTGGTCCCGAAACTCCAGCAGCAACAGCGGTACAGCCCGCACCTGCGGTTCACCAACGGGCAGCGCGGCTACGTGCGCTGCGAACTGACCCGCGACATGTTGCGCGCCGACTTCCGGGTCCTGCCGCACGTCACCCGCCCCGGCTCACCGATCACCACGCGAGCCTCGTTCGTCTCCGAGCGCGCCCGTCCCGGACTGGTCGCGGCATGAAGATCATGTCCGCGCTGCTCTGCGCGCTCCTCCCGGCGGCACCCCCGCCGGACCCGGTTCACCTGACGGTGGATCCGCGCAGCCTTCCGCTCACCACCGGCCCGTGCAACGCCCGAGAGCTTTCGGTACGGCTGGCGAACACCTCCACCCAGCCGTTGTACGCCGACGCCGAACTGTCCGCACCGCGGGCCCTGCACCTGCAACGCACCCTGGTGTCGACGTGGCTGCCGGCCGGATACACCAGCACCGTGCCGGTCAGGGTCAGCGCCACCACCGGCACCCCGCCCGGCGACTACCGGATCAGGGTCGGCGCCATCGACGTCCCGGTCACGCTGTCCGCCCCCGCGCCGTCGGCCACCCTGGTCACCCGTGCCGCCGAGGTGACCGCGGCGTCGTTCCGCGCGAAGAACCCGATCTGCGCGGCCACCGACGGCGACCCCGCCACGTTCTGGTCGGACGGCACCACCAAGTACTGGCCCGACTGGTTCCAGCTCGGCTGGAACACCCCGGTCACCGTGTCGCGCGCCGACGTCACGACACCACCCGGGAACGGCCTGCGCGACTGGGACGTCCAGGTGTGGTCCGGCGGCTGGCAGACCGTGGCGTCGGTCCGCGGCAACACGGCCACCACCCGGACCAGCCGGTTCCCACCCCGCCCGACCTCAGCGGTGCGCATCCTGACGCTGTCCGGCAACGGCCTCGGCGACCTGTCCCGCATCGCCGAACTCACCGTCTCCTGACTCGTGCCCGCCGGTCGCGGAGGTGGTCGCGCTCGGCCGCGTCGTCGGTCAGGGCGATCGCCCGGTCGTACTCGGCGAGGGCCTCCGCGTGCCGCCCGAGACGTTCCAGCAGGTGCGCGCGCGTCGCCCGGGCCGGCTGGAAACGGCGCCCCGCCTCACCGGCGCCGGCCAGCAGCTCGTCGAGGCGCGCGAGCCCGGCCTCCGCCCCGTCGGCCTCGGCCGTCACCGCCGCGAGCGCCACCCCACCACCGAGCGACGGCGCCAGATCATTCAAGATCAAATGCAGGTCCATCAGCGTACGGGCATCCGCCGCCCCCGAGCAGTGCAACGCCTGGACGGCCGCCTCCACCTGGAACCGCCCCAGCCGCCCGAGACCGTGCGCCACCCGCAGATGCTCGTGCGCCCGCGCGATCAGCCCGCGATCCCACCGCCCCGGATCCTGCTCCTCCAACGGCACGAACCGCCCGTCCACCCCGGAACGCGCACCCGCCCGGGCCGCCGACAACTGCACCAGCGCCGCCAGCCCGTGCACCTCCGGATCCTCCGGCGCCAGCGTGGCCAGCACCCCGGCCAGATGCAGCGCCTCGGCCCCGCCCCGGTCGATGACGAACGCCCCGTAGACGGCTTCGAGCACCGCCGCCATCCGCCCCGGCAGATCGCCCCGATCGGGGATCCGGAACGCGATCCCGGTGGTCCGGATCCGCTTCTTCACCCGCACCAGCCGGGTGGCCATGGTCGCCGCCGGCACCGAGAACGCCCGCCCGATCTGCTCGGCGGTGAACCCGAGCACGGTGTTGAGCATCAGCGGCGTGTGCATGCCCGAGTCGATCGCCGGATGCGCACAGACCAGCATCAGCTCCAGCCGCCGGTCCGGAATCGCGTCCACGTCGAGGTCGTCGAGCCAGGCCGGGCTGTCCCGTTCCACGTCGAGAGCCACCGTCCGCCGGAACTCGGCGGCCCGCCACCGATCCCGCAGCCGATTACGGGCCACGGTCAGCAGCCATCCGCCGGGATTGCCGGGAACGCCCTGCCCCGGCCATGTACGGACGGCCGCCTCATAGGCGTCGGCGAGCGCGTCCTCGGCCGCCGGGATGTCACCCGACCGGCCCGCGAGCAGGGCCAGCAGCCGGCCGTGCCACTCACGGGCGGCTGCCTCGGCCTCGGTCAGCGGGTCCATCCACCGTTCACGACCGAGGTCGCCACCGGCCGGACCTCCACGGCACCCCATTCCGCGCCGGGACACCGCTCGGCCCACCCGATGGCCCCGTCCAGATCCGGCACGTCGATCACGAACACCCCGGCGAGCGCCTCCTTGGTCTCGGCGAACGGCCCGTCCTGCACCCGGGTCGCCCCGTCCCGCCGGCTCACGGTCGTCGTAGCCGGCGTGTGACTGAGGATGTCCGCCGACAGCAGCACTCCGGCCTCGTGCAGCGCTTTCGCATACACCCCGAAGGCCCGCTGCCCCTCGGCCATCGCCTCCTCACTGAGCTCCCCCTCGGCCGGCTCGAAGTGGTGCATCAGTAGCGCGTACCGCATGATCTCTCTCCTCCGCTCGAACTCCGTCACCGTGATGACGAACGGCTCTCCCGCAAATCGTCACCTACCTCCGGTCGGGCGGCCGAGCTTCGACTCTCCTGTGACAGGGGACTGTTGTCGCCGCCTCTCGATGCCGGACAGACCGGGCAAGGGCGGACAAGCTTGGTCCATCCATTGGAATCGGAGAGGCGCCTGCTCGATCACTTCGAGCAGGCGCGGAGGGTGAGAAGGCCGGCTAAGCCTCCGGCGGAATTCCCTGATGGGTTTGTTCGCGGCGCCGGAGTCTCTCGCTCGATATACTGCTGACCTGCGGGAACAGCGATCCGGAGCGCCGCCGGGAAGATCAAAATGATATGCAGGCAGTCGACCGCTTCAGGACTTATTTCGGCGATGTGGCGATATATGCGCCGCTTCGTGATTCTTTCTCGACCCCAGCACGGTGTTGATCTGGCGAGTGATCTCTGAATGCGCGCCGACTGGTTCATGCGAATCAGGTATTTGGGTGATGCACGTGCTTGTCCGGCTCGGTACTGTTCCTCGGCGCACCAGAGTATTTGGGGGTTGAAGTGGCACGACGTGGTTTCTTTGCCGAGCTGAACTATCAGGCTCAGCAGGCCGAGAAGCGCCGCAGGCAACAGGTGGCCGCAGCCTATCGGGCGCAGGCTGCCGCACAGCGGGAAGCTGAACGCGCTCGGAGGGACTACGAACGAGCTGCCGCTGCGTCAGCCCGCGCGAGTGCCGCCGAACAAGTGGAGGCGCAGAAGCTTGCTGCACGCATGCATGTTGATGCGCGAACAGCTGAGGCGGCTGCGATGAATGCCGAACTTGCGCAATTGTACGAGGATATGAACTGCCTTCTCGCATCCACCCTGGATGTGGACGACTACATTGATCTGGAGTCTCTCAAGATCAAGACTGTGGAGCATCCCCGATTCGAACCCGGGCCGCTGGCTGATCCCGTGCCTCCGATGCCGTCCCTGATCTACCCTCCTGAACCTGTCTACCGGGAACCGGCCGCCCCGACCGGACTGTCGAACGCCTTCGGCGGGAAGAAGCGGCATGAGGCGGAGGTTGCCAAGGTCCGTGCCGCCTACGAGGTCGCTCATCGGGGCTGGCATGAGCATTGCGCTCGCCTGCACGCCGACTATATGGCTGAGTATGAGCGGCGAAAGCGGGCTGAGCAGGAACGTGTTCATAGACTCAACGCTGCTGAAGAGGAATACCGACTTCAGTGTCGGCAACGCGAGGCCGAAGCCGAGGCGCAGAATCAGCACCTCTCGCAATTTATCAACGATCTGGCCTTCGATGTTGAATCCGCCATTCAGGACTACGTCGGAGTCGTGCTGTCCAACTCCGTCTATCCCGAGGCGTTTCCGATCGCCTACGACCACAGCTTCGACATCAGCAGCCGTGAGCTTGTACTCACCGTTATCGTCCCGGAGCCTGGTGGTCTTCCGGCGGTCAAGGAATACAGGTACGTGAAAGCAAAGGATGAGATCGTGCCCACCGCATTGCCGGTGAAGGAGCGAAAGGATCGCTATGCCAGTGCCGTATGGCAGGTCGCGCTTCGCACCTTGCACGAGATATTCGAGGCGGACCGCGCGGGGAAGATCCGATCCGTGGCGCTCACCGTGGCTGCCGATCGGCTTGCGCCGGCGACGGGGCAACCGGAGCGTATCCCGTTCGTGCTCGTGGGAGCCGACCGCGAGCACTTCGGCACCTTCGACCTGGCTCATGTCGTCCCGCATGCGACCCTCAGTTACCTCGGGGCCGCACTGTCGAAGTCGCCATTCGACTTCGTGGCCGCCGACAGCAGCGCTGGTGTCCGGGTCCGAGGGCGGTAGGCGTGCGGTTCAACCCGCCACCGGGATGGCCGCAGCCACCAGCGGGATGGTCCCCGCCCGCTGGATGGAACCCTGACCCTTCCTGGCCCCCACCGCCGACAGGGTGGCAGTTCTGGCTGCCCGACGTTCCGGAACCATCGGGGAATGCGGCAGCGGAGTCGCCGAAGGGGCCGAGTCGCCTCGTAGATGATTTGTCTGCGACCCACAATCAAGGTGCAGCCTTACGTGTGCCCGTCGCTGGTGTGGTCTCCGACTCCTTGGCCATCGATTCAGCGGTGGCCGGTCATGGAACGGGTTCTCTACTCGCTCACATCGCCGAGCTGGAAGCCGCGTTAGCGCAGGCCAAGGGGCAGACCGCAAACGGCGTCGTCGAGCTTGACGATCAGCGCGTGTTGCAGGATGTCGGGATCTACCGGTATCACCATCCCCTTGAAGATGCGGCAGCATACAAGGAACGGCTTCGATCTCTCGAGGTCGAGATGGATACGATCGTCAAATCCGGGCGCGCCGTTCTTGCTGCCGACATGTTTACCTTTTCCGGCTCGCTGGCCAAGGGTCGTAAGATGACCGCGGATCTTTCAAAACTCATGCTCAGGGCTTATAACGCCGAGGCGGATAACTGCGTCCGTTCCCTGCGTTCGGGAAATATCGTGACGGCGAAGAAACGCCTTCAATCAGCCGTCACGGCGATCGAGAAGCTTGGCGCGATCATGGAGATGCGGGTCAATCCGGAATATCACGTTCTTCGAGTGCGGGAGCTCGAGTTGACCGCTGACTTTCAGGTGAAGGTTCAGGAGGAACGTGAGCGAGCCCGGGAAGAGCGCGAGCTCCTGCGCGAACAGCGTCGTGCGGAGCAGGAGCTGGCCGCAGAGCGTGAGCGTCTCGAAAAAGAGCGGGCCCACTATCAGAGCGCCCTTGAGTCCCTGCGTTTCCAGGGCGATCAAGCCGCCATAGCAGAGCTTTCCAGTCGATTGGCGCAGATTGACCTGGCCATTGAGCAAAATGACTATCGAATCGCTAACATTCGCGCTGGCTACGTATACGTCATCTCGAACATCGGTGCCTTCGGGCCGGATGTAGTCAAGATCGGCATGACGCGTCGACTCGAGCCTCTCGATCGGGTCCGAGAACTTGGCGACGCATCCGTGCCGTTTCCGTATGATGTGCATGTTCTGTATTTCTCCAACGACGCCATCACTCTCGAAAACGAGTTGCACAAAGAGTTCGCCGGGCGGCGAGTAAATTTTGTGAACGAGCGGCGCGAATTCTTTTTCGCCACACCGGCTGAAGTTCGAGAAATTCTCGAGAAGAAGACCGGTGGATTGCTGGAGTTCACCGAGAAGCCTCAGGCTGACCAGTATTTCCAAAGCAAGGGGAGATGGCCGCGGACATAAGATAGTAGGGTGCCGCCGCCGGCCAGGGCCGTCGGTGCTCTTCGACGCCTCCTCGCCGTGAGGAAGTCAGGAAAAGCGGCAGGCGGCGGGGGCAGGTACGAGGATCTCTCTGACAAGACGGCTGGACGATGCCGCAGCGTTGCCACGGCATCGTCCGGACTGTGTCAGGCGACGGTGAGGGCCGTGTCGTCGATGGTGAACGTGGTCTTCAGCGACGAGTCCTCGGTGCCGGTGAAGGTGAGCGTGACGGTCTGCCCGGCGTAGGCGGCCAGGTTGTACGAGCGCAGCGTGTACGCACTCGCGTTCAGGTTGGAGAACGTCTGCAGCGTGGCCGTGCCGACCTTCACGGTCAGCTTGTCGTACTGGGTGCTGGTCGTCGTCTCCGAAGTGGTGATCTTCAGGTAGAACGACAGCGTGTACGAGCTGCACCCGGTCGGCAGCGTCACCGACTGGGTCAGCGTGTCGGTGTGCGTCGAGCCGTAGCCGCCGAGCTTCGCGTCACGCGTGCCGGTTCGCGGGGACGCGTCACCGGTGTTGGCGCCGATCACCCCGGTCGTGGCGGTCCACGGTGTCGTCCCGCTCTCGAAGCCGTTGTTGCCGAGTTTCTGACCGGTGCCGGTGCACGTGCCGGTCCCGTTGATCGTCAGCGTGTAGGAGGCGGTGCGGGTCACCGAGCCCGTTCCGGTGACGGTGATCGGGTACGAACCCGGTGCGGCCGCCGCGGTCGTCGTGACGGTCATGGTCGACGATCCGCCGGACGTGACCGATGCCGGGCTGAAACTCACCGACACACCGGACGGGGCACCCGAACTGGACAGTGCGACGGTCTGTGCGCTGCCGGAGGTGGTGGCGGTGCTGACCGTGGTGGTGGCCGACGAGCCCGGGTTGACCGAGCCGCTGGCCGGGCTGAGCGCCACCGAGAAGTCGTTGGTGGTCGACGCGGCCGTGGTGAGGGTCCACGCGGCGTACAGCTCGGCGTTGGCCCAGCGGCCCAGCGAGGTGGTGTTGACGTTCGAGGGGTACGTGTCGCACGCCTTGTGGTAGCAGGGGTCGTAGGCCTGCCCGGCGGTACCGCCCCACTTGGTGACCTGGGCACTGGTCTTGGTGTAGCTGGCCCCGGTCGAGTTGATCGACGCCGGGATGCCCGCGTTACGGAACGAGCCGTCGTCGCTGCAGCACTCGGTCGACGTCTCGGTCGGCACGCTGATCGAGGTGAAGTACTCCCGCAGCTTCACGGCGACCGCGTCGGTCCCGGTCACGAAGTAGCCGCCGTTGGTGGAGGCGATCATGTCGAACGTGCCGTACGCCTTGATCGCGCTCTTCTGGGCGGTGGTCAGCGAGTTGACGTAGAACTTGGAGCCGATCAGCCCCTGCTCCTCGCCGGCCCACCAGCCGAACCGCAGGTGGTTGGTCATCGTCGGGTTGTTCGCGGCCAGCTGGAGTGCGGCTTCGAGCAGGGTGGCCGTACCCGAACCGTCGTCGTTGATCCCCGGCCCCGCCGACACGCTGTCGGAGTGCGCCCCGAACATGTAGGTGTTGCTGGTGTCGCCGCCCGGCCAGTCCGCGATGATGTTCTTCGCCGAACCGGAGCAGGTGGTGCAGGTCTGCACGGTGACGGTGTAACCGGCCGCCTGCAGTTTCTGCTGCAGGTAGGTCGTCGTCGCGGTGTGCCCCGCCGTGCCGGTGGCCCGGTTGCCGCCGTTGCTGGTGGCGAAGTTCTGCAGCTGCTGCAGGTGGGCGTTGACGTTGGCGACGTTGACGGTCGGCGGGGCCGCGAGCAGGGCGGCACTGGTCGCCGGCGCGATCTCGTCGGTCGACGCCGACACCGGGAGGGCGCTGAGCACCAGCGTCACCGCGGCGAAAACAGCTAGGGCAGGTCCTGCCGTCACCGTTCTGAGTTTCATGGGGGGTCCTAGGGTCTAGGCCGATTCTTGGCTGGCCGTAGAAGAACAGGAACGCGCCGCGAGGCACAACATATCGAAATGCTTATATCTCTTTGTCAGGTTGGTGCCACACCGCGTCGTGAACGTCCTGACGCTGAGCGCGGCCTCTACACTCGTGCTCGTGACGACCTCGCCCGCCGTCGTCGGTGACCTCGGTGACGAGCTGAAACAGCTCCGGTGGGTCACCGATCTGCTGGTCGCCGGGTCGCTGGCCACCGGCGACTACATCCCGCGAGTCAGCGACCTCGACCTGGTCGCGCTCACCGACGGGCCGGTCGGGCCCGAGCGGATCGCCGCCCTCGAGGACGTCCATCGCCGTCTCGACAGCGGATCCGGCAAGGGGTACGCGCTCGGCTGCGTCTACGTCGACGCCGCCACCGTCCCCGACACCGAGGTGCGGCACCCGACGTGGACACACGGGCAGCTCGTCCACCGGATCCTCTCCGGAGTGACCCGGGCCGAGCTGGCGTTGCACGGCTACGCGGTGTACGGGCGGGCACCGGCCGGCGTCTTCCCGGCGGTCTCCGGCGACGACATCCGTGCCGCCGCCCACGCCGAGCTCACCGGTTACTGGGCGTGGGCCGCACGACGCCCCTGGCTGTGGCTCGACCCGATGATCGCCGACCTCGGCCTCACCTCGATGGCCCGCGGCCGGCACGCCCTCACGCACGGCGAACTGCTCACCAAGACCCGCGCGATCCAGCAGGCCCGCGCACCGCGGTGGCTGCGCGACCAGCTCGGCGCCCGTCGCCGCGGCGAGACGATCCGATCACCCCGGCTGCGCACGGCGGCCATCGCCTGGCGCGACGCGGCCATGACGGTGGGCGCGGCGAAGAGGCGCGGCGTCAGAGGCTGATCCGGGCGGCGAGCCCATGCCGCGTACGGACCTCGCCGCGAGTGGTCGTCAGCGCCGCTTCAAGTCGCCCGGGACAGGTGAAGAGGCGCGGCGTCAGAGGCTGATCCGGGCGGCGAGTTCATGCGGCGTCCGGGCCTCGCCGCGACTGGTCGTCAGCGCCGCCTCAAGTCACCCGCGACGGCGGCGGCAACCGGCCGGGTCTCCGGTGATGCCGGACAGCCTGAGTTGATCAAGCCTCTGAACTGCGGGTTTTACGACCCTGATGCGGTCGCCGTTGGGTGCCGATCTGCGCTGCGGGCGCGTTTCCGCGGCCTGCCGTGCGCGTTCCTGTGGCCTGCCGGTCGTGCGCCTCCGGCCCGCCGGTCGTGCGCGTGCGGCCTGCCGGTCGCGGTGTTCCGCCCTCGATCCGCGGCCCGCCACCTCCCGATCTTGGTCGCTTTACCACCGCTTCCGGTGGTCAGGCGCTCAAGTTCGACGTCGCGGTGACAAAGCGTCCAAGATCGGCGGGGTTTGCCCGCCGAAACTGCCGGACACGGCGCCGACCCTGACCGCTGTCGCGAGGAGGAGGTGGCGGTGGCGCAGATCGGGCTGGCCGTGACCGCTGTCTCCACTCGCGTGAGGCGGCGGTGACAGCCAGCTGGCCAAGATCAATGTCTCAGCCGAATCCCCGA
The DNA here is from genome assembly GCF_042650585.1 of Actinoplanes subglobosus. Classification (NCBI taxonomy): domain Bacteria; kingdom Bacillati; phylum Actinomycetota; class Actinomycetes; order Micromonosporales; family Micromonosporaceae; genus Actinoplanes; species Actinoplanes subglobosus. Next base: position 533,249 of record NZ_JBHSBL010000028.1, read on the forward strand.
ACGACAGGATTCCCGAGCTCCCGGCCGACGGTCGTGGCCGTGGTCGGCGGCGGCGGACCGCGTGCGGTGCGTGGGCGTGGGGGTGCGGTGTGGGGCTTCGGGCGGTGGATGGGGTGCGGTGGCTGAGCTGGCGTTGTTGTGCCTGGAGGTGTGGTGTGGGGCTCGGGCGGCTCGTGGGGGTGCGGTGGCTGAGCTGGGATTGGTGTGCGTGGGGGAGCGGCGCCGGACGACGGCCGGGCCGGCGAGGGGGTGGGTCATCGCCCGGGGCGGTTCACCGGCCTTTTCCGGGGGTGGGGCTTCTCCGGAGCCGTACCGGAAAGAAGGAAGGGTGAGAGAACGCGGACCGGGACCGGGGGTTGTCAGCCGCGGAATCCGGGCGGGCGGGGGAACAGGGCCGGGACGCGGCGCATGTGTTCGGCGTAGGCGGGGCGGCGGATCAGTGAACGGCGGTCCATCATCGGCACGCTGACGAAGGTGAACAGCAGGACCATGGTGACCGGGCCGATGACCGTCCACCACCAGTTCGGGGCCGCGGCCAGGCCGAACAACCACATCCCCCACCAGAAGGTGATCTCGCCGAGGTAGTTGGGGTGCCGGGAGTGCCGCCACAGGCCGCGGTCGATGATCGCGCCGCGGTTGGCCGGGTCGTCGGCGAAGCGGTGCAGCTGGCGGTCGGCGGTGGACTCCAGCAGGATCGCGCCGGCCGTGACGGCGACGGCGATGATGTCGAGCAGGCCCCAGGGGCGGCCGGTCACGGTGGTCGCCGGCCAGACGGCGAGCAGGCCGGCGAAGACGACGAGGGTCGGCATGAGCTGGATGCCGCCGAGGTTGATCAGCCACCAGGGGACGCCGGCCGGTCGTTGTTCGCGTAGTTGGACGTACCGCCAGTCCTCGTGGCTGAGGCCGCGCCAGGACAGGGCCCAGTTGGCGGTGAGCCGGATCGACCAGGCGAGCACCAGGACGAGTACGGCGATCTGCCGGCCGGTCAGTGGTGGGGACAGGGCCACCCAGGCGATGACGATGATCGCGGGGGCGACGCTCCAGTACGGGTCGTAGAGGCTCGCGTTGGCCACCAGCATGCTCGCCGCGAACACCACGAGTGTGGCGGCCAGGTCGGCGTAGAAGGTGACGAGGAGTCCGTGCCCGTCGACGGCGGCGGTGACCGCCCAGGCGGCGAGCCCGGCCGCCAGGTAGGCGAGTGTCACGACGGCGAACCCGGCCGGCCGCGAGGAGCCGGCCAGGTTCCCGCCGATCCGGTAAGTCATGGACGGAGACTAATGTCTCCGGCTTGCGGAAGGGAACGCCGGAACTCAGCCGGGCAGGGCCACCGCGGTGGGAGCCGGATTGCGGGTGGTGGTGCCGTCTCCGAGCTGCCCGTTGGCGTTGTTGCCCCAGCACCACAGGGCGTTGCCGGTCCGGATGCCGCAGCCGTGGTAGCCGATCGCGAAGTTCCCGGTCCAGTCGGTGGCGGTGCCGACCCGGGTCGGGGCGTAACGGTTGACGGTGGTGCCGTCGGCGAGCTGGGCCTCCATGTTGTTGCCCCAGCACCACAGGCTGCCGTCGGTACGCGACGCGCACGCCGAGTTGTCGTTGCCGGTGACCCGGGCCCAGGTGGACGCGGTACCGACCTGGACCGGTGTGGTCTGGTAGGTGCCGGTCTGACCGAGCTGGCCGTAGCCGTTCTCACCCCAGCACCACAGTGTCCCGTCGGTGCGGGTGGCGCAGCTGAACGCGTACCCCGCGGTGACGGTCTTCCAGGTGGTCAGGGTGCCGACCTGCTCGGGGGTGGCGCGGTAGTTGAGGATGCCGAGGCCGAGCTGTCCGGTGGTGCTGTCGCCCCAGCACCAGAGGGTGCCGTCGGTGCGGGTGGCGCAGGTGTGGGCGTAACCGGTCGTCACGGTGGCCCAGTTGGTGGCGGTGCCGACCCGTACCGGGGCGTTCTCGGTGTAGGAGGAGAGCCCGGTGCCGAGCTGGCCGGAGCGGTTGAAGCCCCAGCACCACAGGCTGCCGTCGGTGCGCACGCCGCAGGTGTGGCTGTCGCCGGCGCTGACGGTGGCCCAGTTGGTGGCCGTGCCGGCCTGCACCGGGGCGGTACGGGTGGTGGTGGAGCCGTCGCCGAGCTGGCCCCGGAAGTTGTTGCCCCAGCACCACAGGGTGCCGCCGGAGCGGACCGCGCAGTTGTGCAGGAAGCCGGCGTCGATCGACGTCCAGTCGGTGGCGGCGCCGACGCGGGCCGGGGTGGTGCGGTGGTTGGTGGTGCCGTCGCCGAGGGCGCCGGTGTAGTTGCCGCCCCAGCACCAGAGCGAGCCGTCGGCGGGGATGGTGCAGGTGTGTGCGTAGCCGGTGGCGACGCTGGGGGTGGTGGCGGCCGAGGCTGGGCTGCCGACCAGGCTCAGCGCCACCACCGCCAGCGCGAGGACGAGGGAACGGAACTTGACCATGTGCTCACTCCGGGGATGGGGAACGGGTGGGAGTGGGAGCGCTCCCACGCGTTCATATCATCGACACCGAGCAATGGACAAGCGGCGGGGTCAGGCGAACGTGGAGAAGATGTGGGTCGTCGTCGACCGGTAGGTCTCGCCCGGGCGCAGCACCGTCGACGGGAACTGCGGCTGGTTGGGGCTGTCCGGGAAGTGCTGGGTCTCCAGCGCGAACGCGTCACCCTGCCGGTAGGTGAGCCCGCCCGTGCCGCGCAGCTTGCCGTCCAGGAAGTTGCCCGAGTAGAACTGCAGGCCCGGCTCGGTCGTCTCGATCGTCATCTCCCGCCCGCTGGCCGGGTCGCGCACGACCGCCGCCGTCCGCAGGCCGTCGCCGGCGTTCAGCACGTAGTTGTGGTCGTAACCGCGGCCGATCCCGAGCTGCGGGTGCTCCCCGCGGATCCGCTCGCCGATCGGGTGGAACTCACGGAAGTCGAACGGCGTGCCCGCCACCTCGGCGATCTCCCCGGTCGGGATGAGCGTCGCGTCGACCGGCGTGTAGTGCTCCGCGTCGATGCGCAGCAGGTGGCCCTCGGTGGTGCCGCTGCCCTCGCCGGACAGGTTCCAGTAGGCGTGGTTGGTCAGCGCGACGACGGTGGCGCGGTCGGTCTCGGCCTCGTAGTCCAGGCGCAGCGCACCCCGCTCGTCGAGGGTGAACGTGACGCCGGCCCGCAGCGTTCCCGGGAAGCCCTGCTCGCCGTCAGCCGACGTGTAGGTCATCCGCACGCCGCCGTCGACCTCGGTGGCCGTCCAGACCCGCTGGTCGAAGCCGTGCGAACCGCCGTGCAGGGTGGTCTGGCCCTCGTTCTGCGCGAGCTTGTAGCTCTCCCCGTCCAGCGTGAAGCCGCCACCGGCGATCCGGTTGGCGTAGCGGCCGACCGTCGAGCCGAGGAACGGGTTGCCGGCCAGGTAGGCGGGATCGGTGTACCCGGCCAGGTCGGCGAACCCGAGCGTCACGTTGGCGAGGTCGCCGTTCCGGTCCGGCACCAGCACGGACTGGATCGTCGCGCCCCAGGTGAGGATCGACACGGAGACGCCACCCGCGTTGGTCAGCGTCCACTTCTCGATGCCCGTGCCGTCGGCCAGCTCGCCGATTGTCACCTTGTCGATACTCGTCATGGGCGGCATCGTGCCAGATAAGCGGTGACTGTTAACGTTCACCTCGGCCGGTAGGCTCTCCGGCATGCGCTTCGACTGCCACCAGCATCTCTGGCCTCCGGCGCTGGTCGCAGCGTTGCGGCAGCGCGACGCCATGCCGTTCCTGCGGGACTGGACCCTGCACCTGGAGGGCGAGAATCCCTACCAGGTCGACCCGGCCGCCCACGATGTGGAACGCCGGCGCGCCGCCGAGAGCGCCGGCCGGGTCCTCGTCTCGCTCTCCAGCCCGCTCGGCATCGAGCACGACCCCGGCGGTGCCGAGCTCATCGACATCTGGCACGCGAGCGCCCTCGACCTGCCCGACCCGTTCCACCTGTGGGCCGCCGCGTCGGTCGCCGCTCCCGACCCGGCCGCGCTGACGAAGATCCTGCGCGAGGACCGGGTCGCCGGCCTGCAGCTGCCCGCCACCGCCCTCGGCAGCCCCGACGCCATCGCGTTCGTCGAACCGCTGCTCACGGTCCTCGAACGGGCCGGTAAACCGCTGCTCGTCCATCCCGGTCCGGCCGCCGCCGAACCCGGCGAGCTGCCCGGCTGGTGGCCGGCGCTGGTGCCCTACGTCGCCCAGATGCACCGCTCCTGGATGGCCTGGCACGTCGCGGGCCGCCACAGCCACCCGAGCCTGCGTATCGCGTTCGTCGCCCTGGCCGGCCTCGCCCCGCTGCACCACGAGCGCCTCTCGGCCCGCGGCGGGCCCGCCTTCGTCGCCGACCCGAACGTCTTCTACGAGACGTCCTCGTACCGCACCGACGCCATCGCCGCCGTCGCCCGCGTCGTCGGCCCGGCCGCCGTCGTCCACGGCTCCGACCGCCCCTACGCCGAGCCGCTGGACCCCTTCGCCTACCACGACGCCTACTTCACCGCGAATCCCGCACGGTTACTTCGATAACCCCTTTTCCGGTACGGCCACCGCTCCCACAACCGCAGCCCACACCGTCCCCGGACCTACCCCGCGACGGGGCTGCCCGCTCCCGCCCGACAGCGCGGCCGCCGGGGCGTATGCGACGGTCACCGCCTGGTCCGCACCGCTGTCTCGACGGCTTCGAGGCAGCGGTGCGGACCGGCCGTGACGTCAGGGACCGGTGACCAGGTAGGCGACCTGGCTGCCGCTGTTCACCGTCGCACCGGTGTTGTTGATGACCCGGTTGATCGTGCCGGTGCCGCCGAGCGACACGGTGACCATGCTGGTGAAGCGGACCCCGGACTTGTTCGGGACCTCGAAGGCCCGCTCGTTGACCACCGACGGGTTGACGTTGAAGTAGGCGTACGAGCCGAGCCCGTAGGCCTGGTGGTTGTTGACCGCGTCGGCGACCTTGTAGGCGGCCCAGCCCCGGGTCGAGCCGTTCATGTACGCGGCCTGGTTCGGCGGGTCGTAGGGCATCTCGTTCTGGTAGAAGTACGTGCGCCCGTTCTCCCCGTTCCAGATCGTCTGGTACTTCTGGTAGTGCTCGACGAACAGGCCGTAGAAGGTCATGTCGTCACCGTTGACGATCAGTCCGGTGTCGGCGGTGTTGATGTTCCAGCCGACGGTGCCGTTGTTGCCGTGGTCGGCACGCCAGATCCAGGTGTGGTCGCCGATCACGTCGTCGCTGTTGACCTGCAGGCTGACGGTGGCCTTGCCGGCGATCGAGCCGCCGATGCGGAAGAACACGTCGTGCAGCGAGGTCGGGTTGGCCGAGTGGTCGGTGGACGAGCCGTTCGGGCCGACCTCCAGGAGCAGCGGCGAGTTGGTGGTGCCCGCGTCGAACATGATGCCGGCGACCTTCACACCGTCGACGTCGGCGACCCGCATCGGCACGATGCCGTTCTGCGGCACGAACGTGGCCAGGCCCAGGCCGAGCACCACGGTGTCGGCCCGGTTGACGTTGATGGTCTGGTTGATGTTGTACGTGCCCGGCGTGACCAGCAGGTGGTAACCGGCGGCGAGAGCGGTGTTGATGTTGGCCGCGGTGTCGCCGGGCCGCACGATGTAGAACCGGCTGAGCGAGATCGACTCACCGGCCGGCGTGCCGCCGGCCCAGGTCGTGCCACTGGTGTTGCGGCGCAGCGCCGGTACGAACACGCGGTACCCGCCGTTGCCGTCGACGTACAGGTACGGCTTCTCCCGTACCACCGGCGCCTGTCCGATGTTGGTGTAGGGAGGATTGGGGAAGCTGGTGGCCGGGGCGCCCTGCACACCGACGAACACCTGGTTCCAGTTCCGGCCGGTCCACGACCCGATCTGCGAGTTACGGGTGATCCACTGCTGCTGCGAGCCGGAGTCGATCTGCCCGTCGATCTTCGTGTCGGAGATCCAGCCACCCGACGACCAGCCGCCGTCGGAGAGCGCCAGGTTTCCCCGGACATGCATGCGGCGGTACGGGGCGGCCTGTGACACCGACCAGCGGTCCAGGCCACCGGTCGGGTTGACCGCGAGGCCCTCCGCCGAACGCCAGAAGTTCTGCGTCGCGTTCTGCGAGCCGTCCGGCCACCAGTCGGCCTCGACATGCACCCGGCCGTTGATCGTGGTCTGCCCGGGGACCAGGCCCAGCCCGGCGACCTGGGTGAAGAAGCCGACGTTGGCGTCGACGTTGTAGGTGCCCGGCTTGAACAGCAGCGCGAACCGCTGGGTCCCGAACTGGTTGGTGACCTGCTGGTTGAAGACCGTGTTCAACCGGTTCTGGATGCTCGAGGCCGTCATCGACGGGTCGAACACCGACACGTTCGGGCCCAGGTCGGGGTTGGTCACCGGGGTCTCGTTCGGCGGCGTCGTGGGCGGGGTGGTCGGCGGCGTGGTGGTGCCGCCGGACAGCGTCCACCGCTGGTTGGCCGACCCGGCGCACGTCCAGATCTGCAGCCGGGAACCGTCGGCGGTGCCGTTGCTCTGCACGTCCAGGCACTTGCCGCTGGCCTGGTTGACGAGCGCGCCGGAGGCGTTGAGCGACCACTTCTGGGTGGTCACGCTGTCGTAGCAGGTCCACAGGTGGGTCAGCGAGCCGTCCGCGGTTCCGTTGTTCGCCACGTCCAGGCACTTGCCCTGCGACTGGACCTGACCGTTGTCGGCCAGTGTCCACCGCTGGCTCGCCACCGTGCTGTAGCAGGTCCAGATGTGGATCGCGGCGCCGTCGGCGGTCGAGCCGTTGGCGACGTCGAGACACTTGCCGCTGCCCGCACCGACCAGCGAGCCGGCGCTGGCCGCGGAGGCGCTGGTGATGCCGAGGATGCCGAGGCCGCCGACGACCGCGGTGGTGGTGGCGACGGTGAGTAGTCGTCGCCTGATTGACGGGATGCCAGTCAACGGCATGGGGAACTCCCTGTGTGAACAACGGAACGTGGCGGACCTCCTGCCCAGCCGACGTAACGGAGATGGAACACTCGCGGCTTATACATGTCAATGAGACAGTCCGTCGCGGGCTGCATATGCGCTGGTCGAAACCGGTTCCGGATCTGTTACATTGTTACATCCAAATATGGAACGCCAGTGGGGGTCCCGGTGAAGAAGCGCGCGACGGTACGGCAGATCGCCGCCGAGACCAGCCTGTCCATCGCGACGGTGTCCCGGGTCCTCAACGGCCAGGACAACGTCGCTCCCCGGACCCGTGAGCTGGTACTGCACGCCGCCCGGCGACTCGGCCACGACGGGCTGACCACGAGCACACCGGCCGGCGGTGTGTTCGTCCGGTGTCCGTACCTTCTGGACGACTACTTCGGCCCGATGGTCTCGTCCATCGTGGAGACCATCGAGCTGCACGGCATGACCGCCGTCATCAACGCGGGCAAGGCGGCCCGCCGCCCCGGAGCGCTGACCGGCCTGCCCCGCACCGCCGGTCTCGCCGGTGGCGTCCTGATCCTCCCGCCGGAGTCGCCCGAGGAACTCGCCCGGCTCCGTGACCAGGGTTTCCCCTTCGTCGTGCTGGACCCGCGGACCAGCCCGCCGCGCGACATCGTGGCCGTGTCGAGCGCCCACGTCACCGGGGCCAGGCTCCTGATGAGCCATCTGGTGGAGCTCGGGCACCGCCAGGTCGGCATCATCGCCGGCCCCCGCGAGTGGCTGGTCACCACGTCACGGACGGCCGGCTACGTGGCGGCCCTCGCCGACGCCGGGGTGCTGCCGTCACCCGGCCGGATCCGGTTCGTCAACGAGCCCACCATGGAGAACGGTCATCGCGCCGCCTGCGAGCTGCTCGACCAGCCGGACCGGCCGACGGCGCTGGCCTGCTTCAACGACAAGACCGCGATCGGCGCGTTGCGGGCCGCCCGGGAGCGGGGTCTGCGCGTGCCGGCCGACCTGTCGATCGGCGGTTTCGACGACGCCGACATCGGCCAGGCCACCGATCCGATGCTGACCACGGTGCACCAGCCGCTCGCCGAGATGGGCCGGATGGCGGTCACCATGCTGGTCCGCATGCTGAAAGGCCACGACCTCGACGCCCGCCACGTCGAACTCGGCACCGACCTGATCGTCCGCGGCTCCACCGGCCCCGCACCCGTCACGCCCACCTCGCCCGCCGCGCCCGTTCCTGCCGCGGCCGCTCCTTCCGCGCCCGCTCCTCCTTCCGCGGCCGTTCCTCCTTCCGCGGCCGTTCCTCCTTCCGCGCCCGCTCCTCCTGCCGTGGCCGCTCCTCCTTCCGCGCCCTGACCGGATCTGCCGGTCGGGTATTAGGCTTGGCGGACGGTGTTCCTCTCGAGGATTCGGGGGCGGCGATGACCGAGCGCAAACCTGTCGGCATGAATTTCGAGTCGTGGATCGACCAGCAGATCACCGAGGCCACCGAGCGCGGCGAGTTCGACGATCTGCCCGGCGCGGGCAAGGCGATCCCGCCCGGCGCCGACGACGAGGACTGGTGGCTCCGCGACTACCTGGAGCGCGAGGAGGTTCCCGCCGAGACCTCGCTCCCGTTGCCGCTGCGGCTGCGCAAGGAGTCCGAGGACATCGACGACACGGTCCGTGACCTGCCCACCGAGGAGAGGGTCCGCGCCACGGTCGCCGAGCTGAACCGGCGTATCGAGGAGTCCTGGCGCCTGCCCGCCGACTCCGGCCTGGTCGTCCGGTGGGTCGACCCCGAGCCGGTGGTCGCGCTCTGGCTGGCGACCCGCCCACTGCCGGCCCCGCCCGGGCCACCGCCGCCATCCGTGCGTCTGCCGTGGTGGCGGCGGCTCTTCACCGTTCCCGGTCAGTAACACTCGTCCTCGTCAACTATCTGGACGCCCATGACCCGCTCCGGTGTATCCCCTTGGTCATAGAACCAGTTGTCGTTCGGCCCGAGACAGGACCGCGAATCATCCGACATCTTCAACCAGGCCGAATCGTCGATCCGTGAGTTGTAGACCGCATATGACCCCTCCGCGCGCGAACCCAGTTTCTGGAATTCCGAGGTCATGTCCCGATAGGAGGCGGTCGGCTTGCGGGCGAGCCAGTCAGTGCTGGTCTGGTAGAAGCAGACGCGCGGATAAACGCAGCCGAAACGGCTTCCGGCGTGCGCCGGCACAGCCCCCGCACCGACGGCCAGAAACGCGGTCACGGCAATGACGATCGTGTTCTTCCGCATGGCATGATCCCCCGTTTACCTGTTGGTGGAATTGTTCGAGAACCATGGTGCTCTCATGGGCCGCAACGCGTAGCCGTACCAAATTTTCCGGTTCGAACGGCCCGAACCGACTCACCCGTTCGCGCCCCGCCGCCCGCACCCCGCGCCTCGCCTCGCGTTGATCTTGAGCTTTGGGCGGCGCGGAACCGTATGCCTTGTCGTGGACATGGAGACGATCACCTTCGCGCTGGCCGCCGGGCTGCTGGCGGCGTTCAATCCGTGCGGGTTCGCGCTGCTGCCGTCGTTCCTGGCGCTGCTGGTAGCCGGACCGGGCGGGGTGCTGCGCGCGCTCCGCCTGTCGACGGCGATGACCGCCGGATTCGTCACCGTCTTCGGGTCGATCGGTGCGGTGCTCGCCGTCACGACAGCGCCGATCCAGCGGCATCTGCCCTGGGCCGCGGTGGTCACCGGAGTCGTATTGTTCCTGCTCGGAGCCGGGTTACTGTCGGGCCGGGAGCTGCGGGTCCGGCTTCCGCGGCTCGCCGCCGGGTCCCCGACGGGTTCGATCCTCGCGCTGTACGGCTACGGCGCCTCGTACGCGGTGGCGTCCCTGTCGTGCACGATCGCCCCGTTCCTGGCCGTGACGGGCCTGGTCTCCGGCGGCGGCGACATCAGGTCGGGAGTGGCCGCGTTCGTGGCCTACGGCCTGGGCATGGGACTGGTCGTGGGCCTGCTGGCGATGCTGGTCGCCTTCGCCAGGGAGGCGACCGTCCGCCGGACCCGCGCGGTACTCCCATGGATCTCCCGCCTGTCCGGTGCCTTCCTGCTGCTGGCGGGCGCCTACGTCACCTACTACGGCTGGTACGAACTGCGCCTCGCAGACGGTGGCTCCCCCTCCGACCCGCTCGTGGCCGCCGTGACCGACCTTCAGGGCCGGGTCACGACGTGGCTGGACACCATCGGCATCACGTGGATCGCCGCGGCCTTCGCCGTGGTGGCCGTCTTGGCCGTCGTCACCCGCCGAAAGCCTGCCCCGCGCCCCACTCCCGCCGACGGCCGCTGACCCCTTCCGCCATCGACTTCCTCGCCACCGATTCACCAGACTTCGCCGCCCGCCCGCCCGCCCGCCCGCCCGCTCGCTCGCCCGCTCGTCCGTCCGTCCGCTCGTCCGTCCGCTCGTCCGTCCGTCCGCTCGTCCGTCCGTCCGTCCGCTCGTCCGCTCGTCCGTCCGTCCGCTCGTCCGTCCGTCCGCTCGTCCGCTCGTCCGCCTGTTCGTCCCTCCGTCCGTCCGTCCGTTCGCTCGCCCGCTCGTCCGCTCGTCCGCTCGTTCCCGTCCCCCCGTTCGCCCGCTCCCGCGTGTCCCGTTCTCGCGTGTGCTCCGTTCTCACGTGTGGCCTGTTCCCGCATGCGGCGACCAGCGGTTCGTAGGCGGCGGCCGGCCTGGCCGCAGGGGCGACGGGAGCACACGCAACATCAGCGGGTGGCCTTATCGCCGCGGTCACGCGCTATTGGGGCGATGAATGCTCCGACCGGCAGTTCGGGGTCGTCCACCGCCTCCATCGCGGCGGCAGGAGCACCCGATCGTCGACTGTGCGCGCTGATCCACGCCGGCTGGCCGCAGACAACGGGCGGCGATCAGACCAGGGAGCTGTCGGGGACAGGCTTCGCGATCGCGCAATGCCGTTCAGCTTGAGTTGATCAATGCCCTGACCTGCCGAAGCTGAACGACCGCGGTGTGATCATCGCTGGGGCGCAGATTTTGCGACGATGGCTGTCCCGGCAGGTGGCGGTCGTGCGGTCGCGGTGGAGCCTCAGCAAGATCAACTTGGGGCGCGCGGCATAGCGCCATCGCGAGCCGGAGCTCAGACACCCCATCGGCCGCTCGTGAGGTGTCTGAGCTCCGGCTCGCGAACTCGCCCTGACCGCACGGCAAACGCTGACTCCGGACTGCCCCTGGCCGTCAGCGGGTTGGGGCGGGGCGACAGCGAACCGGGCGGGAATCGCTGAGCGGGCAGCCCAGTGTGGTTGTGGTGGCGGCAGCCCAGTGCGGTAGTGGCGGCGGTGTGAAGTGGCAGTGCGGTGGTGGTGGCAGCCAGGTGGGGTTGTGGTGGCGGCAGCCCAGTGTGGCGGCAGCCCAGTGGTGGTGGCGGTGTGGTGGTGGCAGTGCGGTGGTGGTGGCAGCCAGGTGGGGTTGTGGTGGCGGCAGCCCAGTGCGGCGGCAGCCCAGTGGTGGTGGCGGTGTGGTGGTGGCAGCCCCGTGTGGTGGCGGCGGTGTGGTGCTGGCGGCAATGTGGTGGTGGCAGTGCGGTGGTTGTGGTGGTTGCGGCGGCAGCCAGGTGTGGTTGTGGTGGTGGCGCCAGTGCGGTGGTGGGCGGTGGTAGGCGGGGTGGGTCGCCAGTGTGGTGGTCGCGGTGGGGCGGGGAGCGGGCAGCCTCTCGCGGGTCTGCTGGCCACGGTTCGTGTGGCCGTACGAGAAGGCTGTCCGCGACTGCCGGGAGCGGGCCGCGGTGGGTGGGCGCGGGTGGCTGTTCGGAGGCCGACGGTCGGCCGGGGTGGGAAGGGTGTCAGAGGAGTGTCGCCAAGCGGGGGAGCAGGGCGGCCGCGTGGGTGAGGTCGCCGTCGAGGGGGCGGTCGGTGAGGTCGGGGGAGAGGGATGCCGTGGCGAGGTCGTAGGCCGTGCGGAGGGTTCCGGTGGTGAGGCGTTCGGGGGCGAGGCTGAGGGCGCGGACCGCGGCGACGAGTTCGGCGGCCAGCAACGTCGGTGTGAGCTGGGTCATGGTTCGCAGGGAGCGGGCGCCCTGGGTGGCGAAGCTGGCGTGTTCCTCGAGGCCGAGGGAGATCGACAGGGTGCCGGAGGCGGTGGGCTGGACCGTGCCGCGCATCTCGGCGAGCAGGTCCTGGACCAGGTATTCGGTGATCATCAGGCCGGAGCTGCCGGGTGGGCCGTCGGCGAGGAACGGGCGCAGACCGGTCATGTCGGGGCGCATCAGCAGGCTGAGGCGGGCTGCGGAGAGGGACATGACCGGTAGCAGGGCGCCGCGGACGGCGTCCAGGCCGGAGGCGAGGGTCGCGGTGTGGAACTGGCCGTGATGGTGGATGCCGTCGGCGGTGACCAGGGGGTTCTCGACGGCGGCGTTGATTTCGGCGGTGACCGCGGCGGTCAGGTTCTCGGCGGCGTGCAGGGCGGGGGCGGTGACCTGCGGCACCACCCGGAGGCCGAACGGGTCCTGCAGGCGCAGCGCCGGTGACGCGCCGGTGACCAGCGTGTGCAGCGTCTCGGCGACGGCGATCTGGTGCGGGTGCGCGCGGGCGGCGTGCACGGCAGGATCGTAGGCCTCGGGGTTGCCGCGCAGCGCTAGGAAGGAAAGCGCGGCGATGATCGTTGAGGCCCGTAGGTGACGGTGGACTTCCGAGACGGCGAGGGCGGAGGTGGCGACGGTGAGGGCGCTGGAACTGATCATCGGCAGGGCGTCGGTGGCGTCGAGTTCGACGGCTGGGGCGTCGCCGCTGCGCCAGGGGCGGGCGCCGGCGAGGGTGAGGGTGAGTTCGGCGAGCGGGGAGAGGTCGGCGGTGCCGATGGCGCCCCAGCGGTGCAGGGCCGGCACGGCACCCGCGCGGAGGGCCGCGGCGAGGGCTTCGGCGACGCGGCGCGAGACGCCGGAGCCGCCGGCCAGGATCTGGTTCAGGCGTACGGCCATGACGGCCCGGGCGGTGCGATCGTCCTCTTCGGGCCCTGCGCCGGCGCAGTGGCTCTGCAGCAGGCGCAGCGCGTGACCGTCCGGATCGCCGGCCTGTTCGTGCCGGTTCGCGCCGACGCCGGTGTTGGCGCCGTAGACGGCGCCGCGTGCCCGGGCCTCACGGAGTCCGGCGTGTCGTTCGTCGACGAGGGCGAGTGCGGCCGGATCGACAGTGATCTCGATCGCCCGGGATGCGATCGCCTCCAGTTCTGGGATCGTCAGGGAGTGACCATCTAGCCGGACCTGCACGAAGTCTCCAGAACCGTGACCGTACGTTGACACCTTATTCACTACTTAGCGAGTATGAATAGTATGATTCAGAAGATCAACTGGGAGCGCCATGATCACATTCGAGGACGTCGTCAAGGTCTACCCCGGCGGCGCCACCGCGGTTGACCACCTCGACCTGGAGCTACCCACTGGCAAGATCACCGTACTGGTCGGGCCCTCCGGGTGTGGCAAGACCACGTCCCTCCGGATGATCAACCGCATGGTCGCGCCGACCTCCGGCCGCATCCTGATCGACGGCCAGGACGTCGCGCAGCAGAACGAGGCGCTGCTGCGGCGGGGCATCGGTTATGTCATCCAGCACGCCGGCCTCTTCCCGCACCGGACCGTCCTGGACAACGTCGCCACCGTCCCGGTGCTGCTCGGCAGGACCCGCCGGGAGGCCCGGACCGCCGCGCTCACGCTGCTGGAGCGGGTGGGTCTCTCCGCCGACTTCGCGAAACGCTACCCGGCCCAGCTCAGCGGCGGTCAGCAGCAGCGCGTCGGTGTCGCCCGGGCGCTGGCCGCCGACCCGCCGATCATGCTGATGGACGAGCCGTTCAGTGCCGTCGACCCGGTGGTCCGCGCGCAGCTGCACGCCGAGTTCCTGCGTCTCCAGCAGGATCTGGGCAAGACCATCGCGATGGTGACCCACGACATCGACGAGGCGATCAAGCTCGGCGACCATGTGGCGGTGTTCCGTACCGGAGGGCGGCTGGCCCAGTTCGCGACGCCGCGGGAGCTGCTGGCCGAGCCGGCCGACGACTTCGTGGCGTCGTTCGTCGGCCGTGACCGCGGTCTGCGCAGCCTCTCCTTCGACAGCGCGGCCGAGCTGCCGGTCCGCCCGGTCGACGGCGTCGAGCTGGACGGCGCGGGCCGCCCGGTCGGCCGTCCCGGCGTCTTCACCAAGGACGACTCGCTGCGGGTGGTCGCCGACCTGGTGATCAGCTCGCCGGGCGGGATCGCGGTGCGGGTCGGGCCGGACGGGGCCGCCGACGGGCAGGTCAGTCACCACGACCTGGCCGACTACCTGCAGAGCCGCCGCTCATGATCCAGTACCTGACGAACAATCACGAGATCGTCTGGCAGGCGCTCCAGGAGCATCTGTATCTGGCGCTGCTGCCGATCCTTTTCGGCTTCGTGATCGCGCTGCCGCTGGGCTACCTCGCGGTGCGGTTCACCTGGCTCTACCACCCGCTGATCAACACGTTCGGGGTGCTCTACTCGATCCCGTCGCTGGCGCTGTTCGTGTTCCTGCCGGTGATCCTCGGGACCAAGGTGCTGTCGCCGGTCAACGTGGTGGTGGCGCTGACCGTCTACACCGTGGCGCTGCTGGCCCGGACGGTGGCCGACGGCCTGCGATCGGTCGACCCGGTGGTGGTGCAGGCGGCCACCGCGATGGGTTACCGGCGCACGCGCCGGCTGATCGACGTCGAGCTGCCGATCGCACTGCCGGTCATCCTGGCCGGTCTGCGGGTCGCCACGGTGTCCAACATCAGCCTGGTCAGCGTCGGTTCACTGATCGGCATCGGCGGTCTCGGCCAGTTGTTCACCCGTGGCTTCCAGCTGTTCTATCTGGAGCCGATCCTGATCGGCATCATCCTGTCGGTGCTGCTCGCCGGGATCGCCGACCTGATCATCGTGCTCGTGCAGCGGGCCGTCACCCCGTGGACGCGTGTGGCATGAACTTCTCCTATCTGACCGATCCGGCCCACTGGGACCCGAGCAACCCGGGCAGCATCCCGAACCTGATCGTGTCCCACCTGGGTTACACGGCGCTGGCCCTGCTGCTCGGCGCGATCATCGCCCTGCCGGTCGGGCTCTACATCGGCCACACCGGGCGGGGCTCGTTCATCGCCATCAACGCGGGCAACGCGGGGCGGTCCCTGCCGACGCTGGGCCTGCTGATGCTGATGGTCACCCTGCTCGGGCTGGGCCTGCTGCCGGTGCTGATCGCGTTGACCGTCCTGGTCATCCCACCGATCCTGACCTCGGCGTACGCGGGGATGCGCAACCTCGACCACCGGGTCGTCGACGCCGCCCGCGGGATGGGGATGCGCCCCTGGCAGGTGCTGACCCGGGTCGAGTTGCCGATGGCGCTCCCGGTGATGCTCAGCGGTTTCCGCAACGCCGCGCTGCAGGTCGTCGCCACCGCCACGGTCGCGGCCGCGGTCGGACTGGGCGGGCTGGGCCGGCTCCTGATCGACGGCCTGGCCGTCAACGACTACTCACGGGTTCTGGCCGGCGCCATCGTCGTCGCCGTACTGGCCGTACTCGTCGATCTGTTCCTGGCGCTGATCCAGCGCCTGATCGTCTCACCCGGATTGAAAGGCTCGTAAATGAAGCGCATCGCCGCTGCTCTTGCCATGGCGCTCACGCTCACCGCGTGTGGCGCGAACAGTGATCCGCTAGCCGACGAGCCGGCGGCCTCCGGTGCCGCCGGCGGATCGGTGACCGTCGGTTCGGCGAACTTCCCGGAGAGCCAGCTGCTCGCCGAGATCTACTCGCAGGCCCTGGAGGTCAAGGGCGTCAAGGTCACCCGCAAGTTCAACATCGGCGCCCGTGAGGTCTACCTCAAGGCGCTCCAGGACGGCTCGATCTCGCTGCTCCCGGAGTACAACGGCGCGCTGCTGGCCGCCCTGTCGCCGAACGGTGTCCCGGCCGGTGTGAGCAGCCCGGACGCTGTTCTCGCCGAGCTCAAGAAGGTGCTGCCGGCCGGCACCGAGGTGCTGGCCCAGTCCGCGGCCGAGGACAAGGACACGCTGACCGTCAGCGCGGAGACCGCGAGCAAGAACAACCTGAAGTCCATCGAGGACCTGAAGGCGGTCGCCTCGACGCTGGTCGCCGGCGGCGGGCCCGAGTTCACCGAGCGCCAGCAGGGCCTCAAGGGCCTGAAGGAGGTGTACGGCGTCGAGTTCAAGGAGTACAAGCCGCTGGACCCGGGTGGCCCGCTGACCGTCACCGCTCTCAAGGACGGCGACATCCAGGTGGCGAACCTGTTCTCCACCGACTCGTCGATCGTGACCAACAAGTTCGTCCCGCTGGAGGACCCGAAGAACCTGTTCACCTCGCAGAACGTCCTGCCGCTGATCCGCAGTGAGGCGAACAACGCGACGGTGACCGGTGCCCTGGACGCCGTCTCGGGCAAGCTGACCACGGAGAACCTGACCAGCTACCTGGCGCAGGTCCAGGTGGACAAGAAGGACATCACCGTGGTGGCGAAGGCGTTCCTGACGGAGAACGGCCTCAGCTAGTTTTGTTAACAGAACGCCGCCCTCCGGGGCGGCGTTTTCTGTTTCCGGCAGATGTCTTGACGTGCACACTCGCTGGTATCTATCTTTGCCGCAAAGATTTTCAGAAAGTTTCAAGCCTGTTACTGCAAGGGCTTGCAGCCCGTTCCCCTTTGCCCGGAGGTAGATGTGGACAGTCCCCGCAGGCGGCGACGCCTGACCCGCATCCTGGCCGCCACCACCCTCGCCCTCGGCGTCGGCGGCTTCGGTGTCGCCCAGATCGTCACCGGCCCGGACGCGTTCGCGTCCCCGCCCGGTGAGAAGGACGTCACCGCCGTGATGTTCGAGTGGAGCTTCGCGTCGATCGCGCGCGAGTGCACGAACACACTCGGCCCGCTCGGCTACGGATACGTCCAGGTGTCCCCGCCCCAGGAGCACATCCAGGGCAGCCAGTGGTGGACCTCCTACCAGCCGGTGTCTTACAAGATCGCCGGTCGTCTCGGTGACCGCGCGGCGTTCGCCAGCATGGTCAGCACCTGCCACGCGGCCGGGGTCAAGGTCGTCGCCGACACGGTGATCAACCACATGAGCGCGGGCTCCGGCACCGGCACCGGTGGCACCTCGTACTCCAAGTACAACTACCCGGGTGTCTACTCCGACGCCGACTTCCACTCCTGCCGTTCGGCGATCAGCGACTACACCAACCGCAGCAACGTGCAGGACTGCGAGCTGGTCAACCTGTCCGACCTGAACACCGGCAGCGACTACGTCCGCGGCAAGATCGCCGGCTACATGAACGACCTGGCCTCGCTGGGGGTGGACGGCTTCCGGATCGACGCCGCCAAGCACATGGCCGCGGCCGACCTGGCCGGCATCAAGGCGAAGCTGAACAACACCGGTGCGTACTGGAAGCAGGAGGCCATCTACGGTGCCGGCGAGGCGGTCCAGCCCACCGAGTACACCGGCACCGGCGACGTGCAGGAGTTCCGGTTCGCCCGCGACCTCAAGCGCGTGTTCCTCAACGAGAACCTCGCCTACCTGTCGAACTTCGGCACCGCGTGGGGCTACATGCCGAGCAACCAGGCGGCCGTCTTCGTCGACAACCACGACACCGAGCGTGGCGGCGACACCCTCAGCTACAAGAACGGGTCGGCGTACACCCTGGCCCAGGTCTTCACGCTGGCCTGGCCGTACGGCGCGCCGGACGTCAACTCCGGCTACGAGTTCACCAACCACGACGCCGGGCCGCCGAACAACGGCACGGTCAACGCCTGCTACGCCGACGGGTGGAAGTGCCAGCACGCGTGGCGGCAGATCGGCAACATGGTCGGGTTCCGCAACGCCACCCGCGGCACCGCGGTCGCCGACTGGTGGAGCAACGGCGCCGACCAGATCGCCTTCAGCCGTGGCAGCAAGGGCTACGTCGCGATCAACCACGAGGGCAGTTCGCTGACGCGAACCTTCCAGACGTCTCTTCCGGCCGGCACCTACTGCGACGTCCAGCACGGCGACCCCACGGCAAACGGCGGATGCACGGGTACGACGTACGCCGTCAACTCCTCCGGCCAGTTCACCGCGACCGTCCCCGCCGGTGACGCGATCGCCCTCTACGTCGGCGCGAGCGGCGTCACCCCGACCACGTCGCCGACCGCGACGGCCTCGCCCACGCCGACCAGCACCGCCGCGGCCGGCGCCGGCTTCAACGTCACCGCCACCACCACGCTCGGCCAGAACATCTTCGTCGTCGGCAACCAGGCGGCGCTCGGCAACTGGGCCCCGGCCAGTGCGGTCGCCCTGTCCGCGGCCACCTATCCGGTGTGGAAGGGCACGGTGTCGCTGCCCGCGGGCACGGCGTTCGAGTACAAGTACATCCGTAAGAACACCGACGGCAGTGTCACCTGGGAGTCCGGCAGCAACCGCACCGCCACGGTCCCGGCCAGTGGCCAGGTCACGCTGAACGACACCTTCCGCTGATCCTCCGCATCGCGACCCGGCCCGGCCACCTTTCAGGGTGGCCGGGCCGCCTGGGCCTCAGTACCGACCCGGATTTCCGCGGGCTGGGCCTGGCGTCGACGCTGGTCCGCGCGGTCGCGCACGACATCCGCGAGCGCGGCGAGACCCCGTTCATGCACGCCTCCGCCACCAACACCGACGCCATCCGGCTCTACCTGTCGATCGGGTTGGAGCTGCGCCGCACCGCACGCTCAGCGACTCAGCGCAGCGCGGCGATGAATCCGTCCAGGTTGTCCCACATCAGCACGTGCCCGGCGCCGACGACGACACGCACGTCGGCACCGGTCTCGCGCAACGGCGCGAGATCCTCCCGGGACAGCTCGCCGCTGACGTAACGGCGCGGCCCGCCGAACGCGGCGAACTGCTCACGGAACGTCGAGGCGCGCCCGGCGAGCAGCGACACCGCGGTGCGGTGCAAACCCCTGGAAGACCATCGAGCGACGGTACGGCCGAACTGGCTCGACACCGGATCACCGAGCTTGAGCAGCCCTTCGACGATGCGCTGATGCTCCCCGGCGGCGAAGTCGTCCTCGGCGAACGCGGCGATCTCGGCCGAGAACGTCCCGACTCCGGGGTCGAGGTTGGGCTCGGCCACGACGAGCGTTCCGGCCAGATCGGGTCGCTGGGCGGCGAGACTGATCGCCACCGACCCGCCGAGCGAGTGCCCGACCACCGTGACCCGGCGCAGCCCGAGCGAGTCGAGCACCCCGGCCACCGTCCCGGCGTGCTCGTCGATGCTGTGCCCGAACGTGTCGTCGTGATCGCTCCACCCGCTGCCGATCAGGTCGACGAGCACATGCCGCCCGGCCCCGGCCAGCCCCGGATGCCCCACGACCGGGGCGAACCCCACGGTCGAGGCCGACCCGAGCCCGCCGAGGTAGACCCGGACATCCGGCCCGGCCCCGAGATCGAGGAACGCCACCGACGCCCCGGAGGCCGTCGCCACCGCGTAGTGCACCGCTCAGCCCGCCAGCTCGCCGAGCAGCCGCCAGGTGCGCAGCTGACCGTCCGGCCCGTCGAGGCCGGCCTGGGTGACGACCACCTCGTCGGCGCCGGCGTCGAAGTAGCGGCGGATCTCCGCGGCGACCGTCTTCTCGTCACCGATCACGGCCAGTTCGGCGGCCCGTGACGCGCCCTCCAGCTCGACGACCCGATGGTAGGAGGGAATGGTGTCGTAGAAGGCGAGCTGACGTTCCGCCGCCTCGCGTGCCCGCTCCGGGTCGCCGGTCACCACCGCCGGCAGGAACGCGATGACCCGCGGCCGGGGCCGCCCGGCCTCAGCCGCGGCCTTGGTGAGGGCGGGAACGATGTGGCGGGACAGGGTGCGGGGCCCGGCCAGGTTGGGCAGTGTCCCGTCGGCGAGCTCGCCGGTGACCCGCAGGGCCTGCGGTCCCATGGCCGCGACCAGCAGCGGCACCGCCGTCTCGGCGCCGGGTAGCCCGGTCGGCAGCACGGTCCGCGCCGAGATCAGCTCCCCCTGGAAGTCGGCCTGCCCGGTCTCCAGCACCGTCCGGATCACCGTCAGGAACTCCCGCAGCCGGGTGATGGGCCGCTCGAACGGCACCCCGAGAACGGGCTCGACGAGTGACCGCGCGCCCAGCGCCAGCCCGAGCCGGAACCGGCCGTGCGTCGCCGCCTGCGCGGTCTGCGCCTGCCCGGCGACCAATACCGGATGCCGCCCGAAGATCGGGATCGCGGACGCGCCCACGGTCAGACCGGGCACCTCCCGCCCCACGAGAGCGGCCAGCGCCGCCACGTCGTAGTCGAAACGTTGCCCGAACCAGACGTTACGCAGCCCGGCCTCCTGAGCCGCGCGGGCCTGCGCGATGGTCTCGTCCACGTAGTTGACGGCGCCCGTCGGGCCGATAGCCACACCGATGCTCATGGGCCCGATGCTGCCAGCGGATTGTCAACGCCGCCGGACACTCCTATTACCGCCAGCCGGCCGAGGTGGCGTCGGGGGCGGTCAGGTCGGCGGCCATCCGGGCGATCAGCTGGCTGACGCGGGTGTCGCGGTCGTGGGCGCTGTGTTCCAGGCTGATCGTGCGGGCGGCCACGGGGTCGCCGGAGCGGATGGCGGTGAGCAGGGCGGCGTGTTCGGCGTAGCTGGGGGCGAAGTCGCGGGCGCCGCCGGGTGTGCTCCACGGGGCGGACACCTTCACCTGGCTCTCGACGGTGCGCAGCAGGGTGGTGATGGTGCCGTTGTGGCCGGCGTTGCGGACCGCGTCGTGGAAGTGGTTGAACAGCCGCCGCACCTCGGCCGGGTCGTCGGTGGCCTGCGAGCGGTCGTGCAGGTCCTGGAGGCGGGCCAGGTCGATCGGGGTGGCCCGGGTCGCGGCGGCGTAGGCGGCGGACGACTCCAGGATGGCCCGGGTCTCGAAGATCTCCAGGATCTCCTCGTCGCTGCGGCGCCGGATCTCGAAGCCGCGCCGGCCCGCGACCAGCAGCCCGTCCTGTTCGAGCAGGGCGAGCGCCTCCCGCACCGGAGTACGGGAGACGTCGAACTCCTCGCTGAGCGCCTGCGGGATCAGCGGCTCGCCGAACGTGTAGTGCCCGTGCGTGAGCCGTTCCAGCAGAGCCCGGTAGATCGTGTCCCGCGCGTTCATCAGTTTCCTCTACCCCGCACCCGTGTCGAGCGGACGGGACGGATCGGACCGCCACTCGGTGAGCGAGCCATCGTACAGCCGGGGCAGTGGCAGCCCGGCCGCGTCCAGGGCGAGCAGCAGACCGGCCGCGTTGATGCCGCCTCCGCAGTAGACGATGGTGTCCGGGGTGAGCCCGGCGGCGCGTTCCCGGACCACCGCGACGTCGACGGTGCCGTCGGCGCGCAGCAGCTCCGGGTAGGGCAGGCTGGTGCTGCCGGGGATGTGGCCGGCCTCGAAGCGTTCCTGTCGCAGCGCGCACACCAGGGTGCCGGTGGACGATCCGCGCAGCACCTCGTCCAGGCCGGCGGTGACCGGGCCGGGCTCGTGCAGTGTCAGTGGGGCGGGTTCGGCCGGCGGTGGGGGAGGGCCGGCGGCGAGTGGGAGCCCGAGCGCGGTCCACGCGGACAGCCCGCCGTCGAGCACGCTCACCGCCGGGTGCCCGTGGATTCGCAGCAGCCACCAGATTCGTGCTGCCCACGCGCCGCCGTTGCGGTCATAGAGGATCACGCGTGCGGTGTCCCGTACCCCCAAGGTCTGTGCTGTTTCGTGCAGTTGCGGGAGGGAAGGCAGGGTGAAGGGGAACGCGGCCGTGGGGTCGGAGAATCCGGTGTGGATGTCCGCGAAGCGGGCGCCGAGGATGTGCGCGGCGGCGAAGGCGGCGGCGCCGGAGCCGAAACCGCCTTCGGGGGTACGGTCGATCGACGCGTCCAGCAGCACCACGTCGTCTCGGTGATCGCGCAGCCAGGCGGCGCTGACCAGGGGTTCCGTCATGCTCGCCGCGCCTTCCACTCGCCCTGCCCCGGGCGTTTCAAGCCGAGGTTCTCCCGCAGCGTGTCACCCTCGTAGGCGGTGCGGAACCGGCCGCGCCGCTGGAGCTCGGGTACGACGGTGGCGACGAAGTCCTCGAACGCGGCCGGCACGTGGGTGGCCTGGATGACGAAACCGTCGGCGGCGCCCGCGTCGACCCACTGCTCGATGGTGTCGGCGATGTCGCTCGCCGAGCCGATCAGGCTGCCCTCGGTGCGGGCGCCGTACCACCGGCCGATCTGTGCCACGGTCAGTCTCTCCCGCTCGGCGAACTCGACGACCTCCCGGTAGTGGCCCTCGACGCCGACCTCCTCCAAGGGTGGCAGCGGGCCGTCCGGGTCAAAGGCGGTCAGGTCCACGTTGACGTGGTAGGCCAGACGCGACAGCCCGGCCTCCACGGACACCAGATCGGCGAACGCCTCGTGTCTGGCCAGCGCGTCGTGCACGTCGCGGCCGATCACCGGGGTGGCCGCGGGCAGGATCTTCAGCTGGTCCGGGTCGCGGCCGTGGGCGGCGGCGCGTGACTTCACGTCGATGTAGAAGGCGATCGCCGACGCGAGGGACTCGTGGCTGCAGAAGATGACGTCGGCCCACCGGGCGGCGAAGTCGCGGCCCGACTCGCTCGCCCCGGCCTGGATGATCACCGGGTAGCCCTGCGGCGGCCGGGGCACGCTGAGCGGGCCCTGCACCCGGAACCGCTCGCCGTCGTGGTCGATCGCGGTCACCGCCTCGGGCCGGCCGAACACCCCGGACACCTTGTCGGCGACGATCGCATCGTCGGCCCAGCTGTCCCAGAGCCGGGTGGTGACCTCCAGGAACTCCTCGGCGCGGGCGTAGCGTTCCGGCCGGGGCGGCAGTTTCGGCCGGCCGAAGTTCTGTGCCTCGGCGTCCTGGAAGCTGGTCACCACGTTCCACCCGGAGCGCCCGCCGGTGAGGTGGTCGATGGTGGCGAACTGCCGGGCCACGTTGTAGGGCTCGTGGTAGCCGGTGGACACGGTCGCGGCCACCCCGAGGCGGGTCGTGACGGCGGCCATCAGGCTGATCACCGGCACCGGGTCGAGCCGGGGCGTGCCCGAACCCCATTTCACCGCCGGGTCGAACGAGCCACCGAGACTGCGCGGCACGGCGAGCGCGTCGGGCACGAACGCGAAGTCGAACAGGCCCTGCTCCAGGACCTGCGCGATGCGGACGTAGTGCGCGGCGGTCAGGAAGCCGGGCGCGGCGTCCGGGTGCCGCCACCCCGCGGTGCCCTGCGCGCCGGCGTTGAGGAACGCGCCGAGATGGATCACTCGACGGGCTCGTTCAACAGCGACAGCTCGTCGACCAGGGCGACGGCGAAAGAGCCGGTTCCGCGGGTACGGGCACCCGCGCGCTCAGCCGCCTCGGCATAGGCGGCGTGCGCGACGACAGCACCCTGCAACGGGTCGCCGGTGGCGAAGATCGCCGCGGCCGTGAGCGAGCCGAGCGCGCAGCCCGCCCCGGTGACCCGGGTCAGGCGCACGTCACCACCCGGGATCTCCACGGTGCGGTGTCCGTCCGAGATGTAGTCGACCGGGCCGCTGACCGCCACGATCGTGCCGATGCGGGCGGCGAAGTCGGACACGGCGGCGACCGCTTCGGCGGAGTCGACGGTCGTCTCCACGCCCTTGCCGGTGGCCTCTCCGCCGGCGAGGGCGATCAGCTCGCTGGCGTTGCCCCGGATCGCCGCGGGCCGGAACTCCAGCAGCGACCGGACGAAGTCGTCGTAGCGGGTGGCCCCGGCGCCGACGGCGACCGGGTCGAGCACCCACGGTGTGCCGGCCTCGTGCGCGGTGCGCGCGACCGTGCGCAGCGACTCCTCGTCACTGCTCATCAGGGACGCGGCGTTGATCCAGACCGCGCTGGCCCCGGCCGGGAAGGTGGTGGTCCAGTCGGAGGCGGCGCCGATCGCGGGACCGGCGCCGGCCGCCAGCAGGACGTTGGCGCTGAGGTTGGCCGCGATGTAGTTGGTCAGCCCGTAGACGAAGGGGCCGGTCTGCGCGATCCGGGCGTAGCCCTCGCGAACGGCCGGGTCCTTCCACGTGGTCACTGTCATCGTCGCCTCCAGCATCGAGCTACTGCATACGGCTGCATACAGTAGCTGCACCCTACATCTCCCGTCTACTCGATAGGAGATTGGAACGCGCAGGACTGTCGTGTCCGAGGTGGGAGGTGATGGAACGGCGTAAGTCGCTGATGCCGCGAATACGCCCGGGTAAGCGCTTACATGGCAGGTGAATGCCCGCGGTATGACCGTAGAGATATATACGTACGTCGTTACCTCGTCTACATACTGATGTTCACACATAGTCATGTGTGAATCTCAGGTTCGGGGAGGAACCGAGTGAAGAAAGCTTTTGCGCTGGCCAGCGCCACCATGCTGGTCGGCAGCGCGCTCGTGGCCACCGCCACGAGCACCTCAGCCGCACCGCCGTCCCCCGTCGCCCCGCCCTCGGAAGCACAGGCGGTCGCCCGGGCGGAGACCCACATCGCGACCCGCCCCGCGGACGTCGAGGCCTCCGACGGCGACTCGTACAAGGTGTTCCGTACGACGGTGGACGCCAACGGCGCCTCGCACGTGCGCTACGACCGCCTCTACCACGGCCTGCGCGTCTACGGCGGTGACTTCGTCGTGCACAGCAAGCCGAGCGGCGTCTACGACGGCTCCTCGGTCGGTCTGCTGTCCCCGCTGACGCTGAGCGTCACCCCGAAGGTCAGCGCGGCCAAGGCCACCAAGACCGCCGAGGCCAACTTCGAGGGCACCCGCACCGCGACCGGCACGCCGGAGCTGTTCGTCGACGCGAGCACCGGTACCGGCCGCCTCGCCTGGGAGACCGTCGTCAGCGGCTGGGCCCCGGACAAGCAGACCCCGTCGAAGCTGCACGTCATCAGCGACGCGCAGACCGGCGCGTTCATCGGTGAGTTCGACGAGATCGAGACGGTCGCCGGCACCGGCAACAGCGTCTACTCCGGCGCCGTCAGCATCGACACCACGCTGTCCGGATCCACATACAGCATGATCGACCCGTCGCACGGCAACGGCCGCACCTGCGACATGAACAACGGCACCAGCACCTGCACCACGTTCACCGACGCCGACAACACGTGGGGCACCGGCGCGACCTCGAACCGCCAGTCGGCCGGCGTCGACGCACACTTCGGCGCGGCCAAGACGTTCGACTACTTCAAGAACGTGCACGGCCGCAACGGCATCTTCGGCACCGGCGCGGGCGTCCCGTCCCGCGTGCACTACGGCAACGCGTACGTCAACGCGTTCTGGGACGGCGCCCAGATGACCTACGGTGACGGCTCCGGCAACTCCCGCCCGCTCGTCTCCCTCGACGTGGCCGGCCACGAGATGTCGCACGGCGTCACCGAGGCGGTCGTCTCCGGCGGCCTCACCTACTCCGGCGAGTCCGGCGGCCTCAACGAGGCCACCAGCGACATCTTCGGCAACATGGTCGAGTTCTACGCCAACACCACCGTGGACCCGGGCGACTACCAGGTCGGCGAGAAGATCAACATCAACGGCAACAACACGCCGCTGCGCTACATGTACAACCCGACCCTGGACGGCTCGTCGCACGGCTGCTGGGCCTCCAACACCAACAGCATCGACGTGCACTACTCGTCCGGCCCGGGCAACCACTTCTTCTTCAACCTCGCCGAGGGCACCGGCGCCACCGCGTACGGCACCTCGCCGGTCTGCGGCTCGGCCCCGGCCGTCACCGGCATCGGCCGCGCCAAGGCCGAGAAGATCTGGTTCCGCGCGCTCGACTCGTACTTCACCTCGAACACCCGCTACTACCTGGCCTCGAACCTGGCCAACACGGCCCGCGCCTACACCCTGCGTGCCGCCACCGACCTGTACGGCTCGTGCTCCACCGAGTACAAGACCGTCCAGGCCGCCTGGACCGCGGTCAACGTGGCCGGCAGCGACGCCACCTGCTCCACCGGCAACGACTTCTCGCTGACCGCCAGCCCCACCAGCGCCTCGGTCAACCCGGGCTCGTCGGCCACCGCCACCATCGCCACCGCCGTCACCAGCGGTAGCGCCCAGACGGTCGCCCTGACCGCCTCCGGCCTGCCGTCCGGCGTCACCGCCAGCTTCAGCCCGTCGTCGGTCACCGCCGGCGCCAGCTCCACGCTGACCCTGGCCACCACCACCGCGGCCGCCCCCGGCACCTACGCCATCACGATCACCGGCACCGGCACCGCGGCCACCAAGACGGCCACGTTCTCCCTGACGATCAACGGCGCCGGTGGCAGCTGCTCCGGCACCAACGCCACCGACGTGACGATCTCGGACAACGCGACGGTCAACTCGCCGATCACCATCAGCGGCTGCTCCCGCGCCGCCTCGGCGACCAGCACCGTCGAGATCCACATCGTGCACACGTACGTCGGTGACCTGGTCGTCTCCCTGGTCGCCCCGGACGGCAGCGTCTACACGCTGCGCAACCGGAGCGGTGGCAGCGCCGACAACATCGACACCACCTACACGGCCAATCTGTCCTCCGAGACCGCCCCGAACGGCACCTGGAACCTGCGGGTCCAGGACGCCGCCTCGGCTGACGTCGGCTACATCAACAGCTGGACCCTGACCCTCTGATCCCTTCGGTAACGGTGTGCTCCGCGGTCATCGCCCTGAGGGCGGTGGCCGCGGAGCCGCGCTAAGCCCCGGCGGCGAGGAACCGATACGAGACATGTGAGAGACCGGTGGGCCGTCTCCTCCTGGGTGCTGCTGAGCGTCGGCGTGCCCGTCGCCGTCTTCGTCGGTGTCGCCGACCCACCCGGCGCCACCTACGCCTACCTGGCCGGCGTCCTGGTCTGCGTGATCGCGGCGGCCGTCGGCATCCGCCGCAACGTCCCGCCCGGGCAGCGTCGGCCGTGGCTGCTCATCCTGGCCGCGATGATGGTCTCGCTGACCGGCGAGTCGACCCGGGTGCTGGCCGAGCGGGGCACCGTCCTCGCCATGTTCCCGGACGCCGCACTGCTGCCCATCTACCTGCTGCTCACTGCCGGTGTCATCGACCTGGTGCGGCGCACACGGGCGACCGCCGACGACCCGGCCCGGGTGGACTCCGCCCTCATCGGCGTCGGCGCCGCGCTGCTGGTCTGGTCGCTGTGGGTCGAACCCTGGATCGCCGGCGACGACCTCCGCTGGCAGAACCTGGTCGCCGCGGCCCTACCGCTGGCCGCCGCCCTGCTGATGACCATCGCCCTGCCGATGCTGCTGCTCGGCCGGACCCGCGCCCCCGCGATGTGGTTCTTCGTCACCAGCGGTGTGGCCCTGCTGTCGGCGAACATTGTGCTCGCCAACCGCGGCTGGTTCGTCCACGGCGCCGACGGTATCCCGCTCAAGACCATGGGCGCCCTCGTCCTGGCCGCCGACTTCGCCAACGCCGCCTGCGTGCTGCATCCCACCGTGCCCGTCCTCACCGAGCGGGTGCTGGGCCGCTCCCACCTGCTGCGCCGCGGCCGCACCGCCATGATCACGGCGACGTTGTGCGTGCCGACGATCCTCGGCGTGGCTGCGCCGCCGAGAGGTCAGACCTTTTCGCTGGTACGGGCGGCGCTGTCGCTGGCACTGATCGGCGTCGTGGTCGCCCGCGTGGTGAGAGCCAACAACTCCCGGGCCCGCGCCGAACAGGAGGCCCGCTGGCGTGCCGAGCACGACTCCCTGACCGGCCTGCCCAACCGGGAACGCCTGGCCGCCACCGTGGCCCGCTGGACCGCCCCCGACACGCAGGTCAGCGTGCTGCTGCTCGACCTCGACCGGTTCAAGCTGGTCAACGACCACTGGGGCCACGAGGTCGGCGACGAGATGCTGCGCGCGGCCGCCGCCCGGCTCGCCGTCACCGTCCGCGCCGACGACCTGGTCTGCCGGACCGGCGGCGACGAGTTCGCGGTCGCCCTGACCGCCCCGGCCGGCGATCCCGCCGCCGAACACCTGGCCGGGCGCCTGCTCGCGGCCCTCGACGAGCCGCTGCCGCTGTCCGTCGGGGCGGTCGACGTCACCGCGTCCATCGGCATCGCGACCGCCCGCGCCGGAACCGGGGCCGTGGAACTGCTACGGGACGCCGACACGGCGATGTACCAGGCCAAGGAGTCCGGCCGCAACCGCTACGCCGTCTTCGACCCGCCGCTGCGCGAACGTCTCCAGCGGCGGTTCACCCTCGAACGGGCACTGCGCGGCGCCCTCGACCACGGCCAGCTCGACGTGCACTACCAGCCACTCGTGCACCTGGAGAGCGAACAGATCGACGGCTTCGAGGCCCTGATGCGCTGGACCCATCCCGCACTGGGACCGGTCTCGCCCGTCGAGTTCATCCCGATCGCCGAGGACACCGGCCTCATCGTCGCGGCCGGGGCATGGCTGCTGGAGGAGGCGGCCGCCCGCACCCGGGACTGGCGGGAGACGGCTCCCGTGCACGTGTCGGTCAACCTGGCCGTACGGCAGCTGCGCGAACCCGGTCTCGCCGAACGGGTGGGGGAGATCCTGGCCCGGACCGGTCTCCCGCCGGAGGGGCTGTGGCTGGAGGTCACCGAGTCCGGCTTCATGGACGACCCGGACGCCTGCCTGCGGACCCTGCACGAACTGCGCAACCTGGGCGTCACCCTGTGCATCGACGACTTCGGCACCGGTTTCTCGTCGCTGAGCTACCTCCAGCGGATGCCGGTCTCCATCGTCAAGATCGACCGGGCGTTCGTCACCGGCGTCGGCGACGGCGGCCCGAACGAACCGATCGTCCGCGCCGTCCTGGCGATGTCGCACGCACTCGGCCACCGGGTCGTCGCCGAAGGAGTCGAGACCACCACCCAGCGGGACTGGCTGCGGGCCAACGACTGCGACTTCGCCCAGGGCTGGCTGTACGGCAAGCCCCTACCCGCCTCCCAGCAGTCCGTAACTCGCGCTCCCGTTCGCCAGCCGTAGCTCACGCCGGTTGTCCGCATCGCTTCGCGTCGTTCAGCGACGGCTGGCGGGGTGCGATTTTGACCGTGTCTGGTACTGATGGCCGGGGAGACAGGTCTTGAGGGGGAGCTGTGGACTGGACGGTCATCGGTGCGATGGTGGCTCTGGCGGCGCTGATCGTCCGGGGTGTCGTGGCGTTCGGCATGGCCGGCAAGGAGGCCGGGAAGCTGCGCCGGTCCGGGCAGACCGTGCGGCGGCTCCGGGAGCAGGCCCTCGCCCGCCGGTGGACCTGGGAGCCGGCCGCGTTCGAGCCGACCGTGCCGGTGGGCCGGATGGGGCGGCTGCCGGAGGTGCGCCAGCGTGGGGCCGCACGGGGCCGGTTCCGGCAGCGGGATGCCACCGTGGCGGTGCTGGCCGCGGTCGTGCCGTCCGGGTTCGAGTCGGAGCTGGGAAACGACCACGGCACCACGGTGCTGACCATGGTGGTCACCATGGACGCGCCCGAGCTCACCGGCGACCTGCGCCTGGATCCGCGGCGGGGTGAGCCCGGCTACGAGATCTCTGGCAGCCTCGCCGGCCTGATCGGCGGGGACGGGCTGGCCGCGCTCGCCCGGGTGCAGAACCCGGCCGCCGACGTGATCGGCGGCCGGGCCGCTTTCCTCTTCACCAGTCTGCGCGGGATGGACGAGCTGGACCGGGTGCTGGCGGCCACCGACGACTTCCTCAGCGGCCTGGCTGCCGGTCAGCCCTCGGCGTGAACCTTGTGCAGCGCGCCGAGGAAGGCGTCGGCCGACTGGGCGCCGGAGATCCCGTACTTGTTGTTGATCAGGAAGAACGGGACGCCGCTGATGCCCAGCTGCCGGGCCTTGCGGATGTCGGCGTCGACCTCGGCGCCGTACTTCGTCCCGCCGGCCACGTCCGCCGCCTCGGCGGCCGGGACCCCGACGGCGGTCGCGAGCCGTACCAGAGTCTCGGGATCGTCGACCACCGCGGCGTCGGACAGATGCGCCTTCAGCAGGGCCTCGTGCATCTCGGTGCCGAGGCCGTGCTCGCCGGCCAGGTGGGCGATCCGGTGCGCGTCGCGGGTGTTGACCGAGATCGCGTTGCCCAGGTCGTAGGTCAGGCCCTCGGCCTCGGCTAGCTGCGTGACCTGGTGGGTCATCGCCCGCACCTGCGAGGCTGGCGCCCCGATCTTCTTGGCCAGCATCTCGTGGACCGGCTCCCGGGTGCCGGCCGGGATGGTCGGGTCGAGCTGGAAGCTGTGCCAGGTGACGGTGACGTCGTGCTCGAACCGGCCGAGCGCGGTCTCCAGGCGCCGCTTGCCGATGTAGCACCACGGGCAGACCACGTCGGACCAGACGTCGATGCTGATGCTCACAGGCACACTCCGTTCTCGCAGACGGGCGCGTCCTCGGCGCCTTCGAGGATGATCAGCTGCGGCAGCTCCTCGACGGGGGTCTCCTCGTCGATCTGCTCGGCTGGGGTCTCCGGCACGGCCGCTCCTCCGCTATCCTGACCCTACGGTCAACTTGTCTTCGCCACGGTAGCAGACATGTTGACCACAGGGTCAAGTTATGGAGGGGTATGCGAGCCGACGCACAGCGCAACGCGGCCAAACTGCGCGCCGCGGCGGCCGATCTGTTCCAGGAGCGCGGCCTGCAGGTGTCGCTCAAGGAGATCGCCCGGCATGCCGGGGTGAGCCACGGGACGCTCTACAACCTGTTTGGCTCCCGGGAGGCCCTGATCGACGAGGTGATCGCCGACCTGGCCGCGGTCCGTCTCGGCGACGCCGCCCGGACCGCGCTGGCCTGTCCCGATCCGTGGGAGGGTTTCGCCGGGTATGTGACGGAGGTCTGCGAGTTGCAGGCCACCGATCCCGCGCTGGGTGACGTGCTGACGCGCCGTTTCCCGGACGCGAGCCGCCTCATGGCCGTCTGCGACAACTCGTTCTCCGCCGCCGAGTCGATCATCGATCGGGCGCGCCGTGACGGTTCGCTGCGTCCGGATTTCACTGCTTCCGACCTGCTGTTCTTCCTGGCCTCCCACGCTCCGCTGGCCCGCTCGGCGGCGGCCGCGGGTTCGGAGGCGTGGCGCCGGGCGGTCACTTTCATGCTCGACGGCCTACGCACCCCGGCGGCGACCCCGTTGCCGGTCGCGCCGATGAGCGCGCAGGAGATCAACCACTTGCTGATCGAGGGCGCGGCAGCCCCGTCCACCTGACTCGGCCTCGGGTCCGGCTCGGGTCGCTTTCGCCGCTGCGGTCTGACTTGGCCTCGGGTCCGGTTCGGGTCGCCTTGGCCGCTGCGGTCTGACTTGGCCTCGGGTCCGGTTCGGGTCGCCTTGGCCGCTGCGGTCTGACTTGGCCTCGGGTCCGGCTCGGGTCGCTGTCACCGCTGCGGTCCCCTGTCGCCGTGGGCGCGGTGCCGTCCGGCGCCTGGATCAGCGGTCCGTGCCGGTCCGATGTGTGATCGCTATTTCGGTGGCGCGGTCCCAGCGACCGTCGGTGGGGAGGTCTCCAGCGGCCAGTTCCTTCGCCACCCTGCGGAGGTCGCCGCCGGGATCGATGAGTACCCGGGCGGCGGCGACGGCCAAGGACAGCGGCAGTCCGGCGGCGGCCGCGCAGATCGCCTCGGCTCCGAGCGGATCGGCGGCGACACGGTCCGCTCCGATGCGGGCGGTGAGCAGCCGCCGGGCCTCGTCCCGGGACATCGGGCCCAAAGTCAGCGGCCGAGCACCATCGATCGCGACAAGCGGCGTCAGCCGGGCCCGGGTGGTGATCACCGTGTGGCAACCGGGCCCGCCCGGAAGCAGCGGCCGGATCTGAGCGGCGTCCACCGCGTCATCGAGAACCACCAGGATCCGGCGGCGAGCCATCAGCGTCCGGTAGGCGGTCGCACCCCCGCCCGCGATCCCACCCAGCGCCACCAGGAACTGATCCAGCACCATGTCGGGCTCGACCGGCTGGGCGGTGCTGCCACGCAGGTCGGCCCAGAGTTGACCACCCGGGAAGGCGTCGACCACGGACTGAGCCCAGTGAACGGCCAGCGCCGTCTTGCCGACCCCGGGTGGCCCGGTCACCACCATCGGTCCGTGCGCAAGCCAGCCGCTCGCCGTTGATCGGCTTGTCACTGATCCGCCCCCCGTCAGATGGCCTGTCGCCGGTCTGGTCGTCGCCGGGTTCGCGGAGTCGGCCGGGCCGATGTCCGGAGCGCCGAGAAGAACCAGCTCCGGTTCCCGGCCGGTGAATCGCGGTACCGGTGCGGGCAACTGCCGGGGCGGCCGGGCCGGCGTGCAGAGCGTACGGTCGGCGATGCGCTCCCGGGCGTCGGCCAGCGCTCCCAGTTCGGCAGGTGCGGCACCCAACTGCCGGGCCAGCTCGTCGAGGCGGTCGACCGGCGGCAGCACTTTGCCGGTCAGGTAGGCGCCGATGATCCCGTGTGACCATCCGGTGCGGGTCGCCAGTTCCCGGTAGCTGAGCGCCGGTGACCGCCGGGTCCGTGCATGCCGCTGCCGCAAACCGCGTAGCAGAACTGCCAGATCGGCCGGCGACGAGACCACGGCGGCGCGGCCGATCACCGTGTACGTGTCCATCGCCGTGTACGTGTCCATCGCCGTG
Source organism: Actinoplanes subglobosus (assembly GCF_042650585.1). Taxonomy (NCBI): domain Bacteria; kingdom Bacillati; phylum Actinomycetota; class Actinomycetes; order Micromonosporales; family Micromonosporaceae; genus Actinoplanes; species Actinoplanes subglobosus. Next base: position 565,637 of record NZ_JBHSBL010000028.1, read on the forward strand.
CGCGTGTCGATCATCCTGGGCGTCTTCATCGTCGTGGGCGTCTCCATCGCCGTGCGCGTCTTCATCGCCGCAGCAAACCGTCCCGGTCCTTGACGCCCGCTGTCCGAAAACTTGAAGCCCAGGTCAGCGCGTCCGGCCGGCGCGGTGGACGATCATGATGTTCAGGTTTCCGGGCCGTGTTCCGGTGACGGAGGTGCTTCCAGCGCGCGGCCACAGCTGCCCGGACCGCTGTTCACCGCCGACACGGCTGTGATCCCGCATCCCGGCGACCGAACGTATGGCCGCCGCCACGCCCCGAAGAGGCTGATCACTTCCCCCGCTGGGCAAAGCCTCGCCGCGGAGGCGGTCATCCGCCCACAAAGCTGCGATCAGCCGCCGAGAAAATCTGGTCTCTCGAAACTAGATATCCTCGACTGGGCTGGGTAGTATCGTCTCCGTTGACGACAGAGATCAGTTGAAGACGCTGACGTGACAAGCCGAGCGCCAAAGCAGGGCCCGGAAGTTTCGTGGCTCGCTCGGTGATCGCGATGGAAGGGCATCACCGCATGCACGACAAGACCTTGACGTAATTCCAGGTCAGGGCATACCGCAGGCAGGCCTGACGCAAGATCGGGGCCTTCGTCTGATGCACCAGGGATCCGCCGCACATGTGTGGGGCCATGAAGTCGCGTGGGGCTCCGGCATCGGCGGATAGCAAGATTGGTTATCGCGAGTCCAAGGTCTCGCGAGTAGAGGAAAGGGAGGGTTTGACGCCGTTGGATCGCCCGCCGTCAGGACGTGGTTCCAGTCTTGAGGTGGACACCGTGGTCACATCGAATGTGAGGTGGTCTCCGGTCACGCATATGCGATCCTCGCACCTGATTCTGCCGGTATCGGCATGGTGCGGAAACGAGAACCCGACGAACCTGTCGGTAGATGGTGTATTCAACCCGTAACCCTGGGCCCCGGTGCGACATGCGCCGGGGCCCTCGTTCATGACGAGGAATGTATGGCCGGATCCGATGACATGCTCAACGACGATCACTACCCCGCCTACACCATGGGCCGTGCCGCCGACATCGTCGGCGCCTCACAGGACTTTCTGCGCCGTCTCGGCGAAGAGAATCTGATCGTTCCGTTCCGTTCCGCCGGCGGGCACCGTCGCTACTCCCGCCACCAGCTGCGTCTGGCGGCCCGAGCCCGGGAGCTGGTCGACAAGGGCACCGCCCTCGAAGCCGTCTGCCGGATCATCAGTCTCGAGGATCAGCTCGAGGCGGCACTGCAGCACAACCGCGACCATGAGTGCCGCTAGTGGGTCGCCGGGCGATGGGGTCTCCCTCACTCTGAACCGTCATCCAGTCACCTGAACTCTCGAAGGGTGACCGTCGGTAGAGCGCTTTCATTACTCGAATCGCCTATATCGGTCAGAGGTTGGCGGGGCTTGGCGGTTCCGGAACTTGACGTATGTCTGGGCTCTGAGCTGGGCTTTCGTGGAACCGGTGCCGGAACCGGTTTCGGAGGGCATTGACACCCCTCTACAGGGCTGCGACGGTGGCGGGCAAGAGAGCGGTTTCACAGGTCGTTCCCCCGCTGGAAACCGCTTCGTCACATCCCGAGGAGTCCCGTCCCATGATCACTCCTGCCCGAAAACGGCCGCGCTCCGGCCGTACCAGAAGGATTGCTCTTGCCGTTGGTCTCGCCGGTCTGATGGCCGGCTTCGTCGCCGTGACAAGCGGTCCCGCAGCGGCCGCCGAGGTCCTCGTTTCGCAAGGCAAGGCGGCGACTGCGTCGTCCACCGAGGCGGCCGGCGCCTACCTCGCGGCCGAGGCCGTCGACGGCAACAACGGCACACGCTGGGCCAGCTCGTGGTCGGCGGCCCAGTGGTTCCAGGTCGACCTCGGCGCGTCCACCTCGGTCAGCCGGATCGCGATCAACTGGGAGGCCGCGTATGCCCGCGGATTCAACATCCAGTTCTCCGCGAACGGCAGCACCTGGACCCAGGCTTACGCCACCACCACCGGCGCCGGCGGCCAGCAGAGCATCGCGGTCTCCGGCACCGCCCGTTACGTGCGGATCAACCTGACGCAGCGGGCGCTGGAGGCATACGGCTACTCGTTCTGGGAGTTCCAGGTCTACTCCGGTGACGGCCCGCCGACCGGCACCACGCGCCTGCTCTCCTACGGCAAGCCGGCGCTGGCCTCCACCTGGCAGAACGATGTCAACTGCAACCCGTGCAGCCCGGACAAGGCGTTCGACAACGACCCGGCGAGCCGGTGGGCCACCAGTTCGACGAACGGCTGGGTCGACCCGGGCTGGATCTCTGTCGACCTGGGCGCCACCGCCCAGATCAGCCAGGTCGTGCTCCAGTGGGACCCGGCGTACGCCCGCTCCTACCAGCTGCAGGTGTCGCCGGACAACGTCAACTGGACGACCTTCTACAGCACCACCACCGGCGACGGCCTGAAGGACGTCGTCAACGCCACCGGCACCGGCCGTTACGTGCGGATGTACGGCACCGCCCGTAGCAGCGCCTACGGTTACTCGCTCTGGGAGTTCAGCATTTACGGCACCGGAGGCAACCCGACCACGCCGCCGGCGAAGCCCGCCGACCCCACCTTCCCCGCCACGCGGCTCGTCTTCTCCGACGAGTTCAACGGCGCGGCCGGCAGCAAGCCGGACACCGCGAAGTGGACGTACGACCCGGGCGTCCCGCAGAACGGCGAGGTCCAGTACTACACCCCCAACAGTGAGAACGCGTCGATGAACGGGCAGGGTTCGCTCGTCATCGAGGCACGCCGGCAGGACTACCAGGGCCGGCAGTACACCTCGCACCGGATGAACACGAGCAACAAGTTCAGCGTCCAGTACGGCCGGATCGAAGCACGGGTCAAGGTACCGAAGGGCAATGGGTTGTGGCCGGCGTTCTGGCTGATGGGTGACGACTTCCTGCAGGGGCGGCCGTGGCCGTACAACGGGGAGATCGACATCATGGAGGTCCTCGGCCGCAACACCAGCGAGGCTTACTCGACGCTGCACGCGCCGGCTTACAACGGAGCCGGAGGGCACGGCCAGAAGTACGCCACCGTCGACCTGTCCCAGGACTTCCACGTCTGGGCGGCCGAGTGGGACAGCAAGGGTATCCGCTTCTTCCTCGACGGTCGTCTCGTCTTCGACGCGGCCAAGGAGACCGTGGAGAACACCCGTGGCCCGTGGATCTACGACCACAAGTTCTACCTGATCCTCAACCTGGCCGTCGGCGGCGACTTCCCCGGACCGATCGACGCGACCACCCCGTTCCCGAGCCAGATGCTGGTCGACTACGTCCGCGTCTACCAGTAGCAGGCCCCCTCCTGGTCCCGTGCGGTGGTCGAAACGGCCGCCGCACGGGATCGGCGTCTTCATCGGCATGCCTCCAACAGGTCGACGAGTCGTCCTTGACGTGCGGTGTTCTCGGCCCAGCGGGAGTCGGCGACCGTCCACCGCAGCAGGTATGAGCAGGTGTCGCTGGCGGTGATCAGGATCCGGCGCTCATGTCGTTTCTCGCCCGAGCCCGGTTGCCACGTGTACTCCCAGTCCGCTCCGCCCCCTTTCACCAGCAGCGTGTCCATGCGGATGCGCTGGTAGCCGGGCAGGCCGCCACCTGCCTGCTCGGACTGCTCCCGGCTCTGCCAGTAGGCGAGTGGATCGCCAGTCGCGCCGCCGGTGACGCCGCCGGTCACGCCGCCGGTCACGTCGACCGTGAACGCCCTCGTGCCGTCCGCGTCGGTGAAGCACACCTCGTCACCGCCCGCGGATCGCCGCCAGCCGGCGGGCAGCGCCAGCGCGAACCCGGCCGGATCCCGGGACCACACCCAATCCGTCGGCAGCCCCGCCGGAACGTCGCTGGTCGCGGTGATGACCGGTGTCGTCGTCGCACCGGGACCGCAGGTGTCGACCCGATACGACATGAGCGCCGCGGGCGGGCTGCCCGGCTGTGCCGCCCGGTCCGCGGTGACCGTCGCCAGCGCTGCCCCACCGCTGATCGCCACGGCTGTCACCGAGCCGGCCAGGGCCAGCCGCACGCGTCGGGAGATCTCCTGGAGCCGAGGCGGGCGATTCGGCCGCCCTGCCTTCTGCAGCCGCGCCCGCAGCCCGGGACGCTGTTGTAGCTCTTTCGCTGTCCACCGTGGCGCCTGAGGGCCTGGCTCTTGTCGTAGCTTCTGCGTCCACGATGGCGCCTGAGCGTATGGCTTCTGTCGTAACTTGTGCATCCACGGTGGCGCCTGAGCGTATGGCTTTTGTCGTAACTTGTGCGTCCACGGTGGCGCCTGAGGGCCTGGCTCTTGTCGTCGCTTCTCCATCCACGGTGGTGCCTGGAGGTTCGGGCCCTGTTGTATCTCCTTCGTCATCAGCGGTTGCGCCCCAAGAGCGGACTCTCCTTGCGGCCAGGCCTGCGCCTCCCTTTCCTTGCCCGGCAGGGCTGGCTGGAGAGTGCCTCCGAGCCTCAGCTCGATCGCGGCCGCTAACGGACGCCGGGCCGGATCGCGGTCGAGCAGTGCCAGCAGCAGCGGGGCCAGGGGACCGGCCCGCATCGGCGGATCCGGTGGCTCGCTGATCAGCGCCCGCAGCGCAGCGCCGCCGTCACCGCGGGTGAACGGGGGACGGCCCTCGACCGCGAAATACAGCGTCGCGCCGAACGACCACAGGTCACCGGCAACCCCGGCCTCCTGGGACAGCAGCCGCTCCGGGGCGATGTAACTGGGGGAGCCCAGACGTGGATCGGGGCCGTCGCCACTGATCGCGGCCAGCCCGAAGTCGGTCAGCACCACCCGCCCGCTCACTGTCAGCAACACGTTGTCCGGTTTGACGTCGCGATGCAGGACCCCGGCGGCGTGGGCGCTGCGCAACGCCGCCAGCATGAGCAGGCCGACCCGGGCCGCCTCCGCCGATGAGAGCGGGCCGTCCTCGGAAACGACCCGGTGCAGAGACCGCGACGGCACGTACTCCATCACGATCCACGCCCGGTCCTGCGTGGTGAGCACGTCGTAGATCCGCACCACGCCCGGATGATCCAGACGGGCGGCGGCCCGCGCCTCCCGCACCGGACTGGCCGGGGTGGTGAGCTCCTTGATCGCGACCGTGCGTTGCAGCAGCGTGTCGTCGGCCCGCCAGACCCGGCCCATCCCACCGGACCCGATCACCTCGAGCAGCCGATACCGGCCACCCAGCTCCCCGTTCATCCCCGAACCCCTCTCGTGTCGTCGAGAGGGATTCGGAGCGGGACGGCTCGCGGACGGACGCATCGTCAGGCCAGATCGACCAGGGCGTCGAGCGGGGCGGTCGGAGTCGTGGACTCGGGTGCCCGCTCGATGGTGATGCCCACATTCGACATGGCGGGCAGACCCTCGACCACCTGCACGGCCGCTGACTGGCCCTCGCTCAGCGCGCCGGCGGAGGCAGGTGCGCCCGATTGAATAGTCCACATCTGATAGACGCGTCCCGCGGCCGGAGCGCTGTCAGCCGCGAGCATGATTACGCCGGCATTGTGGAGGCGGGACGTCGACACCGTCACCCGGCCGCCGCTTCTCAGCTGCTCAGAGTGTGTCTGGACGTCGGACGCGCCGAGAATCGACCGTACCCGCGCCTCGCTCGCCTGCGCTGCCTCGAGCCGGGATTGCGTGTCCCGTACCCGCTGATCCTGAATCTGATAGACGACCGCCCCGGCTCCGACCGCGGCGACAACCGCGGCGGCCGCGGCGACCAGACGCAGACCGCGCCGGGACGACCGGGGCTGCGGCCGTGACGGAATCGCCGGCGGAAGCTGACGGGTGTTGGTGATCTCGGCGAGCACGTTGTCGCGGAGACGGGGCGGCGGCACCGACCAGGCGCCGTCCGCGAGCCGGGCCGTCACCTCGAACAACTCGTCGGCCTCCAGCCGGCACACGTCGCAGTCGCGCAGATGCCGGTCGAACGCGGCGCGGTCGATGTCGTCCAGAGCGTCCAGGACGTAGGCGCCGATCAGCGAGTGAACGTCATCGCTCATGCGGCCACCTCCGGAGTCAGGCAGTCACGGAGCCTGATCAGGCCGTCTCTCATCCTGCTCTTCACCGTCGGTAACGGCACCCTCAGCAACTCGGACACCTGTGGATAGGAGTGGCCCTGGTAGAACGCGAGCGTCACCGCCTGTCGCTGCACCTCGGTGAGCACCTCCAGGCAGTGCCGCACCTGCTGGCGCTCCAGGCGCACCGCGACCTCGTCGGCGACCTCGTCATACGGGGTGTCGACCGAGGCCGCGCCCACCCGGGCGACCCGATCACCGGCGGCCTGCTCGGCCCGGACCCGGTCCACTGCCCGCCGATGGGCGATCATGAAGATCCAGGCCGTCGCGGAACCTCTGCTCGCATCCCAGCGGGCCGCCGTCCGCCACACCTCGACCAGAACCTCCTGCGCGACCTCCTCGGCCTGCGCCGGATCCCGCAGCACTCGCCTGACCAGGCCGTAGACGCGTGGCGCGACCAGGTCGTACAGCCTGCCGAACGCCTTCTCGTCGCCGCGCGCCACCGACGCCAGCAACAGGCCGGCATCCGGCACCGTCTCCGGGGCCGGCACCGGAGTCAGGTACTCCGGCCGGTCCCCGACGCCACGCTCTGCCATCGTTCTCCATCCCGCATCGATTCGTCCGTGTGGGGGTTCGGAGCCGCCCCGGCCGCGGATGGGTGCGATATTTCCGCAATCTGGCTACCACTATCGGGGCGGCGTGTCACGGCCCTGTCGCGGCCGCGGCCGGGTGGGCGGGGCTGGTCTAGTCTCGGGGGATCTTGGTCGGTAGGGACGGGGCGATGATGAAGACGTGGCCGGTGATGGCCGTGGTTGCGGTCCTCTGCACGGTGGCTGGTTGCACGGATGGTGCCGATCCGGTGGCTGGTGATCCGCCGACGTCATCTGTTGCCTCCTCACCGTCCGTGGCTCCATCGCCATCCGTGGCATCCTCGTCCACCTCCTCGCCCTCCTCGTCGCCCTCCTCGTCGCCGGGTGAGTTCGTGAACGTCGTGCGGGCCCAACTCGCCGACATCGCCGCTGACCGCAGCGACGCCGACATCCAGGCGATCGCCGACACCGCCTGCGCCGGGCTGGCCTCAGGCCGGTCGACCGACGAGATCGTCGACACGACCCGGACCCTGGGCACCCTCGACGCCGAAGCCACCGACCACGCCACCGCCCGCGAGCTGATCAAGCTGGCGATCGACACGACCTGCTTCGACCAGCGCGGACGCGTCGATGAGTTCTGACGCCGGTCGACGACCTGCCGTATCTGGCCGGCGCGAGGGCGCCACGCTGTGGCGGGTCCTCAACGAGGAGTGGGACCGCGACGACGTGCTCAGTCGTATCCCCCACGCCCTGCCCGCGACCGTGCGCGAACGTGTCACCGACAAGTGGTCGCTGTTGCGGACCGCGGGCCTGGCTCCACGCCGCCGGGGTGACGAGTTCCGCTCCGTCGGCCCCAGCCGCACGGTGGTCCTCGACATGTACACCACACCGGCCGAGGCCGGCGCCGCCGAGGCGATCGCGCTGCTGACCGAGGGCGCGCCGACCCGGCGTGACGGCGAGTCCACCGAGCCCGACAGCGGCGTGCTGCGGCAAGCCTTCTGGCTGACCACTACGGTCGACGGCAAGGCCCGGCACGAGTTCCACGGTTACGCCGCCGTGCCGGGCGCGATCGCCCGTGTCCTGTGCATCCACGACGACCCGGCCGACCTGTCGTGGGCTCAGGAGACGTGGCGATCCCCGCGTCACCACAGCTGACCCTCCGTCCTGCGGCCGCGGTCGATGCGTCACTGATGCGTCCATGTCGGGGTGCGCCACGGGGACCTCGTCAGCCGGCCAGGGCGTGCAGGGGCGGTGTCACGAGCAGGTCGAGTGCGGCAGCCGTCTCCGTGTCGGCGGGCAGGTGGACCACGATCCGTTGATCCTCGTCGGCGGGGAGCTCCAGCACCTCGTATGCCAGCCGCAGTGGGCCCACGATCGGATGGGCCAGCCGCAGCACGCCGCTGGCACTCGGTAGTCCGGGAACCGTCTCCACCCGCCGGGTGAATTCCTCCCCGGCGGTGATGGTCAGGTCGTCGGCGAGGGCGGCGATGTGCGGGTGGGCCCGGAACGGCCCCTGTTTGAGCGCTGCGACCTCCTCATCGGCGACCCGCTCCCAGTCGGGATAGACCTGCCGAGCCCGCTCGTCGGTGAGCACGAACCGGGCCACGTTGGGCTGGGCCGCATCCAGGAGCCCGACCGGGCCCATCAGCCGCTGATAGCCGGAGGTGTGGGCCAGAACGTCACCGAGCCTGTTCAGCAGAACGGCCGAGGTGGGTTCGAGCCGATCGAGGACCGCCCGCACTGTCGGCCGGACCGCCCGGGCCGGCCTGGTGCCGCCACCGAGGCAGTTGTAACCGGGGTCGGACGCCTTCGTCAGCCGCAACAGATGCGCACGCTCACCAGCCGACAGTCGCAGGGCGCCCGCGAGGGCGGACAGCACCTGCGGTGAGGGCCGGCGGTCGCGGCCCTGCTCGAGCCGGGTCACATACTCGACGCTGACCCGGGCGAGCGCGGCGACCTCGGACCGGCGCAGACCTGGGACCCGCCGCCGTGGGTCGGCGGGCAGCCCGACCTCGGCCGGAGTGATCGCCTCCCGGCGGGTCCGCAGGAACAATCCGAGTTCGTTGTCGCTCACCACCCGACCGTAACAACGCCGCGGGCCCTCAAGGTGTCCCTCCTGGTACCACTATCAGCCCGGCCTCCCTCAAGGCCCGCAGCCGGGGCAATCTCGACGCATGAACGAGCGAATCGTCTTCGGCTTCGGGGCGCACACCGACATCGGCGAGGGTCCTGAGCTGCTGCGGCTGACACAGCAGGCCGACCGCGACGGCCTCGACGTCTTCTCCCTGTCCGACCACCCCTACCTCGGCCGGCGGTTGGACGCCTATGCCGCCATCGGGTTCGTCCTCGGCGCCACCCGCCGGCTGGCCGGGTTCGCCAATGTCACCAACCTGCCCACCCGTCCACCCGCTGTGCTGGCCCGCACGGTGACCTCGCTGTCGGCACTGTCCGCCGGGCGGGTGGTCCTCGGCATGGGAGCCGGCGGGCTGTGGGACCGCATCAGCGACATGGGAGTGCCAAGGCTGTCGCCGAGCGAGGCGGTCGACGCCTTCGAGGAGGCGATCCTCCTGGTCCGCAAGCTGTCCGGCGGCGGTCCGCCGATCACCCATCACGGCCGTCACTACCGGGTCGAGAGCATCGAGCCCGCCCCGGTGGAGGCTCCTCCGGTGTGGACCGGCTCGGTCGGTCCCCGATCGCTGGCCGCGACCGGCCGCGCCGCCGACGGGTGGATCCCCGGCCACGCTGCCGACTGGCAGAGTGCGCGCTACCGCAGTTCACGGCCGGTCATCGACGAGGCGGCCGCAGCAATGGGCCGCGATCCACAACAGATCCGGACGGTGTTCAACCTTCCCGGCCGTATCACCGACGGTCCGCTACCGGCTCCGCGTGATCGTGACGGCCGGTGGATCGGCGGCTCGGCCGGCCAGTGGGTGGAGGAGCTGACCACAGCCGTCCTGGATCATGGCGCTTCGGGCTTCCTGCTGTTCTCCCCGTCCGGCGGCACACCCGATCGCAGGTCACTCGCCCGCTGGGGTGCGGAGATCGTCCCGGCCGTCCGGGAGGCGGTGGAGTCGCGGCGTGCCCCCGATCCTGGCTGACGTGCGATCACCCTCTTGAACGATTGTCGGATTGATTCACCGGATAGGACGGTTTAATCGGGTGTGCACTGATATGACGGCTACATGGTTGCCTATGTTGAGCTACCCGTGGACGACGACGACTTCGTCATGGTCGAGGTGAGCGGTCAGGGTGTGGTGCGGGCCAATGCGGGCGACGTGGTCGGGCGGGCGTCCGAGCGGTTCGACCAGGCGGTCGCGCAGGTGACCCGGATGGGGCAGGAGGCGATCCGGCGCGCCAGGGAGACTGCGGTTCCTCCCGACGAGATCGACGTCGAGCTCGGGCTGAAACTGACGGCCAAAACGGGATTCGTGATCGCGGAGTCGAGCGGTGAGGCAAACTTCAAGGTCGTCCTGAGATGGACACTCGCTGACGATTCGGCGCCGTAATGTCGCAGACCGTCGATCCGGTCCGGGTGCCGGCAGCAGGTGGTCTGGAGCCGGCGATCGTCCGGATCCGGGGTGATGACGGCCGCGTCGCCGGAGTCGGGTTCCTGGCCGGCGACCGGACGGTGCTGACATGCGCGCATGTGGTGCAGCGGGCGGGATCCGTGCGGTTGGATTTTCCGTTGCTGCCCGGGTCCGCGACGTTCGCTGCCGAGGTCGTGGCGTTGCTGCCGGTGCTCGCGGACGGCAGCGGGGATATCGCGGTGCTCAGGCTCGCCGCGGATCCACCGTGCACTGCGTGGCGTGTCCCGATGGTCGAGGAGGCCGAGCTCTGGGGTCATCCGTGCCGGCTGTTCGGCTTCTCGGGCGGGCGTGAGGACGGCGTCTGGGTGGCCGGGATCCTGAGGGGCCGGCAAGGAATCGGCTGGGTCCAGCTGGAAAGCAGCGGAAACAACGGTTATGCGGTGGAGCCGGGTTTCAGCGGTTCGCCCGTGTGGGACGACGAGCTGGCAGCTGTGGTCGGCATGGCCGTGGCCGCGGAGGTCGACGGCGACCTGCGTGCCGCTTACATGATCCCGGCCGCGGCGCTGGCCGAGGCCTGGCCCGACCTGGGCGAGATGGGGCGCGCGCCGTGCCCGTACCGTGGTTTGGCCGCGTTCCGCGAGCAGGACGCGGACGTGTATTTCGGTCGAGAGGACCGGACCGCGCAGCTGGCCAAGGATATCGAGCAGCACAACTTCGTGGCAGTGGTCGGCCCGTCCGGCAGTGGCAAGTCCTCACTGGTCTTCGGTGGGCTGCTTCCGATCGTGCACCGCTCGATGAAGTGGGTCACCGCCACCATGCGCCCGGCGCAGGCCTCGTCCGGGGTCGCCGCTCTGGCGGCTGCTCTGCTCCCCGTGCTGGAGCCCAGCCAGAGCGAGACGCAGCGGCTTCTCTCGTTGAGCCAGCTCACCGAGGTGCTGCGTAACGGTCACGTGCACGCCGTGCTGAGCCGGATGCTGATGCGGTCCGGTGCCAACCGATTGCTGTTGATCATCGACCAGTTCGAGGAGGTCTTCGGCACGCCCGACACCGCCGAGCTGACCGAGATTCTGCTGGCCGGCCTCGGCCTGGGTGAGGTGACCGCCGTGATCACGCTGCGCGCCGACTTCTTCGGCCAGGCACTGCAGTTGCCGGCCCTGGCACAGGCGCTCGGTGAGTCGGTGGCGGCGGTCGGCGAAATGGATCGGCGCCAGTTGCAGAGGGTCATCGAGGGGCCGCTGCCGAGGGGCACGACCTATGAGCCGGGGCTGGTCGACCGGATCCTCGACGATGTGGGCGACTCGCCCAGCGGCAGCCTGCCCCTCCTGGAGTTCGCCCTCACCCTGCTGTGGGAGCGACGGGAGCGTGGCCGGCTCACCCATGCCGCCTATCAGCAGCTGGGTGGTGTGAAGGGAGCCTTGGCCCAGTATGCCGAGCAGGTCTACCGGCAGCAGGCAGAGGAGTCCGGCCGTGAGTCCTTCCGGCGCCTGCTGACCCAGCTCGTCCGGCCGGACGAGGGCGGCGAGTTCGTCCGTCGGCTCACACGCAGGCAGGAGCTGGCCGAGGGACAGTGGCTGCTGGGGCAGAAGCTGGCTACCACCCGGCTGGTGACGGCCGGACGTGACGAGCTCGGGTCGGAGACGCTGGAGCTGGTCCACGAGGCGCTGATCGACGGGTGGGATCGGCTGCGCGGCTGGGCCGAGCAGGATCGGGCCTTCCGGGCGTGGCAGGAGGGGCTACGTGGCGACGTCGCCGACTGGGAGCGGCTGAAGCAGGATTCGGGGGCTCTGCTGCGCGGGAAGGCGCTGGCCGAGGCGGCGCAATGGCTCGACGAGCGGGAGGACGACATCGCCGCGGCGGAGCGGCGCTACATCCAGTCGAGCCAGGTGTTCGAGGGGCGTTCGATTCGCCGGCTGCGGGTGATCGTCGCGGCGTTGACGGTGCTCACCGTACTCGTCGCTGGCCTCGGTGCGTTCGCGGTCAAAATCGGCCGCGATAAGGCGAGGCAGGCAGCCCAGTCCCAGGCTCGTTACCTCACCAGTCAGGCCGAGATGCTCAACGAGGCCTCTGTCCCGAACGGCAGAATTCTCGGCCTGCTACTTTCCGCCGCCGCCTACAGGTTCTACGACGACAATCAGACCAGGGCCAACCTCACCGCGGTGGCCAGCAAATACCGGTATGTCTCCCATCTGGTCCCCGGCGTCATTCTCCCGGGCCTGATGTCGGTCGGCTCGGCCGAGATGGAGTTCAGCCCATCCGAGCCGAACGTGCTGGCGGTGCGTATCGACGGGCAGATCGCACTCTGGGACGTGGAAAGCCGAAAGATGATCCAGAGCACGCCGACGCAGTTGTCGGGTCCGGGATGGGGCCACGGTATGCCGATGGCCTTCGCCCCCGATGGTGGTTCATTGGCTTTCGCCGAGAACGGGCGGCTGGGAACGCGGGTCAAGCTCTGGCGCCTCGCCGCCGGTGATGCCGTGCCGTTGTGGACGGATCAGGGTCCGGAGGCAGCGGTCGTCGACATCAGGTTCGATCCGGCCGGTGAGCGTGTGGCCGTCTGCAGGGCGAAGGACTATCAGGTGTGGTCCCTCGATGCGTCTGTCCGGCTGCTGTCGATTCCTCGCGCGGCCGAGGGGTCCTGCCTCTTCTCGTGGACCAGCAACGGTGCCGACCTGACCATCGCCGAGGACGACAGGTTGGAGACCTGGACCATCTCGACGCGCAAACGACGCGGTTCTGTGCGACTGCCCCTACCCGCACTTGAGGATCGCGTCACGAATCAGGACAACGTGATCAACGGGTTCTCGGTGGCACCTCACGGTCATGTGGCCTTTGTCAAAGCGCCTGGCGGGATCATCTGGTGGGATCTTGAACGCAGAAAATCCCTACCCGGATATGGCGTTGATCTGCTCAACGCGCCGAGCGCTCCCACCTATAGCGCCGATGGCCGCTGGGCATTCTTCACCGACGGATCGTTAATGAGGGAAAGTGATCGGGAACCCGTCAGGAAGGTGCCGATATATGCGGGCAGTGACGGGTTGTCAAGTGGCGGTGAAAGCGGAAAAGTGGTAGCACTGAGCAGAGATGGAAAAGTGGCGGTCGCTAGTTTCGAAGGATCGCTTGCAGTCGTTCATCTCGACGACTTCGATCCGCTCCCGATGGGGCCGGCCGCGGAATTCTCCATGTGGGATGACGGGAGCCGCGTCACCACGCTTGAATACGGAGACATACATCACCCCGACGTTTCCCAAAGGACAGTGACCACCTGGTCCCTGGCGCCACCGCGAGTGGTCGCCCGTGTCAAGATCGAGCCGTTCTCGGACGAGGAGACCGTCCTTTCGCCGGAGATCTCGGGTGGCCTCGTAGTGGCCGTCGACAAAACCCGCACGCTTCGGCAATGGGATCTGCGAAACGCTCCCTCCTCTCACCCGGTCCACGGCCCGTGGGGTCCGCTTCGTGCGGCAGCCCTGGACCCGACGAACAATTTCCTCGCGACGGTCGACAAATCCCGTGCCTACGTCGTCAACCTCTCGACCGGGGCGACCATCGCGAATTTCGCCTTGGGTGAGGGATTTCTCCCGACGACCTTGGCGCTCAGCGCGGGTGGCCGGTATCTATCCGTCACGAACCAGGATTCCAACCGTTCCACATTGTGGCAGATCACCTCCGACGGCGTCCGTACCGTCCCTATACCGGCCGCCACTGACACGGTTTTCAGTCCCGATGGCACGCTGCTCGGGATGAGCAGCGACGATTCCGTGGTGGTGTGGGATCTTGCGCGGCAGACCGAATTGCGTCGCTTCTCGGCGACCAGCGTCGCCGCGTTCGACCGGAAGAACGATTTGATCGCGCTCCGCGTTCCGGGCAAGGGCTTCTATGCCCAGGTGGTCGAGGTTCGCCGGCTGCACGGTCCGGAACTGATATTTCAGCTCGGCGACTTCGGTGGCACCGATGTGATTTTCAACGCTGACGGAACAGGGCTCGTCGCCAGGTTCGACGAGGTGCTGACCGAATACCCATTGGACATCAATGTATCGCTGCGCCACATTTGTCACCTGGTAAGTATTGAGTTGAGTGATGAGGAATGGCAGAAGTACGCCAAAGGCTTCCCGCGCCGCGATGTTTGCAGCTGACCGTGTCGTTATCGGTCCGGTCCGGGTGTGGTTTGGAGCAGGTTCAGGAGCAGGGCCAGGGGCGGCCAGCCGGTGCGGCCCGCGCGCACCACGGCGTAGGTTCGCAGGACCGGGGCCGGGTCGCGGAGCGGCAACAGCCGCACGCCGGGAAGGGTCGGCTGGTCGGCCGGCAGCAGTCCCACGCCGAGCCCGGCGACGACCAGGTCCTGCAGCAGGATCAGACTGTCGGCACGGTGGGTGACGACCGGGTCGAAGCCGGCCATCCCCGCGATGACGCGGACCACCTCCTCATCCGACGAACCGCGGGAGTTGACGATCCACTCGACGTCCCGATAGCGGTTGAAGACCTCAGGGGCGGCCGCGTCCAACACGGGGTCGCCGGTCAGGACGGCCCGGGAGGTCAGGACGGCCCGGGAGGTCGGGGTGGCCACGGCGGTTGGGTCGGGCCGGTCGTTCGGCTCGGAATGAACAGCGGGCATCGGGTGGGCGGCCGGTACGCCGAGTGCCCACGCCGCCGACCACAACGGCCGCGATGTCACCGCCCGATCCAGGGGCGCGGGCGCCAGGTTGAAGTCGTAGGTCAGGGCCAGGTCGATGTCGTCCGACGCGAGCAGGGACAGCGCCTCGGTGGGTTCGTGCTCGTGGATGTGTACTCGTACCCGGGGATGATCGACCGCCAAGCGGGCCACGGCCGGCATCAGTGACCGTCGGATGACCGTGCCGAACCCGGCTACGCGAAGCGTGCCGGCGGGCTCGGCGGCCGGGTCCAGATCGAGCCGGGCGGCTTCGATGGCGGCCAGGATCGTCACCGCATGCTCGGCGAGCCGTCGGCTGGCGGGGGTCAGCCGCACCCTGCGCCCCTCCGGCTCGATCAGCGGGGTGCCGACCTCCCGGCTGAGCGCCGCGATCTGCTGGGAGATCGTCGAGGTGGTGGTGTACATCTCATCCGCGACCGCCCGCATCGACCCGAGGCGGGACAGCATCAGCAGGGTTTCCAGGCGGCGCACGTCCATCTCATGATTGTCAAGTAGAGGTGAACGGTATGTACAGCATCATCACGTGGACGCGAACAGTCTCGCGACCGTCTACTACGGGGCATGACTGCCGTCCTCGCTTCGCCGCCTCGCACCGCTGCCCGTACGGGTGCGGGATTCGCCCTCGCATCGATGACCTGTGTGCAGCTCGGCCTCGCCGTCTCGGTCGGGCTGGCCGGCGAGATCGGTGCGCTCGGCGTCGCCTGGCTGCGGCTGGCCTGGGCGGGCGTCCTTCTGCTGATCCTCGCGCACCCGGCGGTGACGGGAACCCTTCGGGCCGTCTTCCTCCGCACCACCCGCGCAGCAGCGACGCTCGTCGGTGCCACCACCCCAGGAACGAGGACGGGAACACCGACCGCGGGGGAGACCAAGCCGATCAGCACCTCCGGCTCGATCGGCGCGATCGCCCTCGGCGTGGTGACGGCCGGTGTCACGTTGCTGTTCATGCTGGCAGTGGCCCGGCTTCCACTGGGTACGGCCAGCGCCCTGGAATTCCTGGGCCCGCTGGGAGTCGCGGTCTTCCGTGGCCGCCGCATTCTCTGGCCCCTGCTGGCGGCCGCCGGAGTGCTGCTCCTGACCTCGCCCTGGAACGGCCACGTGGACCTGCTGGGCGTCGCCTACGCGCTCGGTGCCGCTGCCTGCTGGGCCGCCTACATCCTGCTCACCCAGCATGTCGGCGACGAGATTTCCGGAATCCGTGGCCTGGCGATCTCGATGCCGGTAGCAGGCCTGGCAGCCACCCTTGTCGCCGCCCCGTCCGCGATCGCGCTGCTGACCCCGGAGATCGTGCTGACCGGCCTGTTCCTGGCGATCCTGCTGCCGGTGGTGCCGTTCGTCCTGGAGTTCCTGGCGCTGCGCCGTCTGACGACAGCCGCGTTCGGCACCATGATGAGCCTGGAACCGGCGCTCGCGGTGGTGGTCGGCTTCGTCCTGCTGCACCAGGCTCCCGGCTGGGCGGCCCTTGCCGGCATCTTCCTGGTCGTCATCGCGGGTATCGGCGCCGAACGGGCGGGCGCCCGACCTTAAAACGGGTGGCGCGGCAGCGAAGCCGCCTGATGGGATGGGCGTCCACGACGAGACCAGAAAGGAGGCCTGAGCCATGTACCGCGACGCACCCACGCTCACCTCCTCCCGGGCACAAGGCTGACCAGCCGCCCGACCAAGGAGTGGGCGCCTCTTCACAGGAGAACGCCTTGACATCGTTGACCATCCGCCACGCCGTCATGCCCGGCGAGCTGGATCTCTTCAACTCCTTCCCGTACGCCCTGAACCGGGAGATCGCCACCGACCTGGATTCCGGCCGTCGCCGCCCCGAGTGGCTATGGCTGGCACTGCGCGGCGACCGGGTGACCGCCCGCGCGGCCTGGTGGTCCCGTCCCGGCGACGAGCACCCCCTGGTCATGGACATTCTCGACGTCGCCGACGGCCACACCGGAGACGCCGTCGAGCTGGTTCGAGCCGCGTTGCCCGACCCCGCCCCCGAGTTCACCCGTTTCCTTCCGCCGACGTGGCAGCGCTCCGAAGCCGACACCTGGATGACGGTCCTGGAGGAGTGCGGCGCGAAACCCTTCGTCGAGCGCCTGCGCCTGCAGTGGGAACCGGGAACCCCGGTGCCGCCACCGACAGGCCGCCTGACGTTCCGCCGGCCCCGCGAGGGCGAGTTGATCGACCTGATGACCATGGTCCTGGAGGGCAGCCTCGACGCGCACAGCCGCGACGAGCTGACCAGGATGACCCCACGCGAGTGCGCCGAGGAGCAGTTCCGCACCGAGCTCCAGAAATACCCGAGCCCGCAGGACTGGTGGCGGATCGCGGCGCTGCCCGACGGTGACCCGGTCGGTTTCGTCATCCCCGCGCACAACGGCTACAACCCGATCATCGCCTACATCGGGATCGTCCCCGCCCACCGTGGCCGGGGCCATATCGACGATCTTCTCGCCGAGGGTACCCGCATCCTGGCCGCCGAGGACGTGCCCCGCATCCGCGCGGCCACCGATGTCGGTAATGCCCCGATGGCGGCCGCGTTCGCCCGCGGCGGGTACCGCACGTTCGAACGGCAGGTCGACATGATCTGGTAGTCGTGTGACCCACATCGAGATCAACGGCGCAGCCCCGGCTATCGAGGCGTTGTATCAGGCCGCGGTCCAGGGTTTCGGCCACTACACGTCCATGCAGGTGCGCGGGCGTGCGGTGGCCGGCCTGGACCTGCACCTGAAACGGCTGCGTGAGGCGTCCGCGGAACTGTTCCCGGACGACCTCGCGCCCGCCGACGACACGATCACCGATCTGATCGGCCACGCGCTGCGCGACGAGCGCGACGCCTCGGTCCGAGTCACGATCCTGCCCGGGATGGACGTGATGGTGTCGGTGAGCGCCCCGATCCCCGACACCCCACGACCGCCACTGCGAGTGCGCACGGTCCGCTTCGAGCGTGACCTGCCCCACCTCAAGCATCGCGGCACGCTCGCGCAGACCCACCACGCCCTCGGAGCTCGACGGGCCGGCTTCGACGACGTCCTCTTCCTGAGTCCCGACGGCCTCGTCCTGGAGGGCTCGGTCTGGAACGCGGCCTTCTGGGACGGCGACCGCATCATCTGGCCGCAGGCACCGATGCTGGCCGGCATCACCATGCAGGTCCTGCACCGCGCCTTCGCCGGCATGGACGTCCCACAGACGACCATGCCGATCTCGCTGAGCGAGAAATCCGGCCTCAAAGCCGCCGCCGCAACGAATTCCCATTTCCCCGACCAGGCGATCCTCCAGATCGACGAGATCAATTTCCCGATGTACGGCCACCTGACCGCGTTGCTGCGAAGAGGCTGGAACGAAGTCCCGTGGCAGGCGATTTAGCCGATTCGTGAACGCCGATGGGTGGCCGATCGTGGGTCGATGAGAAGACGACTCGCCACGGCTCTCACCCTGCTCGTGACGGCGGTGACCGCGCTGACCGCCGCGGGCCCGGCGACGGCCGCCACCGGCTTCACCGAGGTCACCGCGTTCGGCACCAACCCCGGTAATCAGCGCATGTTCACCTACGTCCCGCCGGCCGCGGCACCCGGCGCCCCCGTGATCGTGCTGTTCCACGGCTGCGGCGGCCAGGCACAGGACCTGGACGTCAACACCGGCTGGCGCAAATATGCGGACCTGTATGGCGTACACCTGATTCTGCCCGAACAGAAACCGGAGAACGTCGGCTCCGGAGGCATCGTCCCGCACAAATGTTTCAGCGCCTGGAACGCCGAGGACCGCACCCACGACGGCAACGGGGAGGCCCGCTCGGTCGTGCAGATGGTCGACCACCTGGGCGCCACCTACGACGCCGACCTGAGCAGGGTCTTCGTCACCGGCTACTCCGGCGGCGGCGCGGCCGCCAACGTGATGCTCGCCGCCTACCCCGACCGGTTCCGGGCCGGAGCGGTCTTCTTCGGCATGCCCTACGGCTGCGCCGACACCGAGACCGCCTATTTCCGTACGGGTGCTCTCGGCCCCTGCTCAGGATCCACCTCCACGGTGACCCCGCAGCAGTGGGGCGACCGGGTCCGCGCCGCCTACCCGGGTTGGACCGGCACACATCCGCCGGTGCAGATCTGGCACGGCGGCGCCGACCCGCTGATCAGTCCGCGCTCCCTCGACTACCAGCGCGACCAGTGGACCAACGTCTTCGGCGTCAGCCGCACTCCCGTTACGACGACGACCCCGAAGACCGGCGTGACACGGAACGTCTACGGATCCGGGCAGGTCGAGACCTGGCTGGTCGCCGACATGGGCCACGAGCAACCCGTCGAACCGGGCACCGGCATCGACCGGTGCGGCGTTTCCGGAGTCGGCTATCCCGGCATCTGTGGCCCGTACCACGCCATGACCTTTTTCGGTCTCATCCCACCGCCGGCCGAGACCGGATGCTGGACCTCGACCAACGCGGTCCACATCACCGCCGGGCGCGCCCGCGACTCGGGCTTCTCCGCGTACGCGGTAGGCAGCGCCGACTACCTGGGCCTGGCGTCGAGCGCCGTGCAGCGCAGCCTGGAACAGACCGCCCCCGGCTACTACACGCGCGTGACCAGCTGCGACTGAAAATGTCATACCCCTCGGGCAGGATCGCGGCATGAGTTGGACCGAGCTGCTCCCGGAGCAGGGCAGGGAGCCGGCGGGCCTGCTGGATCCCGCGTCACCCGCGTCGTGGAGCGGGTCCGAGGGGCAGCCACCACCATCGCACCGGGCTGCCTGGCAGGCTGCCCGGACCGCCTGGGCGAGCTGGCGTGCACCGGCTGTGTTGCGAGAGCGGCCAGCCGAGTTTCGCCGCATGGCCGCTCTCGGGATGCACGCGACCGCCGTCGCCGACTGCGACCGCACTCCCGACGAGGGCCCCGCCGGTCTGATGCCGTTCCTCATCGCCGACGACATCCGCTGGACCCGCTCGGATCTGGCGTGGGCGCTGCGCCCCGCCGACGACTACCTCTACTTCGACGGCGCCGGCTACCTCCTGCCCGGCTACATGGCGGTGTCGCTGACGGCCGCCGAACTGACGGGTTTCGCCCCGGCCCTGCGTGCCGTGCTCGACGATTTCATCGACGAGCGGGACACACCACGCCATGTCCGGCGGCAGTTGGCCGAGCTCTACGGCACCGCGATAGGCCGGGCCACCGGCACGTTGCCACTCGACCTCCTGCCGTGGTCCTGCGATTTCGGCGATCTGGCCCGCCGCAAACTGGCCGCCGACCTGGACAGCCCACCCGTCACCGCTCTGCTGCGCCACGCCACGTCGCTGACGAGGGCGACACCGACGAAGACCTGGTTGCGAGAGGCGGCGACGTTCCCCGGCAGGTGGCCGATCCAGGCGGTGCTGGAGTGCTTCTCCGGCTGGTCCGGCTACGTCTGGTTCGGCACCGACGAGCTGCTGCGGGGTCTGGTGTGGATGCTGTCGCAGGACCGTTCCGAGACGGCCACCGACCTGCTGGCCGAGACCGCCCTGGCAGCGAGCGGCGCCGCGCCGGGGGCACCGGGTTCCCCGTTCGCCCCGTTGACCGCCTCCGCCGCGGTGGAGGCCCTAGCGGCCCGCCCAGGCGACCGACCAGCCGAAACGCTGTCCCACCTGTCTCGCACAGTCCGCAACCGGGCCCTGCTGAGCCGTGTCGGAAAGGTCCGCCGCCTCCGAAAGGGATGACTCAGCGCACCCGTTTTCCCCGGACGATGACGGCTTGGGGTGCGCCGAGCTGATCGAGATCGGTTCGTGGATCCTCCTCGAACACCACCGCGTCAGCGGGCCCGCCCTCCACCAGGCCGGGCAGTCCGAGGTAGGAGCGGGCGGACCAGGAGGCCGCGGCGAGCGCCTGATGCGGCGAGACGCCTGCCGCCACCAGCGCGCGGACCTCCTCGGCGATGCCGCCGTGCGGCCGGGAGTCCGTGCCGGCCAGGACGACGACCCCGGCCTCGACCGCGGCAGCGGTGAGCCGGGCGTGCGCGCTTGCACCGTGCACATACCAGCTTTTCCGTGCACGCTCCGGATCGGCGACGATCTTCGCCAGCGAAGCGGTGATCACCGACAAGGTCGGGGTGAGCGCGATGCCCTGCTCCGCCATGCGCGGCAACAGGTCCAGATCCAGGCCCATGCCGTGCTCCACGGAGTCCACGCCCGCCGCGACGGCGACCGAGCCTCCCGCCGCCTGCTGAGAGTGAACCGCGAGGCGCCCGCCGACCGCATGCACCCGGTCGACAGCCTCACGAAGCACCTCGACCGGCATCACATCATCGTCCGGCAGCCAGTCGATCACCACCTTGGCCCACCCGGTACGGGCGGCCTGCTCGGCCGCAATGATCGGCAGCTCTGCCAGCTCCGGGCGCACGCCCCATCCCGGCATGAACTGTCCATGCTGAGCGATCCACGGTCCGGCATGGAAGGCGCGCGGGTTGTCGTCGGCCTGGCCGAACCAGTCGGGAGGATCGCCGGCAAGACCGGGCGCACGGATGAGCGTGACACCGGCGTTCAGGTGCGCGCGAAGGTCCTCTTCCAGGACGGCCACATCGAGTGGCTGACCCGGCGTCTCGGCTCCAGGGTGGGTGTGCGCGTCAACCAGCCCGGGCAGGATCCAGCCCTCGGCTACGAGCTCCGCACCGGGCACCGGATCAAGGGTCCACCGGTCACCGTCGGCATAAAGATCAATCGGCTCGCCCTCGGGAAGAGCGAAACCGCGGACCCGCAAGACCGTCATCACGCCACCCCCGTGCCGCTCCACTCGGATCGTCAGCATGACACCTCATCGGCCCGCTGCTCCGAGCGGCACCGATGGGCAGCCGGCCTGCCCGGCAGGTGGGGACACGCGTGCTGGCACTGATCCTCGCCGATCTCGGTCCTCCGGAGACGGACGCATTCGTCAACGCCGTCCATGGTGAACGAAAAGTCTCTACGTAGCAGCCGGGCTTTCGGCCGAGGTGAGGTCGAGGTGGTAGCGGACAAAATGTGAAAGCACTTCGTGTGGTTGTTGGGTTATTCGCGCGTTTGCGGGCGATGTGGACACGATTATCCGTGGTGATTCTTGATTTGCTCTCGCTCCTTGGAGCTGGTCGACGGTTCGGCTCTGAGCTGGCATTTTCGATTTTTGATCTTGTTGTGTGCGGGTTTCGGGTCGGGGTGGCCGAGAGGGCTTGATCAATTGGTTGTTGTTGGGGTTGATGTTCTAGATTCGTTTTGCTGTTCGTCATTCTCGGTGGGTCGTCGTTGGGGGTGGGTGGGTGGTCACCGGCATCGTGGTCGACGGTTCTGGCTGGGAGTTGCAGGCCGATGGTGAGCGGGTCGGCTCGCGGCGGGTGCTGTCGGAGGCGGACGAGACCTTCCTGGCCGATGTCGGTGTGCGGTATGTGCGGGCGGTTCAGGCCGGGGCTGCTGACGAGGTGCTTCTCGGGTTGGGCCGGCAGTTGTGGTCGTGGCTGGATGGTGACTCGGGCGGGTTGTCGCGGTTGTTGGAGTTGGTGCCGGGGCAGGTGACGTTCGAGGTGCGGGGGCCACGGTCGCCGTCGGGTCGGGTGTGGGCGTTGTTGCGGGCGCCGTTGGAGTTGCTGGCGCGTCCTGACGGCGGGTTCCTGGCTGCGGATGCGGTGGTCCGGTTCGTGGTGGTGCGCCGACTCGGTGCGCCGTCGGCGGTAGCGGCGGGTGCGGATGGGTTCCGGTTGGGGCTGGCGTTCATGGCGTCGTCGCCGCGGGGTCAGCACGAGCTGGATTTCGAGGCGGAGGAGGCCGCGATCCTGTCGGCGGTGGATGACGCCCGGGTGGATCTGCTGGTGGAGGACACGGGTAATCCGGGCCAGTTGGGTCGGCGTTTGGCTGATGTGGGTGGGCTGCCGGTGTTGCACCTGTCGTGTCATGGCGTCAACAGTTGGCGGCCCCGGTCGGGTGGTCCTGGTGTGCCGGTGTTGATGATGGAGGACGAGTTCGGCGATGGTCTGCCGACCACGGCTGCTGATCTGGTCCGGTTGTTGCCGGTGCTGCCTCGGTTGTTGTTCGTGTCGGCGTGTTTGACCGCGACTGCGGCGAATGCGGAGGGTGTGTTGCCGGCGGGTGAGGGTCGGCGGGCCGTCGCGGGTGAGGCGGGGGTGATGGTGGCGCATTCGATGGCGACGTCGTTGGTTGCGGCGGGGGTTCCGGCGGTGCTGGGCTGGGATGGTTCGGTCGATGATCGGGCGGCGACGGTGTTCGCTCGGCAGTTGTATGCGCAGTTGGGTAACCGGGTGGATCTGGCGTCCGCGGTCGGTGACGCCCGCCGCAGCCTGCTCGAATCCGCCGACGAGACGATCCGGTCGGATTGGCACCTGGCGCGATTGTGGCTCGGCCCGGCCGGCGGCGGCCCCGTGGTCGGCGGCACCAGGCGCCGTTCGCGGGTGTCGGCGGTGGCCGGAACCAAGGCGTTCCTGGACGGTAAGAAACACGTGCCCGTGGCGGCGCCGCAGATGTTCGTCGGGCGCCGGCCGGAGCTGCAGCGGGCGCTACGCGCCCTGAGCTCAGGTGATAGGGCGGGGGTGTTGTTGCACGGGCAGGGCCGGTTGGGTAAGTCGAGTCTGGCGGCGCGGATTGCTGACCGGCGGCCGGATTTGGCGTTGGCGGTGGTGTTCGGTGACTACACCGCCGCCGCGATCGTGGATGCGATCGCTGACGCGGTCCGCACCGACCCTGCCGCCCGCGCCCTGGTCGATTCGCGCCGTAGTGAGGTGCGTGATCGGCCGGAGTCGTTGGAGACCCTGCTGATCGACTTGTTGTCCGGCCCGTGTGCGAGCAGTGAGGCGGGCCGTCGTCCGTTGCTGCTGGTGATTGATGATCTCGAGCAGGTGCTGGTCGCCAGTCCGGACGGCCCGCACCGGGTCGCTCCGGCGGTCGCGCCGGTGCTGGCTGCGGTGCTGCGGGCGTTCGATCCGGCGGATACGGACAGCCGGTTGTTGGCGACCAGCCGTTTCCAGTTCACTCTGGATTCCCTGCCGGACCGCCTGGAGCAGATTGCGTTGCGGCCGTTGTCGGTGGTCGCGCAACGCAAACTCCTGAGTCGGCAGCGGGCGTTGGTGTCGTCGCAGCGGCGGGCCGAGCGGGACGGGCTGGCGGGTCGGGCGGTGGCGGTCAGCCGGGGCAATCCGGGGTTGCAGGACCTGATCGGCTCTCGGATGGTGTATGGGGAGCAGGTCGACCTGGCCCGCGCCGAGTCCGCCGTCGCCGGTATGGAGTCCTACCTTGAGCAGGGCGATCTGCCGTCGGAGACTGAGATCCGGGCTTTCCTTGAAAGGCTGGCCCTCGACGAACTCCTCGATCAGGCCGGCCCGTCTCATCGGGCACTGCTGCGTGATCTGACCTTGTTCGACCTGCCGCTACCCGAGGCGGTCGTGGCAGTGCTGGCCGAGCGCAGCGGGGGATCACCGGCCCGTCTGATCGGGTTGGGTCTGCTCGACGTGTATCCCGCTGGTTTTGATTCGCAGCGTCGTGCGGTGGCCGCCAACGCTCTGGCCGCCGGCCGGATCAACCCGCTGACCGATGCTGAGGCCGTCGACCTGGCCAGCGTGGTGGTCGGTCCCTTGTTCGCCGCGTGGGGCGGCACCGAACTCGGCGACCGCCGCAGCTACGACATGGATTTGCAGCTGACCCGCCTCGCCTTGCACGCCGACGACCCGGATGTCACCGCTGCCTGCGCCGCCGACGCCGTCCACGCGCTGCGGTCCGGGCCGGCCGTCAACGCGTTCCGCCTCGGCCATGAGGCCATCGGCCTGCTGGACCGTCATTACCGGCCGGTCCCGGCAATTCTGCTGCGGCGGGTCGCCGCCGCGGCCAAGACCAGCGGCGACGGCGATGCCGCCCACGAACTGTTCACCCGCGCCGTCGACCGTGCCCACGCCGACGGCGCCGAACTCGCCGACCCCCTTGAGCAGGCCCGGGCGGTCGCTGAACACGCTCGCAACCTGATCGACCGCGGTGAGCCGGACCAGGCCGAACAACTCCTGCATCAAGCCCACCTACTGTTCACCGATGCCGGCTCCGAACAGGAGGCCACCGTCTGCCAAGGCGCCCTCGCTGACATCCTGTTCCAGCGTGGTGACTACGACGAAGCCTTGCGCGTCCGACGCGAGGTCCAGCTACCGGTCTACGAGCGGCTCGGCGATACTCGCGAGGCGGCGGTCACCTGGGGCAAGATCGCCGACATCCTGTACCAGCGTGGTGACTACGATGAGGTCCTGCGCATCCGACGCGAGGTCCAACTGCCAGCCTACGAGCGGCTCGGCAACACCCGATCGACCGCGATCACCTGGGGCAAGATCGCCGACATCCTGTACCAGCGTGGTGACTACGATGAGGCTCTGCGCATCCACCAGGAGAAGGCACTGCCGGTCTACCAGCGGCTCGGCGATACTCGCGAGGCGGCGATCACCTGGGGCAAGATCGCCGACATCCTGTACCAGCGTGGTGACTACGATGAGGCTCTGCGCATCCGACGCGAGGTCCAACTGCCAGCCTATGAGCGGCTCGGCGAAGCCCGATCAGCGGCGATCGCCTGGGGCGATATCGCCGACCTCCTCTACCGGCGCGGTGACTATGATGAGGCCCTGCGCATCCACCGCGAGGAAGCGCTGCCGGTCTACGAGCGGCTCGGCGACACCCGCGAGGAAGCGATCACCTGGGGGAGTATCGCCGACATCCTTTTCCAGCGCGGTGATTATGACGAGGCATTCCGCATTCGACGCGAGGTCGAGCTGCCGGTCTACGAGCGGCTCGGTGACACCCGATCGGCGGCGGTCACCTGGGGCGATATCGCCGATATCCACTACCAGCGCGGCGACTACGACGAGGCCGCTGACCTTCAGCTCAAACGGCTGAAGGTCAACGAGACTATGGGTGACCTCGACGGTATCGCATCGGCCAAATGGGCACTCGCTCAGATCGAACTCGCTCGAGAAGACTACAACGCCGTATTCCCGCTGCTCGTCGACTCCTTTCGCCTCTTCCGACAACTCCAGCGCCCAGACGGCATCGCCACCGTCGGCGACATACTCGGACAGATTCTACTCGCGGCAAAACAACGTGAGGAAGCCGTCACCGTCCTGACGATCAGCCGTGCCGCCGCCGACAAAATCGGTGCAACGGCACTATCCGCACACCTCGGAGAGCTGATTGAAAGAGCGACCGAATAGCGGCAGGAACGCACATCTGCCAGCTATGTCGCGATTCTTCACGGGCACCCTTCTCGGCCGGGTGCATTCCCGCTGGCAGGAGGGGATCGCTGGCGCGGTCGCGAGTTGGCTGGTCAAAATGTGGCCGAGATTCTTGTGGCGGCAGTGAACGGTGCCCGAGAGTGATCGCATCGACGCAGGTGATTCTGCCGATTCGCCGGGGGTGGGGGCTGCGCCATCGTCAGGGTTCCGTCCCCCGACGAGAAGTGAGCACTCCCATGCCGAACAGATTCGTCCGCGGACTGCTGGCGACCCTGGTCACCACCGTGACCGCGGTCGCCGCCGGCCCCGGCAGCGCGCAGGCGGCACCCGGCGGCTCCGGCCCGTTCCCCGCCGACTACGAGACCACCCTGCGCCTCTACGACCACACCATCTACCGCCCGGACACCATCCCCACCGGGCTGACCCTGCCGATCGTGGTCTGGGGCAACGGCGCCTGCCGAGCCGACGGCACCTGGTTCCAGAACATCCTGAGGGAGTTCGCCTCCCACGGTTTCCTGGTGATCGCGAACGGGCGCCCGGGCGGCACCGGCAGCACCGACGCGGACATGCTGACCGAGGCGATCGACTGGGCCGTCGCCGAGAACACCCGGGCGGGCAGTAGGTATCGGGGCCGCATCGACACCGGCAAGGTGGCGGTGATGGGCCAGTCGTGTGGCGGCCTCGAAGCCTTGGAGGCGAGCGCCGACGCCCGCGTCGACACGACGGTGTTCTGGAACAGCGGCCTGCTCTCCGATCGGGAGAACGTCCGTCTGGCACGGCTGCACGGCCCGGTCGCCTACCTGACCGGCGGGCCGGACGACATCGCGTACCCGAACGCGGTCGACGACTACTCCCGCCTGCCCGCCGCCCTTCCCGCGTTCCTCGGCCACCTGCCGGTCGGCCATTACGGGACGTTCTCCCAGACCAACGGCGGGGAGTACGGCCGGGTCGGCACCGCCTGGCTGAAATGGCAGCTCAAGGGTGACCAGACGAGCCGGGCCCTGTTCGCCGGACCGTCCTGCGGGCTCTGCACCACCGCCCCGTGGACGGTGACCAGCAGGAACCTCTCCTGATCACCAGCTGTGCATGGTGCCGTCCTGGAGGCGGTTCACCGGGAGGGCGGCCGGGCGGTACGGGTACCGCGCGGCCAGTTCCTCGTCGATGTCCACGCCGAGGCCCGGTGCCTCGGACGGGTGCAGATATCCGTCGGCGAAGTGGTACCCGTGCGGGAAGACGGCATCGGTGGCCTCGGTGTGGCGCATGTACTCCTGCAGGCCGAAGTTGGGAATGGCCAGGTCCAGGTGCAGTGCCGCGGCCATACAGACCGGTGACAGATCGGTGGCGCCGTGCGAGCCGCTGCGTACGTGATAGAGGTTGGCCAGGTCGAAGATGCGGCGCAGGTGGCTGATCCCGCCGGCGTGCACGACCGTCGCGCGGATGTAGTCGATGAGCTGCTCGGTGATCAGCTGCTGGCAGTCCCAGATGGTGTTGAAGACCTCCCCGACGGCGATCGGGGTGGTGGTGTGCTGCCGGATGAGACGGAACCCTTCCTGGAGCTCGGCCGGAACCGGGTCCTCGATCCACGTCAGGTTGTAGGGTTCCACACTCTTGCCGAGCCGGGCCGCCTCGATCGGGGTGAGCCGGTGGTGCACGTCGTGCAGCAGTTTGAGGGTGGGGCCGAACTCGTCACGGACCCGCGCGAACACCTCGGGCACGTGGTCCAGGTAGTGGGCGGTGGACCAGGTGTTCTCGGTCGGCAACGCGGAGTCGGCCGGCTCGTAGAAGAGCCGGTCCTTCGACACCCCGTAGGTGCTGGCCAGCCCGGGCACGCCGGTCTGCACCCGGACCGCCTGGTAGCCGAGATCGACATATGTCGCCACCTCGGTCAGCACGTCCTCCACCGTGTCGGCGTTGGCGTGGCCGTAGACGGTGACGCCCTCCCGCGAGCGCCCACCGAGCAGCTGGTAGACGGGCAGCCCGGCGACCTTGCCCTTGATGTCCCAGAGGGCGGTGTCGACGGCGGCGATCGCTGACATGGTCACCGGCCCGCGCCGCCAGTAGGCGCCCCGGTACAGGTACTGCCAGGTGTCCTCGATCCGGGAGGCGTCCCGCCCGATCAGCGCGGGCACCACGTGCTCCTGCAGGTAGGCGGCAACGGCCAGCTCCCGCCCGTTGAGTGTCGCGTCGCCGACCCCGTACACCCCCGACGATGTCACGATCTTGAGAGTGACGAAGTTGCGGTCGGGGCAGGTCACGATCACCCGGGCGTCGGCGATTTTCACTAGGGTCCTCCTGAGGCGGGTGCCGGGGGATTCGACTTTATCGATCTCGATCGGCCCGGCCAACCATTCACGAGTGCTCATGCGTTGGACAGGTGTGGACAGCGATTTCGCCGCCTTCGTCGAGGCACGACAGCACCGGCTGCTGCGCTCGGCGTACTTGGTCTGCGGGGACCATCATCTCGCCGAGGATCTGCTCCAGGGCGCCCTGGTCAAACTCGCGCTGCGCTGGGCCAAGGTGCGCGAGGGCGACCCGGAGGCGTTCCTGCGCACCGTGATGTACCGGGACGCTGTCTCGTGGTGGCGCCGGTTCCGGCGTGAGCAGCTCAGCGACGCGCCGCCCGAGCGTCCGGCCGGCGACGACGACGTGCCCAGCCGGGTGGTCTTCGAGGCGGCACTGCGGCGGCTGCCACCACGACAGCGGGCGGTGCTGGTGCTGCGTTACTTCGACGACCTGACCGAGGCCCGCACCGCGGAGATCCTCGGCGTCACGGTCGGCACGGTGAAGAGCCAGGCGAGTGCGGCTCTGCGGAAACTGCGGGAGCTCGCGCCGGAGCTCGGCGAGATGGTCGAGAGGGGACGGAAATGACGGCCGACCGGCTCACGGAGCTCTTCGAGGAGACGGCCGCGGATGTCGCGGCCCCAGCCCTGGCGGCCACCGCATGGGCTACCGCCCGGCGGGTGCGCCGCCGTCGTCAGGTGCTTGCCTCGGTGGCCGCGTTCGCCGCCGTGGTCGCGGCCACGGTGCCGCTGCGTGACCGCGGCGACCACATCGACCCCGCCCCACCGGCACCGTCGGTGTCACCGGTCACACCCGGTGTCGACGTGATGCCGGAGAAGCCGGCCACGAAGTCCCTGGCCCCGTTGCCCGCCACCTTCGCGATCCCGGCCGACGTCCGGAAACTCTCCGAGCATCCGGTGGACCGGGCCGTCGCGGTGGTCCAGCACCACACATGGGAGCAGCTGGATCAGTCGATGCGGCCGCTGTATGTGATCGATGTGATGGGGCAGTGGACCGTGGTGGATGTGGGCGACCTCACCCGTACCCGTGATGAGAGTGGAAATGAGGCGGACCCGTTGCGCTCGACCGCGCTCTCGCCGGACGGGCGTCGCGTCGCCGTGCCGCAGCCGGAGGCGCTCGTGGTGATCGATCTGCCCGCCGGAAAGGCGCACCGGATTCCGTTGCCCGGCCTGAACGAGCAGGTCATGTGGTCCGGCGACGCCACCGTCTTCGTCGGGCAGGGGTCGGTCGGGGTGACCCGGGTCGACTGGGCCACCGGGACCGTCTCCGCCGAGCCGGCCGCGATGAATGCCTGGATCGGCGGCGGAAGCCGCGACGCTGCCGCCGACATCGCGGAGTTCGTCGTGGCCGGTCTCGATCGGAAGGTCCGGGTGTGGCGGCCGGGCGACGCCACACCGGTGCGTGAGGTCCCCGTCGACCTCACGGTGGTCCGGCCGGAGGGCTACGGCATCAATCAGTGGTACGGCGCAGCCGTGCCCGATGGAGCCGGACGCATCGCGGCCGCCGCGTGGGGAGACCATGTGCCACCCAGCGGCCCCGGGAACTACGGCGGCGTGCAGATGCTGACCGTCGTCGACAGCACCACCGGTCGCGTCGACCGTCTGCTCGACCTCGGTGCGGGCCGTTCGAAGGTCTGCTGCGACATCCTCGACTGGCTCGACGACCGGACCGTGCTGGCGCATACGGACAAGGAGGGCCTGATCACCTGGGACATCAGGACCGGCGAGATCACCAGGATCACCGCCGGCCCGATCGGCGTCACGCTCTCCGTCCGGCTCGGCTGACGCGAGGACCGCCGGAGAGGTCCCGGCGGATGCCGAGCCTGGCCGGGGAGGGTCCGGCGGATGCCGAGCCTGGCCTGTGACGGTCCGGCGGATGCCGAGCCTGGCCGGAGAGGGTCCAGCGGATGCCGAGCCTGGCCCGTGACGGTCCGGCGGATGCTGGGGATGGCCTGGCTGAGCTACTTGTGGTTGACGCCGTGCATGAGCGCGAGGATCGCCCGGTTGAGTGGCACCGGCACGTTGTGCTGCTCGCCGAGGCGGACCACGGCTCCGGTGATCAGCTCGTGCTCGGTGGCGCGGCCGGCCAGCCGGTCGTAGAGCATCGACGTGCCGTCGTCGCCGGCGAAGCCGTCGTAGATGTCGAGCGTGTGCTCGATGTCGTCGTCGCAGAGCCGGGCGCCGGCGGCGCGGCCCACCGCGATCGCCTCGTCGAGCAGGGCGCGGGTCAGCTCGCGGACCGCCGGCTCGTGCTGGATCACCGACATCCGCTTCATGGTCAGCGACGTCACCGGGTTGGCGCCGACGTTGGTGAGCAGCTTGCGCCACGCGGCGGTGGAGAAGTCGGCGACCCGCTCGACGTGCAGCCACGAGCCGTCCAGCAGGGCGGCGAACCGCTCGGCCGGATCCGCCGAGCTGGCACTGGCCCGGCCGGTGACCGGCGGCCGGGACTCGTCGAAGTCGGAACGCGTGGTCGGGGCCAGGCCGGCCGGGCCGGGAACGGTGATCCGCGCGCCCATCCGGTGCAGCACATGGCCGGGGCCGAGCGACTCGGCGGCGACGTAGACGAGAGCCGGCATGACCCGCGTGCCGCGCGGCACCAGCGGCCCGATCCGCTCGGCGTGGTCGACGCCGTTCTGCAGCACCACGACCGTCGTGTTCGGCCCGATCAGCGGCCCGAACCAGGCGGCCGCCCCGGCGGCGTCCTGTGCCTTGGTGGCCAGCAGCACCCAGTCGACCTCGGTCGCCTCGGACGGGTCGACCAGCACCGGCACGTCGATCTCGCGCACGCTGTCGGTCCGCTCGATGACCAGACGGTCGAGCGGCCGCCGTGCGCAGACGACGACGTCGTGCCCGGCGTCGACCGCGGCTGCCGCAACCACCGTGCCGACGGCGCCGGCTCCGATCACCGCGACGCGGGTTCGTCTTGTGGACATGCACCAGCCTCCCGAAGTAACTGAGAAGGTTTTCTCACTTCCCAGTCTGCGGGAGATCCTTTTCGTCGTTGTTACGGCCCCGGAAATCCGCGGTGATCCCGGCCACTCCTAAGATCACCGCATGGGGAGCAGGCCGCAGCGCGGTGACGCGCGGATGCGGCGGGCGGCTCTGCTGGCCGCCGTGGGGGAGTTGCTGGCCGAGCGCGGCCCGGCGTTCTCGCTGACCGAGGCGGCCGGGCTGGCCGGCATCTCGGCGGCCACCGCCTACCGGAACTTCTCCGACACGGCGAGCGCGATCGACGCCTTCTACGCCGAGCTGAGCGGCGAACTGCTGGAGACCTTCGACCGGCTGCCGGCCTCCGCCGACCCGATCGCCGACATCCGTGCGGCCTGCCGTGAGTGGGTGGGCCAGGCATCTCGGTGGGGTGCGGCGGCCGTGCACGTCCGCTCACCGCGCGGCGTCCTGGCCCGGCGCGAGGACTCGTTCGTCGGCGGCCTCTACGAACGGCTCGGCGGCCTGGTCGGTCGGGCGGTCGACAGCGGCGCGGCGCCGCGGCAGGATGTCCGTTTCGCCGTCCTGATGTGGGTCACCATCTTCGACGAACGCGTCGTCGTGGACCTGACCCACACCCTCGGCTGGACCCCGCAGCAGGTCACCGATCACCTCACCGGCGCGCTGCTGCGGGTCCTGGCCGTGCCGGCGGTCAGCTGACCGCGGCGACCGCCGCGAGGACGGTCTCGGCGACGGCGTCCGGCTGTGAGACCGGCAGGGCGTGCCCGGCGCCCGGGATCTCCCGCTGGACCCGGCCTCCGGCCCGATCGGCCATCCATCGCATGGCCTCGGCGGGGATGTTGCGGTCCGCGTCGCCCCAGACGAAGAAGCCGGGGAGGGTACGCCATACCGGCGCACCCTCCACCGGGTCGACGGTGAGGCCCTCGGTGAGTGCGGCCTCGGTGACCGGCCGCTGGGTGACCGCCATCAGCGCCGCCGTGTCCGGGTCGACGTCGGCCGCGAACTGCTGCGGGAACTTCTCCGCCTCGATCGACAGT
Organism: Actinoplanes subglobosus; assembly: GCF_042650585.1. Classification (NCBI taxonomy): domain Bacteria; kingdom Bacillati; phylum Actinomycetota; class Actinomycetes; order Micromonosporales; family Micromonosporaceae; genus Actinoplanes; species Actinoplanes subglobosus. The sequence goes on from NZ_JBHSBL010000028.1 coordinate 597,897, forward strand.
TCGACCCCGCCACCGGTGAGGGTGCGCGGGACCACGGCGCCTCCGAGGGTGCTGCCCTCGAATTTGCCGGACAGCTGCAGCGCGCTCTCCCCGGCGTCCGGGGTGAACGCCGCCACGTAGACCAGTGCCTTGACCGCCTCGACGCCGGCCGCCGCCTGCGTGATGACCTGACCGCCGTAGGAGTGACCGACGAGGATCACCGGCCGGCCCAGCGACGCGACGACGTCGCGCACGTAGGCGGCGTCACCGGACAGGCTGCGCAGCGGGTTCGCCACGGCCAGCGCGGTGACCCCGGCCGCGGCCAGGCGCTGGACGACGCCGTTCCAGCCGGCCGACTCGGCGAACGCGCCGTGCACCAGGACGACCACCGGTTTCTCCGACATGAGTACCTCCCGTGTGTGTTTCGACGATCCCGGAACTTACGGAGGTCTTGTGGGCGGTCAGTGACAAACGAGTGCATCGGTCCGGGGCCGGTGAGCTATCGTTGCCGACGACCTTCGGATCGGGAGAGAGACATGGCAGGGGACGACGACATCGCGGGGTGAAGACCCCGCCCCGGCCGCCCGCGTGGTGGCCTCCTTCGTCGTGTCCTGAGATCCGATTCCACCCGTGGGGTGCACCATGTCTTTTTCTGTCTCTGACCTCTTCTTCTCGTGGCCGGACGACACGATCGTCTTCGACGGCCTGTCACTGACCGTGCCGGAGGGCCGCACCGGCCTCGTCGCCGTCAACGGGGCCGGCAAGTCCACGTTGCTCAAGCTCGTCGCCGGTGACCTCCAGCCGTCCGCGGGCACGATCACGGTGCGCGGCACGCTCGGCTACCTGCCCCAGCACCTGCCGTTCGCCTCGGAAGAGACGGTGGCGCAGGTGCTCGGCGTGGACCGTACGATCGCCGCGCTCCATGCCATCGAAGGCGGCGACGCCGCCGAGGAGCATTTCGCGGTCGTGGGCAACGACTGGGACGTCGAGGAGCGCAGCCGTGCCGAGCTGGACCGTCTCGGCCTGGCCGACGTCGCCCTCGACCGTCGTCTCGGCACCCTCAGCGGCGGCCAGGTCGTGTCCCTCGGTCTCGCCGCCCAGCTGCTGAAACGGCCCGACGTGCTGCTGCTCGACGAGCCGACCAACAACCTCGACCGGGCCGCCCGCGAGCGCCTGATCGGTGTGGTCCGTTCCTGGACGGGCACGCTGCTGACCGTCAGCCACGACCGTGAGCTGCTCGACGAGATGGACCGGATCGCCGCCCTCGACCACGGCGAGGTGGAGTGGCACGGCGGTGACTTCACGTCCTTCGAGGAGGCGACGGCGGCCGGCCGGGAGACCCTGGAGCGGCAGGTCCGCAACGCCGAGCAGGACCTCAAGCGGCAGAAACGTGAGGCCCAGCAGGCCCGCGAGCGCGCCGCCCGCCGCGCGTCGACGGCGTCACGCAACCTGGCCAGCGCCGGTCTGGCCCGCATCCACGCCGGGAACCTGAAACGGGGCGCCGAGGTGTCCGCGGCCCGCGCCGCCGACGTGCACGGTGACCGGGTCGGTCAGGCGCAGGCACGGTACGACCAGGCGAGCCGGGCCGCGAAGCAGGACGACCGGATCGTCCTGGAGCTGCCCGGCACCACGGTCCCGGCCGGCCGCACCGTCTTCCACGGCGAGGGACTGTCGGCCCGCTACGGCGATCGGGAGATCTTCTCCGGCGTCGACCTGATCGTTCGCGGGCCCGAGCGGATCGCCCTGACCGGCGCCAACGGGGCCGGCAAGTCCACACTGCTGCGGCTGATCGAGAAGGGCGCGGCCGGCCCGGTCGCCTACCTGTCACAGCGTCTGGACCTGCTCGACCCGGACCGTACGGTGGCCGAGAACCTGGCCGTGTCGGCACCGGCGCTGCCCGACGCCGAGCGGATGAACCTGCTGGCCCGGTTCCTGTTCCGGGGCAGCCGCGCGCACCTGCCGGTGTCGGTGCTCTCCGGCGGCGAGCGGCTGCGGGCCACCCTGGCGTGCATCCTGTTCGCCGAGCCGGCCCCACAGTTGTTGCTGCTCGACGAGCCGACCAACAATCTGGACCTGGTCAGCGTCGCCCAGTTGGAGAGTGCCCTGAACGCTTATCGCGGCGCCTTCGTGGTGGTCAGCCACGACGAACGCTTCCTGGATCGGATCGCCGTCGGCCGCCGATTGCATCTGCCTGTGGAATAGCCGCAGGGGCGGGATCCGGCCAGGTGAGGCCGGACCCCGCCGGGCGGCGTCGCTACCTCCGCCAGATGTACGCGGCGGCGACGAACTGGGCCAGCGCGGCGATGACACCCATGGCGGTGATCGCGAATCGAACCGTCGAATCGGGGATCTGCAACTCGCCCGCGGCGGTTACGAGGGAGCCCACGGCGGTGGCGAAACCGCCTGCCGCCCAGGCGGCGGTCTTCACGACCGCGGGCCGGTGATCAGGGGACCGTCGTGGTCCGGGGGTTCGCAACTGTGGCATGTCGACACCACTCCGATCTTGGAATGTGGCCTTTCGGTTGCTTCACGACCGGAGAGCAGCTGCCGTACGGTCGTGGTGTCTTCTGTGCGCCGAGGCGGGATCGCCCGGTCCGCTCAGCGTGCCACCGGGGAGGTGCTCTCCGAGTCGCTGCCGTGTGCAGAATCGGACGACACCCGACTGCATTCACGCCGCAGCAACCTGCGCCGCAGGGCGGTCACCTAATCCCCTGGTACTAGTTCGCCGCTGACATCTCGTCACTGGCTGCCTACCCGGCGCAGCGGTCCATCAAGGATGCTGGCACCCAGCGATGGGAGGCCATGATGCGCCCGCAGCGGCTGAGGGAAGCGGTGCTGGAGCTTCTGACGACGTCCGGCACCGAGGTCCGGCGTTTGATGACAGTGGTGGACGCGGCGATCGCCGGAGTGCCTCCGCGATGGCAGTCGATGTCCTATACCGAGGTCATCCGGTTTCTCGTCGACGGGCAGGCACGGCTGCCGGACGCGCGATGCGGTGTGGTTCTGCGGCGTGGGCACCGCGACGGGGGATTCCAGCTCTGTCTGTTCTTCCTCGACGAGCAGTCGGAGATCGTCACCGACTCCGAGGGGCAGGTGGCCGGCATGCGATGTGCGGTCGATGAGCTGGATGAGGAGCTCGCCGACACGTTTGGTTCGTACGATGTCATCGTCGTCGTCTGAGGAGGGCGGAGATTTGCCTGCGCCATTGGCTGTTCTGATGTTGACCGCATTGTTCGGTCTGGGCGTCGCCGTGATCACCGTGGCGGTGATCACCTTCAGCATGATCGTCGACTGGTTCGTGTCCCGGGTCAGCAAGATCAAGGACCAGCCGAGCAGGCTCGCCTTCACCATCAAGGAGGAGCTGGCCAACGGCCGTTGTGCGATCGTCCAGGGCATCTTCGAGGCCGATTCCGGCACGGTGCTGGAGGCGCGCCGGGTGGAGGGCGACCGGGTCGACGCCCGGGTCGTCGCCGCACATGCCGGCCAGACCGTGACGATCTGGTCGTAACCGCTGATGAGTGTCGGAGACCTGATGCGACGGTTTCTCGCGGATCGCGGTGAGTATCGGGTGACCGGGATCCCCCAGGACACGGACGCCACCGCAGCCGCCGTTCTGCGTAGCCGCCTCATCTCGGCCGCTACCGAGTTCACGAAGGACCGTCCACAGACCGCGCTGGCTGTCACCGTCACGAATCGTCCCGGCGACCGGATCCCCGCAAGCGTCGTGAGCGAGAGCCCCGCCGTGGACGCGTCATCCCTGGATCTCGCGGTGACGGCGCCGAAGTACGGCTTCGACCTCCTGGTCCTGCCGCCGCAGACGATGGAGCAACTGTCGCTGGCGATCGCGAGGGCGGAACTGGCCGGTCAGATCTACGGGCGCTGGGGTCTGAAGGCCATCGAGCCGCATCCCCGGTCCATCATCAGCCTGCACGGCCGACCGGGCACCGGGAAGACGATCGCCGCCCACGCGATCGCCTCCCGGCTGCGCCGCCGCATCGTGTCGGTCCGGTGCAGCGATCTCGAGTCGAAGTATCACGGTGAGGGTCCCAAGAACGTGGCGGCCGCCTTCCAGCTGGCGGCACGGCATGGTGCGGTCCTGTTCCTGGACGAGGCCGACGCGGTCCTGTCACGACGGTTCTCGGCCGTCACCCAGGGGTCCGAGCAGGCGATCAATGCCATGCGCAGCCAGATGCTGGTGGCTCTCGACTCGTTCGAGGGCGTGGTGGTCTTCGCGTCGAACCTCGCGGAGAGCTACGACGAGGCGTTCCACAGCCGGCTCCAGCACGTGTACTTCCCGGACCCGGGCCGGGCGGAGCGGCTGGAGATCTGGCGTCGTCATCTTCCACCGGAGCTTCCGATCGCGGCGGACGTGTCCCTCGACGAACTCGCCGGGATCGGTGCGATGGGCGGCCGGGACATCAAGAACGCTGTTCTGGACGCTGCCACCGCAACGGCGATGGCGGGCCGCACCGAGGTCGACCAGTCGTCGTTGCGATCCGCCGCCGAGCGGATCAAGGCGAACCGTGTTCCACGCTCGAGTTTGACAGCTTCGCGTTGACACCTTCTCGGAACAGCCCCGGGAGATGACGTGACCGAACGACAACTTCATGTGTCGATAGCCCACTCCGATCGGATGGTTCGTACCGGCCTGTATTCGATACTGGCCGGTGACAGCCGTTTCCTCGTCCTGGACCCGGTGCCGGCCCTGGCGTCGTTGTCACGGGCGTTCGACGTCTGTGTCTCCGACATTCACCGCGTCGGGACACCGGAGGAGATCAGGGACCGCCTGCGCACCAGCTCGACGGTGGTGCTCACCGCCGTGGACCATTTCGAGGCGCTGACCGCTGCCTGGGTGGGCGGCGCCCGGGACATCCTCCGGACCGACGATGATCCGGCGACCATCAGGCAGGCCGTGCTGGAGGCCGGAGCCGCCCGGCCGGAAGGCCAGCCGGTCCAGCTGAGCAGCCACGTCGCGGCGGCTCTGCGACTCACCATCGAACATGCCGGGGCCTCCGCGTTGAAGGTGGACTCCCAGGGGTCCCAGCAGTCCTCCGGTGTCGACGCGGGCCTGACCGTATCGGTCGGCCTGATCGAGGCGCTATCCCGGATGGAGATGAACGGACGGATTGACGCGATCCTCCAGGACCCGAGGATCCACAAGGCGTTCGCGGTGCCGGATCCGCATATGGCCCGCGCGCGCTATGTCGGCGAGCTTGAACAGTTCCGGCTCGACTGTGCGGGGTACGGGCTCGGGTTGATGCCCGACATGACCCTGCGATGGGGCGTCGAGAAGGTGGAGATGTTCGATCCCAAGCCCCACCTGTCCGTGCTGACCCCGATGCAGCGGGCCGTCATGGAGCATCTCGCCGACGGGCTGACCAACGAGCAGGCGGCGAGGGAGCTCCGTATCCAGCCGAGAACGGTGCAGACCCACACCAGCCAGGCGATGCAGAGGTACAGCATGAGCGGGCATCGTCAATCCGCCCACCTCAAAATGCTGGTCGCCCAATTCGTGACCGGCCGGCACACGAATCCGGACCTGGCCCACCGGTTGCTGCTCGGATACGGCTTCAACCCGGTGGAGATCGTGCCGTCTCCTCGCCGGAAGCGGCGATGACCGGCGGGAGTGACACCTGACCGGAGGTATTTGGGATGGGTCTTGGACACTCACGTTGACTTCACCGGGATCGGGAGATCGCATGGAGGCCTCCTGAAAGAATCTCCAGTGGGTGGAGGCACTCATGTCCCTTGAACTGGATCGCCGGCTCGCCGACGTCGGTACCCGATTCCGGATCTTCCCGCAGCCACGGTTCCTGCAGAAGGCGGACGGTTCGGGGCCGCTCTTTCCCGAGCCGGAGCTGGTCACGGTCTCCGTCGAACCGGGTGGCATGCAGGCCGGGCCCGGTGACGACCGGATGTTCGTGGTGGACGCGATCGGGAAGCTGCCGTACAACAGCTTCTTCCGCCCGCCGTTCCGGGGTGCGGCCCGCCCGCCGGTCCGCCCCGGTGACGACGGTCATTTCGACCACCTCGATCCGGCGAGCCGGGAATTCTCGGCGGCCACCATGTACGCGACGGTCCGCCGTGTCCTCGACATCTGGGAGGACTACTTCGGCCGTACCATTCAATGGCATTTCGAATCTGATTTCTCGCGGCTGGAACTGATCCCGCTGATCGAATGGGACAACGCCCAGTCCGGCTACGGCTTCCTGGAGTTCGGATTCGGGCGCAAGCCGAACGGGACCATCGATCACGACCGGCCGTTCTGCGAGAATTTCGACGTCCTCGCCCACGAGCTGGGGCACAGCATCATCTTCGCCGAGGTGGGGGTGCCGGCCAGCCCGTTCGACGAGGGTATCGACTACGGCGGCATGCACGAGTCGGCCGGTGACCTGGTCGCGATCGTGGCGTCGCTGCACTTCCACTCGGTCGTCGACCTGCTGCTCGACTCGACCAAGGGCAACCTGCTCACCATCAACGGCCTGGACCGGGTCGGTGAGCTGTCGGACAGCCGGGAGATCCGGGTCGCGCTCAACTCCCGCCGCATGTCCGACGTCGGCGACGAGCCGCACGACCGGTCGCTGCCGCTGACCGGCGCGATCTTCGACACCATGGTCGAGGTGTTCCAGCAGGACCTGGTGGCGAGGAAACTGATCAGCGACGACCTGCGGACCCGGTCGACGAACCTGCCCGGCACCTCCCAGGACCTCGTCGAGATCCAGGCCGAGTTCACCGCCGCGTACACCGGCAACGAGGCCGCGTTCAAGGACTCGCTGCTGCGTGCGCGCGACTATCTGGGCCGGCTGCTCGCCGTCACGTGGGGGAACATCTCGCCGGACTTCCTCACCTACCACGGCATCCTGCGGGCGCTGTTGCAGGCCGACCGGGAGATCACCGGCGGCGACAACGTGGAGATCATCCGCGCGTGTTTCGCCTGGCGGGAGATCGCCCCGGTGCCGACGTCGCTACTGCTGCGCCAGCACACCATCGCCGACTGCGGCGTCAGCCTCGGCAAGGGCGCGACCGTCGCCGGCGGACGGGCCGTGGCCGATCCTCGGATTCCGGGGCCCCGCGTCAACGGGGTGACCTCTGCCGCCCGGATCTGAGTGTCTCCCCCGGCGGGCTTGACTCTCCCGCCGGGGGAGACTGGAACCTCGGTGAGAAGGAGGAACCGTGGCGGAAGGCCTGATCCCGATCGGTCGCTTCTCCCGGATGAGCCGGCTTTCGATCAAGGCGTTGCGTTTCTACGACGATCAGGGCCTGCTCGCACCGGCGTGGGTGGATCCGGCGTCCGGCTACCGCTACTACCGGCGGGGACAGGCCGCGCGGGCCGAGGCGATCCGCGTGCTGCGGGCGGTCGACATGCCGGTCGGGGAGATCCGTGACCTGCTCGCCGACGACGATCAGGAGCTGATCGGAAAGCGACTGTCGGCGCACCGGGAGCGGCTGCGGGCCAGGCTGGCCGAGCAGGAGCGGATGCTGCGGTTCCTCGAACGTCTCATCGATCGAGGAGGAGATCTCATGTCCGACGAGGTCACGGTCAAGATGGTCGCGCCGGTCACGGTTGCGAGCCTGACGGTGCGGGCCGGTCTGGTCACCATCGGCGAGGCCGTCCGGCAGGGCTTCGGCACGATCATCGGATCCATCGGTACGGCCGGCGCGTCCCCGGCCGGAGCGCCTTTCCTGATCTACCACGACGTCCTCGAGGAAGGAGCCGAGGGCGACGTGGAGATCTGCATCCCGGTGACCGGGGGGATGGCCGGTTCCCGTGAGGTGCCCGGCGGCACCGTGGCGTCGATCGTTCATCGTGGCCCGTATGCGGAGATCGCCCCGGCCTACCACGTGGTGACCGGCTGGATCGAGGAGAACGGGAGCACCCCGTCCGGGCCGCCCCGCGAGATCTACCTGAACGATCCGCAGAGCGTCACCCCCGACGAGCTGCTCACCGAGGTGCAGTTCCCGATCGAGGGCGACCGGTGACGGCGAAGACCGACTTCAAGCGGGAGCTGTCCGGCTACTCCGCCCGGCGCGGCCGTTTCGACATCGTCGACGTGCCCGACCTGCGCTATCTGATGGTCGACGGGGAGGGCGACCCGAACGCGGGAACGGCGTTCGGGGACGCCGCCGAGGCGCTCTACCCGGTGGCCTACCGGTTGAAGTTCGCCAGCAAACGTGCCGGCCGGGACTATGTCGTGATGCCGCTGGAGGGACTGTGGTGGGCCGACGACATGGAGTCGTTCACCGCGTCACGAGACAAGAGCAGATGGCACTGGACCCTGATGATCATGGTGCCGGACGGGATCGACGAGGACCTCGTCGGCGACGGCGTCCGGCTCGGCACCCTGTCGGAGGGGCGATGTGTGCAGACCCTGCACGTCGGGCCGTTCGACGCCGAGGCCGAGACGCTGGAGCGGATGCACCACGAGTTCATCCCGGCCAACGGGCTGCGGATGACCGGCCGCCACCACGAGATCTACCTGAGCGACCCGCGCCGGACCGCGCCGGAGCGGCTGCGGACCATCCTGCGGCAACCGGTCGCCCCGCCCCGGGAGGAGGGCGGGGCGGGACGGCGTACCTCAGGCTGAGGGGTTGAACGTGATGCCGGAAGGCATCGCCTCGGTGAGCAGACCGACGAAGTTGGCGTCCTTGAGGCCGAAGTTGGCGCTGCCGAAGTCGTAGTTGCTCAGCGTGGTGCGGATCGCGGTGGTCGGGAAGCCGTTCCAGCCGACCAGCGACGGGTACTGCCAGGTGGCGTAGCCGTTCTCCGGCGGCTCGTCGTTCGAACCGGCCAGCCGGAACGCGTGGGTGCTCGCCCCGTCCTTGTGGTAGACGATCTTCGGGTGGTTGCCGGTCCACCGCACGGCGCTCGCCGCCGCGATGTCGAAGTCACCGTGCGCCGACGTGGAGACGTACTTGGCCACGTCGTTCTGCACCCACACCACGACGTGCTCCCAGTCGTGCCGGTGGCCGCCGATCGAGCTGTTCGCCAGCGCCTGGTCCTTCTCGAAATACAGGCCGTACGCGATGGCGCACCACCCGTTGTTGCACTTGTACCGCGAGTACCCGTTGGTGTTGTCCAGGTCGGCGTTGTCGTGGCAGTCGCCGCTGAGCGAGCCGGTCGGCTTGAGACCGCCGTTGACGGTGCCGGTCGGGCCGATCGCCGGGGTCGGGTAGCAGCCGTCGGTGTCGTAGTCGTACGCCGGCTGCCATTTGCTCTCGATCGCCTCGGCGTTGCCGGGCAGTTCGGTCGGGGGGGCCGCGAGCGCCGGCACGGCCGTGGCCGCGAGCAGGGCGAGCGCGCCGCCGGCGACGAAGGCCGAGCGCAGCGCCCGGCGGCGGGGAGTGGAGGGGGACATCTGACTCCTTGGCATCGATCGGGGGGAATCGTTTCCGAAGGGATTTCCGCACGGCCGCCTGGGTGGTGAGGCATCTGCCGGGCTGCGCGGGGATCAACGCTCGGCGAACACCACATCCACGGGCGGCCGGCGGCGTACCCGCCGGTAACAATCGATCAGCGTGACGGTTCAGGAGCCTTTGGGCAATAGATTGTCTCAACTCCCGTGACCGTGGGCCGACAGTGCGGACATGAGGCGGAAGATGGTGACGCGGGCGGGACCGGTGCCGAGCCGTGCCCTGCTGCCGCTGATCGCGATCCTTCCCGCGCAGGCCGTGGGCTTCGCCGTCCCGGCCTGGTATCCGATGATCCTCGCGGTCTCGCTGGCGGTCCTGGACGCTTTCGGTGTCCACTACCTGATCCGGGTGGCCCGGCTCGGGCTCAACGCGCTGCCGTGCCGGATCGGCGCGTTCGCCCGGGGGATCGGCGTCGTCAACGCGCTGACCCTGGTGGCGTGGCTGTCCGGCGGTCCCACCTGGCTGTGGTGGGCGGCTGTCGCGACCCACGTCGGCGGGATGGCGATTCTCGGCCTGTCGACCGTGATCGGCCCGCTGTGCCGGCTGAGCGGCCCGCACCGGCAGGCGTTCGTCGCCGAGATGGTGGCGGTCGGCGCGGCCGCGGTGATGCTCGTCTGGTTCGCCGGGCTGGACCCGCTCCTGCTGTCCGGCCGTCCGGGTGCGGGCTGGAGCATCGTCGCCGGGCTATTGATCGCCGACCTGATGCTGGCCATGGCGATCGCCGCGATGCTGCTGCGCGGCATGGTCAGCCACTGGCGGGACCCGATCACCGTACTGATCACCGGCATGGGGCTGGCGATCCTGGCCGACACCCGATGGGCCAACAGCCTGCCCGCCGGCGTGGAACACCTGGTCGAGCCGATCGGTGGCGCCCTCGTGGTGACCGCGCACCTGCTGCTCACCCTGTCGCCGATGATGTCGGCGTCCGGCGTCGGGAGCGTCACCGACCGGGCCCGCCGGACCGAGCCGCCGCGCTGGATCGCCTACATCCCGCTCGCCGCGCTGGTCACCGGCGTCGCGCTGCTGCTCGTGATCGTGTCGATGTCCGGCTGGCTGCGCTGGAGCGGCCTGGTCGTCGCGATGGCCGTCATGCTCGTCGCCGTCACGTTCCGCTACTGGCTGTCGCTGCGGTCGAGCCGCGCACAGGCCGGCCGTGACCAGGAGACCGGGCTCGCCAACCGGGCCGGTCTCAAGGAGGCGCTGGCCCGGGTGGTCCGCGGCCGGGACCCGTTCGCGGTGCTGGCGATCGCGGTGGCCGAGACGGGTGTGCAGCACAGCATGGCGGCGGTGCTGCGGGCCAACGTCCGCGCCGACGACCTGATCGCCCGGGTCGGCCCGGACACGTTCGGTGTGCTGCTCACCGACGCCAGCGTGGCCGGTGAGGCGACCATCGCGGCGCAGCGGGTGCTCGCCGCGGCGCAGGACGAGGGCATTCCGTGCGGCATCGGCGTGGCGGTCGCGCGACCCGGCGAGCCCGCCAAGACGGTGCTGCGCAACGCCGAGATCGCGATGAGCCACGCCGCGCGGTCGGCGACGCCCACCTTCGCCATCCACGAGCCGTCGATGAACGACCGGCGGGCCCTGGACGCGGCGCTCGCCGAGGCCCTCGAAGGGGCGCTGCAGCGCGACGAGTTCACCGTCGTCTACCAGCCGATCGTCGACCTGGCCAGCGGGCGGGTGGTGGCTGCCGAGGCGCTGTTGCGCTGGCAGCACCCGCTGCACGGCGCGGTGTCGCCGGCCACCTTCATCCCGGTGGCCGAACGCTCCGGGGAGATCGTCGGCATCGGCCGGTGGGTGCTGGAGCAGGCGGTCCGCCAGGTGGCCGCATGGCGTGAGGCCGGCGCCGATCTCACGGTCACCGTGAACGTGTCGCCGCGCCAGCTCCAGGAACCGCAGCTCGCGCGTGACGTGCTCGCGGTGCTGGAACGTGCCGGGGTGCCGCCGCGGAGCCTGGTGGTCGAGGTGACCGAGTCGGCGATGGTCGACGAGGCGGTCGAGATCGCGGTGCTGCGACGGTTGCGGTCCGCGGGGGTCAAGATTGCCATCGACGATTTCGGTACGGGCTACTCGTCCCTGCAATACCTGACGCGGTTGCCGGTGGACGTACTGAAGGTCGACCGCGGTTTCGTGGCGCGGCTCGACGGCACCGCCGAGGGTGCGGCGATCGCGGAGGCGGTGATCCGGCTGGCGCAGATCCTGCGGCTGACCACCGTGGCGGAGGGGATCGAGACCGAACAGCAGGCCGTCGAGTTGCGGGCACTGGGCTCGGAGCGGGGCCAGGGATACCTGTTCTCCCGGCCGGTGGCGCCGGAGCAGGTGTTCGCCCTGGCGGCGCGGCGCCAGGACCTGGTGGCGTAACCGGTCTCCCGTCCTCGCCCCACTCGCCTGGCCGTCGGCTGGACGGTCCCGGCCGCTGGCACGGCCGGGACAACGGTGTTCGTCCTCCGATGTCGAGCCGGGCGCCGTTGCCCCGCTGAGGTCAGGCCGAGGCCTTCGCTTTCGCCTTCTCCTCGGTGACCGCGGGAACCGAGGCACGCTGGTTGCGGATCAGCGCGTCGATCGACCAGGGCCCGCCGCCGACGACCGCGATCAGGAGGAAGGACCAGGAGTAGAGCGCGGGGGTGACCCCGCCGTTCTGGATCGGCATCAGCCCGTCCGGCTGGTGCACCACGAAGTAGGCGTAGGCCATCGAGCCGGACGCCAGGATCGCGGCGGGACGGGTGCCGAGCCCGACCAGGACGAGCAGGCCGCAGACGAGCTGGATGAGTCCGGCGTACCAGCCGGGCCACAGGCCGACCGCCACCGGCTCACCCGTGCCGCGGCTGCCGCCGAGCAGGCCGAAGATGCTGGCGAGCCCGTGACAGGTGAACAGCAGACCGACGACGACCCGGAACAGCAACCAGGTGATCTCGGACACGCGCGGGGATGACAATAGACGCTCCTCTGTCAGGAAGTGGACAATCTGGAAATCCACAGTAGGCGCCCCGGGGCTCGCTTTATATAGATGATCATAAATTTCATCTAAGAACCTGGGATGACGGAAATCTATTCGTAACCGGTTCTACATCTTGCCGAAAACGTTTTCGTAAGGCAGCGTGTGCCGCAGGCGAGCCGCATCACGGGGGCGGGTCTGCCGGGGCTGCCCAGGGGTGCCGCACGCTGCATCTTTCCGGGGCGCCTCCGCTCCCCATGCATCGAAATCACTCGATTGCAGAGGTGTCCTCATGCGTTTCAACCGTCGTACCGTCCTGATCGCCGGCGCCGCCGGGGCCGCCGGAGTTCTGCTCCCCGCCGGCCCGGCCCGGGCTGTCCGGCCCGACTTCGGCGTCTCGGTGTATCCCTTCCCGCTCACCGCCGTCCGGCTCGGCTCCGGCCCGTTCGCCGACAACGCCGGGCGCACCCAGTCCTACCTGCGGTTCCTCGACGCCGACCGGCTGCTGCACATGTTCCGGGTGACCGCCGGCCTGTCTTCCTCGGCCACCCCGTGCGGCGGCTGGGAGTCACCCTCGACCGAGCTGCGCGGCCACTCCATCGGGCACGTGCTCAGCGCGCTCGCCCAGGCCTACGCCGGCACCGGCGACACCACCTACCAGGCCAAAGGCGACTACCTGGTGGCGCAACTCGCCCTCTGCCAGCGCTCCAACGGCTTCCTGTCGGCCTATCCGGAGTCGTTCATCGACCGGGTCGAGACCGGCCAGCAGGTGTGGGCGCCCTACTACACCCTCCACAAGATCGTGCAAGGGCTGCTCGACTGGCACCTGCTCACCGGCAGCGCCCAGGCCCTGACCGTGCTGCAGCGCAAGGCCGCCTGGGTGCAGGCCCGCAACAGCCGGCTCACCCACGCCCAGCGCCAGCAGATGCTGCGCGTCGAGTTCGGCGGCATCGGCGAGACCCTGTTCAACCTCTACCAGCTCACCGAAGACCCGGTGCACCTGTTCACCGCCCAGTACTTCGACCACGCCCAGGTCCTGGACCCGCTCGCCGCCGGGGTCGACGCACTCGCCGGGTTCCACGCCAACACCCAGATCCCCAAGGCCATCGCGGCGATCCGTGGCTACCACTCGACCGGGGACGCCCGCTATCGCGACATCGCCGTCAACTTCTGGAACTTCGTGGTACGCCAGCACTCGTACGCGATCGGCGGCAACTCCAACGGCGAGTACTTCCAGGCGCCGAACCGGATCGCGTCGGAGCTGTCGGACAACACCTGCGAGTGCTGCAACACCTACAACATGCTCAAGCTGACCCGGCAGCTGTTCTTCACCGACCCGTCCCGGGCCGCCGAGTTCATGGACTTCTACGAGAAGGCGCTCTACAACCATCTGCTCGGCGCGCAGAACCCGAGCTCGGCGCACGGTCACCACTGCTACTACGTGCCGCTGCGGGCCGGCGGGATCAAGACGTACAGCAACGACTACGACAACTTCACCTGCTGTCACGGCACCGGCATGGAGACCAACACCAAGTTCACCGACAGCATCTACTTCCAGGCCGGCACGACGTTGTACGTCAACCTGTACATCGCGTCGACGCTGACGTGGGCGGCCCGCGGCGTGACGATCCGGCAGGACACCACCTACCCGGAGAGCCCGTCCACCCGGCTCACCGTGACCGCCGGGTCCGGCACCTTCGACATGCGCATCCGCATCCCGTCATGGACCAGCGGCGCTCAGGTGCGCGTCAACGGCGTCCTCACCGGAACGGCGACGCCCGGGACGTACCTCTCGATCAATCGGACCTGGACCACCGGCGACGTCGTCGATGTCAGCCTCCCGATGGCCCTCACCCTGGAGGCCGCGCCGGACAACCCGTCGGTGCGCGCCGTCAAGCACGGGCCGATCGTGCTGGCCGGGCAGTTCGGCACCAGCAACCTCGGCAGCCTGCCGGTCCTCGACCCGGCCACGTTGACAGCGACCGGCACGCCGCTGGAGTACACCACCGGATCGGTGCTGCTCCGGCCGTTCTACAAGACCCACGGCCAGCGCTACAGCGTCTACTGGAACGTCACGAGCACCGCCCCGAAGGAGGCCCGCTACCCGTTCGACGAGACCTCCGGAACGGTCGCGACCGACGCCACCGGCAACGGCTGGAATGGCACCCTGGTCGGCGGCGTGACCCGCACCGCCGGGCGCAGCGGCAACGCCGTCCTGCTCAACGGCACCAACGGATACGTCGGCCTGCCCGGTGGCATTCTCGCCGGCGTCACCGCGTTCACCATCGCCACCTGGGTCCGCATCGACACCGCCGCCACCTGGACCCGGGTGTTCGACTTCGGCACCGGCACCGGCGCCTACCTGTTCCTCACCCCGCGCAGCAGCTCCGGCACCGCCCGGTACGCCATCTCCAACGGCGGCTCCGGCGCCGAGCAGCGCATCAACGCCCCGGCCGCGCTCCCAACCGGGGCGTGGACGCATGTCGCCGTCACCCACACCGGCAACCTGGGCGTCCTCTACGTCAACGGCGCCGAGGCCGCCCGCAACACCGCACTGACGGTACGCCCGTCCGCGTTGCCGTCCACCACCCAGAACTGGATCGGCCGCTCCCAGTACTCCACCGATCCGTATCTGACCGCCGCCGTCGACGGGTTCCGGATCCACAGCCGGGCACTGTCCGCGGCGGAGGTCGCTCAACTGTTTTCCACCGGACAGTGAGAAAGGCAGTTCGATGTCCAGAACACGACGATCAGCCGCAGTCCTCAGCGCGCTGGTCACCGCGGCCGCGGCGATAGCCGTCGCCACCCCCTCGCAGGCCGCCAACCCGATCATCACCAGCATCTACACCGCCGACCCGGCCCCCCTGGTCGTCGGCAACACCATGTACATCTACGCCGGGCGCGACGAGGCACCCACCGGCGGCAGCAACTTCGTGATGCGCGAATGGCACGTGCTGTCCTCGACCGACGCGGCGAACTGGACCGACAACGGGGCCCGCGCCAACATCGCCACCTTCCCATGGGCCGGTGCCGACGCCTGGGCCGGCGAGGTCGAGCCGCGCAACGGCAAGTACTACTGGTACACCTCGATCAACGGCAACGGCGCCGGCTGGATGAACATCGGCGTCGCCGTCGGTGACAGCCCGCTCGGCCCGTTCACCGACGCGAAGGGCGGGCCGCTGATCAGCGACAGCACCGCCAACTCGTCCGGCCTCAACATCGACCCGACCGTCTTCGTCGACGACGACGGGCAGGCCTACATGTACTGGGGCGGCTACTGGTCGCCGCGAGCCGTGCGCCTGGCCAGCAACATGATCGACACCGTTGGGTCGGTCGTCACCCCGACGGGGCTCACCAACTACTGGGAGGCCCCGTGGATGTTCAAACGCAACGGCCTCTACTACATGATGTACGCCGCCAACGACACCAGTGGCTGTGTCACCAACTCCAACTACGCCTGCCAGCGGTACGCGACGGCGACCAACCCGATGGGCCCGTGGACCCACCGTGGCATCGTCCTCGGACAGGTGTCGTCGACGACCAACCACGCCGGAGTCGTCGAGTTCAACGGCCAGTGGTACATCGTCTACCACAACGCGAACGCACCCGGCGGCGGCAATTTCCGCAGGTCGGTGGCGGTCGACCGGCTGTACTTCAACGCTGACGGCACCATCCAGCAGGTCGTGCAGACGACCACCGGACCGCCGCCCAACCCCGGAGGCGGAGGTGGTGGCAGCGGGACGAACATCGCACCGACCGCCACCGCCTCGACCTCGTACGTGTCGTCGTGGGAGAGCCTGGCCGCGGTCAACAACGGCGGGACCCCGGCGAACTCGCAGGACCGGTCCAACCTGGCCTACGGCAACTGGCCGCAACAGGGCACGCAGTGGATCGAGTACACCTGGCCGACCGCGCAGTCGATCAACAAGAGCTCGGTCTACTGGTTCGACGACAACCAGGGCATCGACCTCCCGGCGTCATGTGCACTGCAGTACTGGAACGGCAGTCAATATGTATCCATTCAACTCCAGTCAACATGTGGCGTGGCCGGCAATGTCGAGAACGTCAACACGTTCACCAGTGCCGTCAACACGACACGGCTCCGGCTGCAGATCACGTCACGTTCCGGCTTCTCGACGGGCGTGCTCGAGTGGAAGGCGTTCCAGTCGTGAGGCGGCTGTGGGCGTACCTCTCGAGTCTGCTGTTGATCGGGGCCTCGCTCTCCGTCGACCCGCAGCCGGCGCTGGCCGCGCAACCCATCGGGTTCCCGGCGTTCGGTAACGCCGGATCCATCCCGGCACCGCCGGTCGGATATTCGACCGGTGACACGATGCGGGCCATCTACGACGCCGAGGCCAGCGGCACCGACTTCTGGATGGACCGGCTGCTCGCCC
The DNA here is from genome assembly GCF_042650585.1 of Actinoplanes subglobosus. Lineage (NCBI taxonomy): Bacteria > Bacillati > Actinomycetota > Actinomycetes > Micromonosporales > Micromonosporaceae > Actinoplanes > Actinoplanes subglobosus. Next base: position 614,613 of record NZ_JBHSBL010000028.1, read on the forward strand.
GCACCGGCAACGACCCAGCCGGGACCTGGCTGATGACACGTGGGCGAGCCGCGTTCATGTACACGCACAACCCCGCGGTGATCGGTTTCGGCGGCAACGCCGCCTACTGGGACAACATCTCCAGCCAGAACGCCTACGCGATCACCGCGTCCACCGGCACCTTCACCGAACAGGTCGCGCAACGCCGGCAGACACCCAGCCACTGGCGCAGCGTGCACACCAACGGCTCGCTGCGGCTCGATGTCACCAAGTTCATCACCAACAACAACGTGCTGGTCACCAACGTCGCCGTGGTCAACAACGGCAGCGCCTCGACAACGCTGACGCTGAACGCCACGTCGCCCTACGCGACCACCGTCAGCGGCACCGAACTGACCGGCACCCGGGCCGTCAAGAACAACCTGACGACGCTCTACCCGCGGTTCTCCGGAGACGGCTTCACCGCCGCCGGCGGGGCACTGAGCCGATCAGTAACGGTCGCGGCCGGGCAGACGGTGACGGTCAAGGTGCAGCTCGGCCTGGTCGCCAACGAGATCCCCGAGTCACGCACCGAGTACGACGCCTACCGTGCACGCACCGCCGCCGACGCGTTCGCCACCCACGTCCGCGACTACAACCGGTGGTGGGCCGACAACGTGCCCTACATCGACGTCCCGGACGCCGCGATCAAGAAGAACATCTACTACCGCTGGTGGCTGATGCGCTTCAACAACCTCGACGCCGACATCCCCGGCCAGGACTTCCAGTTCCCGCAGTCGATCGAGGGCGTCACCGGCTACAACAACGCGATCGCGCTCACCCAGCCGATGCACATCGACGACCTCAAGTACCTGCGCAGCCCGGAGTACTCCTACGGCCCGTACCTGGCCGTCGGTCAGTACTCGGCGAACGGCCGTTTCGTCGACAACCCCGGCGACCCGGAGAACTGGTCCAACTCGTACACCCAGTACATCGCCGAGGCGGCCTGGCGCGCCTACCAGATCCACGGCGGACAGCCGGCCATGCTCAACAACTTCGCCCGCTACGCCGAGGGCGACGCCAAAGGCCAGCTCGCCACCTACGACACCAACAACAACGGCGTCATCGAGTACGACTGGGGCGCGATGACCGGCAACGACGCCGACGCCGTCTCCTTCCACTGGCGCGCCGGCAACCTCGACCGCGCCGAGACCGCCTACGTGTGGAGCGCCGCCAACGCCGCCCGGGACGCCTACACCCTGCTCGGCAACACGGCCAAGGCCACCGAGATGCAGACCCTCGCCGACCGGATCCGCAACGGCGTCATCAACACCCTGTGGAACCCGGACCGGCAGCTCCTGGAGCACAAACACGTGTCCACGAACGCGTTCGTGCCCTGGAAGGAGATCAACAACTACTACCCGTACTCGGTCGGGCTGATGCCGAACACCGCGCAGTACCGCGAGGCCCTGCGCCTGTTCGCCGACGCCGCCCAGTACCCGATCTTCCCGTTCTACACCGCCAACCAGGTCGACAAGGCCGCCGCGGCCGCCGCCGGCAACCCCGGCAGCAACAACTTCTCCACGATCAACTCCACGGTGCAGTTCCGGCTCTACTCATCGGTGCTGCGCAACTACCCCAACTCGTGGATGAACACCGACGACTACAAGAAGCTGCTCTACTGGAACGCCTGGGCACAGTACGTCGGCGGCGACACCAACTGGCCCGACGCCAACGAGTTCTGGGCCGACTGGAACGGCAGCGCCGTCACCTACCGCTCCTGGATCCACCACAACATCCTCGGCAGCAGCAACTGGACCATCATCGAGGACGTCGCCGGCCTGCGGCCCCGCAACGACGCGCAGATCGAACTCTCGCCGATCAACATCGGGTGGAGCCACTTCGCGGTCAACAACCTGCGTTACCGCAACGCCAACCTGTCGATCGTCTGGGACGACCCGTCCGACGGCGTGACCAGGTACACCGGAGTGCCGCAGGGCTACTCCATCTTCCTCGACGGCACCCGCGTCGCCACCCTGAACCAGCTCGTGCCGTTCACCTACAACCCGGCGACCGGCGCCGTCACCACCACCGGAACGGTCGCGTTCAACACCGCGTTCGCCTCACTCCAGGCACCGCAGAACGTCGTACAGAGCAGCGCCCGCGTCGTCGACGTCTTCGCCAAGGCCGGCGTCGACCTCACCTCGAACCGGCCCAACCTGACCTCCGGCGCCACCGGCACCGCCTCCTACACCACCTCCGGCACGTCGGCGGCCGGCGCCATCGACGGGCTGCCCACCAACGCGCCACTGTGGGGCAGCTACGGCAGCACCAACGCCACCGACTGGTACGAGGTCAACTTCGGCAGCACCGCCCGGACCGTCGACGAGGCCTGGCTGTACTTCCGCAACGACCGGGCCGGCAACCGCTACCGGCCGCCGACCGCCTACAACGTCCAGTACTGGAACGGCAGCGCCTACGTCAACGCCGCCTCCCAGGCCAAGACGCCCGGCACACCGCAGGCCAACTTCAACAAGGTCACCTTCACCCCGGTCAGCACCACCCGGTTGCGGGTCCAGTTCACCCAGCCATCCGGCACGGTCAAAACCGGACTGACCGAGATCAAGTTGTACGGCCAGGGCACGGTCCCGTCGAATCCGAACCTGGCGGCCTCCGCCGTACCGAGCGCGTCCTACACCTCGTCGTGGGAGAGCGTGGCCGCGATCAACGACGGCATCGACCCGCCGTCCTCGAACGACACCGTCAATCCGCGCTGGGGCACCTGGCCGAACCAGGGCCAGCAATGGGCCGAACTGACCTGGTCGACCGCGCAGACCCTGAAATCCGCACAGGTCTATTTCTTCGACGACAATCAGGGAATCGACCTGCCCGCGTCGTGGAAACTCCAGTACTGGAACGGCACCGCCTATGTGGACGTGCCTTCGGCCAGCGGTTACCCCGTCGTCGCCAACCAGTACAACGCCGTCGCCTTCGGGCAGATCAGTACCACCCGGTTGCGGGTAGCTCTAACGAGTGGTGCGGCCTCCGTCGGGCTCCTGGAAGTGAAGGCTTTCGCAAACTGACGAATTCGTGAACGGCAAGCCCGGCGGCGGTCCCAGCGGACCGCCGCCGGGTGCTTTTTGGTAGACCTTTCAGACTAAAACTGTCTGGCGGCCGTAATGGCTATTTACTGAATAAACATCACTTCCGGATATTTTGTACGCCAGACGTCGCCAGTTTTCCAAAGTGGGCTCTGACGGTCTTGAACCGTGGTGAAGTACGCACGTATCAGCTTTTCACCCGGAAGGTTCACATGAGGACTAACAAACGTCTGATCGCAGCCGTCAGCATGGCAATGGTGTGCGGCTCGCTGATCGGACTCCCGGCGTCTGCGCAGGCTCAGGGTTCCCGCACAAACGCGAGTTCCGACGCCGTCGGCGGTATCACCAACCACCCCGGACCCCCGCCCCCGGGTGACGGCGGCGGTAACGGCGGCGGCGGTGGCAACAACGGCGGCGGTAACGGCGGCGGCGGTGGCAACAACGGCGGCGGTAACGGCGGCGGCGGTAACGGCGGCGGCGGTAACAACGGCGGCGGTAACGGCGGCGGCGGTAACGGCGGCGGTGGCAACAACGGCGGCGGTAACGGCGGCGGCGGT
>NZ_JBHSBL010000029.1:0-114013 GCF_042650585.1 Actinoplanes subglobosus
GTGGTGTCACGGTGCGCGTCTTGGAGGGTCATTCCGGTTGGGTGCGGGCGGTGTGCTCGGTCGAGGTCGGCGGTCGGGTTCTGCTGGCCTCGGCCAGTGATGATCAGTCGGTCCGGTTGTGGGATCCCTCCAGTGGTGTCACGGTGCGCGTCTTGGAGGGTCATTCCGGTTGGGTGCGGGCGGTGTGTCCGGTCGAGGTCGGCGGTCGGGTTCTGCTGGCCTCGGCCAGTGATGATCAGTCGGTCCGGTTGTGGGATCCCTCCGACGGCACCACCATTCGTACCTTGGAGGGTCATACCGGCTGGGTGATCGCGGTGTGCCCGGTTCCGGTGGATGGGCAGGTTCTGCTCGCCACTGCCAGCGGTGACCGGACGATCCGGTTGTGGGATCCCTCCAGTGGTGCCACGGTGCGCGTCTTGGAGGGTCACACCGGTGGGGTGCGAGCGGTGTGCCTGGTGCCGGTGGATGGGCAGGTTCTGCTCGCTACCGCCAGCGGTGACCGGACGATCCGGTTGTGGGATCCGGCCAGCGGCATCACCGTTCGCACTCTGGAGGGCCATGGCGGTGGGGTGAGTGCGGTGCGTCTGGTCGAGTTCGACGGCCGGGTCCTGCTCGCCTCGGCCGGCGGCGACCAGACGGTCCGGTTGTGGGATCCGGCGACCGGCGCCGCCGTGCGCACTCTGGAAGGTCACACGGGCTGGGTGAACGAGGTGTGCCCGATCGTCGTCGACGGTCAGGTCCTGCTCGCCTCCGCCAGCGACGACCGGACGATCCGGTTGTGGGATCCGGCCAGCGGCACCGCCGTGCGCACTCCGGAGGGTCACACGGGCTGGGTGCGAGCGGTGTGTCCGATCGAGGTCGACGGTCAGGTCCTGCTGGCTTCCGCGAGCGGTGACCGGACGGTTCGGTTGTGGGACCCCTCCAGTGGCACCACTCTGCGCACGCTGGAAGGCCACATGGGCTGGGTGAACGCGGTGTGCCCGGTGCCGGTGGACGGGCAGGTCCTGCTGGCTTCCGCGAGCGGTGACCGGACGGTCCGGTTGTGGGACCCCTCCAGTGGCACCACTCTGCGCACGCTGGAAGGCCACATGGGCTGGGTCAGCGCGGTGTGTTCGATCGAGGTGGAGGGTCAGGTCCTCCTTGCGACGGCCAGCGGTGACCGCACGGTCCGGTTGTGGGATCCCGTCAGCGGCATCGCCATGCGTACCCTGCACGGCCACACCAGCTGGGTGCGAGCGGTGTGTCCGATCGAGGTCGACGGGCAGGTCCTGCTCGCCTCCGCCAGTGGTGACCGGACGGTTCGGTTGTGGGATCCCGTCAGCGGCGCCACCGTGCGTACCTTGGAGGGTCATTCCGGCGGGGTGAGCGCGGTGTGCTCGATCGTTGTCGACGGTCAGGTCCTCCTTGCCACTGCCAGTGGTGACCGGACGGTCCGGTTGTGGGATCCCGCCAAGGGCAGCACCGTACACACCTTGGAAGGACACACCGGCGGGGTGCGAGCGGTGTGCCCGGTCGAGGTCGACGGGCAGGTCCTGCTCGTCACCGTCAGCGACGACCAGACGGTCCGGTTGCGGGATCCAGGCAAGTCACGCCACCTTGTGGTGCCGGTCCACTTCCCAGTGGCGAGCTGCACGGCACACGGCAACACCATCATCTTCGCCGCCGGTACGGGACTGATCGTCGTCGGTCTGCATTGGCCGGCGCAGGATCATCCCGGATGAATGTTTCTCTTCATTCGTGGTCAGGAGTGGAGAAACTTTCCAGCGGATGCAGGCTAGCGACGGTGATCGATGTGGTCAACGTGCTGCCGGAGGTTTGCGGGTGGCGGTGAACGCTGTGCCGCCGATCGCCGATTCATTGACGGCTATCTCTCGAGTTTCTAGCCTGCGACCAGAAACTTTCGGGCCGAGTCCCCCAACTGAGGCCCTCATCCCCAGGAATCGAGCCCTCATGAACCTGCAAGGCAAACGACGATCTCTCGCAAGGATGGCCACGCTCGCCGCCGCCGTGATCGGCCTGCTGACCGGCACGGCGGTGCCGGCGACCAGCGCCCAGGCCGCGGCCGGCTGCCGGGTCTCCTACACCGTCGGTGCGCAGTGGCCTGGTGGTTTCACCGGCAACGTCGCCGTGACCAACCTCGGTGCCGCGATCAACGGCTGGCAGCTCGCCTGGACCTTCCCGGCAGCCGGACAGGCCGTCACCCAGGCCTGGGGCGCCGGCGTCGTCGCGTCCGGCAGCACGGTCACCGCCACCAACGCCAGCTGGAACGCCGCGATCGCCACCGGCGCGACAGTGTCGTTCGGGTTCAACGGGGTCTGGTCGGGCAGCAACCCGGTGCCGGCGTCGTTCACCCTCAACGGCGTCGCCTGCACGGGAGGCACCACGCCGCAGCCGACGCCGGCCAAGGATGTCGTCGCCGCGATGCAGCCCGGCTGGAACCTCGGCAACACTCTCGACGCGATCCCCGCCGAGACCAGCTGGGGCAACCCGCTCACCAGCCGGGAACTTCTGCACAAGGTCCGATCCGAGGGCTACCGGAGCGTCCGGATCCCGGTCACCTGGGCCGACCACCTCGGCGCGGCCCCGGCCCACACGCTCGACGCCACCTGGCTGGCCCGGGTGAAACAGGTCGTCGACATGGCCCTCGACGAGGACCTGTACGTGATGATCAACCTGCACCACGACTCGTGGCGCTGGATCAACACCTACCCGGCCGACGCCGCCGTCCTCGACCGCTACACCGCCGTGTGGACCCAGCTGAGCAGCACCTTCCGCGACTACCCGGCCGAGCTGGTCTTCGAGAGCATCAACGAGCCCGACTTCACCGGCGTCACCGACGAGCAGAAGTATCCGCTGCTCAACACCCTCAACACCACATTCGTTCAGCTCGTACGCGCTACCGGCGGCAACAACTCGACCCGTGTCCTCGTGTTGCCGACCCTGTGGACGAACGCCGACCAGCCGCGCCTGGACGCGCTGAACGCCACGTTCACCGCGCTCAACGATCCCTACCTGGCCGCCACCGTCCACTTCTACGGCTGGTGGCCGTTCAGCGTGAACATCGCCGGCGGCGTCCGCTACAACGAGGAGGTCCGCGCCGACCTCAACGGCACCTTCGACCGGGTCAAGGCGTCATTCATCGACCGGGGCATCCCGGTGATCGTGGGGGAGTGGGCACTGCTCAACTGGGACCACAACCGCCCGGGCGTCATCGAGCGCGGCGAGTTCCTCAAGTTCATCGAGGAGTTCAGCCACCGGGCCCGCACCACCGGCGCCACCACGATGGTCTGGGACGCCGGCCAGTTCCTGAACCGTTCCACCCTCACCTGGCGTGACCAGGTCGTCTTCGACATGATGAAGGCCGGCTGGACCACCCGTTCGGGCACCGCCTCGTCCGACCAGATCTACCTGCCGAAGTCGGGCACCATCACCGCGAAGCCGCTGACCCTCCACCTCAACGGCACCACGTTCCAGGGCCTCTACCGGAACGGCACCGCGCTCCCCGCCGCCGACTACACCCTCTCCGGCACCACCCTCACTCTCACCCCGGCGGCCCTGACCCGGCTCGCGGGCAACCGCGCCTACGGCGTGAACGCCACCATCGAAGCCCGCTTCTCCGCCGGAACGGCCTGGCCGATCAGCATCATCTCCGCCGACCAGCCGACCCAGGAGGCAACGACCGGCACCACCACCGCGACGACTGTGCCCACCCGGTTCAACGGCGATCAACTGCAAACCATGGAGGCGGTGTACGCCGACGGCAGCCCCGCCGGTCCGGCCGACTGGTCCACCTTCAAGCAGTTCTGGGAGCACTTCCAGCCTGACTACGCCGCGGGCACGATCACGCTGAAGGAGGCCTTCTTCGCGGAGGTCGACGACGGCACGGTCACGCTCACCTTCCACTTCTGGAGCGGCGCGCGGACCACGTACAAAATCATCAAAACGGGGTCGACGGTGACCGGCTCGCCTGCCTGAAGCGTCGCGTTAGGATCGATGCCCGCCCATCGGTGAGCGGGCGCGAGCGGGAGGACCGGACGGGTGAGCGAGATGCCACGTGGCGGTGACTCGTCGCGGCCCGTCACCATCGCCTACATCGCCGAGTCCGCCGGAGTGTCGATCCCCACCGTGTCCAAGGTGATCAACGGACGCTCCGGGGTCTCGGCGACCACCCGTGCCCGCGTCGAGAGCCTGATCTACGAGCACGGCTATCGCAAGGTCTCCGCGGCCCACCGCCGCAACGTGCTGGAGCTGGTCTTCCGTGACCTGGAGAGCATGTGGGCCGTCGAGATCATCCGCGGCGTCAAGCAGGTGGCCCGCCGGCACCGGCTCGGCGTCACCGTCTCCGAGTCGGGTCTGGCCGAGTCCGACGAGTCCACCTGGGACGACACCGTCGCCCGGCGGCCGCAGTGCGTGCTGGCCGTGGCGCACCTGTCGGCCGCCGAGCGTGACGAGCTGCGGGCGAAAGACATTCCGTTCGTCGTCTTCGACCCGACCGTGGAGCTGCCGGCCGACGTGCCGTTCGTCGGCGCGACCAACTGGACCGGCGGCCGGACGGCGGCGCGCCATCTGGCCGGGCTCGGGCACCGCCGCATCGCCATGATCGGCGGTCCCGAGCACGTCCTGTGCTGCCAGGCCCGCCAGGACGGCTACCGGGCCGGGCTCGCCGCATCCGGCCTGCCGGCCGATCCGGATCTGATCGTGAACGTGCCGTTGACCCGCGAGGACGGATACACGGCGGCGGCCGCGCTGCTGCGCCGGCCCGACCGGCCCACGGCGATCTTCGCGGCCAACGACCTGCAGGCCCTCGGCGTCTATCAGGCGGCCCGCGAGGCCGGGCTGGCGATTCCCGGCGACCTGAGCGTGGTCGGCTTCGACGATCTGCCGGTCGCCGAGCTGGTCGACCCGCCGCTCACCACCGTCCGCCAGCCGCTGAGTGAGATGGCCGTCGCCGCGACCGAGCTGGCGCTGGCCCTGGGCCGGGGCGAGCGCCAGTCCCAGCTGGGTGTCGAGATCGCCACCACCTTGACGATCCGGTCCAGCACCGCCACGCCGAGCGAAACAGGCCCTCGTCCGCGCCGGTGACCAGCGGTGCCGGGTGACTCGTTCCGACAGGGCGAGGCGACTTGCCCGGGGGGACCGGGTGGCTCACCGAGGATTCAGCGGCGGGGGGAGAGCCCGGCCGTCGGGCAGCGTGCGCGCGCTCAACAATGCGACCAGTTCGCCGCTGCCGGCGCGGACGAGTCGGCCGTCGCCCCAAGCCCAGCCGGTGTCGGCCGCCTCCAGCCGGATGCCGGTCAGGTCCACGCCGAACAGTGCGCCGTCGGCGGCGGTGAGCAGATCAAGGACAGCGGTCACCGCTGCGGCCGGTGCGGCTGTGGGCATGCCGAGGGCGATCGTCACGTCCAGGGAGTGGATGACGGCGTGGCTCAGTGCACCGGCCGCGCCGCCGTCGGGTGGCTGCCAGGTGTGCAGTCGCGGCGACCGCAGCTGGTCCAGCAGGTCGGTCGGCGGCAGCGACGCGTCCCGGGCGGCGACGTTGTCGGACAGCACGGTGAAGTCGCCGCCGGCCGCCGCCATCTCGGCGCCGAACCGCTCCGGCGTCAGGCGCACCGGCATCGTCACATGTGCGACCACATGCCGGACCAGCCATTTCTCACACAGGGTGGGCGCGTCCCACGCGGTGGGGGAGACGGTGAGCAGATCGGCGAGACGCGTGTAGGTCGGCGCCACCCAGGCCATCGGATCGGACATCAACGGTCTCCCTGCACGAGGTGGGCGAGGTGTTTCTCGAGCTTGTCGAGGGAGGTGAGGAAACCGGCCCGGGACTCGGGGGTACGCATCGCCTCGGGCACATGCTGCTGACGGATGACGACCGAGGTACCGTCGGCGCCGAGATCGTCCAGCGTGCTCGTGGTGCGCATCCCGCTCGCCGGTTCGAACCAGGCGAGCCGCTCGGGTGCGACGACCTCGGTGAACACGGCGACCATCCGGTGACTGCCGTGCGCGCCGATCATCAGGGTCTCGAACCGGCCGCCCGGCCACAGCTCGACGACGATGCCGTCCGGTGGGGTGATCATGCCGTGCGGGCCCCAGAAACGCGCGGGCTCGGCGGGGTCGGTGAGGCAGTGCCAAACCAGCTCGCGGGGTGCCCGGAAGGTCCGCTGGTAGACGAGGTCGGCGTCGCTCACCGGTCGTCGTCTCGCTGCAGCTGGTCGAGGCGGGTCTCCAGCCGGTCCATGCGTTCGGACCAGATGCGCCGGCTCTGCTCGATCCAGGAGGCGGCGACGTCGAGGGCGCCCGGTTCGAGACGGCACGGCCGGGTCTGACGGTGCCGGCCCCGGCTGATCAGTCCGGAACGTTCGAGCACGCCGATGTGCTGTGACACGGCTTGCGTGCTCATCGCGTACCGCTCGGCCAGGTCTTTGACCGTGGCCTCGCCGGCGCTCAGCCGGACGACGATGTCTCGCCGGGTGGGGTCGCTCAGCGCGGTGAACAACGCGTCGAGCCGCTCGTCGTCCATGGTGACTGCCATGACGCTTACTCAAGCATCTGCTTTATCAACCGTCAACTTGTCGAAGCTGCCGACGGCACTTGCGGGGGCGTGCTCTACTGCGGTCATGCGGCAGCGGGCGGGTCTGATCCTGGGAGTGGTGGTGCTCCTCGCCGGAGTCACCGCGATCGCCGGCTGGCGTTGGTGGCAGGGCCGGGCGCCGTACGGGCCGGACGCTCTGCGGGCCTCCGCGACACTGCGGCTGGTCGATCAGGCCACCGCCGACGCCGCCCTCGAACCGTTCGACGCCGAGATCGCCACCAGCGACGACGACCAGATCCTGCTCGGCCGCGTCTCCTGGACCGCGCCGACGGCACCGGAGGACACCACCCTGCGGATCGTCCTGCTCGACCAACGCCGGCACCTGCTGCCCGGTTTCCTCGCCGTGACCGCGCCGGACCCCGAACACGTCTCCACCGGCCTGGACGGATCCCTCGACGACGCCCGCGACCGGTACGACTGGCTGGCGGGCACCGGCACCCGCGAGTCCGGCGGGTCGTTCTGGGGCGCGGGAAACATCATCACCGTGTCGTCGCTGGACGCCTCCCCGGTGACGTTCCAGACCGTGCTGCACGCCGAACGCCCGGACACCCCCGCCGGGGCCCGGGTCGCCACCGCGCCCGTGACCACACAGGACATGCTGATCGCCCTGATCTGCGTCGGCGGAGACGGCCGGGTCCACTGGGCGCAACGCCTCACCTGACCGCGGGCACTGTCCAACGGTGTCCGATGCGAAACCCGGCCGGCCCCCGAGCCGGTTACCGTCCGATCATCGCAACGACCGGAGGATCCCGTGCCCGAACTCAGCCCCGAGAACCGCGAGCGGCTGGTGCGCTCACAACGTCAACTCACCATCTTGGCCGTGCTGGCGATCATCGTGCTGGTGGCCATCGTGGTCGCCCTGTCAGCGGCGGGGGCGTCCGTGCTGCCCGGCGCGCTGGTCGGGGTCGCGGTCGGGGCTCTGCTGAGCATTCCGCATCGTCGCCTGCTCACCGAACTGGGCCTGACCAAGCAGGAGGCGCGGGCGATCCTCATCGAGGAGAGGAAACGCCGCAAAGCCGTCCGCTGACAGCGGCGGCCGGCGTCAACGCGCGGTACTTCCGTATGACGGTGTCGTGTGAATGCCTGTCCCGTACACGTACCGCAGGTCTGCCGCGTCGATGAGCCGGGCGGCAGCCGGCAGCACCGGACGGGGGCCGATCTTGTCTACGGCCAGGCGGCGGATCGCGCGGTTGAGCCGGCCGGACGCGCTGGTGACCGCCTTCCAGTCCCAGGCGGCGGGATCGCCGATCCCGGGGCTGGTCGGCGCCCATGTCAGGGCGCGTTTCTCCGTGTTGTGGTTCGTGTGGGTCCACCGCAGCTCCCGTTCCTTGAAGAAGCCGCCGTAGTGGAGCTGGATGAGCCCCCAGCCCTCGCAGATGTAGCGGAACCCGGCCTCCGACACCCCGGGTGCGAAGTCGATGCGCCGGATACGCGGTTCCGGGCCGGCGCCGGTGACCAGCAGCATGAGGTAGTCCTCACCGGCTTCGACGATCTCGTCGGTGGTGCGGAACTCGCGCAGATCATGGCCGGGGCGTGAGTAGGCCTCCCACACCCGGAACAGGGTCAGGCCGAAGACGATGTCGAGCACCGCGGGCCAGTCGTCGTCCACGGCGTAGAAGTCGAGGTTCGGCACCCGATCATCATTCCAGGGTCGAGGCACGGGTGACCCTGCTCGCCCAGGTCCGTGGAGACCGGTCGGCTGACGCGACATGCGCCAGGTCCGGTCAGGCGGCTTCGGTTGGTGCCTCCGCGGCGAGGCGGAGGCGGTTCAGCGTCTCAGTCATCGTGCGGCGGTTGTGGGCGTCACGGTCCGGGATCCGCAACATCGCGATGCCGAAGAGTTTGAGAGCGGGCCCTCGGCGGTCGGTGTACGTCTCGGTCACCTCGCAGCCGTCGCCGTCCGGGCGCAACGTGTAGGTCCAGCGGGCCACCGCGAGGAAACCCGCCCCGACCACGTCGAAACCGAATTCGCGCCCCCGGTCGGCGGCGCCTATGCGGGTGACATCGGCGACGAGATCCCACACGACCTCGGGCGTGGCGCCGATGTGGGTGGTCACGGTGACGGGCATGTCGCCATCCTGCCCGAGAACAGGTAGACGCGGCTGCCGCACCCGACATCAGCGGTCACTTCCGGGGCCGATCGCGCGCGGTCCCGCATGCTGACCAGTTGGTCGTCCCAGCCGGCGACGACCTCGGGACTTTACAGGAACCCGGCCGCCGGCCGGGCCGCACGGCCCAGGCGTCGTCGGCCGTGGTGCGGTCCGGATGTTCCGGGGCCTTGCGGTAGCCGGGCTTCTCAGGCGTCCATTCTGATCACTGGTTTGACGGTCCGGCCGCTGTGCATGTCCTTCGCGGCGATGTCGATTTCGGCCAGCGAGTAGTTCCTGACGAGCTTCTCCAGTGGCAGCCGGCCGGCTCGGTGCAGATCGACCAGCTGCGGGATCAGCGTCTCGGGTTCGGCGTCGCCGAGGGTGACGCCGACGATCCGCTTGCCCGGCAGCAGGCTCTGCACCTCGAAGGCGACCTCGGTGCCGGCTGGTGGGGCGCCGACGATCGCGCAGGTGCCGCGGATCCCCAGAGCGTCGACGGCGGTACGCACCAGGGCGGGCACCCCGGTCGTGTCGATCGCGTAGTCGAGTCCCCGCCCCCGGGTGGCCGCGGCGATCTGCGTGGCCGGATCCTCGGTCCGGGTGTCGATCGTGTGCGTGGCACCGACCTCGCGGGCCAGTTCGAGCCGCTCGGTGACCCGGTCGACGGCGATCACCGCGCCCAGCGGCAGGCCGGCGGCCGCCATCACCGCGGCCAGCCCCACCGCGCCCGCCCCGAACACGGCGAGGGTGGTGCCCGGTCGTGGTGCCAGCACGTTCCACACCGTGCCGAAACCGGTCTGCACGCCGCATCCGAGTGGGGCCAGCACGTCCAGCGGGACGTCCGCGGCCACCTTGATCAGGCTGCGTTCGTCGGCGATGGCGTGTGCGGCGAACGACGACTGGCCGAAGAACCGGCCGCCGATCGGTGCCCCGGCCCGGGTGATGGTCGGCGTACCGTCGCAACGCCGGCCGAGGATGAGGTTCTGCGGTACCCAGGTGTCGCAGTAGGCCGGGTGCCCGCCCCGGCAGGACCGGCAGGTCCCGCACGAGGTGAAGCTGAGCAGCACCTGGTCGCCGGCTGCGACCCGGGTGACGGCGGCGCCGGTCTCGACGACCACGCCGGCCCCTTCGTGCCCGAGCACGCCGGGCAGGGCGAAGGGGATGCCACCGGCCTGTACGCCCAGATCGGTGTGGCACAGTCCGGCCGCGACGATCCGTACCAGGACCTCGTCCGGGCGGAGGTCGGCGAGTTCGACGTCGGTGACGGTGAACCGGGCGCCGGGGCTCTCGACCACGGCTGCCTGCGTCTTGAACATGGCTGATGTCCTTTCGAGGTGGCCGTGTCAGGCCAGGTTGACGACGACCGATTTGGTGCGCAGGTAGGCGTCCAGGCCTTCGGGGCCGTTCTCCCGCCCGTGGCCGGAGGCGCCGATGCCGCCGAAGGGCATGGCCGGGTCGAGTAGCGCCCAGCCGTTGACCCAGACGATGCCGGCGTTCAGCGCCGCGGCGAGGCGATGCGCCCGGCTGAGGTCCCGGGTCTGCAGCCCGGCCGACAGCCCGTACCGGGTGCCGTTGGCCAGACGGATCGCCTCGTCCTCGGTGTCGAACGGCTGGACCGTCACGACCGGGCCGAAGACCTCCTCCTGCACGAGCGGCGAGTCCTGGGCCACCTGCGACAGCACGGCGGGCCTGACGTAGAAGCCCGGGCCGTCCGGCCGCTGCCCGCCGATCACCTGGGCGCCGGAGGACGCCGCCTGGTCGAGGAACGAGACGACCTTGGCGAGATGAAGCGGGCCGGCCATCGGGCCGACCACCACGTCCTCGGCGAAGGGGTCACCGACCGGTACGTGGGTCGCCGCGCCGCCCAGTGCCTCGACCACGTCCCGGTAGACCGGCCGTTCGACCAGCACCCGGCTGCCGGACATGCAGAACTGGCCGGTGTTGAAGACGAACGCACCGACGGCGGTCTCGATCGCGGCGCCCAGATCGGCGTCGGCGAAGATGATGTTCGCGCCTTTGCCCCCGAGTTCCACCGTGACCTGTTTCAAGGTCGCCGAGGCCTGGGCGGCCACCTGCGCGCCGACCGCCGAGGAACCGGTGAAGGCGATCTTGTCGACGCCCGGGTGCGCGACCAGCGCCGCGCCGGCCGCCCCGTCGCCGGTGATCAGGTTGTAGACGCCGTCCGGCAGGCCGGCCTCGGCCAGCAGTTCGGCGAAGAGCAGGGCACTCAGTGGGGTTTCCGGAGCGGGCTTGTGTACGACGGTGTTGCCGGCCGCGAGGGCCGGCGCGAGTTTGGTCGCCGACAGGATGGCCGGGAAGTTGAACGGCGTGATCGCGCCGACGACGCCGATCGGTTCCCGCCGGGTGTAGGCGAACGACGGTGCCGCGGTGGCCCGGGTGGCGCCCTCCAGCCCGGCCACCAGCCCGGCGTAGTACTCGAACGTGTCGATCACGGTCGGGATGTCGACTGTGGTGGTGAACATCAGTGGCTTGCCGACGTCCAGTGACTCCAGGCGGGCGAACTCGGTCGCGCGGGCCCGCAGCAGGTCGGCCACCCGCCACAGGATCCGGCCCCGGGCGCGTGGCGTCATCCTGGGCCAGGGGCCGTCGTCGAACGCCGACCGGGCGGCCGTGACCGCCCGGTCGACGTCGGCCGGTCCGGCTACCGCGACCCGGGTGAGTTCGGCACCCGTGGAGGGATCCAGGATCGGTGCGGTACGGCCGTCGGCTGCCGGCGTCCGTAGCCCTCCGATGTGCAGCAGCCCGTGGGGCAACGTGACAGTGCTGTCGTGGGTGATCGTCATCCGCCCGCCTCCTTGTCGAAATATGACGGGTGGCGAGCGTCACATGTTCGAAACAGGGTGGGGGAGGGTGGTTTCACCCCATCGACTACCCGTTCCGGGCGACCCACACGGCGACTTGGGTACGGGTGGAGAAGCCGAGCTTCGCCAGGATCCGTTCGACATGGCCGTCGACCGTACGCGGGGAGATCACCAGCCGGGCCGCGATCTCCCGGTTGCTGAGCCCGTCGGCGAGCAGGTGGGCGATCTCCCGTTCCCGGCCGGTCAGCACGGACGGCCTGCCCGCCCGCGGGGCCGGCTTCGGATCCGGTTCCAGGACCGCGCTGATCGCGTCGTCGACGCTGGTGAAACGAGGTGGCGTGCGAGCGACCCGCAGGGCCGCCGGTTCCAGCCTGGCCCGCAGCGACTCTTCGCAGGCGAGCCGGTGCTCCTGCAGCGGCGGCCCGAACGCGGTCAGGCGGGTGCCGATCGAC
This sequence comes from Actinoplanes subglobosus, assembly GCF_042650585.1. NCBI lineage: Bacteria > Bacillati > Actinomycetota > Actinomycetes > Micromonosporales > Micromonosporaceae > Actinoplanes > Actinoplanes subglobosus. The sequence continues at coordinate 11,957 of NZ_JBHSBL010000029.1, forward strand.
TCCCACACGCTGTCGGCCACCGACAGGAACCGGGCCGACGTGGCGGGTTCGTCCCGGGTTCCGGCGATCCACGCGGCCAGTTCGATCAGCAGTGCGACCCCGACGGCGTCGTGGAAGTCCCGCTGCCCGGCCAGCCCCTCGGCCATGAACTTTTCGGCGCGAGCGGCGTCAGCGCGCCGCCAGGTGTCGAACGCCAGCACCCAGACGGCGTACGAACGGCACAGACGCTCGCCGGTCGACTCGCTGATCTCGATCGACTCCCGGCAGATTCGTTCCGCCCGTACGCCGTCGCCCTGATGTGACGCGGTGATGGCCAGTTGGAACAGCGTCCACAGCAGGCCCTCCATGTCGCCGATCGCCCGGAAGACCGTCGCGGCCTGCTCGTAGGCGGCCTGCGCCTGTGGGAGACGGTCCCGAAACAGCAGGGACGTGCCGCGCAGCGCGCTCACGTATCCGACGGCGCGGTCCGGTCCCGAGCTGCCGGCCAGCGATTCGCACTCGTCGAGGCGGGCGGCGGCCCGCTCGTGGTCGCCCTGCAGCAGGGTCACCCACGCGGCCACCCACAAGGTGTCCGCGCGGGCCCGCCGATCCTCGTGGGTCGCGCCGGCCGGCGCCGCCAGGAGCGCCCGTTCGAGCCAGTCCCGGCCCTCGCTGAGATAGGCGTCGGCATACCACAGCTGCCGCAGAGCGGTCACCAGTTCGAGGGCGTGCCGGCCGCGGTCGGCCGCGGCCAGCGCATGGTCCAGGGCGGCGCGCAGGTTCGGGTACTCCGAACGCAGCCGCGACAGGCCCTCGCGCTGACCGGGGGTGGCCCAGCCCGCCGCCACCTCCCGGGCCGTCGCGAGGTAGTGGTCCAGGTGCCTGTTGCGCAGGTCGTCCAGCTCGCCGAGTTCGGTCAGGCGTTCACGACCGTACTGCCGGATGGTCTCCAGCAGCCGGAACCGTACGGTCGTCCCGGTCGGCTCGGCGGTCACCACCGACTGGGCCACCAGCTGGTCGAGCTCGTCGAGCACGTCGTCGTGCGGCAGCCCCGCGCCCGCGCACACCGCCTCGGCCGCCCGCAGGTCGAAGGTGCCCGCGAAGACCGACAGCCGGGCCCAGAGCAGACGCTGCCGTGGCGAGCACAGCGAGTGACTCCATTCCATGACCGCACGCAGGGTGCGCTGCCGGGTCCGGCCACCGTGGCCGGTCAGCAGGTCGAGCCGGGTCTCCAGGCGCTCGGCCAGTTCCTGGACGGAGAGGCTGCGCAGCCGGGTGCTGGCCAGCTCGATGGCCAGCGGCAACCCGTCGAGCCGGACACACAGGCGTGCGGCCGCGGCCAGGTTGGCGTCGGTGAGCGCGAACTCGGGCTGCGTCGCCCGCGCCCGGTCGACGAGCAACTGCACGGCCTCGACCGCGCCGAGATCCTCCGGCCCGGAGAGCCGGGACATGTCCGGTACGGCCAGCGGCTGCACCGGATAGAGGTGCTCACCGGGGACGCCCAGGGTGCGGCGGCTGGTGGCGAGCACCCGCACCTGCTCGGTGTGATCGAGGATCTCCTCGATCAGCGCTGAACAACCCTCGGCGACGTGTTCGCAGTTGTCGAGGATCAGCAGCGTCCGGCGGCCGGTGAGGTGAGCGATCAGTTTGCTCTCCGGGGTGCCGATCGACCTGTCGATCACCGCCAGCGCGGTGACCACTGCCTGGGCGATCTGCCCGGTCTCGCCGACGGCGGACAGGTCGATCATCCGGATGCCGTCCGGGAAGGCGCCGCCGAGGGTGCGGGTCAGTTCCACGGCCAGGCGGGTCTTACCGACACCGCCGACCCCGGTCAGCGTCACCAGGCGGCTCTCGGCGAGGCGCCGCCGGACACTCTCCAGATCGGTGCGGCGGCCGACGAACCGTGTCGTCGGCATGGCGAGACCGTGCCCGGTGCCGCCGGCGGATCTCGGCGTCAATCGGCTTCACCGCCCCGATGATTCCGCACTCCAGAACGCGATCGTACTGCTCCGCCGGGTCGCGTCCGGACCCGACGCCCGACCCGGCGAAGGTCCAGCTGGTCGCCTGTTCGGTTACCAAGGGAAAGGGAGATCTGATCAAGACCTGCTCGCCGTGACGGTAAAGAGTCGGACAGGGGCCGGTAAAGAATCGGCGGCGGCCTTGGTCCACTGTTTCCCGAACCGGGCCCGACGATCCTGATGTCGCAGCTCAACGCCGTTCGCTCGTGATCTTGGACGGGTCGGCCGGTGGCTACTCTTCTTCTCGTGCGTGTACTTCTGGTGGAGGACGACCATCCGGTCGCCGAGTCGCTACGGCGTGGGCTCGGCCGGTACGGGTTCGAGGTCGAGTGGGTGACCGACGGCCGGTCCGCTCTGGCGGCTCCGCCGTGCGACCTGGTGCTGCTCGACCTCGGGCTGCCCGATACCGATGGCCTCGACGTCTGCCGCGAGTTGCGGGCCCGGGGTTCCGTTCCGATCATCGTGATCAGCGCACGATCCGAGGAGGTCGACCGGGTGGTCGGGCTGGAACTCGGCGCCGACGACTACGTCTCCAAGCCGTTCGGGATGCGTGAGGTGATCGCGCGAATCCGGGCGGTGCTGCGCCGGTCGGCCGGTTCCGGCGCGGACAGCGGCCCGGCCGCCACCGACGGGACCCTGCCGGATCGCCTGGTGATCGACAGGTGGTCGCGCCGGGTTCTGCGGGACGGTGCCGAGGTGGCGCTGACACCGAGGGAGTACGACCTGCTGGCCTTCCTGGCCACCGAACCGGGCCGCCTGTTCACCCGCGAGCAGATCATGGAGTCGGTGTGGGCCACCAGCTGGTTCGGTGCCACGAAGACGTTGGATGTGCACGTCGGTGCGCTGCGCCGCAAGCTGGGTGAGGCCATCGCGTTGGAGACGGTGCGCGGCGTCGGTTTCCGGCTGGTGGCGGCCGCGTGATCCGGCAGCTGACGGTCAGTTATGTGGTGCTGGTGGCGGTCGCCATCGCCGCGTTCACCGTTCCGGTCGCCTGGGTGCTGACCGATCAGCTCAGTGACGATGCGATCAGCGCCGCCCGTCGTGAGGCCGACACCGCGGCGTTGCTGCTGGCCGGCGGCGACGTCCCGTCGCAGCGGGCACTCGTCGCGCTGATGGATGCCTATCGCCGGCAGACGCCCGGGCGCCTCGACGCGGTCACCGCGCCGGGCCGCCCGGCCGGTTCGGTGCCGGCGGCCGTGGATCCCGGTGATGAGTCGTTCACCCGGGCGCTGGCCGGTGAGCAGGTGGTCGTCGAGTGGGGTCACCAGGCGGGCCTGGGGGAGGAGGGCTTCGCCGTCGTGGTTCCGGCCCGGGACGCGCGGGGTGAGGTGGTCGGAGCCGTCCGGGTCAGTTACCCGTCGGCTCCGCTGGATCGCCGGCAGTGGCAGATCTGGGGCTTCCGGGGTGTGCTCGCGGTCGCCGTGCTCCTGGCCGCCGCTCTGCTGGGTCTGGCCTTCGCGCGCCGGGTGACCAGCCCGCTGCGGGCGCTCGACCGGATGGCCGGGCGGCTCCGTGACGGGGACCTGGCGGTCCGGGTCGAGGAGACCGGTCCGCCTGAGGTGCGCACCCTGGCCCGCACGCTGAATACCGCTGCCGAGACGATCGACGGTCTGGTCCGGTCCCAGCGGACGTTCATCGCCAACGCCTCTCACCAGCTGCGTACTCCGCTGACCGCGTTGCGGCTGTCGCTGGACAACATCGCCGACGCGGCGCGCGATCCCGAGCTGCGCGAGGACGTCGACCAGGCGTCGGCCGAGGTGGTCCGGATGAGTCGGCTGGTGAACGGGCTGCTGGCCCTGGCCCGTGCGGAGGGTGACGTGTCGGCGCCCGAGCGGACCTCGGTGGGTGACATCGCTGCCGGGCGCCTCGACGTGTGGCGGGCCGCGGCCGACGAGAAGGGTGTCGCCCTCGAGTTGACCGGGACGCCGACCTGGCCGGATGCGCTGATCACTCGTGGTCACCTGGAGCAGATCCTGGACAACCTGTTCGCCAACGCGCTGGAGGTGTCGCCGGCCGGTGGCAGCATCCGGGTCGCCGCGGTCCGCGACGGTGACCGGGTGACGGTCACCGTCGCGGACGAGGGGCCGGGTATCTCACCCGAGCTGCGGGAACGTGCCTTCGACCGGTTCTGGCGCGGCGACAGCCGGCCCGGCGGATCCGGGCTCGGCCTGGCCATCGTGCGTCAGCTGGTCGAGGACGACGGTGGCCGGATCCGGCTGGACGCGGCCACCGGTGGCGGTCTGCGTGTGATCATCGAGTTCCGGGCCGTGGTGTGACTCATTCCGGCATTGCCGAGGAATGGTGGTTGACGATCAGCCAGGTGCCGTTGATGCGCTCGTAGACGAACGTGTAGCGGGCGTCCACGATGCGCGTTCCGGAGTCGGCGCGCAACGTGAACCGGTAGGTGCCGGTGTCGATCGCCGTGGTGGGGTCGAGAATCTTCACGTGCGATTCGGTGATGACCGCCTGCGGCCGGTTCTCCAGGAAGTGCTGGAAGTAGTCGGCGATCTCCGCGCGGTTCGTGCGGATCTGGTTCGACACGGTCGGCACCAGCACGCCGCCGGGGGCGTACCGGTCGGCCACCCGCTGGGGGTCCAGGGTCGCCAGCGATCGGTTCCACTGCGTGAAAAGTGCCCGGATCTGCTGCTCGGAAGCCTTGTGCGAGACCGTCGACCTGGTTGCCGGGGAGGCGGTCGCGCTGGACACGGCCCACGGCGCGGCGGTGATCGCCAGCGCCGTCACGGCGCCGGCGCCGAGGACTCGGATGCGTGAATTCCGGGTCATTGTCGTCTCCTGTCGATCGGGATTGGTGCATCCCACTATCGAGGGCGGAGAGAAAGGGGAGAGTACGGCTGCGGCAAGGCTTCCGGTAACGTTTCGCAAAGGCGGCGGCGGATGCTTACATCCTCCGTTTTCCCGTCTCATTGCGATATGGGGTTCTCCGGTTGGAGAGCCGATGCACGAGTGGCCAGTGCGAGGATCTCCCGGACCGCGGGTGTGGCGAGGGCGTACATGACGACGCCCGCGTTTCGGTAGGTCCTCACCAGGAAGGCGTGGCGTAGCACCGCCAACTGCTGGGAGAGATTTGCCGGCTCCACGCCCACTTCGGCCAGGAGTTCGCGGACGGCCAGCGGCTTCGCTTCGAGGAGCTCCAGGATGCGTACGCGTACGGGATGTCCGAGAGTGCGATAGAACTCGGCCTGTGCCTGGTAGAGAGGGAACGACACGAGCGCTCCCATCGATCACCGCGGCCCCGTCCTGGTACCAGATCTACACGGTCGCGGGGACATCGTGGGCCGGTTCGGGTCCAACCTCGCCGCCACGGGTCGTCCTGCCCTCTTCCGGGTGATCAGGCTCCTGGTTCGGGTGGATGGGGAGGGCCGCTGGAGTCGTCGTGCTGCGGCGCGGCAGGCCCGTAGCGGGTCTCGCGCTGGTGGCGCAGCTCCCAGTAGATGGCGATCAGCGCGTTGGCTTTGGCCAGTTCGGCGGCGTGGGCCGGGTCGATGACGTCCAGGCTGGCTTCGGTCAGGAGCGACTCGGCGGCGATCGCCAGTTCGGCTCCCCGGCTCGCCGCGCTGGCGGCGTCGTTGTCGGCGGAGATGGTCGTGGCCTCCTTCTCGTACGGGGGTTTCAGCCTCTCCCGCTCGTCAGCGGTTGGGTACCGTGACGTTACGCAGAGGGATACGCAGACGACTCCGGGTGCGTAGCAGCGTGCGGCGCCGGATCCGGGAGAGGACGAGGCGACGGGTGAGCCGATGAGGTCCGGAAGCTACGGCCGGCACACCCGGCGCGCGTTGCCGGCAGACGTGACGAGGTTCGTCGGCCGGCGCCACGAGCTCGCCCGGCTCCGTGACCTGCTGGCGGACTCGAGGGCTGTCACCGTCACCGGAGTCGGTGGTCTCGGTAAATCCCGGCTGGCGTTGCAGGCCGCCCGGGACAGCGTCCGCCGCTTCGCCGACGGTGTGCTCCTGGTGGCACTGACCGGCGCCGACCGGTCGACACCGGTTGTCGAGTTGGCCGTGCAGGCGCTGGAGATCCGGGAGCAGTCGGCGCGACCGTCGTGGGAGGCCCTGACCGGGTTCCTCGCCACCAGGACCATGCTGGTCGTGCTCGACGCCTGCGAGCATCGAGTCGACGAGTGCGCGGAGTTCGTCGGCCACGTCCTGGCCGCAGCGCCCGGCGTCCGAGTCCTCACCACCGGCCGGCTGCCCCTGCACGTCGCGGGAGAACGGATCCTGCCGTTGGCGCCCCTGGCCGTCGACCGGCCCGGCGGCGTGTCGTCGGATGCGTTCGACCTGTTCACCGCCCGTGCCGAGACGACTCCGGGGGTCTGCCTCACCGAGCGGGACCGGGCCGACGCCGTCGTCCTGTGCCGTCGGCTGGACGGGATCCCGCTGGCCATCGAGCTGGCGGCGGCCTGCCTGCTGACGCTGTCGGTCAGGCAGATCATCGATCGCCTCGACCACCGGTTCCGCCTGCTGGCGGCCCGGCGGCCGGGGCGAGCACACGAGGAGGTGCTGCGCGCCGCGCTCGACGGCAGTTTCGAGGTGTGCCACCCGAGTGTGCGTCTGTTGTGGCAGCGGCTCAGCGTGTTCGCCGACGAGTTCGACCTCGCCGCGGTGGAGGCGGTGTGTTGCGGTGACGAGTTGCCGGTGCACGATCTGCCCCACCACCTCGGTGCCCTGGTGGAACAGTCGGTCGTCGTACGCGTACCCGGTGAGGTGCCTCGTTTTCTGCTCCTGGACACCATTCGCGAGTACGGCTCGCTGAGACTCGGCGACTCCGTGGAGGCCACGGACTGCCGGGATCGGCATCGCCGGTTCTACGCCCTCCGGGCCGCACGGGCCGAGCAGGCCTGGAACGGACCCGACCAGTGTCGCCGTCTCGACGAGATCCGTCACGACCAGGGCAACCTGTGGGCCGCGTTGGACGCCTTTCTGGACGACGACGATCCCGCAGCGGTGTCCGCCGGCGCGGTCATGGCGGCTGATCTCTGGTTCTTCTGGATCGCCGGCGGCCGGCTCCGGGACGGCCGCCGCTACCTGCAACGAGCACTGAGCCGCCATACGCGTCCTGGTCACGCGCGCCGGCGTGTCCTCTGGGCCGCCGCTTTCGTCGCGGGGACGCAAGGTGACCTCGAGTCGGCGACGGCGATGGCGCGGGAGTGCCTCGCCGCTGCTGCCGAAGCCGGCGACGGGGACCTGCAGGCCTGTGCCCAGGAGACCCTCGGCATGATCGCGGCTATCGGCGGTGACCTCGGCGCCGCCGTCGTCCGGCTGACCACGGCGCTGGAGTGGCACGGCGCCGACGGCCGCTCACCGGCCGGGCTGCTGCGAACGCTGCCGTGCCTCGGCATCACCCACATCATGAACGGCGACATCGACGACGCGATCGTGATGGCCGGGCGGGCCGAGGCCCTGTGCGAGCGTCTCGGCGAGCGTTGGCAGATGTCCTACGTCCACTACCTGCTGGCGCTCGGGCTCCGGATCAAGGGCGACCCTGACGCCGCGACGGCCCGCGTGCGCGACGCGATCGCGATCAAAGCCGAGTTCCATGACGTCGTCGGTCTGGTCATGTGCATCGAGCTGCTGGCCGGACTGCTGGCCGACCGCGGGGACGGCGGCCGATCGGCGCAGCTGCTCGGCGCGGCCGAGTCACTGTGGCAGGACTTCGGCCTGCCGTCCTTCGGGTCACCCTTCCACTCCGCCGAGCACACCCGGACGGAGTCGGTGATCAGGCAGTCGCTCGACGCCATCGCCTATCGGAGTGCCCTCACCGCGGGCCGGCGGCTCGGGATGGACGAGGCGGTGGCGTTCGCTCTGGACCGTGAGCCGGCCACCGGGCGCGGGCCGGGTGCCGCCGATCGAGGGCCTCGCCTGACACCACGGGAGTCACAGGTCGCCGCATTGGCTGCCACCGGCCTGTCCAACCAGGAGATCGCCGACCGGCTCGGCATCGGCCGGCGCACTGTGGAGTCCCACGTCGAGAACCTGCTGCGCAAGCTCGGTTTCCGCACCCGTACGCAGATCGCCGCCTGGTTGGCCACCTAGCCACCGACGCTGTGCCGCCGGACCGCGGAAACGGGCAATTCGGTCTCGTCGAGGTGTGAAATTGCTAAAGTTTGCAACTGCGAAGCTGATGGCCGTTCGCAGCAGGTGAGGGCGGAACAGATGGCACTGCTGGACGAGCCGGAAGGCCAGGTCGTGGCGCGGCTCTATCTCAAGACCGTCGACTACAACTACGAGCTGTTGTGCCTGCTGGCCAGACACTTGGCGGACAATGGTGCCGGTGGCGACCTGCCCCGGTTACAGGCGATGCTCGATCAGTACGAGGCCGCTCTCGCGGACCTGCGGTCTCGCATCCGGGCCCGCGCGCCGTAATCGACAGCCGTGCTGCCGGAGCAGCGAGCGTCACGGTCCAGGACCTCCGGGCCACCACGCGGCTGGCGATGCAGGTCGAGTTCCGGTCGGCCGACTTCAACGGCTGGCAGACCGCGTACGCCTTCGACGTCTCGCGTGGAGTGAGCGGAGCCGCCGCCGACACCGCGCAGAGCCGGTCCGCCTTCCTGGCCGCGGCGGCGGCGTTCCGCAGCCCGCCGCCGGTCACGCGACCGCGACGATGGCCAGCCTGGGTACCTCCTCCGCGGAGATCCAGTCGATTACTGAGCGGTGCCGGCCGGCCGGTCGTCGCGGATGTCGTAGACGTGCACGTGGGAGTGCACCGCGGTGGCCGCCGGCGCGAGATCGCCGAGGATGTCGATGACGGCGCGATGGGTGACGTCGTGCACGGTGGCGGCCAGGGTCGGCAGATGTGTGCCGTAGCTCGCCGCGATCTCGACGGTGACCTCGACGAGCTGCTCCCGGTCGCCGGTCACGCAGGTGATGTCGGCGGCGCGGGCGCCGGTGACGGCGTCGACCGCCTGGCGGATCTGCTCGGTGAGCACGTCGCAGCGCACGAAGTAGTCGCCGTGGGCATGCCGGCCACGGACCGGGTCCGACGGGCGGAACACGCGCATCATCCGGTCGAGGATGCTGGGGCTCAGCACCGTCCACCCCGCGTCGGTGTGCTCACGGAGCAGTCGGGTGGCGCGCGTCAACGCGTCGGCGTCGTCAGGGATACTCACCGCCACTCCTTCAGGCTAGTCGCCAGTGTCGTCCGGGCGCGTTCCAGTAGCCCCCGTACGACGGTGGTGGATTCTGCGAGGACCGTCGCGATCTCCTCGTAGCTGAGATCCTCGATCTCGCGCAGCAGCCACGCCGACCGCTGGCGGGTCGGCAGGCGGCGCAGGGCGACGTCCAGCGCCCCGAGCAGGTCCGCGCCGAGCTGGACGTGTACCGGATCGGCAAGCGGGTCGGCCAGGTGTTCCTGCACGTCGTCGACGTTGACCGGGGGCTTCTCCGGTCGCTTGCGCAGGTGCCGGGACACCCGGTGCCGGGTCAGCGTGAACAGCCAGGTACGCAACGACGCGTCACCCCGGAAGGCCGGCAGGCCGCGCCAGGCGTCGATGAACGTCTCCTGGAGTACGTCCTCCACGCCTGCCGGTTCGTCGAGCAGGCGGTAGGCGTACCGGTAGAGGGCCGGGCCGTGCCGGGAGATGAGAGCCGCGAAGGCGCGTTTGTCCCCCAGACGTGCCCGTCTCACCAGGTCTTCGTCGGGTTCCTGCTCGTCGTCGGATTGCGGTGCCGTCAGGCGCACGGGCCTCTCTCTTTCCGCAAGCGCCCCTACTCTCCCGGTATGTGATGCACGTCACAGCTGTGGTGCCGTGAGGATTCCGACCGACCCGGCCTCGAACTGAGTGAACGCCACCGACACCCGACCAAGGAGCCACCATGACCGACTCGGTCACCACCGCACCGGCCAAGCCCGCCACCGCGAAGCCCGGCGGGCTCGCCGTGCGGGACAACGATCTCCAGACCGCGCAGGGTACGACCTCGATCGCCGACACCGTGGTCAGCAAGATCGCCGGCATCGCCGCCCGGGATGTGATCGGCGTGCACGCCCTGGGCAGCGGCACGTCACGGGCCGTCAACGCACTGCGCGAGCGCATCCCGGGCGCCCGGACCAACCACGCTCAAGGCGTGACCGTCGAGGTCGGCGAAACCCAGGCCGCCGTCGACATCGACCTGATCGCCGAGTACGGCGTCGCCATCGCCGACCTGGCCGCCGGCGTGCGCCGCAACGTCATCACCTCGGTCGAGCGGATGACCGGCCTCCAGGTCGTCGAGGTCAACATCGCCGTCGCCGACGTGCACCTGCCCGACGACGAGGCGCCGTCGGCAGAAGCCGATCGTTCGCCGCGCGTCCAATGAGCGGCGACCACGCCGAGGAGTCTGCCGACCGGATCATCGATCCGGTCGGGCAGACCGCCGAGGACGTCGCCGTCCTGGTCCGGGGCGTACCGGGCGTACAGCGACTGCACGGCGGCCTGTTCGGCGAGGTCGCCACCTACCTTCCCGGCCGGCGGGTGTCCGGCATCCGGATCGCCGCGGACCGCGTCGAGGTGCACGTGGTGCTCGACGCGAACGTGCCGATCCGGATGACCGCCGAACGCATCCACGCCCTGGTCCACGCGGCCACCCGCCTGCCGGTCCACGTTGTCGTCGAGGACATCGCGGCCTGACCGCGCTGTCGCGAGCTGAGGAGTGAGCATGTCCGCATCCATCGCCGGTCTGCTGGCCGGGCTGCTGCTGGCGCTGGTCGGCGCCGTCGGCGGCCTCGGCTGGTGTCTCGTGGCCGTCCTGCTCGGAGCCGTCGGCTACCTCGCCGGCGCCCAGCTGGAGGGCCGCATCGACCTGTCCGACCTGATCCCGGGCCGACGTCGTGGCTGAGCTGATCCGGACGAGCCGGCAGGCCGCCCAGGCCGGGGACCCTCGACCGGACCCCGGCGAGCGCGGTGGCCTGCACATCGCCGACCGCGCCGTGGAACGCATCGTGGTGGCCGCCGCCGGAGAGGTCGACGGCGCAGCCCGGCTCTCCGGCGGGCTGACCCGGTCGTACCCCCGGGCCGAGGTCGTCGTCGCCGGCGACCGGGTCCGCGCCGCCGTCACGGTGGCCGGCCGGTGGCCGACGTCAGCCGCCCTGCTCGCCGCCGACGTCCGCTCCACCGTGACCGACCAGCTCCGGCGCCTGGCCGGCCTGCGGGTCGACGCCGTCGACGTCACCGTCGCCGCCATGGTCCGCGCCGACGCGACTCACCACAGGAGGGTGAAGTGACCGTCGCCAACCACCAGCCGTCGCCGCTGACCGCGGCGACCGCGCCCACCGGCAACGGGCCGGTCGGCGCCGTCGGACCGGCGCTGGCGGTCCTGCTCGTCGTCGTGGGAGCGGCCGGGGTGCGAGAAGGCCTGATCACCGCCGGCATGGCCGGTGGATCCCCGCTGCTGCCCGGCCTACTGGACACCGCGGACCGGGCACTGACCGACCACGCGGCCCCGAGCGGCGCGATCGCGATCCTGGCCGGCCTGTGGCTGGTCGTGACCGCGTTGCGCCCCCGAGTACGCCGGACGTTCGCCCTCCGGGCCCGCACCGGTGTCTTCGCCTCCCGGCGCGACGTCGCCCGGATCGCCTCGGACGCCGCCGCCGGGGTCAGCGGTGTCCTGCATGCACGGTCCACGGTGTCGCGTCGCCGGGTGACGACCACGGTCGACACCCTCGGCTCCGACCCCGGCCCGGCCGACGAGGTCCAGCAGGTGATCACCGACCGGCTGCGACGTCTCACCAGCGAGCCGGCCGTCCGCGTCCGGACCCGGCCGGCCCGCCCCGGCGCGGACGGGAGGATCGCCTGATGCGCCGTCTCGTGCTCGGCCTCGACCGTACCGTGACCCTTGTCCTCGGCTCGGCCCTGATCGCCGCCGGAATCGTGCTCGTCTTCCGTCCCGGCCTGCGTCCCCGCCTGGACGCCGTGGCGTTGCACTCCGCCACCGGGCAGCCGTGGTGGCCGTGGGCCTGCGCTCTACTGGCGATCACCGGCGTCTGGTGGCTACTGGCCCACCTGCCCCGCCCCACGATCGCCGCCCTGCTGCTGCCCGGCTCCGGGCAGCCGGGCCGCCTCCTGCTCGACCCGCGCGGCCCGGCCACCCTCGCCGCCGAGATCCTCGCCGAGACACCCGGCGTCCGTTCGGCGCACGGCCGGGTGCTGCGTGACCGCGGTCAGATCGTCGTCGTGATCAACGCCGTCGCCGAGCCGCACGCGAACCTCGACGACATCGCCGACGCCGCCGACGCGGTCACCGCCGACCTGCACGCCGTCCTGGACCGCGACGACGTCACCGCCCGTGTCAACCTCGCCGTCGCCGGGAAACGACGCGCCCTGCCGCGGGTCAGCTGACCGCATCCCGGGCGTCAACGAAAGTGAGAGACCGATTCGGTCGTACGGCAGACGAGACGTACCCGCCCGGCCGGGCAAGCTCATCGACATGACCAAACCCCAGCTGTCCCGCCGGCCCGCCCGCAGCGATCGCCCGCACTGGTGGAAGTTGCTGCTCGACACGGTTCCGGCCCTGCTCGACCTGCCGGCAACGTTGGGTGACCTGGTCGGAGAGGCCTCGGCGGCGGTCCTCGACGACCCCGTTGATCTCCTGCCGGGCACCCGTCGCCGCCGGCGTACCCGAGGACGATCACCCGTCGCCGACGCATGACCTAACGCCAGTCCGCGGCATCGGACAGTGCCCGGGGTCGCCGTGTTGGTCTTCCGGTCCTTCCACCAACAGCGAACCCAAAGATCGGGCCCCAAGCTACTTCCCGGACCCGGCCGACGGACGGGTCGCACACGGCATCCGTGGCCCTTTTGAAAGTCGGAGTCTCTCATGCACGCAACCCGCCGCCACCCCCTTCTCGTGCCGCTGGCGGCCGTCTCGGCCGCCGCGGTGACCGCCACCATCGTGGCGGTGACCAGCGGGCAGAGCGCCAGCGCCACCGGGACCAATCAGACCACCGCGATGGTCGCCGAGTCGTTCGACGAACGGTCCTGCGGGACGGACGTGGTCACCATCAACACCACCAACTACCGGCAGGTGCGCATCGTCGGTAACTGGTTCGCCGACGAGGCGGACGGGACGACGGCGGCCACGCTCAAGTTCTTCGTCGTCGGCAGGGACACCGGCCAGTGGCAGCTCGGCGAACTGGCTCTCGCCGACCGCAGCGCCAAGACGATCGTCCTCGACGTGCCCGGGACGTCACTCGTCGTCAGGGCATCGTGCAACGGTACGTCCGCGACGATGGGCCTGCTGGCCTACGGCAACTGAGTGCCGCGCCGCTGTGGGGACGTCGAGCGGTTGTCCGGCTCGTCGACCCCACAGCGGGTACGCCGGCTCGCTCGGGGCGCGAGCGTGTGCATGGTTTACTCACCGGATGATCCGTTCGGGGGCTCGCCGTCTGTATGGCACCGCGCTGAAATGGCCGGTCGCGACGGCACTCGGCCTCTTCGCGTTCGGAACGGCACTCAGTGGCATCGCCGGATTGGTGATCGAGGAGACGAGCGGCCTGCCGCCCACGCCGTTCGTCGTCGTCATCGGCGTCGCCACCGGCGTGGTGGCCATCAAATTCCTGAGGGATGCCGACCGCAGAAAGCCGGTCAAACGGCCACGGTGATGCGTTGGCATCGTGACCGCTTGCTTTCGACGAAGCCGGGCCGCCGGCCGGGCATCCCGACCGGCTCCCGGCGAACCGGCACCAGCCGCAGGCACGTGATGCAGCCACTATCGTGGACCCGATGACGGGGATCACGGGTGGGGAACTCGGCCGCGAGGCGGCGCGCCGCCTCGCCGAGCGGTGCCGGGACATCCAGCCGGGCCTGACCGGCGCCGAGTTCGACCGCATCGAGCAGTCGTACGGCTTCGCGTTCGCTGACGACCACCGGGCTTTCCTCGCCGCCGGCCTGCCGGTCGGCGGTAGCTGGCCGGATTGGAGGAACGGCGACCCGCAGGTGCTCCGTGACAAGCTCACCTGGCCGGTCGAGGGTGTCCTGTACGACGTGGAGCACAACGCCTACTGGAACAACGGGTGGGGTGAGCGGCCGGCGCAGACCTCCGTTGCCGTCGGGCGGGCGCGGAAGCACCTCGCCACGGTCCCCACGCTGGTTCCGGTCTACTCCCACCGGTACCTACCGGCCGGCCGGGACACCTCCGGGCATCCGGTGATGTCGATGTATCAGACCGACATCATCTACTACGGGATGAACCTGCTCGACTACGTCTACCAGGAGTTCTCGGCCGGCCCGGGGATCCGGCGCTCGGATCCGCGGTGGGAGCCGCTGGCAACGGTCCCCTTCTGGAGAGACCTCGTCGGGTAGTGGCAGTTCCGGCGGAATCTCCCGCTCTCCTGCCTGGTCACCCGATGGGGCGCCACGGTAATCCGTTCAAGCAGATCTTCGTGATGGCGACCATCGGTGCTCAGCTGCCCGGATAGCTTTCCCTCGAATGGCGTGGTGAGGAATCGGGGGATCATGCTCAAGCCGAATATTTCGTCGGGGAAGAACGGCCGGAAGATGTCGGGCTCGACGCTCGCGGTGGCGTTTGCCGCCGGTGCTGTCGCCTTTGCGGGGGTTCCGTCGCCCGCCGTCGCCCAGGATCGCATTGATTACTGGTGCTATGGCTGTTTCGTCCTGGCTGCCGGGCCCCAGGCCGACACCGGGAAGGTTTCCGTCCTCCTGCTGGATCCGAAGAAGGGGTTCGGGGGAGAGCGTGGCAAGGAATGGTTCGACGCACGGAAGAGCCCGGATCGCATTCTCGCCACGGCACTGGCGGCATTGACGTCCGGCAAAACGGTTTCCGTCAATGTGGCCGCGAGGACGAAGGACAGCGCCATCGATCGCATCTACCTGGAGAGGGCTCCCGAGGAGGGTGGTTCCTAGACTCCTCCGCGGATTCGATGGCGGCCGGGCGTGTCGAGGCGTGGATCGTTCTGAGCTGGGGTGGTAGCTCGGCCCGGTAACGTCGCCGCGTCAGGACCGAGCTGGGAAGCTGACGGGTCGCCGCGAGATCACCGGCTCGCCCAGGGAGAGCCGCCGGGGCAGTGCTGAACCGTTGTCGGCGCCCAGTTCGATCCGTGGCACCAGACGTCCGGCTGAGCCGTAACGAGGCCACCTGTGACGGCGTGGGCGGTCCGGGTCGCTCCCGAATGGCCGAGCAGGCCGCTGCCAGCGTGGTCACGCCGTACATGCAGTAGTCGAGGTACCGGTTCAGTTTGTTGAAGAAGGAGTGCGACAGCTGGAAGGCCAAGCGTTCGCTCCTCTCATCCCGGTCATCGGGTGCGTTGCACTCGACGATATGCGCCTTTCAGGCGGGGCTTCGCGATGAGCGAGGCACGGTCTCCGGTGCCGACTACGGTACGAGGGAAGTGACATCGTGAGGCGAGGTTGGTGAATGAGAACGCTGTGGGATCGCGAGATGAGTGCCGAAGTGGCTCTGCTGGGAGACATCTCCCCGGCTCGCCGCATCAAGCTCGTATCGGACGTGATCGACGACACCGTCGCCTCGTTGCCTGACGCCGGACAGGATCTGCTCACCGGCGAGGCGGGTGCGGCGGTCGAGGCGGCGATCCGCGCGATTCATGCAGCTGTGGGCGGATCCAGCGAGGACGAACCGGCCGACGAGCTGTTCGATGAATTGCTCGAACTCGCCGAAGATGTCGACGTCATGCCGTTGTGGCAGCTGTTCATGGGTCTTTCGTACTGTGTTGCGGTTGTTCCTATGAAGATCGGTGTCGGCACCACCGAGGAGGTGCTGTCAGCTCTCTACGACACTGTTCGGGACTGCCAGGATCTGCCGGAGTTCCCGGTCGGAACTGCTGAGGACGTGGTGCTCGCCGTCGAGTCGGCGAACGACAGGTGTGTGGCTTCGATCGCCCGCCAGAAGACTCTGATCCGGGAGGCCGCCGACCAAGGGTGAGAGATTCCTGGTGGCGCTCTCGTCTCAAGCCACGAAGGCGGCGAGTGACGTCCACTCGCGTTCCGGCCGGCCGGCCGCGATCGCGGCCAGCTGGGCGTTTCTGAGCGCGACGTCCAACGAGACGGGTCCCTCGCGCAGCACTCGGATGACTCGGGCGGCCATCGCGCCGATCTCGTGATCGGACGCCGACTCGACGCCGACGACCAGGCACTTCACACCGAGGCTGAGCAGGAGCAGAACCAGGTCGAAACGGCCCGATCCGCCGATGGGTGCCGAGATCAATGCCGAGCGGGGCCAGCGCAGGTGTGTTGCGGTCGCGAGGGAGAGGTATCCCTCGGGGAGGATAAGCCGCTCGGCCGGGCCTGTTCCGGTCCCGCGCGCCGCCAGGTGCAGGAAGTCGTAGGTGTCCGCGCGCAGGGCGTCGAACAGGTGTCCGCCGGTCGACGTAAGCAGGTCAGCGGAGTGGAGATGGCAAGCGCTGGCGGGAACACTGTTGCCGTCGGTGTCCAGATCCCACGCGGCGCGTTCGGCTTGGACGTCGACGCCTCCGTCGTCGAGGCCTACCAGCCGCACGAGGGCCTGGCCGTCGACGCTTGGTGGGGACGGGCTGGTGACGCAGGTCAGCAGCGGCGTTCTGGTGACGACCGCATGATCGATCAACCTCAACCGTGCGCCGGACGGCCCCGTAAAGGTCAACGCCGGCCACGGTAGGTCACCGGCGCGGCAATTCGCCGATATCACGATCTCGATCGGGTTCCCTGCGGCGGTGGCCAGTCTCCTGATCAGGTCGACCGGCAGCAATCCGTCGAGAGGCGACGGTGAGGCGGCGGTGCCGCCCGAGAGAGAGGTCGCGGCTTCGACCGTCTCGGGTGCGAGTCGCGCGAAGGTGAGAGCGGCTCCTGACGAGATGCCCGACCGAAATACGCTTTTGAGACCCAGATTGTCGGTGATTTCGGTGAAGTCCAGTGCGTAGCGGGTTCCGATCGTCTTGCGTAGGTCGGCCACCTTCAGTTCCCGCGGGAGGACCAGCTCGGTGAAGGGCGGTGACACCGTTGCGTCCAGCTCTTGGCGTATGTTCTGGACATCAAACGGCCGGTATGGCCACGGTCGCATCCCTTTCTCCCCGTCGACGAGGTCATCGATGATCGATCTGACACGCTGGGTCAGGGAGGACCGTCCCGCGCGGACAGCGGTTGCGAGGTCAGCACGTCCGGCTGTCAGCGCCACCCGCAATCCGAGGTCGGCACCATTGCGGTCGCCGAGTTCGGCGGCAAGTGCGGCTAGGTCGCCGCAAGCTCGTTTCAGTGCCATGGTGAGCGGCGCCGGGGCGTGCCCGACGACTCTGTCGGTGCGCCACAGTTCCTCGATCAACTGCCTGGCCCGACGGGCGACGACAAGGGCGTGAGTGCGCTGACCGGCGGCGGCGGAGAACTCTGCTGCCGTCAACGTCAGGGAAAGGGGCCCGATCCCACCGTCCAGCGCCGTCTGGCGTTGTGCGGTCAGCAGATCGTCCAACGCCCTGCCGTCGTGGGATTCCCACCGGAGCAGCGCGCGAATCAAATCAAAGCGGTGCCGCCTCTCGTGTCGCAATGTCATGGTCGTCATCTGTGACTCCCACTCGTCGAGCAGCGGTCCGGCCTGGTCAGGTTCACCGATGCTGATGTACGCAGCGCCGGTTTCGTAAACGAAATCCGTGTGGTAACTGTCCGCTCCGCTGCCGAACAGCATGCCGGGTGGCACGCGGGACAGCTCCAGGCTTTCTGCGTATCGGCCCGCGAGCCGGAGGTCCCGCGCGCCGCGATAGCGTGCGACCACCGCCAACGTCAGGTCCCTCGGTGGGCTCCCGCCAAGCTCCCTGAGTGACATCGCGTGCAGGTCCGCAGCGGTGTGACCCGAGGGTGAGACAACTGGGACACCGGCCATCTCGGCGAAGCGATGGACGACTCCGGCACGCATCATCGCCTGCGCCCGGGTTGCCCAGCTCTCCGTAGCCCCGGCCGCGACGTCCAAGTGTTCGAGAGCACTCGACAGCAGCTCCGACTCGTTAGTGACCTTGCGGCTCAGTGCCTCCCGCTGATCGACGACGCGGGCAGCGGTCGTGGCATCGAGCGCGAGGGACAGGAAGTCGTCTCGGGCCATCGCCCGCTTGACTGCTTCGGATCGGACTCGAACGCGAAGCGCACGGGGCGAGTCCCGGCCCGGAGACCGCACCTCACCTGCGCCGACGTCGGATCTGTCGTCATCGTCGATCAGGGTGAGGACCGCCTCGACGCGGTCCTGCCGGCCACTTTCGTCCGCATAACGGTCGAGTGAAGGCCAGCGGCGGCGCCACTGCCGGTAGGTGGTGACGGCACTCCGTTGCGACCGGGCAGCCTCCACGGCACGGATGAACGCCGGCATCGTGGCTCCACCGACGGCGCCCGCGTCACCCCGGTAGCTGGTCCGCTCGTCGGCGAGCAGCTCAGACAGTGCTTCCGCTGCCTCATCGTCCAGGGGGTCGAGACCCATGGCCTGCGGACGGAGTCCCGATGTCGGCAGTGAGTCACCGGGGAATGCCAGGGCGACACCGAGTCGTAGCTGTGCCAGCCCGCGCCGCATGTCAGTGAGAAGTGGAGGCCTCCGCCCGTCAGCGGCTGCGGCCGGTTCGTCGATCGCCTGGTAACAGTCGGCCAACGTGCGCATCCAGGCGGCATGTTCTGCGTCCGGCCGGCCGTCGGAGATCACCGCGGCGAGCAGGCACGCCCGGGCGGTGAGCAGGGCCGGTGTCCGTGGACTTCCCACCACCGCCAGCCTGTCCTCGGTCACCATCGTGACGAACCCGTGCTGCCTGCCGATGTGGACAGCCGTGGCCAGCGCATTCTCGCCGACCTTCACCGCTTCCCGAAGTTCTCGGTGCAGGCGCTCCAGCCAGTGGCTCTCGTTCTCGGCCGGCGCGAACTCCTCGGCCCACCTCGTGATGACTCGCTCGGCCATCCGGTTGACGGTGCCCACATGGGCGTTCGAGAGTTGAACCAGCATCTCGTCGAGTTCGACGTCGCTCCCGGCGAGCTCCCGAAAGTCCTGGCGGTCGTCCAGTACCGCCCGGATCAGTGCGAGCGCGGCGTCGTACCCCTCGATGGTGTCTCTCTTCGCCTCGGCTATGGCCGCCGCCCTGATCGCGCCGAGGGCGCGGGGTGCGAGGTGCCGCTGCGGAAGGTCCCGGGCGGCCGCTGCCAGCCGCGCGGTGTGCGTGAACGCGGCCTCGCTCAGGGACCGCTGCTCCGGCGACAGCGTCATCCAGGATGATTCGACGTTCGCGACGGACTCCATGCCGGCCTCGTAGAGGACCCAGCCGAGCAGCCGGAGGCTGTCCGCCGTCTCGAATTCACCGGCGCGGGCGCGCGCGATCCGTGCCTCGACGGCGGCGACCAGTTCGTCATCGACCCGGACCCGCCGGGTGCGCAGGGCGCGGGCGAGGTCGCGCAGTTCCCGGTTGGTGCCCAGCGGCATGGTTGCGCGTACGGCGACCACGGGCACGATCTCCATCGGAGCGTCGGGCGCCTCGGCGTCAGCCGGTCCGCCCACCTCGAAGACGTCGCCGCGGCCCGTGGTGATCCGGACCGGGTCCGGCCCGACCTCGATCCGCTCCACGCGATCCGGGGCGATCTGTACCAGCGCGTCGACATGGGTACCCGATCGCACCCGTACCAGGCGCGGGGTGGTGTCCGGAACCGGAAGCAGCAGGTGCCGCCAGGTCATCGGTGTCTCGTTCAGGACGAGGTCGTCGCCGTCCAGACGGACCGGCATGTTGACCGTCGGAACGTGATCGCCGAGCGCATGGATGTGGGTGAGGTCGAGCGGCCCCGGCGAAGCGACCGGCAGTTCACCACGGGGTGCTGCCTGCAGCAGCTGCCAGGCGGTGACACTGGACCGCACGAGTTCGGGCAGGCGCCGGTAGGCGGCGGTGAACCAGTCCACCACACCGGTACGGTGTTCGACCACGACCGCCCGCAGCGCCGGCTGGAGCACCCGATCGATCTCGGCCGCGTCGGCGAGTCCGGCGGCCACCCGCACTGCGGCCCACTGCAGTTCCTCCTCCAGCAGCAGCGTCGGCGACAGCCGCCCGTGTACCTCGTGCAGGACCGGCCAGATCCGGTTCAACGGGCCGTCGGGGTCGTCGCCGAGACGGCGGGTCAGTTCCGTGCGCAGCGACTCGGCGATCTCGGTGCGCAACTGGACGGCTTCGGCGGAGCGGTGCCCGATCCAGTCGCTGAACCACAGGTCGCCCTCGACGCCGACGTCGTAGGCGGGGAGTAGGCCGAGCCGGACCGCCCGGATCAGTTCCGGCTCGATCCGCACCGCGACGCATAGCAGCAGCGCCAGTTCCTCCGCGGCCGGGCCGGGGCTCACGTAGCCGGTCACGGCGCGGCCGTCCGTGCCTGGCCGGCCGTGGTGTGCCGGTCCCATGTGATCATGGGGCAGTGCCGTAGCAGCACGGACGGCCACCGGGCCGGCGGGTAGGGGACGAGCCCGATCGGCTGGCATCCCCGGTGGATGAGCTGCCGCAGCAGGCGGTCCCATTCCCGCACGGTCGGCCGGTTCGGGGCGAGCGGGTCGGCGCCGATGCCGAAGTCGCTGAGCAGCAGCACCCGGGTCCCCGGCGGCGGTGGCCGGTAGGGACCCCAGGTCCAGCGGCGGCCGGGCCCGGCGCCCCGGCCGGGCACCTCGGCGAAGTAGACGACCTCGGTCGCCCGGGCCCCGATCACCGCACGGACGTCGTCGACGACATCGGCCTGGTCGCGCCGGAACGGCTGCATGCTGTCGCCGAGGTCGACCAGGACCTGGGTGCCGAACCGGAGTGTCGGGGCCAGGGTACGGGGCAGGTCGGTCACCGGTTCCGCCGCGGCGATCCGGGCCAGTGCCGCCGCGATGTCGGGCGCGCCGTCCGGGACCGGCCGCGACAGCAGCAGTTGCAGGATCGCCGCCGTCGACCGGGGCGCCAGCAGCCGTAACCGCCGCTCGGCAGCCCGTACACCGGGCGGTGGGGTCCGGGCGAGCACGTCGCCGTCGGCGTCCACGACCGGGCCCAGCGGTTCCCGGGCCACCGGCTGCAGGATCGGCAGGTTCGCGTACTCGCCCTCGTCGGCAGTGTCGCCGCCGGTGTCGGCCGGATCCGGAGTCTCCGGGCGTTCCGGTCGTGGCCGTGGCGTGGCAGGGACCGCCGGTAGCGGATCGGGCGCCGGCGCGGGCGAACCGGTGCCTGCCGCCACGTCGTAGCCGAGTGCCCGGGCCGCCGCCGGGAAGTCCCCGAGCGCACGCCGGGCCCGGATCACGTCACCCCACCAGATGTCCCCGGGCATCTCAGGCCGCCGGCTGCTGCACCTTGATGAGGACGAGCGAACGCAGGTCCTCCCACTCCGGGCTGCCGACCTCGATGCCGAGTTCCCGGATCGCCCGGAGCGCGTCGAGGAATTCGGCGGTGCTGGGTTTGCGGACGCCGAGATCCGCGGCCTGCCGCCGGGCCGCCATCAACTCGCGGGCCAGCGCCTCGGCCAACGTCGTGTCCGACTCGGTGACCTTCTCCCCGTACGCCCGGAGGTGTTCGGTGGCGACCTTGACCAGATGTTCGCCGGTCAGCTCGGGCAGCCAGGCCACCACGCAGCGGCGCAGGAACGCCTGCGGCAGCTCGCGGTCCTCGTTGGTGGTGATGATGATCAGCGGGCGTACGTCGTCGGCCGCGCGGATCCGGGTCCGGGTCTCGGTCACCTCGAACTCGCTGGAGCCCAGGGGAACCAGAATCCCGTTCGGCATGTCCGGGTCGGCCTTGTCGATCTCGTCGATCAGGACGACGGCGTGTTCGCGGGCGCGTCGCGCGTTGTCGGGGTTCGGATCGTCCGCGTGATGATCGGCGTTCGCCCCGCCGCGTTGGGCGGCCGAGTCGGGGGCGAACGCCCACCAGAGCACGCCCGGTTCCACGTAGGCGATGTCATGCGGCCGCTCGCCGTGCTGCCGGAGCTGGGCGTCACCGAGACGCCGGACCGCGTCGAAGGACCACAGCAGATCGCGCGCGCCGGTCCGTGAGGTGACGACGTGTTCGTAGTAGCGCCAGTTCCACGTCCGGGCGAGATGCGCCGCCAGCGACGACTTGCCGGAGCCGGGCTCGCCGCGCAGCAGCAGCGGCCGCCCGGTGGCCACCGCCACTTTCACGGCGAACGAGATCTCCCGCTGCAGGACGTACGCCTTCCCGTCACGGCCGTCCGGGATACGTGGCGCCGGGTGAATCGTCATCAGCGGCTCCCTACTCGCTCGATCATGTTCCTCAGTTCGTTGATGACTCCGCGTGCCTGCGCCTCGGCGTCCGGTTTCAGCGGTGGTTCGAGCAGGGTGGCGTCGGTCAGACCCCATCGCGTCATCTCCTCCGGGGTCGGCGCTGTCCGGCCCACCAGCACGATCACGCTCAGCCATCGGAAGCGCTCGCGCACATGAGCGACCGCGCGGGCGACCGTGTGCGGCTGGTACTGGCTGGCGTCGAGGATCAGGAATCGGGGGAGCCGGGCCCCTTTCGCGCTGCGCGGGCCGTTCCGTACCCAGTCGGCGGGCAGGTCGTCCCACTCGTCGAGATCCGGATCGGCTCCCAGAAGACGCTTCACCGTACGCTCGCACGCGTCCACGAGTTCGCCGACCACGTCCTCGCCGACCGCCAGCGGCACCTCGGCGGAGTCGGCGAGGGGACTGACACAGGTGGCCCGCAGGTAATACTGCTTCGCGATCATCGGGTCGCGGGCGTTCAGCACCGCGACACAGCCCTGCCCGGCGGCGTACCGGGTCAGCGGGCGGGAGGCGCCGGCATCCACCCAGGTCGGCTGGATCAAGCCGACCAGGCGCGCCAGGGACTCCCGGTCACCGCAGTAGAGCAGGGGCTCGACCGCGTCGATGGTGGAGAAGTCGGTGGCGTGGCCGAGGAACTGATGAGCGAGGAAGTGGTAGCCCCGGGTCAGCGGCACCTCGCCGAAGTCCTCGGCACGCACGCCGAGAGCCCGGGCCGCCTTGATCATCTGCTCGGGGTGGGGCGCACCGATCTTGTGCAGTACCAGGGTGATGTTGGTGAACCACTTGTTCATCTCGGTGTCCGGCGTCGGTGCCCGCGTCGCCGGGAAACGCGCGACCACCCGTTCGGCGATCTGCTCGGGCGACAGTTCCCCGGCGCCGGCCTGGAGGAACTGCGTCTCGGTCAGCTCGTTGAAACCGGCCTGGCGGATCGCCTGGGTGCCGGTCCGGTCCAGGATCACCGGGACGATGACGAGCTCCGGGTCGAACGCGGCCCGCCACAACAGGATGTCCAGCTCCCGGCGGACCCACTTGCTATTGCGCAGAGTGTCCTCGGTCAGCAGCACCACGGCGCCGGCACATAACGCCAGCTCGTGATAGAGCCGCCACCGCCAGGGCTCACCGGCGTGGATTTCCCGGTCGATGAACACGTCGTAGCCTTTGGCGCGGAGGCCGGCGGTGAGGCGGCTGAGGACGACCCGGTCGTCCTTGGTCCTGGTGCTGTGGCTGATGAAGATCCGCAAGTGCTCCGTCCACGCTGTACGGCCGTTCCGGGAGTCGAGCCTCGCAGCGCACCGCACACACCGTCAAGACACCGATCGGGCCGCCGCCGATCAGTGCCGCTGCGCCAGCAGGGCGTGGGCCTGGGCGAGCTGACACGTCGCGGTCAGCATCGCCAGGTCGGCGCCGGGGACGTACGGCTCCTCGGAATGGTCGTCCTCGTTGATGTTGGTCTCGTAGTCCACCAGGCAGATCTGGTAGAGCCGCTCGGCTTCGGCGACGAGCTCGGCGGCACGGGCGGCATGTTCCTCAGGCGTCACGCCGAGCATGATCCCATCACGGTCCGGCCGGACTGTCGCCGGTCAGCGGCCGATCGAAGATCATCGTGTGTCAGGGCCGGGGATCTGGCCGGACCAGGTGGTTCTGGTAGGCGATGACGATGGCCTGGGCGCGGTCGTGGACGCCGAGTTTCGTGATGATGCGGCTGACGTGGGTCCGGACGGTCGCCTCGGACAGGAACAGCCGGACCGCGATCTCGCCGTTGCCGAGGCCGTAGGCCATGTGCTGGAGGACCTCCCGTTCGCGTGGGGTGAGCCGGTCCAGGACACCCGGCAGTGCCTGTCCGGCGACGGGCTGCGCGGCGAGGCTGGCGATGACACCACCGGTGACGGCCGGGTGCAGGTAGTGGTGTCCGGCGGCGATGGTCCGGATCCCGTCGGGCAGCTCGTGCGGGGAGCTGTCCTTGATCAGGAATCCGGCGGCACCCGCCCGGAGGGCCTCGTGCACGGTGTCGTTGTCGTAGAAGTTGGTCAGGACCAGGATCCGCGGCCGGTAGGTGTCACCGGACTCGGACGGGGCGAGGAGCCGGCGGGTGGCCTCGACCCCGTTCATCACGGGCATTCCCAGGTCCATCACCACGACGTCC
The DNA here is from genome assembly GCF_042650585.1 of Actinoplanes subglobosus. Lineage (NCBI taxonomy): Bacteria > Bacillati > Actinomycetota > Actinomycetes > Micromonosporales > Micromonosporaceae > Actinoplanes > Actinoplanes subglobosus. The sequence continues at coordinate 36,292 of NZ_JBHSBL010000029.1, forward strand.
GGATGGTGCACGGCGCACAGGTCGACGGCCTGTTGCCCGTCGTCGGCCTGGGCCACCACGTCGAGGTCGGGCTGGTGGGTGAGGAGCATCGCGATGGCGGATCGGATGAGCTGCTGGTCGTCGGCGAGGAGCACGGTGATCATGATGAGGTTCGTTCCCTGATCGGTGGCGTGGTGGACGATGCGGTTCGGCGCCGTTTCAGTGGCAGCCGGGCTTCGACGACGAAACCGCCGTCGGACGGATAGGTGTTCAGTGTGCCGCCCACCACCGTGATCCTTTCGTGGAGTCCGAGAAGGCCGTGTCCGCCGTTGAGGCGGAGCCGGCCGCGTTCGCGGCGTGCCGGTGGCCGGTCCTGGATGCGGATGTCGAGGTTCTCATCGCCCCATCGGAGGACCAGTTCGACGACGGCGCCGGGACCGGCGTGCTTGAGGGTGTTGGTCAGGGCCTCCTGCACGAGCCGGTAGGCCGCCAGGCTGGTGAACTCGTCGAGCAGTCCCGGCTCGCCCTCGACCGACGTCGCCGGGATCAGGCCGTTGGTGCGCGCCCAGTCGAGCAGGCCGCCGATGTCCTGGAGGCCGGGCTGCCGGTTGAGGTCGGGTGTGACGTCGCCGCCGGCCGAGCGCAACAGGCCGAGCAGCCGGCGTAGCTCGTCCATGGCCTGGACTCCGGTCGTCTCGATCGCGTCGAGGGCCTGGGCGGCGCGTTCCGGGTCGTCGGCGATCACCGCCCGTGCCCCGGCGGCCTGCATGACGATCGCGCTGATCGCGTGGGTGACGATGTCGTGCAGGTCGCGGGCGAGGCGTAGTCGTTCGGCGCGCAGGGCGTCCCTCGTCACCTCTTGCTGTACGGTGACCGTATCGTAACGCCGGTAGCCCAGGGCCCAGGCAGTCGTGGCGATCAGGAACCCGGTGAGACCCTCGGCCCATGAGTCGGAAGCGGGGAATCCGACCTGGATGAACAGGACGGTCGTGGTGGCCGCCAGCCCGCCGACCGACAGTGCCGGCGGCCGGCGGGCCGCGAGAGCCTGGAGCGCGACGAGCGATCCGGTCAGTGGGGACACGACTCCCATCAGCGGCTCGGCACCCACCGACCAGATCAGCTGCACCACCAGGACCAGGCCCGGCCGTCTGTCCCGCAGGTAGAGGGTGGCGAACACCGCCGCACTCACCACCAGGCTCCTCGGGTCGAACGCGGAGTCCAGCCGCTCGTGCGCCCAGTCGACGGCCCAGGCCAGCACCGGGACGAGCAGGCTCATCGTGCGACTGAGACCTGCCTTCGTGAGGGTGCGCACGGCTATCCGCCCAGTCCCAGCCACCGACCGACGAGGCGTCCCCACGTGGTTTTCGCGTCGTGGCCGGTGCTGAAACCGTGGCCGGGCGATCCCGGCAACCGGCCGAAGGTGAACGGGTACGGGCGGGGCGCCGGTCCGAACGCGGCGCGGGCCTTGGCCGCGTGTTCGTACCAGTCGGCCAGCGGTGGCCGGCATCGGGCGAGCACCCGGTCGGCCTGGGCTTGCGCCTCGGGATCGAGGAGTTCGTCCTTCCCCGGCGTCCAGACGTCGATGCCGAGGTGATCCCAGTCGCCGAGGTGCACCAGCGCGACCTGGTGTACGTGACCGCCGGGGCCCTTCCACCATTGCCGCGGTTCGAGCGGAGCCTCCAGCAACGAACCGGAGTCGGGTTCGGCCGGCCCGGCCAGCAACCGCAGGTCCCCGGTGAGGTCCCGGCCGTCTCCGGTGCTGATCAGCGCCAGCCCGGTGTCGATCAGGGTGCCCCAGGCCAGGCCGGTGCGTCCCAGGTCGTCCAGCCCGCCTACCGGGTGCACGGACGCCAGGAACCGTGAATCGTTTGATTTCACAATTTTGGATGCCATGGCCAACATTGTCGGGCCCCGGAGGGACTCGCCGCGTCGGTCTGCTGCCTTACCGGCTGGACGGCTGAGTACCGCGCCAGCCGTACGCCCCACACCGTATATGCGCTGTTCACAGGGGTCACACCGGAACAAGTGACGTCAACATCGCACCGCGGCTGCGGTAACCGCGCATCGCTGTCAGGCGGCTGACGACCGCGACCCCGTCGCGACGACACGATCGTCGGCATCACATCGGCTCCGAAACGGAGGCAGTCATGCGCCATCACCTGCAAGAAGTCGTCGAGACGGTCTGCTGCGAGGCCCTCTTCGCCAGCCGGCTGCCGACCGGATCACACCCGGGCCGGCCCGATCTCACCTTCGCCATCGCCGACGCGGTACGCCGTCACGGCGGCACCCGTGGCTGCGTCGGCGAGATGGCCTGCGCCTACGGCGAGAACCCGGAGAACGCCGCCACCCGCATGCGCTGGGCCCGGTCCGTGGTCCGGCAGGCGATGCGGACCGGGACCCGGAACCCGCCCGAACCGTGACACCCCTCATCCCGTCCATCCCACCGTTCATCAGGAGGAACATCGTGCACGCATCCCTCTCCCGCTTGATCGTCACCGGCGTGACGATCGGGCTCACCGCGACCGTCGGCATCCCGGCCGCCCAGGCCTCACCGCCGCCGGGCAACATCAGCATCGACGCGCTGGCCAACAGCCGTTCGCTCGACGACATCGAGCGGTACTGGACGCCGGAACGGATGGCCGAGGCCGTCGATCTTGACATCGAGACCGGCGAGCGGCCGGCCGGCGGCCCACGACGCCCCGACGGCGTGAGCGGCTCCGTCGAACCGGTGGCAGCCCGCAACGGCATCCGGTCGGTCGATCAGTCGCAGGCGGTCGGCAAGGTCTACATGACCACGCCGTCCGGGCCGGCGGCCTGCTCGGCCAGCGCCGTCAACAGCCCCACCGGCCGTCTGGTGATCACCGCCGGGCACTGTGTGCACGGCGGGGCGGGCCAGGACTGGTACACCGACTTCATCTTCGTGCCGGCGCTGCGGCAGGGCGACGAGCCGTACGGCCGATTCGTCGCCTCGACCCTGACCACCCGCTCGGCGTGGGCCGAACGCAGCGACCTCGACCAGGACATCGCGATCGCCGTGATGAGCGACGGCGCCAGCGGTGACACCGTGGTCGACACCGTCGGCGGCATGGGCCTGCGCTGGAACTGGGGCTACCAGGTCGACGTGACCATCCTCGGCTACCCGGCGGCCGACGGCTTCCCCGGCGACGTCCAGTACTACTGCCAGAGCGGCACCTGGCAGGCCGAGGGTGAGCAGGTCCGCGCCTGGTGCGACATGACCGGCGGCTCCAGCGGCGGCCCGTGGCTGCAGGAGTACGACGACGACTCCGGCCTCGGCTACGTCAACAGCGTCGTCAGCCACGGCCACGGCCACCCGGGCCAGTTCGACGGGCCGTACTTCGACGGTGACGTCGCAGACCTCTACACCTACGCCGAATCACTCGCCTGATCCGACGACGGGGTCCCGGCCCACGCCGGGGCCCCGTCCCACCCCGCCGAACCTCGAGGAGGACACCATGCCCGCAGTGACCTACGGCGGCCGGAACGGCCGGACCCACCATCTCGTCGTCGATCCCGAACTCGTCGCGGTGCGCACCCACCGCCGGCTACCGCCGCACACCGGCCCCGAACTGGACGGCCTCGACCGGGTGCTGTCGTTCCCGGAGTCCGGCGTGCAGGTGTACCGGACCGGCGAGGCCCGCACGATCATGGCCGGTCTGCGGGCGGCGCCGGACGTCCGGTTCGCCGGCCGGGTCCTCACCGACGGGCACTCCGGTGAACCGGTGATCTACACGGAGAACCTCTTCGTGAAATTCGAGGACGATGTCCCGTACGACCGATGCCGCCGGATGCTCGCCCAGCGTGACCTGACCGTGAAGGACGAGCCGGGATATGCCGTCAATGCCTTCTTCGTGGCCGCGCCGGAAGGCGCCGGGCTGACCGTCTTCGCCATCGCCCAGGATCTGCTGGACCGGCCCGAGGTGCGGTACGCCCATCCGGAGATCGTCCGGGAGCTGGGCCGCCGCGCGATCGCGCCGCAACAGTGGCACCTGGCCGCCACCGTCGTCGGCGGCCACCCGGTCGACGCCTCCGCGAACGTCGCCGAGGCACACGCCGTCAGCCGGGGCCGCGACGTCACCATCGCGATCATCGACACCGGCATCGACCTCGGTCACCCGGAGTTCTCCGCACCCGGCAAGATCGTGGCACCGCGCGACGCGACCGCCGGCACCGGCGACCCACGCCCGCGGGGCAGCGAGTTCCACGGCACCGCCTGCGCCGGGGTGGCCTGCGCCGACGGCCGGTTCGGGGCCAGCGGTGTCGCACCCGAGGCGCGGCTGATGCCGATCCGGCTGCGGGCCCAGCTCGGCTCCCAGCAGGAGGCCGACGCCTTCCACTGGGCGGCCCGCAACGGCGCCGACGTGATCTCGTGCAGCTGGGGCCCGCCCGACGGCAGGTGGTCGCGGCCGGACGACCCGCGCCACCACGTGCCGCTGCCCGACAGCACCCGGCTGGCCATCGACCACGCGGTCACCCACGGCCGCGGCGGCAAGGGCTGCCTGGTCTTCTTCGCCGCCGGTAACGGTAACGAGAGCGTCGACCTGGACGGTTACGCCAGCCACCCCAGGGTGCTGGCGGTGGCGGCCAGCAACGACCGCGGCCGCCGCAGCGTCTACAGCGACAAGGGCGACGCGATCTTCTGCGCCTTCCCGAGCAACGATTTCGCGTTCGCCGCGGAGAACCGGCCGGAGCCGATCACGCCCGGGATCTGGACCACCGACATCACCGGGCGCGGCGGCTACGACACCGCCGATTACACCGCCGATTTCGGGGGTACGTCCAGCGCCTGCCCGGGAGCGGCCGGTGTGGCGGCGCTCGTGCTGGCCTGTAACCCCGCCCTGACCTGGGCCGAAGTCAGGGACGTGCTGCGCCGCTCGTGTGACCGCATCGACCCGGCCGGCGGGCGGTACTCCGCCGCGGGACACAGCCCGTGGTACGGCTTCGGCCGCCTCAACGCGGGAACCGCCGTCCGGCTCGCCGCCGGTCGCCACGACTGTTGAGATGTGCCCGGCACGGCCACCGGTACGCCGGTGGCCGTGCCCCGTCGGTAGGGTGCCCGGTGTGACTGCCGACGTGCTCGTGCTCGACGGGGAGGATCCGCTGGCCGTCGCCGCGGTCGGGGCGATCCACAGGGGAGACGTCGAGGCGTTGCGGCGGCTGCTGGCCGACCATCCGGGCCTGGCCACCGCGCGGCTGGGCCCGCGGACCCTGCTGCACGTGGTCACCGACTGGCCGGGCCACTTCCCGGCCGGGCCGGCCACGGTCGCCCTGCTGGCCGGGGCCGGTGCCGACGTCAACGCCCGGTTCACCGGCGGGCACACCGAGACGCCGCTGCACTGGGCGGCCAGCAACGACGACGCCGACGTGCTGGACGCGCTGCTGGACGCCGGTGCCGACATCGACGCCCCCGGCGCGGTCATCGCCGGTGGTACCCCGTTGGACGACGCGACCGCCTTCGCCCAGTGGCGGACCGCCCGCCGCCTGGTCGACCGCGGAGCACGGACCACGCTGTGGCACGCGGCGACGCTGGGGCTCCTCGACCGGGTGCGGGCCTGCTTCACCGGTGCCGTCCGGCCGTCGCCGGACGAGATCAACGGGGCGTTCTGGGGCGCCTGCCACGGCGGCCGGCTGCCGGCCGTCCGGTTCCTGCTCGACCAGGGTGCCGCCGTCGACTGGATCCCGCCGTGGGAGGACCTGACACCGCTGGGCGCCGCCACCCGCAGCGGAGCCACCGACGTGGCCGACTGGCTGCGCTCGCACGGCGCCGGCTGACCCGACGTTTGGCCGTCCGGCACGAGGTTACTCGGCGGCGATGGAGACGATTACCTCGCAAGTCCTGATCTCGCGGCTCGCCGACTGGGGAGTCGACACGGTCTTCGGCCTGCCGGGCGACGGCGTCAACGGGCTGATGGAGGGCCTGCGCCGCAACGCCGACCGGGTGCGGTTCGTGCTGGTGCACCACGAGGAGGCGGCCGCGTTCATGGCGACGGGCTACGCCAAGGCCACCGGGCGGATCGGGGTCTGCCTGGCGACGTCCGGCCCGGGTGGCATCCATCTGGCCAACGGGCTGTACGACGCGGCCCTGGACCACGCGCCGGTGCTGGCCCTCACCGGGATGCAGGAGACGTCCGTGCTGGGTACCGCCTATCAGCAGGAGGTGGACCTGACCAGACTGTTCGCCGACGTGGCCGTCTACAACCAGCTGGTGGTCAACCCGCAGCAGTTGCCGGGGCTGGTCGACCTGGCGATCCGGCACGCGTACGCCCGCCGCGGTGTCGCGCACCTGTGCGTACCCAACGACATCCAGGTCGCCGCCGCCGGCGACGACCCGTACCAGCACGTGGCACCGGCACTCCCGCCGGCCACCGCGGCCGTGTATCTGGGCTCGCCGGTGCGTCCGCGTGACGACGACCTGGACCACGCCGTACGGTTGCTCGGCGATCCCGGCCGGACGGCGATCCTGGCCGGTGTGGGTGCCAGGGGAGCGGGCCACCTGATCGAGGAACTCGCCGAACGCCTCGGCGCGCCGGTGGTCAAGACCCTGTCCGGCAAGATGGTGCTGCCCGACGACTCGCCGTACACCACCGGCGGCATCGGCCTGCTCGGCACCGCGCCGAGCGAGGATCTGATGAGCGACATCGACACCCTGGTCATGCTGGGCACCAACTTCCCGTACACGAAGTACCTCCCGGAACCCGGCAGTGTGCGGGTGCTGCAGGTGGACGTGGAGCAGACCAGGATCGGCACCCGGCTGCCCACCGAGGTGCCGCTGGCCGGTGACGTGGCCGCCACCCTGGAGGCGTTGCTGCCCCGGCTGGAGCGCCGCACCGACCGCTCCCACCTGGCGAAGTACCAGGCGGCGACACGCGAGTGGCGGGACCGGATGACCGCACTGCAGGATCCGGACCGTGATCCGATCGCCCCGCAGTACCTGGCGTCGTGCATCGACGACCTGGCCGCCGGCGACGCGGTGCTGTGCTGCGACTCCGGCACCGTCGCGACCTGGGCGGCCCGGCACTTCACGATCCACGGCGACCGGGAGTTCTACCTGTCGGGCAACCTGGCGTCGATGGCACCGGGTCTGCCGTACGCGATCGGCATCCAACTCGCCTTCCCCCAGAGGCAGTTCATCGCGTTGCAGGGCGACGGCGGGTTCGCGATGCTGATGGCCGAGTTCTCCACCGCCTGCCGTTACCGCCTGCCGATCACCGTGATCATCAACAACAACAACTCGCTGGGGCAGATCCTCTGGGAGCAGATGGTGCTGGGCTACCCGGAACACGGTGTCCGGTTCGGCGAGCCGCAGCCCGACTACGCGGCATGGGCGCAGGCGTGCGGCGGTCTCGGCGCGCGTGTCACCAGGCCGGGCGACCTGCGGGCGGCGCTCGCGCAGGCGCTGGCCCATCCCGGTCCGGCCCTGCTCGACGTGGCCGTCGACCCGAACGAGCCGCCGATGCCCGGCAAGGTCGGTTACGAGCAGGCGAAGAACTTCGCCGCGTCGTTCCTGCACGGCCAGCCGCACCGGGCGGCGATCGCCACGACCCTGTTCAAGGACAAGCTGGCGCAGCTGCGCGGTGGTGTCAGCGATTGACGTAGGCGGCCAGGCCGCCGAGTTCCTCGCTGGCGATGAAGACCGAGCGCACGTTGAGGATCGCCTCCTCGATGTGGGCCGAGCAGCCCCACGCCGAGTCGCCCCACGAGTCGGCGACCTTGAGTTCGGCGGGCTCGGTGCAGCCCGTCCGGCCGCCGAGCTGGCAGTGCTCGGGATGCGGGGCGGCGGCCAGCGCGGCCGCGGCGGCCCGCATCCGGGCGTTGAGTTCGGCGGCGGCGGTGGCGCGTTGCTCGGCGGCGGCGCGCAGTTGCTTCTCGGAGTGGACGGTCCGGGCCAGTTCGTCGAGTGCGGCCTGTTTGGCCTGTTCGATGTGGTGGCGTTCGATGGCCATGGCGGCGGTGCCGGCGAAGATGTGGGCGAGGGCGAGGTCGGTGTCCTGCGGGACGCGGGGCGTGCGGTGGTACATGGCGAAGGTGCCCAGCAGTGCGCCGTCGCGGGCCAGGATCGGTGTCGACCAGCAGGCGGCCAGCCCGGCCCGGGTGGCCAGGTCGCGGAACTCGGTCCAGAACGGGTCGGCGGCGATGTCGGTGACGATGACCGGCTCACGGCGGTGGGCCGCGGTGCCGCACGAGCCGACGCCCTCACCGGTGGCGATGCCGTCGATGGCCTCGTTGTAGAAGGCGGGCAGGCTGGGCGCGGCACCGTGGCGCAGGTGCCGGCCGTCGGGGTCGGCGAGCAGCACCGAGACGAACACCTCCTGCGGGGCGAGGGTCTCGATGCTGCGGGCCATCCCGTCGAGCACCTCGGTCAGGGGCGCCTGGCGGGCGATCTGCTCCAGCAGCGCCCGGTGCTCGGCGGTCAGCTGCTGGGCGTGTTTGACCTGGGTGGTCTCCACACCGATCACCCGGATCCCGGTCACCGTGCCGGCGGCGTCGCGGTACGGCTCGTAGGTGAAGTCGAAGAACGCCTCCCGCGCGTGCGGGCCGCTGCCCAGCACGATGCGGGCGTCCCGGCCGGTGTAGGCCTCGCCGGTGTGGAAGACCTGGTCCAGCAGGGTGAGGAAGCCCTGGTCGGCCAGCTCGGGCATCAGTTCGGCGAGCGGGATGCCGGTGCGTGCCCGGTCGCCGCCGCCGATCGCGGTGAAGAACGCCGGGTTCGCGGCCTCGACCACGTGCGACGGGCCGCTGAGCGCGGCGAACACGGCGATGGACTGCCCGAACAACGTCCGCAGATCGTCGGCCGTGGTGTCCGGTTGCTGGCCCGATACCGCCGTCATGGTGTGGTCCGCCCATCAAAAATCGTTGCCTCATGGCAAATGACGGGGATCAGCGTACGGCCTTGTCGCTGAATCGGCTCGGTGACCGGCGGCAGCGGTGGAAAGCGGGCCGGCCGCCTACGGGCTTCCGCACAGAATGTGCGACACCTGGGCGGGGGGTTTCTGAGACGATTTCCACGATCTGGCCTGCCACCCGACCGGAATCCGATCGGATCCCCGGTGCGGCGGGACACGAGAGGCGGGAATCCGATGGCCCCAGTCGGCGGTGCGTCGGGCAGGACCGAACCCGATGACGTCACGGCCCCGGCGACGCCATCGGTGGGTGGCGTCGCCGATCGGTCGGCGCTGCTGGCCGAGGCCGCCGCCTGGTGGGACCTGCGCGACGAGATGACACTGCACGTGCTGGGCCTGCACCGCGATGCCGACGATCTTCCCGGCTCCGTCCGCGACTTCACGCAGGCGGTCCTCCATCAACTGACCGATCGGGGTACGGACCCCGCGTCGCGTTCCGGCGAGGCGACCACGACGCCGTCCCCGCGTGACGAACCACCGGCCGGGGACCGCGTCGCCCACTGGCGCAGACTCCGTGGCCTGACCCAGCACGACCTGGCCCGCCGCCTGGACACCACCAGCCGATGGGTCGCCGCCGTCGAACGCGGGATCGAGCCGATCGCCACGATCGACAGCGCCCGCCGGATCGCCGCGGCCCTGCGCATCGACCTGCCCCTGCTCACCGGCCGCGATCCGCGTCCACGGCTCCTCCCGGCCGGCGACCCCGTCGGCGAGAACCTGGAACGGGTCCGGGCGTTCCTCGAACAGTCCGGCGGCATGGTGGCCGCCCGCGACACCGCGACACCGTCGCTGGCCGCGATCACCCTGATGCTGCGGGACGCGTGGCAGACGTTCCACCAGGCCGAGTACGGCCACCTGTTACGCGCCCTGCCCCGGCTGCTGCACGACGCCGCCCTGTCCGACCGCACCCGGGCCGGCGGGCGGGACGGGCCCGAGGCGGCGCGCCTGCTCAGCCAGGCCTACCAGGTCACCGCCGCCGTCCTGCACCGGCTCGGCGAGAACCACCTGTCGTGGCTGACCGCCGACCGCGCCATCGAGTCCGCCGGTCGTGGCCAGGATCCGGCGCTGACCGCCGCCGCGGCACGGTTCTCCGCGACGGCCATGCTGGCGATGGGCCGCGCCGTCCCGGCTCTCAACCTGACCCGGACGGCGATGCTCAGCCTGCTCACCGCCGGCGACGCCAACCCCGCCGTGCTGGTCGTCCGCGGATCGCTGATGCTGCACGGTGCGGCGGCCGCGGCCCGCCAGGGCGACACCGACACGACACGGGGGCTGCTCGCCACGGCCGACGTGCTGGCCGTGCGGCTCGGCAGCGACACCGACCGGTACTGGGCCGGGTTCGGGCCGACCGCCGTCGAACTGTCCCGGGCCAGCACGGCCGTCGACCTCGGTGACGGCACCTTCGCCGTCGCTGTCGGGGAGAGCCTGTCGCCGGCCCGTCTCTCGCGCCTGTCCCGGGATCAGCACGCCGGCCACTGTCTGACGCTCGCCCGCGCTCACCTGCAAGCCGGTTCGGCCGATCGGGCGGTCCAGGCGCTGGAGGCCGGTACACGTCTTGCTCCGGCGGTGGCCCGTCGTCCGCTCTTTCAGGAGATCGAGCTTCAGGTCCGTACCGGCAGAAGGTCTTGATCTCCGCCGTCAGCCGCAGTGCCGGGTCTCGCTGGCGAAGCTGATGTCGTCGCCCATCCAGCCGGACCATCGGACGCATTGGCCGTTCTTACCGCTGTACATCACGGCGTATTCGCCGCCGCCGTCGCTGTTGACCAGGCCGAGTTCGCCCTTGATGTGCACGGCGACGGCCGCTTCGAGGGACTTGCCCACGCCCTTCTCCTTGATCGTGACCGCGCAGTGCGAGCCGTCGGTGTCGGAGTAGAGCAGGTAGACGACGCCTTTGAGGACGCCGCGGGACGTTTTCAGCTTCCTTGAATCGACGATCCGGTACGGGCTGGTGCCGGCGCTGCAGATCTCCGCCGGGGTGTGGGCGCGGACCGTCGTGACGCTCGGTGTGACCTTGCTCGGGGACGGGGTGCCGCTGCTCGCGGCTGGGGAACCCGCGGCTCCGGAGGGCGTGTCGGTGGTGTCGTCCTTCAGCAGCCGGCCGCCCCAGGCTCCGGCGCCGGCCAGCAGGATCGCGGCCACGACGGCGACCGTGACGGCCGTCCAGCGTCTGCCGGCCTGCGGCGAGCCGGCGAGCCTGGTCGGGGCGCTCACCCTCGGGACCACGACCTTGGTGTCGTCCGCCGGGGTCGCCGGAGCCGCCGGAGCCGTGGGGGTCGTGGGGGTCGCCGGCGCCGTCGGCGCGGGGGTCGCCAGTTTGCGGGCCGCCGTGGCGAGTTCCGCCGCGCTCGCGAAACGCTGGGCCGGGTCTCGCGCCATCGCCCGCGACACCAGCGCCGCGGCCTCGGCGGGAACGTCCGGCGGCAGCTCCGGCGGCTTGCCGTGCAGCAGCTGGGCCAGCACCGCGAGCGAGCTGTCACCCTCGTAGGGCGGCCGCCCGGCCAGGCAGCTGAACGCGACCGCCCCCAGCGAGTACACATCGGTGGCCGCCGACACCGGACGCCCCGCGGCCTGCTCGGGAGCCATGAAGTGGACCGTGCCGAGCACCACGCCGGTGCCGGTGAGGCTGGTCAGCCCGTCGGAACGGGCCACCCCGAAGTCGACCAGGACGACCTCCCCGCCCGGCCGCAGCAGCAGATTGTTGGGTTTGACGTCCCGGTGCACGATGCCGGCCTGGTGCGCGGCCCGCAGGGCGTCGGCCACCTGGGCGACGACGGCCATGGTCTCGGCCACATCCAGGCGTCCGGCCTGCTGGATCCGTGTCGACAGGGGAGTGCCGTCGATGAACTCCATCACCAGGTAGTCGAACCGGTGCGGTCCGACCTGCGCGTTCTCCCCGTAGTCGTGGATCGGTGCGATCCCGGGATGCTTCAGCGAGGCCATCATCCGGGCCTCGGCCCGGAACCGGGCGACGAACTGCTTGTCCGCCATCAGCCCCGGCAGCAGCACCTTGACGGCGATCTCCCGGTGCAGCAGCAGATCGTCGGCCCGCCACACCTCACCCATCCCACCGGCGGCGACCGGCCGGGTGAGCTGGTAACGGCCGTGCAGCACGACACCCGCGGAGAGCATCGGCCCATGCTAATCCGCCTGATCCACCGGGCACGACGGGCGCGGCCGGCAACCGGCCCGCGCCGGCAGGACGGATACGCCGGATCGGGTGTCTCGCCGGCGGAACGACTTCCACAATGCCGGTGTCATCAGTACAGTAGTCATATGACAGTTGACGTTGAGCAAGAGTTGATCGGCCGGGATCTCGTCGGTGCGCACGAGATCCGGATGATGTTCGGCGGGATCAGCCGGCAGCGGGTCTACCAGATCACCAATCATGCGGACTTTCCACCACCGGTGGCTGATCTGGCCCAGGGCAAGGTGTGGCTGGCGAGCCAGGCCAACGCCTGGCGGTCCCGGCGGCGCCCGGCGAGGTAGGGGGGTGCCCCGAGGCGAGGGCGCGATCCGGGCCGTCCTCGTCCGTCAAGCGCAGGCGATGCAGCGACGTGCGAAAGGCCGCGCGGCGAGTCGCTCCTCGGCGATCGGCCGGCGGCATCCGTCGCACCGGCCGTAGGTTCCGGTGTCCATCCGGCCCAGCGCGTCGTCGACCTCGGAGATGCGTTCCCGCGCGGCCGCCAGCAGGGCGGTCAGCTGGGCGCGTTCGAAACCGATGGTGGCGCCCTCGGGGTCGTGCTCGTCGTCGGCGTTCGAGTCCCGCGACGCGCTGAAGAGCGCCTCCAACTGCTGGGCCAGCACCGACACCTCGGCTTCGGCGCTCGCCCGCAGCCGTGACAGATCATCCCGGAGCATCACCCCATTGTCCGGGGTTCCGGCGAGTTCCGTCCGGTTCCGGCCTTGAAACGGAACGTCTTGTGGGTGCCGTCGCAGAACGGTTTGACCGCGGACTTGCCGCACCGGCACAGGGCGATCGTGCCGCGTCCCGGATCGATGACCTCACCCTCGGGGGTGCGCAGTTCGAAGTCACCACGGATGATCAGCGGGCCGTTCTCGTACGGAGTGATGATCGACGTCATGGTGATCGGGATTTCCGTTTCCGGGGTCGGCAAACGGGAATCCGTTGCGGCATGAAACTGCCGGCACCGCGAGGTTCCCTGTCCAGCGCCTTGATCGAGACTCTCGGCGGTGGAGTGTCACCGATCACCGGTACTACGCCGGACGATGACGAGGATCTGCATCTGTCGCTGTTCGTCTGTTACGAGCTGGCCTACCGCGGCTGGGACGGTGTCGACGACACCTGGGAGCACGACCCCGGCCTGCTGCGTCTGCGGACCGGCCTGGAGCGGCTCTTCGAGGCGCGATTGCACGACCTCGTCGGCGAGGTGCGGCCGGTGGACCCGGCGGCGGTTCCGCGGCTGCTCACCGAGGTGGTGGCGGCGGACGACGGGCCGTCGCTGTCCGGATATCTGCGGGGCCGCGCGACCCGGCAGCAGTTCCGCGAGTTCGTCATGCACCGCTCGGTCTATCACCTGCGGGAGGCCGACCCGCACACCTACGCGATCCCGAGGCTGGGCGGCCGCGCCAAGGCCGCACTGATCGAGATCCAGCTCGACGAGTACGGCGGCGGCGTCACCGAACGCATGCACCAGGAGCTGTTCAAGCAGACGATGGCGTGGTTCGCCCTGGACCTCACGTACGGCGCCCACGTCGACGCGGTCCCGGCGGCGACGCTGGCCGTCAACAATCTGATGTCGTTCTTCGGGCTGCACCGGGCCCGCCGTGGGGCGATCCTGGGGCACCTCGCCGCCTACGAGATGACGTCGTCGCTGCCGAACCGTGCCTACGGCAACGGATTGCGCCGTCTCGGCGGGGACGCGCGCGCTACTGCCTTCTACGACGAGCATGTCGAGGCCGACGCCGTGCACGAGCAGATCGCCGCCCACGACCTGTGCGGATCGTTCGCCACGGCCGAACCGGAACTCGCCGGGCAGGTGGTGTGGGGCGCCCGGTGCGCGCTGGCCGTCGACAACCTGTGGGCGCAGTCGGTGCTGGACGCGTGGGCCGCGGGCGGCTCCTCACTGCGTGCCTGACACCCGGGCCAGTGTCCGCGGGATCGACAGGCCCTCGGCGAGCAGGCGACGCTGGCGTTCGGCGCCGGTGCCGTCCCGGTGGATCCGGTGCAGGCCCGCGGTGACCGTCTCCACGTCGTGGTGGCGTCGCAGGGCCGGGGTGATCCGGTCGACGAGCGCACCCACCAGGTCCCAGGCCGGACGGGCCCGGCCGGTGTGCGCGTCGAGCAGGGTGCCACTCATGCCGTAGCGGGCGGCACTGCCGTGGGCCGCGTTGACCAGCACGTCCGGGACCGCCGGGGCCGGGGTGTGCGCCGCGGTGTCGACCAGGGCCCGGACCAGGGCGGCGAGCAGGACGGTGTCGTCCGGGTCCGGGCAGACGTCGGCCGCCCTGATCTCGACGGTGGGGAACGACCGGGACGGCCGGGCCCACCACAGGACCATGCTGTCGTCCATCATGTCGCCGGACGCGACCAGCGCCGCGACGGTTCGCTCGAACTCGGTCGTCGACCGCAGGTGCGGCCACGGCCCGACCGTCGGCCACCGCCGCAGCTGTACGCACCGCCAGCTGGCATATCCGGTGTCGGTGCCGAGCGACAGCGGTGAGTTCGCGGTCAGGGCCTGCAGCAGTGGCAGGTCGGCCCGCAGGCGGGTACAGATCTCGACGGCGAGGTCCGGGTCGGCTACACCGACGTGGACGTGACAACCGCACAGCGCGGGGTCGCGGGCGATCGGCCCGTAGTGGTCGGTGATCGCCCGGAACCGCAGGTCCGTGGCGGCGGCGGTCTGCGGGTCCGCCTCGGCGACCGGGGTGGCGCCGACCGCGATCAGGGCCGCCCCCGCCTGCCGCGCCGCCTCGGCGGCGGCCCCGCGCCCGGCACGTAGCTGCTGTGACAGCTCCTCGGTGCTGGTGCACACATCGGTGACCATCTCCATCATGCTGGGCCGGAACTCCGGGCGGCTGCGGTCCCGCAACGGCGGGGGCAGTCGGCCGGCGACCTCCGCGGCCAGCGGCAGGTTCACCGCGGTCCGTGGGTCCAGCAGCAGGAACTCCTCCTCGACACCGAAGGTCCGCACGACGGGTCCGGTGCTGGAGGTGCTCACCGCGGGCGGGTGGCGGTCAGCAGGACCACGGCGATGCGTTCGGCGTGGCCGTAGGCCGGGCCGTCGAGCTCCTCGCCGTACACATCCGGATCCACCTCCCGATAGGTCCAGCTCAGATCGGTGCCCTCGAGGTGGTCGGCGGCCGTCTCGCGCAACGGGTCCCGGCCGTCGACGATGCCGGTGCCGGTGAACAGGACCAGCGTCCCGCCCGGCGCCAGGCGTTTCGCGGCGGTGTCGATCAGTCCCAGCGACAGGTCGTGGCCGTCTGGCCCGCCGCCGTCGCGGTAGGTCCGGCCGGCCGGGTCGATCATGAACGGTGGATTGGAGAGGATCAGATCGAAGTCGCCGTCCAACGCGGTGAGCAGGTCGCTGTGCTGCGCCGACACGTTCACGGTGCCCGCCAGGTGGGCGTTGACCTCGGTGAAGCGCAGGGCGACCGGATTGATGTCGACGGCGACGACCTCGGCCCGCGGCGCCCGTTTGGCCACCGCGATCGCACCCGCGCCGGTACCGCAGCCGACGTCGACGACCCGATTCAGTGGTGCGCGGCGGCTGTCGGTGTACGCGACGGCGGCGTCGGCCATCCGGTACGTGTCCGGTCCGAAGAACACCGTGTCGGCCGCGTCGGTGGGGAACGCCGAGTGGACGAACAGCTCCCCGCCGTACGAGGAGAATCGCACTCTGCTGCGCCACAGCGAACCGCAACGCTCGACGCCGTCCGCGGCCCGCAGCATGTCGAGGATCTCGCCCGGCACCGTCTGCGGCCGGAACGGCCGGCTCCAGCCGAACACCCCGCGCAGGTCGCGTGCCTCCGCGTTCTCCGGTCGCCGGTTGACCCGGGCCTGCGTGGCCGGGGTGACGGTGGTGAAGGTGTAGCCGCGTTCGCGCAGCGCGCGGCCCAGACGGTGGAGTTCGTCGCCGGTTGTCGTCACCGGCGGCGGATCCCCCGCAGCGCCCGTTCTAATCACGGTCACGCCGGTGCCGTCGGTGCGCGGCTGTACCCCGTCCGTTTGCCGGTCCCCGGGCCGGGTATGCGGGTGGCGACCGCATCGCACTTATTGAGGAGTTTGTCCTGATGGAAGCGCGTACCCCCGCCGAGGTGATCAAGGACGCGGTCACGGCCGTGACCGGCGACGGCAAGCCCGACGTACCGGGCAAGCCCGGTAGCGGCACACCGACCGTTGCGGAGCCGACCGAACCGGTGGCCCCGCTGCCGCCGAGCCCCGAGCAGGGACAACCCGACACCGTCACGCCCACCGGCGCACCGACCGGAGCCCCGCCGGAAGCGTTCGCCCAGCAGGGCGCCTACCTGACCACCGCGCAGGGCACCCGGCTGCGCGACACCGACCACTCGCTCAAGGCCGGCCCGCGGGGACCGATCCTGCTCCAGGACCACCACTTCCGGGAGAAGATCACCCACTTCGACCACGAGCGGATTCCCGAGCGGGTCGTGCACGCCCGCGGCGCCGGTGCGCACGGCGTGTTCACCAGTTACGGCACCGCGTCGAAGCTGACCCGGGCCGGTTTCCTGGCGGCCAAGGGCAAGGAGACCGACGTCTTCGTCCGCTTCTCCACCGTCCTGGGTTCGCGCGGCTCGGCCGACACGGTCCGGGACACCCGCGGGTTCGCGACCAAGTTCTACACCGATGAGGGCACGTTCGACCTGGTCGGCAACAACATGCCGGTGTTCTTCATCCAGGACGCGATCAAGTTCCCGGACATCATCCACGCCGCCAAGTGGCATCCGGACCGGGAGATCCCGCAGGCGCAGAGCGCCCACGACACGTTCTGGGACTTCGTCTCGCTGCACACCGAGGCACAGCACCACACCATGTGGAACATGTCCGACCGGGGCATTCCCCGTTCGTACCGGACCATGGAGGGTTTCGGTGTCCACACCTTCCGGCTGGTCAACGACGCGGGTGAGACCGTGCTGGTCAAGTTCCACTGGAAGCCGAAGCTCGGTGTGCACTCCCTGGTCTGGGAGGAGGCGCAGCTGGCCTCCGGTGTCGACCCCGACTTCCACCGCCGCGACCTGTACGACGCCATCGAGGCCGGCGCCTACCCCGAGTGGGAGCTGGGCCTGCAGGTCTTCCCGGACACTCCGGAGGAGACGTTCGCCGGCATCGACCTGCTCGACCCCACCAAGATCGTGCCCGAGGAACTCGCGCCGGTCCAGCGGGTCGGCAAGCTGGTGCTGAACCGGACACCGACCAACTTCCACGCCGAGGTCGAACAGGTCGCCTTCCACCTGGGCCACCTGCCGCCCGGCATCGACGTCACCAACGACCCGCTGCTGCAGGGCCGGCTCTTCTCCTACCTGGACACCCAGCTGACCCGCCTGGCCGGGCCCAACTTCCACCAGATCCCGATCAACCGGCCGCACGCCCCGGTCAACGACATGCTCCGCGACGGCTTCCACCAGCACGCGGTCCACGGTGGCGTCGCACCCTACCGGCCCAATTCGCTCGACGGCGGCAACCCGTTCCCGGACAGCGACGGCTTCGTCGACGTGCCGGTGACCGTCACCGAGGCGCCCAAGGTCCGTGACCTGCCGGTGTCGTTCAAGGACCACTTCAGTCAGGTCCGGCTGTTCTGGCAGAGCATGACCCCGGTCGAGCAGGAGCACATCATCCGGGCCTACACCTTCGAGCTCGGCAAATGCTACGAGCAGGCGATCAAGGAACGGCAGCTGCAGTGCCTGGCCGACATCGACCCGGTGCTGTGCGCGTCGGTCGCCGAGGGCCTCGGCCTGCCCGCGCCGGCACCGACGGCCGCCCTGCCCGAGGTGACGCCGAGTCCCGCGTTGTCGCAGGTGGGCCGTCAGTGGCCGGCCGACGGCCGGATCATCGGCATCGTCATCGACGACGACATCAAGACCGACGACATCGACGAGGTACGGGAGTCGATCCTCGCCGCGGGCATGGTGCCGTTGATCATCGCCCCGCACGGCGGCAAGGTCGGCACGTTGACCGTGCAGCGCACCTTCGCCACCGCGCGGTCGATCGAGTTCGACGCCCTGCTGCTGGCCGCGGCCCCGGTCCCCGCGCCGGACGCGTTCGTGGCCCGCGACGAGAAGGCCGGATCGCCGGGCACGGCCGGTGTCGACCCGCGTGTCAACCTGCTCATCGACGAATGCTGGCGGCACGCGAAGGCGATCGGAGGCTGGGGTTCCGGCGCCCAGCTGCTGCGCGAGACCGGGCTGGACGCCACACCGGGCGTGGTGGTGCACGACACCGCCACCGGCGTCCTCGCGGCCGTGCAGAAGCTGATGGCCGCGCACCGCGTGTGGGAACGTTTCCCCGTCACGGTCGGCTGAGGTCCGCGAGCCGATCCGCCGCAGTATGCGGTCCGATCGGCGTAGCGCGTCACCGGCCACCGGAGCCTAGAGTTCCGTCGATCAGGATCGAGCGACGGAGTTGACGTGGGCTGGTTGGGGTGGATAGCTACGGTCTCCGTGTTCTATCCCCTCAACCAGTGGCTGGTCGATCGCAAGTCCCTGGACCACCGGCCATATTTCGTCCCGAGCCTGTGGGGCCCGATAGGCACGTTGATCATCATCGCGGCCCGCCCGACAGGCTGGCGCAGATTCCCGTCCTGACGGGTCGGTAGAGTCGGGCGATGCCTGACCTGCAGCCACTGGACGCCGGCCACGCCCCGGCCGTCCTGGCCTTCGAGTTGGCGAACCGCGCCTACTTCGCGGCGTCGATCTCCGACCGCGGCGACGACTACTTCGAGCGGTTCGCCGACCGGCACGATGACTCGCTCGCCGAGCAGGAGACCGGCATCAGCGCCTTCTACGTGCTCGTCACCGACGACGGCGCGGTGCTCGGCCGGTTCAACCTGTACGACATCGGCGCCCACACCGCGAACCTCGGCTACCGGGTCGCGCAGCACGCCTCCGGCCGCGGGCTGGCGACCACGACCGTCCGCGAACTGTGCGGCCTGGCCGCCGCCCACCACGGTCTGCGCACGCTGCGCGCCGCCACCTCGCTCCAGAACATCGCCTCCCAGAAGGTGCTGACCAGAACCGGGTTCGTCCCCGTCGGCCCCGCCGACATCGGCGGCAGAGCGGGCACGTGGTACGAGCGTGACCTCACCCGTTCAGCCGGAGACGGTCGGCTGACTCGGGGGACGCCACCGGATTCGATCAACGCCTAGCATCGGCCCGGTGTGGGACGTGAACCGCCTGACCAGGATCGCTGCCACGGCCGCTGTCCTGGCCGTGGGCACGCTGGCGTACTCCACGTACCTAGAACCGCCCGAGCCGCCCCCGCCACCGGGATCCTTCGTGGTGAAGCAGGCACTCGATCCCGCGGACCCGGCCCACCTGATCGTCCGGGAGGGCGATCTCGTCGAGGCCAGCGGTTCGGTCGAGGACGGCCGGTTGTGCGCGCCGGCCCCGATCGGCGGCATCTCCTGCCCGCACGGGATCAGGGTCACCGGCGTACGGCCGTCGGGTGGCACCACCCTGCGCGGCCGGTGGCATCCCGGCGCACTGACCGACGTCGCCGAGTTGCCGTACGCGCCGACGACGGCCGGCGAATTCGGGCCCGGCCCCTACCTGCCGGACAGCCCGCCGTGCCCGGAGCGGCCCGGCGGCTGGTCGCAGAGCCAGGACTGGGACGACGAGCCGGTCCGGGCCTATCTGCGCGAACACGCCGACCGGTTCGCCGAGCCGTTCGCGACGCACATCGGCAACGCCCGCATCCTCGTGGTCGAGGTCGTCACCGGCGACGCCGACGAGGTCCGGGCGACGCTGAGCGCCCTCTACAGCGAGAACCTCTGCGTGGTCGCCGCACCGGGCAAGCGCACCATCGCCGACGACACCGATCTGCAGGCCACCCTCGGCAACGCGGTCGGCACACTGATGGACGACCCGGCGTCGGGTATCTACCTGGCCGGCCCGGTGGACGGCCGGATGCGGGTGAACCTGGTCCAGCTGACCCCGCCGCTGTACGACAGGTTCGCCGCGATCGGCCTGGACCGCCTCGACCTCGACCCGTGGATCCGGCTGGCCGGCGCGTAGCTCACCCGTTCCGGATCGCTTGTTCGGCCACAACGGCCGCCATGACGGCGTTCCGGGCGGTTTCCTCCTATCGGGGCATCGGCAGGACGGCCGTACATCTGGGAATCTGCGCCGGTGAAAACGCGCTCCGGCACCCGCCGTTGGACCCCGTTGGCCGCCCTCGTCCTCACCGGCGCTATGGCGCTGCCGGCCTGGGCCGGACCCACGACGTCCCCACCCGTCGAGCCCGGCAACCTGCGGGTGATGACCCGCAACGTCTATCTCGGAGCGAGCCTGACGCCCGCGCTGGCCGCCCAGGACACTCCCGCGTTGCTCGCCGCGGTGACCACGATCTATTCGAGGGTACGGGCGACCGACTTCACCATCCGTGCCGAGGGCCTGGCCGACGAGATCAAGCGGGAGAGTCCCGACCTCATCGGCCTGCAGGAGGTCACCACCTGGACGACGAGCGGCCCGGGAACCGGCCCGTCGCAGGACTTCCTGGCCATTCTCCAGCAGGCACTGACCCGGCGCGGCCTGCACTACGCGGTGGCGTCCACATCGCCGGGTTCCGATGTCGGCCCGATCCCGCTGGCCGCCCCCTGCGCCTCCGCGACTATCGGCGCGTGCACGCTGCGCCTGCAGGACAGTGAGGCGCTGCTGGTGAACGAGCGCACCCCGGGCCTGCACTGGTCGAACCCCCGGCACGGCGTCTACCAGGCGCGACAGTCCGTGCCGCTGCCCGGTGTCCCGCCGATCCAGCTGGTGCACGGCTGGGCGTCGGTCGAGGCCAGGCATCACGGTGTCGCGTTCCGGTTCGTCACCACCCACCTGGAGACCCAGCAGGCCCCGTCCGTGCAGCACGCCCAGGCGGCCGAGTTCCTCGCCGGTCCCGCCGCCGGCCCGGGCACGGTCATCGCCGTCGGTGACTTCAACTCCGCGGCCGACGGCAGCACCACCGACACCTACCGGCTGCTGACCGGACGTTTCCGCGACGCCTGGACCGAGGCGTCACCCGGCGGGCCCGGCAACACCTGCTGCCAGAGCGCCGAGCTGAACAACCCGGACCCGCAACTGACCTCCCGGATCGACCTGGTCCTGCTCGCCGGCGCCGCGTCGGCCAAGTCGGCCCGGGTCGTCGGCGCCGACCCGTTCCGGGCCGCCGTGCCGCGCTACACCTCCGACCATGCCGGCGTCACGGTCACCGTCGACTGGCGACGCCCGGCCGGCCGATGAGACCAGGACGACGTTGACCCCCGACATCGGCTGAACGGGCGCTGAACCCGCAAAGCGGCTCCCCGGAGCAGCACACATGGTCGTATTGCCAACGGTGGCGCACCTGGCGTCGCCGTTGGCGAAAAGGTCTGTCAAAGGAGGACGCCATGTTTGCCTCACCGAAGAGTCGCGGGCCGGGAAGCCGTGCCGTCGCGGCCGTGACAGCAGGCGTGATCGGAGGATTCGCGCTGGTGGCCCCACTGCCGGCCGCGGCCGCGGCCGGGCAGGCGAGTGGGACGAAGGTCGGCTGGAACTGGTCGAGAAGCAAGAACAGCGACTCCGTCTCGGAGTGCTCCACCAGGACGGCCCGGATATCGGTGAGTTACAGCGGCGAGCATCGTGTCGTCCTCCGGTTGAAGAACAACATCTACTCCTCCTCGCCGACCTATGCGGACGTCAAAGCGGCGAGCGGTGGATACAACACCGGATATCTGCACAGTGGCCGGCCGTACTCCTCCGGGGTGTACACCGTGTCGACGGGCGCGATCATCGACACCCTGGGAGTCGGGGTCTACGACAGCGCCGACACGTTCCTCAGTTCTGCCGCGAAGAAGTTCTCGGTGTACTGCGGGTACACCTACACCTTCGACCTGTACGACACGGACTGAGCGCCATCGGGATCGGCAGCCGTCACACGGCCCGCAGTGCCCGTGCCGTGGACCGGGCGGCGACCGGGGCGCCGAGCCGGGCGACGACCGCCTCCCGGAAGGCCGGGCTGTGTGCCGCGATCGCCTGCCGCCGGGCGAACCACCGCACGATGTCCAGGTACCGGTACCGCTGGTAGCCGGCCGGTTCGACCAGGTGCGCGTCGGCCAGCAGCTCCATCAGCCGCTCGGCCTCGGTCTCCGGCAGGTCCAGGAGCCGGGCCGCGGTGTCGACCGTGACCTCGGGAACGTCGGGCAGGGCGACGAGACCGAACGCGACGGCGGCGAGCGGATCGGCGGCACGCAGGGCGGCCAGGTCGCGTTCGAACGGTGCCTCGACCCGGATGCAGTCCTCGTGCAGGGCCACCGGCTGGCACATCTCCACCCGCAGCCGCTCACCGATCGCCGCGATCGACCAGGTGGGCCGGGCGGCGAGTCGTTCCGCGCCGAGACGGACCGCCAGCGGCAGATGGGAGCAGGCGTCGGCGAACCGCAGCGCCGCCTCCCGTTCCGCGTCGACCCGGTCCCGGCCGGCGATCAGCCGGAACAGCTCCACCGAGTCGGCCGGCTCGAACGCCGGCAGGGTCATCCACTGCGTGACCGGCAGACCGGGGAGGCGGCGGCTGCCGGTGACCAGGGCGGCACAACCGGTCCCGGCGGGCAGCAACGGACGCAACTGCCCGGCGGTACGGGCGTGGTCGAGCACCACCAGCAGGCGCCGGCCGCAGGTGACGGTCCGCCACAGCGCGGCCCGCTCGGCGGGGTCGTCCGGTATCGCGGTGTCGGCGACACCGCACGCCCGCAGGAAACCGGTCAGCACCGTGGCCGCGTCGACCGCCTCGCCCGAGGTGGCGCGCAGGTCGGCGTACAACTGGCCGTCGGGGAATCTCTGCCGCAGACGGTGACCGAGATGGATCGCCAGCGTGCTCGTGCCCATGCCGCCGAGCCCGGCCAGCCCGACCACCGGAGCGCTGATGCCGTCGGCGGCCAGCAGCCCGCTGACCTGGTCGATCAGCCGCTCCCGCCCGACGAAGTCGCGGATGCCCGGCGGCAGCTGCTCCGGCGCGGCGGTGACGGCCGGCTGCCGCACCGGGGTGGCCGGGACCGGGGACGGCTCGCCGCCCAGGATCCGCTGATGCACGTCGCGGAGCGCCGCACCCGGGTCGAGGCCGAGTTCGTCGGCGAGCAGGTCCCGGATCCGCTGGTACTCGCCGAGGGCCATCGCCTGCCGGCCGGTCCGGGACAGGCCCAGCATCAGCAGGGCACTCAGGCCCTCGTCGAGGGGATGCTGCTCGACCAGTGTGCTCAGCTCGGTGACCGCGGCGCCGGCGCGGGGCGAACCTACGGCGAGAGCGAGCCGTTCCTCGGTGGCGGTGTGCCGCTCCCGGTCGAGCCGGACCCGCTGAGCCGCCGCGTAGGGCCCGGGCACGTCGGCCAGCGCCGGGCCCCGCCACAGGCCGTCGGCCTCACCGAACGCCTGCTCGGCCGTGTCGTGGTCGCCGTCGTCGCGGGCCGCGCGTGCCCGTACCACCGTCGCGGTGAAGTCCGCCAGGTCCAGGCTGCCCGGCGCCAGCCGCAGCTGGTAACCACCGTTGACCGTGGTGATGACCTCGGCGCCGAACGACTGCCGCAACCGGGAGATGTACGTACGCAGAGTGAGTGCGCTGGTCCGTGGCGGGTCCTCGCCCCACACCGCGTCGATCAGCGCGTCCAGGGTGGCCTGCCGCCCCTCACGCAGGGCCAGGGCGGTCAGCACGGCGCGCTGCTGCGGTGTGCCGAGGTCGAGCTCCTGGTCGTCGGCCCAGGCACGGACCGGGCCGAGCACCCTGATCCGCAGTCTCCGGCCTGCCGCCACCGTCATCGCACCTTCCCCCGTCGTCGCGCCCGGATCCATTCAAGCCGGTCGGTGCGACCCGCCGCCACCAAGGGTGACCAGCACGTCAATGTTCCACCAACGCTTCGTCGACCTCGGCACCGCTGAATGGGCGTGACTTTTCCGACCGACCAGCCCCGGAGGCTGACATGAACCTTTCACCCGCCGATCTCGCCGGCCTCACCGCCCAGATCGCCGGCCCCGTGCTGGCGCCCGGCGACGAGCGGTACGCCGAGGAGACCGCCACCTGGAACCTCGCGCTGACCCATCATCCGGCCGTCGCGATCGGCGCCACCCGGGTCGCCGACGTGCAGGCCGCCGTACGCTTCGCCGCCGCCCACGACCTGCCGGTCGCCGTGGTCGCCACCGGTCACGGCGCGTTCGTCGCGGCCGACGACGCCGTGCTGATCAACGTGCGCCGGATGAACGACATCAGCATCGACCCGGACGGGCGCACCGCCACCGTCGGCGCGGCCGTCGAGATGCAGCATCTCGTCGACGCTGCCGCCGGGCACGGGCTCGCCCCGCTGGCCGGGTCCTCACCGAACGTCGGCGCCGTCGGATTCACCCTCGGCGGTGGTCTGAGCCCGGTGCTCGGCCGCCTGCACGGCTACGCCGCCGACCACGTGCACGCCGCCGAGATCGTCACCGCCGACGGGGAACTGCGCCGCGTCGACGCCGCCACCGAACCCGAACTGTTCTGGGCGATCCGGGGCGGCAAGGGCAACTTCGGTGTCGTCACCTCGCTCACGATCGGCCTGTTCCCGATCACCGGCTTCTACGGTGGCGGCCTGTTCTACGCCGGTGAGCACGCGGCCGACGTGGTCGCCGAGTACCGGGCTCTGGTCGCGGCCGCGCCCGACGAACTCACCGTCTCCCTGGCGTTCCTGCGGCTGCCGCCGGCGCCGTTCGTGCCCGAACCGCTGCGGGGCCGGTTCACCGTGCACGTGCGTGTCGCCTACCTCGGTCCGGCGGAGGAGGGCGAACGCCTGGTCGCCGGCCTGCGCAAGACGGCACCGGCACTGATCGACGCGGTCGGGCCGATGCCGTACAGCGGGTTCGCGGCCATCCACGCCGACCCGGTCGACCCGATCCCGGCCTACGAGGTCTCGGCCGAACTCGCCGCCTTCCCGGACCTGGCCGCGGAGGCGCTGCTCGCCACCGCGGGGCCCGACGTGGACCTGCCGGTCCT
This sequence comes from Actinoplanes subglobosus, assembly GCF_042650585.1. Lineage (NCBI taxonomy): Bacteria > Bacillati > Actinomycetota > Actinomycetes > Micromonosporales > Micromonosporaceae > Actinoplanes > Actinoplanes subglobosus. Next base: position 61,360 of record NZ_JBHSBL010000029.1, read on the forward strand.
GATGGTGGAGATCCGGCAGCTCGGCGGCGCCCTGGCCCGTGCGCCGCGGACGCCCAGCGCGGTGGGCCGCGCCCGAGGCGGGTTCCAGCTGTTCGCGGCGACCGCCGGCGCGCCCGGCATGGCACGGGAGATGCGTCCGGCGCTGGACGGTGTGATCGATGCGCTCGCTCCCTGGGCCAACGGCCACACCCAGATCAACTTCCTGACGGGGTACGACCTGAGCAGCGCCGAGGTCGCCAGGGCATATCCGCACGAGACCTATGAGCACCTGATGCGCGCCAAGAAGCGGTACGACCCGCGCAACCTGTTCCGGATCAACCACAACATCCCGCCGGCCGCCTGACACCGTCCGGTGGGAAGGCGGCGAGCTTGCCGGCCGCGGCGGCGACGATCGTGGCGAACTCGGTGTCGGTGACGAACTCCGGGTCGCTGCGGTACCGGTCGACGGCGACCGTCAAGACCAGGTCACCCTGGGCCACCGCGGCCGTCACGTCGCGTCCCCAGCTGGGATCGCCCTCCCGCCACGTGGTGTTCCAGTCGTCGGCCATGGCGGCCGCGTCCGGGCCGGTGCCGGTCAGCCGAACCCGGGTGATCCGGTGTTCGGTCTCGTTTACGGTGTCGGTGTACTCCGGGCAGGCGGCGGGATAGTCGGTGATCTTCCGGACCGTCTCACGGGCCCATCGGGCTCCCGGCGAACCGATCGACAGGGTGACGGACCGGCCGTCCCGGACGAAGATCCGGTGGTAGGCCCACGCCGAGGTGGTCGTGGCCGTGTCGCGGCAGGCGAGGGCGTATCCGTAGGTCCGTTCCCCCAGCGGGGAGTCGTTCATCTCGGGCTCTGTGAATCCGGGCGGCATCTCGGCCTCGGTGAGCAGCGCGGCCGCCAGGTGATCGAGGTCGGGCGGTTCTGAAGCCGGGACGGTGGCGAGGGCGGCGGCCACGGCGACGGAGAGCGCGGCGATGCTCGGCATTCCCCCGACGGTAGGTGGTGGCGGGCCGCCGGGACGGGCATTCCGGCGAACCGGGCGGGGTTTCGGGCCTACGCCTTGAGAGGCGGCGCGCGGTGGCGTAGACAGAGATTGTCCTCAATGGGATGTCAGGGGGTGCGCCGTGTGGCGCCGACTTCTGCTCGTGGCGTTCGTCGTGCTCACCGGTGCGGTGCCGGCCACCGCCGCCGTCGCCGAAGGCCGGCGTCCGGTCTCCGGGCTGCTGCCGTTCCCCAGCGACCGGTTCACCGTCGCTGACCGGAGCAGTCCCACCGGGCGGCGCGTGCACTTCCCGGCCGGTGCGCTGCCGGCGAACGTGAGCGGGGTGCCCATCGACCCGGCCGAGTGGAACCGGCAGGACGGGTTCAGCCCGGGCACGCCGATCCTGGTGCACGTGCCCGGTGTGGATCCGGTGGCCAGCGGCATCGCGCCGGTCACCGACATCGGGCGGTCACTGGCACGGGACGCGCCGATCGTGCTGCTGAACACGCGGACCGGGCAGCGTACGCCGTACTGGGCGGAACTCGACGCGCACGCCGCCGACGAACCGGAGCGGCAGCTGCTGATCATCCGGCCCGCCGTGGCGCTGAGCGAGGCGACCCGCTACGTCGTCGTGCTACGGGGGCTGCGTGACCGTACCGGCGCGGTGATCTCCGCCCCGGAGGAGTCGTCGTCGCGGCGGCTGGCGGGGGAGATGGGGCGGGCCGGGGTCGGCCGGCACCGGGTGTATCTGGCGTGGGACTTCACCGTCGCCAGCACGGCCGGGCTCACCGGGCGGGTGCTGCGGATGCGCGACGACGCGTTCGCCGGGCTCGGGCGGGCCGCTCCGGGGTTCACGATCACGCAGGTGACCGACTACACCGTCGAGCAGGACGCCCGGATCGCCCGGCAGATCCGTGGGACGGTCGCGGTGCCGAGCTATCTGACCGGTGCCGGTGGGCCCGGGGCGCGGCTCCACTATCCGGCGGGCGGCGACCTGCCGGTCGCGTCGGGTGCCACCTATCCCGCCGGGTTCGTGTGCAACATCCCGCGCGGGGTGAGCGCGGCACGGCCGGCGCACCTGTCGCTCTACGGGCACGGGCTGCTCGGTTCGCCGACCGAGATCAACGCCGGGAACGTCAAACAGATGGCGCAGACGTACGGCTTCCTGTTCTGTGCGACGAGCTGGATCGGGCTGTCGTCGGCGGACGTGCCGTTCGTGGCCGGCGTCTGGAGTGATCTGAGCGCTTTCCCGTCCGTACCGGATCGGTTGCAGCAGGGTTTTGTGAATTTCCTGTTCCTCGGCCGGGTGATGGTGGCCGCCGGCGGGTTCGCGACACATCCCGCCTTCCAGGACGAGCAGGGGCGTAGCCTGCTCGATCGGCGCGGTGGGCTGCACTACGACGGCAACAGTCAGGGCGGCATCAACGGGGGAGCGCTGACCGCCATCGCCCAGGACTGGACGCGGTCGGTCCTCGGCGTGCCCGGCATGAACTACAGCACCCTGTTGCAGCGCAGCACCGCTTTCGCGCCGTTCCAGCAGCTCCTCGACCAGTCGTATCCGGACAAGGCCGATCAGCAGATCGTCTTCGGGCTGCTGCAGATGCTGTGGGACCGGGGGGAGGCCAACGGGTATGCCCAGCATCTGACGTCCCGGCCGCTGCCGGGCACGCCGGTGCACCAGGTTCTGATGCACGTCGCGTTCGGTGACCATCAGGTGTCGCCGGCGGCCGCGCAGGTGCAGGCCCGGACCATCGGGGCGCGGCTGCACCGGCCGACGCTGGCTCCCGGCTGGTCCGACGAGGCGGTGCCGTACTGGGGCATCGGGGCGATCCGGTCATATCCCTACCGGGGGTCGGCGCTCGTGGTGTGGAACAGCGGTGAGGCGTACGCCCCACCGCCGACCAACCTGGCACCCAGTGGCCCGGAGTACGGCCCGGACCCGCACGAGTTCCCCCGGGCGCAGGCGTCGGCCCAGCTGCAGAAGGCGACGTTCCTGCTCACCGGCCGGGTGGTCGACGTGTGCGACGGCGGCCCGTGCCCGTAGGTCGCTTCAGGCGGCTGCCAGTGCGGACAGCAGACGCTGCACGTCCCAGTACGCGCGCAGTGAGGTGATGCGCCGGTCGTCGCCGACTGCCCTCGCGCACGCGGATCCGGTGCAGGCACTGGAGGACTTCGTGCTCGCCTGGCTGCACTACGCCGCCCGGATCCACCCGATCGCGTCGGTGTTGCCGGCCTCCCGCCGCGACCGGCCAGTTCCGGGCCGGCCTGGACGCCGCGCTGACGACACCCATAGTTCAGTGAGCGGGAGGTCAGACGGCGTACATCTCCGCATTCTCCTGCCGGCCGTGTGTGGTGAGCAGAAGCTCCCACTCTCTGCCGAGGGCGAGATCGATCCGATGGTCGCGGGCGATGGCCTCCTTGAACCACGCGATGGTGGCGGGCGCCATGGCGAGAATCTGGTTGTAGTTGAGAGCTGCCGGATTGAGGCCGAACAACAGTCCGGTCTTGAGAAGCGTGCCCGAGGTGGCGATGGTGTGCCCGAGCAGCAGCATCGAGGTGAGCTTGGCGTGCTCCAGCTTCCGCTGTTCCCTGGTCCCGCCGGTGGCGTAACTGCGCAGAAGCCAATATCCGCGGATGATCGCGGACACCACGCCGGGAGTGATTCCCATCGTGAAGAAATGGCGCAGGTCGTAGCCGTTCGTATACATGTGCCGGGCGACGTCGGTCCAGGGAACCTTGACGCCCGAAGGGCCCAGCGCGAACGGGGAATCGATCTGGCCGAGCTGGAGCAGGGTGAAGAACGGCGGCTGCAGGCCGGCGGGCGTGTAGACATCCGAGAGCAGATGCCGCACCTGGGTGATGAGTGCACCGATCAGGCCGACCGGATCTGCTCCGGCCGGGACCTGAATCAGTTGCCCGACGTTGTCGATGTAGGTCCCCGTGCCGCGCATGAGATCGGCCAGACCGACGAGAAAACCCAGCGCCGGATCGTGGCCGGGGCTCTGCAGCCGATGGGTGGCCGGCCGCATACCACCGACCAGACCGCCGGTCGCCGCCGTGGTGGCGGCATCGTAGGGCACCTTGGCCAGTTTCTCGAACCCCTTGAAGTAATGGCTGTGGATGTCTCGGGCGCGGTCACGGTCCTGAAGCCATTTGGTGAGCGGCGATCCCGTGTACTTCTCACCGAGGAACGTGGAATCCCGGGGAATGCGGACGAGCACGACGTCGAGCAGGGTCGCGATCGTCCCGGCTAGCAGGACGACCGTCCAATCGGTCTCGTCCCAGCTGACGTCGCCGTGTTCCGCGGCGTAACGGCGCAGGCCGTCACTCATCCGGCCGTGCGGGACGACCTGCTGGAGCGGGTCCCGGGTGAGATCGATGCCCAGCAGATCCAGCCGGGCTTCGGCGAGCTCGACCAGCTCAGCGAAGTCTCCACCGGCCGCGACCACGGGTATGGCGTACCGAGTACCGGCAGGCGTCTCGCCGATCGGGGCGGACGCCATGCGCGGCGGGGCCGCCGGGGCCGGAACAGCGATCCCCAGGGCCCGCAGACGGGCACGCACGGCGTCGAGTTCGGACTCGACCGCGTCCAGGCCGTCGCCGACGCGGCGTTCGCGTTCGAGGACCTCCCTGAGGTCGAAGTCCACCTGGTGGAGCAGGCTCTGCAACTCGGTCACCGTGACGGCCTGGTAGGCCGTCACGGTGGCGGCGGCCGTCAGCTGGTCAGCCGGCACTGACCGGTTCCCGCCGCTCGAAGGACTCCTGACTGGTCTGCAGACTCATCAGGGCCTGCTGAAACGCGTCCAGCTCGGCCCTGAGCGCGGCGAGGCGCTCCTCGTTCTGTGTGGTCTGCGCGAGGCCGGCCTCCATCCGGTGGGCGAGGCCGGCGATGTCGTCGGTGAGCTCGGTGATCGCCTGCTGGTGGTGCTTGAGGACCTGCTGGATCAGATACTCGCGCCGCTTCTCCCGCTCCCGCTCGTTGGTGGCCAGCAGGTAACGCGTGCCCTGATGGACCGCGACGCCGAGAATCACCACCGTGCCGATCCCGGTGACCATCGCGCTCAGGCCCAGCAGCCCCCCGAACCCCAGCGCCGCCAGACCGGTGGTGATGCCTGCCCCGCCGAGACCGGAGACACTGCCGGCCATGCTGACGGCGGCGATCGGGGCTCCGAACGCGGCCACCTTGGAGATGATTTCCTTGGTGGTGGACTCCATCTGGCTGGTGGTGACCTTGCCGGAGGCGAAGTCCTCCTCGGCGATGGTCAGCTTCTCGGTCGCCTGCACGACGCCCTCGGCCGTCTCGGGGAACGCGAGGTCGGCGACCAGCACGATTCGCTCACGCTCGGAGTCGGCGGCATGCCGGTCGGCCCGCGAGATCCGCACCAGATCGCGGACCAGCATGGTGAACACCGGTTCGCGCTGGTCCTCCGCGAGGAGATCGTGCAATTCCCGGGCCAGTTCCTCCGTGGCGTCCGGTGCCTTCACGCCACGCTGTGCCGCCGTGATCTCACCACGCAATGCGGAGCGTGCGTCGTCCTCGAGGCCGATCGTCGATGCGAAAAGGTAAAGGTTGGCGATCTCGCGAGGATCCAGCACGCCGTCGACCAGTGCCAAACTCACCAGAACACGGCAATAGAGCAACTTCGCCTCGCCCTTGAGGCCGGCCAGGTCAACGGGCTCCTCGGAGTGGCGCGACAGGCTGTCCTTGACGTCCGCGACCTTCGCCATCACCACCTCCTGGGCATCGTCGGCGGCCTCGGCGACCAGCTTCATGGCTGCGTTCGTGCCGTCGGCGACCCTTCGCCCAGCCGCGTCGGCAACTGCTTTCAGGCGCCCCAGTCCAAGGTCAAGCGGTTTCATCGTCGTCCCTTTCACGTTCTTCGGCGAAAGGGTATCGGGAGCCACCGACAAAATGATCTCCCCCGAACGGCCGGGCTCCTCCGATTCACACGATTCGGATTCTCCTCGCATTCGCCGCGACGCAAAGGCGTTGACCGGCATGGCATTATCCGGCACGTTACGTCTAATGCTGCCCACTTTTGTGGGGCTGTCCTCGGCCGCTGGTTGGGATCGGCGTCGGATGCCGTTCCCGTACCGCCTCGCGATATGGTCCGCAGGAATGGCGGCCGTGCTTCTCGCCGCTTGCGATCCCGGCACGGCCGACGCAGCGATGCGGCGTTTCACTGTCGACCATGAGGATGTCCGAGGAGGGGTCGAGTGACCGCAGATCCGGCGGGCGGCCCGCGGCCGGCCGGTGCTGTGCCCGAGCCGGTCCAGGGTCGTCGGCTGTGGGCGTTGGCCGGCGCGCCGGTGTTGGCTCTCGTCATCGCCGCGGTGACCGGTGTGCTGGTGGGTTTCGTGGTGGCTGCCGTTCAGATGGCCGACGCCGGCAACGGCTGGGCGGAACTCGCCGCCTTCCTCTGGGGCCTGTTCGTCGGGACCGTGGTCGCCCTCGTCGTGTACGTGGCGGCGCTGATCGTCGTGGCGCGACGGTTGTTCGCGCCGGGGCGACGTGCGGTCCCGGTGCTGTCGACCCTGCTGGCGCATGCGGTGGTCGTCGGGGTCGTCGCGGGCGTCACGTCCGGTCTGCAACCGACGACCGGCGGCGGGGTGGCCGGCGTGCTGCTGTTCCTCGCCTTCGCGGCGTGCGGCCCGGCGGCCTTCGTCGGATACGGCACCACCGGCAGGCCTCGTCTGGGAGCCGTCATGGTCGTGACCGCGCTGACGCTCGGCACCGTGCTGGCCGTCGGCCTTTCTGATCTGGCTCAGTGACTTCGGAGCACCTGACCGATCTTCGATGGCACCCGCCGAACTCGGGCACAGGGTTCGATATTCTGGTGGGCTGCCCGACGGAAGGATCACGCATTGCCCACTGACCGTGTCGACCTGCCCGAGTTTCGGCGCCTCACGTGGCGTGACGTCGACCCGGCGACCCGGCCCCATATCGGCTCGGCCGAACTGACAAAGTTGGTGCGGTCGCTGCCTCCGGCCGCTGAGGTGCCGCCGGCCGGCACCGACTGGCGGCTCGCCGACCTCTGGTGGGACCGGATGACGGAAGCCCTGGTCGAGCGCCTCGGCGAGTGGGTGGTCGGCTGGCAGCACACCGTGGTGATGGAGGACTACCCGGGTCGCGGCGTCATCCCGATCTGGTGGAGCGTGGAGCTGCCGATCACGACGCCGGACGAGACCTTGGATCGCCTCGCCGAGGCGGTGATGGCCTGGCACGAGCTGACCGTCGAACTCGCCACCGACGCCCGCGGCCGATTCGCCGCCGCAGCGCCGCCCACGACGGACGGCACCGGCGATCCGGTTGCCTGGCGGGCCGTGAAGGCACCCGGCATCAGCCGGTCCGACCCCGGACGGTTCACCAGCACCATTCCCTACCCGCGGAACCTGAGCTGGGCCGACGTCGACCCGCGAGGGCGGGACTTCGACCCGGCGACGGTCGCGGCCGCTGTCGCTGAACTGGTCACGGCCGGCAACATCCCGGCGCAGGAGGCGGACTGGCGCTTGCGGGACCTGTGGCTGGAAAGCGTATCGATCGGTTTCGCCGAACGGTACGGGCTGTGGGCGGTCGGCTGGCGCTGGTCGGTGGGCGAGGGCGACCTCGACGGCGGGCCGGTCGGCCACTGGTGCTGCTTCTCGCACTCCGTCACGACCCCGGAGGCCACCGCCGCTGCCGTCGGCGCCGCACTGATCGAGTGGCGTGACTGGCTGGAGGACATCGCGGAACGGTTCGACCGTTTCCTGCCGCTGGCCGTCGACGACCTGGACGGCTGGGAACGTGCGGTGGCGCACCTGGTGACCGCGGTCGGTGACCGTACCCAGTACGACTCCGGCTGGTACGGCTGCTGCACCACCGTCCTCGGGTGGTTTCTGGAAGCGGCCGGCATCGCCCCCGGCCGCCGTGAGGAGCTTCTCGATCACGCGATCGGCGGCCGGTTCGCCAGCTGGGTCGAGCCGGACCGGAAGACCGTCGCATCGGTGGCCGAGCTCCTGGCCGGGCAGGTGGCGGGTGCCTGACCAGCTCACGACCTGGTTGCATGTCCGCGAACAGGTACCGTGGGGCAGCATCGTCGCCCACCTGCCGACACCGATTCTCGCTGTCCGCGACGGGTTCACCGCCCATGCCGGGACCGGTGCGGACCCGCGACGGCGAGGTCTGCTCCTGGCCGCGTACGACGAGGTCCGTTGTGCGGCGGCGACCAGCCCGGGCCTCACCGCGGACATGACGGCCCGCTGGAACGGCATGCTGCTGGGCATCCCGGCCCCCGGTTTCCGGCGGGACCCGGCTTTCGCCAAGAACGGCCGGGAGCGGTACGGGCTCCACGCCGACACCCGGCAGCGGTACGAGTCGTGCCTGGCGCAAGCCACCGACCTGGCGATCCCGGTGGCGGCGCGCGCGGCACGGGCCTATCTCGATGTCGCGTTCTTCCACCCGTACGACGACGGCAACGCCCGCCTGGGCGGCTTGGTCCTGCACTTCGTGCTACGCCGGGCCGGCGTCGAACTCGACGAGGTCGGGCCGATCCTCACGATTGTCCGCCGCGCCGACGACACCGAGGGAGCAGCCGGCCTCGCCCGTCTGGTGCACGGCATCGCCACAGCCACTCACCGCCGCTGGGTCCGACGGTGTCACGACCTGGCCCGCTGCGGACCCGGCTGATCGCGCAGGCGCAGCAGGAGCCGGGCCGAGCCCAGGCCGGAATCCCTTTCGGGGTGGCGGTAGGGCGCCGAGGGCGTGAAGGACCCGGAGTGCGGCGGCGAATTCCGGTGGGCCGGCGGTGTAGGGGAGTTCGAGTTCGGCGCTCAGGAGTGGTCCGTGGCCGGCGACCGTCCATTGTCGGTGGGTCCGATATCCGTCGGCGTCGGGCTGGCCCGCGATGATGGCCACGCTGCTGCCCGACCTGTCGGGTGCGAGTGCTGCCAGGTAGAGGTCCGGAGCGTCCGGGTCGAACGGTTCGGTTCGCCAGGTCGGGACCAGTCCGGCCAGCAGGCGGGCGAACCGGTCGGGTGCGGAGCAGGCCGGAAACGGGTAGTCCGGCGAGTCGACGGCCTCGCGCAGGGCCGGCTGTGTCTCGGCACTGTTCATGTGGGCCCGCTTGCGGCGGGTGTGAGTTCGTAGATCGCCCGGCTGGTTTGTCCGTCGTCGAGGTCGGCCAGGGCCAGGCGGTCGACGCCGACCTGTTTCACGTGGCCCGGTCCGGATCCGGTGTCGACCCAGACCCCTACCCGGCCGCCGGCCGGGAGTGCGCGTGGTCCTTCGACCAGGATCGACCGGTTCACGCGGCGTGTCTTGTCTGGTCGAGGATGCGTCGCACCGCGGCGCTGTGCTCAGCCGCCTGCGTGCGTTCGGCCTCCTGCCAGGCGCGGGCCCGACGCAGCCGCCGTCGCCACATCACTCGCCGCACGATCTCGGTGAACACGCTCGCCTCCGATCAGGGAGGCGGCGGGCGCATCACGGGACGCCCGCCGCCGACTCGGGGCGACGACGAACACGAGACTGCTCAAGGCCTCGAGATGCCCGCCGCCGCTACGACCAGCCTTGCGATCACCCAGGCGGGTTGAAAGCAGAATCGCGTTGCCACAGGGGGTCGCGCGCGGTTGGCAACACCGGCAACACTGGACGCGGGACAAGCACAGGGGGCAAGCCTGTGGAAACGTTCGGAGCGGCCCTACGCCGCTACCGCGAGGCGCGCGGCCTATCGCTGCGCGCCCTGGCCAAGCTGGCGCTGATCGACTTCGGCCACCTCAGCCGCATCGAGTCCGGCGACCGGCCCCCGCCAGGCCTGGCCACGGTCGCGATGCTCGACGACAAGCTCGATACCGGCGGCGCTCTGGCCGTCATGCTCCACCAGCCGTGGATCCTCGACGGCGGCCTATGGCACCCGGAGGACACCGAGCGCCTCGCCGGTGAACTGGTCGCGGTGAAGCCGACGGCGGAGAACGCCGGCCGCCTCGCCCACCAGTGGCTACTCGCCGAGCCCCCGCAGGTGACCGAGTCCCGGGCCGGACGCCGTATCGGCATGGGCTTGGTGCGCCAGGTACAGAAGCGGGTACGGCAACTTCGGCTGCTCGACGACCATGTCGGCGGCACCGACACCTACGCCATGGTCACCGCCGAACTCACGGCCACCCTCGACCTGCTCCGCACCCGTTCATACACCGAGGAGATCGGCCGGCACCTGCTCGTCGCGGTCGGCGAGCTGGCGCAGCTGGCCGGCTGGACGAGTTCCGACGCCGGCCGGTATGCCGAGGCCGAGCGGATCTACCTGCTCGGCGTGCGCGCCGCTCACGCGGGCGGCGACACGGCGCTCGCCGCAAACAACCTGTCGAGCCTCGCCTACCAGGTTGCGAACGTGGGCGACCCGAAGCAGGCCGTGCAACTCGCCCGGTCCGCGTACGCCGGCGCCCGCCACGTCGCTACAGCGAAAACGCGGGCGCTGCTCGGGGAACGGGTGGCATGGGCTGCCGCGCGGGCCGGTGACGCCCAGTCCGCCGACAAGGCGCTGGTGAAGGTCGAGAGGGATTACGACGGGCAGCAACCAGCCGACGACGAGCCGGAATGGGTCTACTGGCTGTCACCGGAGGAGGTTGAGGTGATGGCCGGCCGGGTGTGGACCGAGACCCGTCGGCCGCTGCGGGCGGTGCCGATCCTGGAGCGGGCGATTGCCGGGTACGGCGACGACACGGGCCGGGAGACGGCGCTTTACCAATCGTGGATGGCCGAAAGCCTGGAGCAGGCGAACGAGGCAGACCGGGCGGCGGCCGCGGCGACGAAGGCGTTACGCCTGTCCCGCCAGGCCGGGTCGGTGCGCGCCGACGACCGGATCGGCGTGCTCCGGAGGAAACTGCGGAGGCATCAGGGTAACGCCGCGGTGGACGCGTTCCTGGAGGAGTCGGTCTGACACGGTGCGGCCCCTGGGATGGCGGCCCTTTCGAGGGCAACCATGCGCCTGGCTGCCGTCCTGCTGCGAACCTCGGATCCAAGCAATGTTGCAGTCCACCAACAGCCGTACCCGCTCAGCAGCAGCACTACTCGCTGTCATGGCAAGCCCCGAACTGGCGAGCCGGCCGAGCGGTCATCGGCCGGCTCCTCGACCGGATCCCGCGCTGTACGGCGGGATCCGGCACGGCACCTACCTGTGCGGAGAAGTACGGACATCCCAGCGGGCGCGGCCCGCCGTCGACGCGGGACTATCCATGCTGGATGGCCGAACCGGGCCACCGCCCGGGTCCGCCGAGGATCAGCTCCGGCGCGCTACGGAGCCTGGACCAGGCCCACCCCGCGGTCGGCCGGGTCCACACCCGGCGCGAATCCGTTCGTCGTCGCGCTGGCGAGCAGCTTGGCGACCACTGCGGCGCGGGCCGTCGTCGCGGGTACTGCGGTGGTGAGGATCTGCTCCCACCACAGTGCGGCGATTCCGGCGACGTGGGGCGCGGCCATGCTCGTGCCGTTGAGGCTGAGCAGTCCGCCGCCGAGCCTGGCGGAGATGACGCCGACACCGGGAGCGCTGATGTTCGCGAACGTGTTGGAGAAGGGGGCGACCTGCAGGGCCCTGGCGGGTTGCTGCAGGGCCGCGACCGAGATCACGCCGTCCGCGGCGGCCGGCATCTCGACGCCGATCTCGAAGTCCGGGTTCACCTGCCGGCGGCTGGCGTTTCCGGCCGCTGCGACGATCACGCTGCCGTTCTCGAACACCTCTCGGCTGCGGACCATCCCCATCAACGCGTCGAAGGCCCGCACGTTCGCCCGGTACGCCTGAAGCGCGGCGGAGGTGGCCAGGTCCGCCGGCATGCCGGCTTCCACCTGCTGCCGTACGAATCCGGGAAGGTCGATCCCGATGGACATCGAGATGACGTGGGCGTTCTGTTCGACTGCCGCCCATTGGATGCCGCTGAGGATTCCGTCGGTGCTGCCGCTGCCGTCGTCGCCCAGGACCTTGCCGATGAGCGCCTTGGTGACTCCGCGCGCGACGCCGATCCGGGTGCCGTCGACGTCGCGTCCGAAGATGGTGCCCGCGCAGTGGGTGCCGTGGCCCTGCTTGTCGCCGTTGCCGGACCCGGTGAAGTCCTTCTGCACCAGCGTGACGCCGCTGAACGCCTTGTGCCCGGCGTCGATTCCGGTGTCCAGGACACACACCGTGACCCCCGAACCGGTGAGGGCCGAGACGTCGGCGCCGACCGCTTTGACGCCCCAGGTCGGGCCGGTCGCGGCGGCTTCCGGTTCGGGCTGGGTGCCTTCCATGTCCACCGGCCGGACCAGTGTGATCGGCATGACCGGCGCGATGGCCCGCACCTGCGGATCGCGAGAGAGTGTGCGGATGTCCCGCTTGTCCAGCGACTCGACCTCGATCTTGGCGTTGCTGGGCGCGGTGCCCTCCCGTTCGGAGATCGCGGCCTCGAACGGGCCCGCCATGTTCTGTCGACTCATATTGCGCAAGATCGTGTATTTAGCCATGAGTTTTCCTCGCCTGCTTCATGCGTACAGCTGGGCAATCCTAAAAAGGATGAGTGCCCGTAAAAGGTACAAAAAGCCCGGCCAGTCCGCGTCGGCGGGGCGAGGTTGGGACCCGTTCGGGGTGGCATCAGCCAGCCCCAGGCGTGCCGGGTGATCGCGATAGCCGAACCCGACCACCATCACCGCGGCAGCCCGGGTTGCAATGCCGGAGTCTCCCGCGGCCCACATTCCGGATCTGGGTTCGCCCAGGCGGCACTGCGTGACATCGGCGGCCGCGCCGGTGACGTGATAAACGAGTATCCAGAAGTCGGGTGGCGTACCAAGATCGATGAGTGACCGAATCCTGGGCCTCCCGGCATTTCAGCCTGACTAACCCGCGTGACGATGGCAGCACCGATCTTCCCAGGCTGCTGAGGCGAATCGCGGACGAGATCGAGAATCGCGACCTCGACCCCATGGACATCCTCGACCTGACGATCGCCCAGGAGATAACCGAGGACGGCCCATGGTGGTCCGCAACGCTCTACTGGTCACCGGATGCCGACGATCCGCACCCTTCACGGTCCCAGTAGCGGGTTGTCGGCGGCAGGTAGGTGCGTCGGTGTCGTCGCGTCGAAGACTGATCTCCATGACGGGCCGCGGGAGCAAAGGTCGGCGGACCAGTTTTCTGCCCAAGCCGCATCAGCCCTCACCTAGCCCGGGCTGACACCTTCGACCACCGCGGACTCCGGCAAGCCGAGCGCCTCCCGGACCTGGCCGGTCAGGGAACTGGTGACCGGCACCTTCCCGGCCGCCACCAGGTAGTCGGCGACAGTGTCGGCTTCGGAGGCCTTGCGGTACGCGGCCGCGCGCTTCTGGAGGTGCTCGTCCAAGGCGTCGATGATCGGCTGGACGTCGGTGGGCCAGTGATTCTTGCGAAGTCCCTTGGAGAAGGCGGTGGTGGCCTTGGCCGCACCGGCCGCGAGTTTCTTGTGCCGGGCCAGGTTCGCACTGGTCGGTGCGGGGGCGCTCATCCACTTCTCCCGGGCGGCGTTCGAAGCGGCGCTCAGCTTCGCGTACGTCTCTCCGGCCTTCTCGACCGACATGGCCGCGGCGGCAGGGGCGTCGGCGCCCGGCGCGGCACTCGCGGCCGGCAACGCCGGGGCGTCCTGGGCGGCGCAGCCGGTCAGCGACAGGCCCACAGCGACGGCAGCGACGACGAAGGTGCGCTTCACGAACGGTCGCCCTTTCCCTGGACGGGTTACTCGCCCGGCACTGTCGGCAGGCCACCGCCACGTTGAAGGAAAGTCGTCCGACGAGGGAGAAGGCGCCGTGGAAGAGGACTGCCAGGCGACGGACCAGGCGTCGCAGGGATCCCGACTGGTAGGCCGCTCATTCACCTGCCATGGGTTCGGTGCGCCCGGGCTTCGCCATACGCGATCGGCCGCAGATGCGAATGTGCAGAAGAGTGATGGATCATCGATGAATGCGGCTTCGGATGGAACTGTTTGTCGACGACATGGATGTCAGCGTCGGTTTCTATTGCGATGTTCTCGGGTTCGAGGTCGACCGACGCGCCGAGGACTACGTCAGTCTCCGTCGAGGTGCTGTCGTGCTCGGCCTCGGTCCCGTGGCGAAGCTGCCCGAACATACGGTGGGGCGGGGATTCACCAGACAACGGCTCACGGGAGACAAGGGGGCCGGCGTCGAGATCGTCCTCGAGGTCGACGGGTTGGACGAGCTGCGGGCGCTGTATGAGCACTGCCGGCAGCGGGCAGCGATCAGTGAACAGTTGGGGTTGCGGTCGTGGGGGCTGCACGACTTCCGGCTCGCTGACCCCGACGGTTACTACCTTCGGGTCACGCACGGCGATTCCGCGGCTCAAGGACGCTGACCGTTGGCACCTGGACTGGTGGGCGAACTCCGTCACCTGCCCGGCCATCGCCGCGATCGGACCTCGGCCGACGCACCGGTCGTCACGCCGGGCGTTCTCTGCGGCACGAGAGCTATTCCGATCTTGGCCGAGACGCGCTACCCCGGATGATGGATGCTGTTGGTTCTCGGTGGTTGTTCCGATCGTTTACTTCTGTATTCGCAGTTTTGTGTCGTGTCGTTGTTTCATGTCGGGGTGTAACGTCTCGGGCTGTGGCGGGGGTGGTCGCGGTACAAGGGATCTTGAATACGTTCATGACACGTGCGCAGATGGCGGATGCGTGGGGCCGGCGTTGGTGGGCGGCTGGCGTCGGCCTTCTTCGAATTGTGGCTCGACGCTCGCGATTCTGCGGGCATTCCGGCTCGGTCTGGGGTTGCCCATGTTCGGAATTTGTTCTGCGTGAATTGTTGTGGCTCAACTGACGGGTGTGGATGCCCCTCGCGGGTCAGTGTTAGGATGAGATTTTGTCGTCGCCATGTAAAACTGTGTGTCTTGGAGTCGGCTGTGTCGCAGGCTATTTTTGTAATCGTCGGTGCGTTGATCGGCGTGCTCGGTGCTCTGGTGAACGAGTTTGCAAGGTCTAGGCGCGAATACGATAGGGCTCGGAAAAAGGATCTACGCGAGGTTGCCGTGTCGCTCGCCGGCCAGGTTTCGCGTATCAGTATTCTTTGGATCAACCTAGATCCGGGTCCGGCTGACGACGCCGTTCTCGCTCAGATGAGGGATGCTCACTCCGAGATCAACATCGCATACGAGCGACTGCGGCTGATTGCCGAATCTCGCGGTATTCAGGAGGCGGCTCGACACGTATCCCACCACGCTTATTGGCTCGTCCGGGCCGCCGCCGTGGGCTCGCTGAAGGATGCGGAGCTTCTTCATCGCAAGATGAAGTCGTGTTTGGCGGAACTGTATGTCGAAGTGAGGCGCGAAGTGGGAATGAGATCACCTGGCGAGGTCTATCAAGATCCCGAAGATGGTCTGCCTGAACCATCTCTGCCGGTGATTTCTCCAGGCCGGCCAGAAGATTCATGATTCCGGCCACGCTGGCCCTAAATGGCGATTCGCGGAAATCGAATTGGCATGATCGAAGGAATTCTCATCGGCGCGACAAAGGCGTCGGCCAGCCGTGGTCGCCATCGATCGTTACGGCGGCGGCCGGTCTCCGTGCGGATCGCGGCGGATCCGGATGGTGTGGCCGGCTTCGCCGTCAGGCCACGGTGAACTCGGCCAGTTCTGTCACTGCGGTCTCGAGATTCGCGTGTACGCCATTCGCCATCATCCGCACGAAGCTTGGATCACCGGCGTTGGCGGCCCGTCGGATGCCCTCGGCGGAGGCGTGTACCCGCTGACGGACGATGTCGATGAACTCAGCGACCGAGCCGTCCCAGCCGTAGGAGTCCAGGAACAACCGCAGCCGGCGGGGGCGCTCGGCGAAGGCGGTGAAACCCTCCGCGGTCACGACGTGGCGCGCGTGCAGCGGTACCCATGCGAAGGCGGTGAACGCCAGGTCCCACTCGACCGTGACGGGGCCCGCGAAGTCCCAGTCGAAGAATCCGACCAGACGCTCGCCGGTCCAGACAGCGTTGTACGGTGCCGCATCGTTGTGGCCGATGATCAGGCCGGGCCGCCACTGCGTCCCCGACCGCCAGATCGCGTCGGCCGGGGGAACGAAACCGGCGGCAGCAGTGTGGAAGTCACGCAACCAATGCGCGACCTGCCGCAACGCATCGTCGCCATGGACCCAGCCGGGCCACGGCCGCGCCGATCCGACCACCGTGCCGGGCAGAAAGGACAGCACTTCACGGCCCTGTTCGTCGAAGCCCATCGCTTGGGGCACCCGGTCGAAGCCGGCGTCGTGTAGATGGCGTAGCAGATCATGCACTGCCGGGGTCCAGGGCCCGGGAACGCGACGGACCGTGTCACCGATCCGCACCGCGCCACCATCGTTTCCACCGGGGAGACGCTGTTCAGTCACCAGGCCATCCTGCCGTGGCGTGACCGCCGCATGAGAGGCTGGTTCGGCCGATCCGCAAAGGGGCCGGGCGGGTGTGTGAAGTCCTGCGATGCGTTGGCTGGTCGAGGACGAGTTCCAGCAGCAGCGTGCCTGCTTTTCCGGCCACCGCAAGCTCTGATGTCGTGTTTACTGCGCATCTCCCTCGACGGCCTCAGTAGCCGCAACACCGAACCCCTGCCCGAGGCCGCACCCCCGATGGGGACACCCGGCAACGACTGATCGGTGACCTCGGAATTCGTGGTTCACCATCGCCCTGGTCGTGATCTCGTACCGAGGAGATCCGCCACGGCAGCGCGGCAGCAAGAAGAGCAGGGCGGGGAAGGCTCCTCGACAAGCCCTTGCGGGACATGATCAAAAAGACGCTCAAGGCATCCGAACGAGGCGACCTTCCCCACATGAACCTTCCTCGGCACGGTCACAAGCCGTCGAGGTGGCCCGCCCTTGACAACAATCCTCGACAGGGGATCAGCCGAGGCCGATCTGGCGGGTGAAGGTCCCGCTGTCCATGAACAGGAACTCCTCGCTCATCACGCCGCGGCGGTTCCAGATGCCGACGGTGACCATGTTGACGGCGAAGCGCCGGCCGGTCGGGGCGATGGTGCCGCCCTGGCCGTCGGGCATCGGCTGGCTGAAGGTGCCGGCGACGACTCCGGTGACCGCGGTCAGGGTGCCCTTGGCGATCCGGATCGGGTGCTTGCTGATGCGGGTGTCGGGCGCCCAGACGAACTGGCCCTTGAGGTCGGCGATGTGCTGGTCGATGCCGTCGGTGAAGCGGCCGTCCGCGTAGTGGACACGGATGTTCTCGGCGTGACTCTCGTGCAGCCGGTCCCACTGCTGGCCCGAGTAGACGACGAAGTCGAGTTCGTCGAAGGTCTTGAGGTGGCGGTGCTCCTGGCGGGTCAGCCCGGAGGGCCAGGGCAGTTCTTCGCCGGTCTGGGCGGGGTCGCCCATCAGTTCCTGCAGGCGGGTACCGGCCAGGGCCGGGTCCTCTCCGGCGGCGACGGTGGCGAGAGCGATGGCGCCGAAGGCGACTCCGGCGCCTCCGCGCATCAGCGATCGTCGGTCGAGCATGTGGACTCCTTCTGCTGGGCTTCCCTCAGGAAGCTTCAACCTTCAACTAAATGCTGTGCAGGGGACGTCTTGCCGTGTTGTTGGCGGTGTGGTGCGGGGGTCAGGCGGTGATGCTGACGGTGAGGGCGGCGCGGTAACCGGCGGCGACGTTTCCGCTGACGGTGGCGGTCTGCAGGGCGGCCTGGTCGTCGCGGAACACCATGTCGCTGGTGAGGGTCACGCCGGACAGGTGGGTGGCCGACCGCCCGTACGCCGCCAAGTCGTAGACCGTCTCGCAGACGTCTTGGGGGAAGGCGAGCTGGGAGGTGACCAGGACGGTGTCGTGGTCGGTGATGCTGGCGCGGTCGGGGTAGATCTCGAAGTGGATGTGGGGCCAGCGGCCCGGGTAGCAGCCGGGGAAGACGCTGGTGAAACCGACTCGGCCGCTGCTGTCGGTGATCTGCACGCCGCGCAGGAAGGTCTCCTGGGTGACGCCGTCGCCGTACATCGAGTAGCGGCCGACGCTGTCGCACTGCCAGATGTAGACGGCGGCGCCGGTCAGCGGTCGTCCGTCGGCGGACAGGTCGTGGATGGTCAGGTCGAGGTCTAGGGGGACGCCCTCCGCCAGTCTTGAACTGCCCAGACTGGATCGGATGTCCTTGCGGATCACGCCACTGCGCTCGAGGATGTCGGGCCCGTTGGAGCCGTCCCCGGGAAACGGGCCCTGGGTTTCTTCGGGGATTTCGGCCGGTAGCGCCGCTGATTGCGAGGCCTCGGGCCGGGCCACGGACCGACTCGGAGCCGCACTGCCGGGTCGTGTGACGGGCTGTTCGGTGCAGGCGGCGATGCCGAGCGTTGCAGCGCCGGCGCCGACGGCGCGCAGGAGCTGGCGGCGGCCGAGGATGGTGGCGAGGTCGAATCCGAGACCCTGGTCGGTCAGTTCCTCATCCGGCCGGGGGAGTCGTCGTCCCTGATAGGCCGGTGTCGACCGTCGCTGCATGGGAGCCTCCGTTCTCGGCGGGCCTGGATGCCTGCCGGATTCGCCTGACTGAACAGTAACTGCTTAGTCAGGTATTTGCCCGCGAAGTCCTGTGACATCTCACATACTCGTCTGGCCGCCGGCGGCAGTCCGTTCGGCTGATGCGCGACGAAATGCGCGTAGGCCATCGATCCCGAGGCGAGGATTGCGGCGGGTCGTGTCAGCAGGCCGATCCTCGGCCCAGTTGTCGAAGGCGTGTGCGGCACCGGGCGCCACCGTCAGGAGCCGCACCGGGCGGGTGGCGTGGTCGACGCGGGGGACCCGGCGCAGCGAGGAAGCAGGGACGGGCCCACCGACACGATGACCGTATGGTCGCGTGTTCGATCACGATGCGGGCCTGTCAAACGGGCCGGGATATCGTAGCGGTCACCTCGGAAAGGCGGAGATCAACCGATGGCGCGATCCTTGTCGATGGATCAGTTGACGGCCGGCGCCCACGCCTGCCTCACCTTCACCGATCAGGACGAGCGACTCGACCTGATCGCCGCCTTCGTCGCCGAGGGCCTGGACACCCGGCAGCGGGTGGTGTGCCTGACCGACGCGGTGAGCGCCGCCGACCTCTCCCGGGAGCTGGACGGCCGGGCGGTCGGCTGCGACAGCGCGCTGGCCACCGGCCAGTTGCGCATCGCGGAATTCGCGCGGACCTGGCACGACGGCATCACCGCCGAGCGGCTCCTGGCCCTGGTCGACGACGAACTCGCCTCGGCCGGGGCGGCCGGCGCGCCGGGCGTGCGCATCACCGCCGACATGGGCTGGGTGACCCGTCCCGGCGCGGCCGCCCAGGAGCTGATCCGATTCGAGCGCAGCCTGGCGTCGAGAGCCGTCGACAACCGGCTGACCGCGATCTGCCAGTACGACCGCACCATCTTCGACCCGGTCACCCTCGCGGTCACCGCGGAGGTCCACCCCGAGGCCGTCGCTGCGCAGGTCTACTACGAGCACCCGTTGCTGCGGATCTGCCGCCAATACCGTCCGCCGGGCCTGCGCATCGCCGGCGAGCTCGACTTCCAGCGCCTGGACGAGCTGTCCCTCGCGCTGGCCGAGACGATACGACTCGACCACGCCGTGGATCTCGACCTTCGCCAGTTGCGATACATCGACGCCGCCTGCGCCGGGGCAATCACCCAGGCAGCGGCCCTGCTGCCGGCCGATCGGCAGGTGACCGTGCACTGCCGTCCGCTCGTCGCCAAGATGCTCACGCTGTGCGGCGGGAGTGGCTTGCTGCGTATCCGGGCAACTACCGACGCATGAGCGCTCCCGAACCGAAGCCGGAGGGCCTTCGGGTGAGGCACGCTCACCTCGAACAGCCCTTCACCGGCGGCGACCTCTACAGCCTGCGATCCGCTGTGGCGGCCCACATGACGCCGTTCTCCGAAACGCTGCGCGAAGCGGTCATGATCGTCGTCGGTGAGCTGGCCAGCAACGTCGTGCGGCACGGAGGCGCCTCGGGAACACTGCTGCTGCACGTCGAGGACGACACCGCCGTGTGTACGGTGTCCGACAGCGGGCCTGGTCTGCCGGGAGCGGACACCGTGGGCACGCAGCCGGTCCCGCCGCAGACGCTGGGCGGCCGCGGCCTGTGGATCATCCGCCGGTTGTGCCGCAGCCTCGACATCGTCACCGGCCCGGACGGTACGGCCATCACCGTGACGATCGACGGCGACCAGTTGACGTAACGGTCATTTCGCCCTCGCGATCACCGTCGCCGGCAAGGTGTCGCGACGCCGGCCTGCCGCCCGGTGCCACCACCGGCAGCAAAGTGGTCCTGGACTCCCGCGGCCCGCGTTGTGCCCCGGGCCGGTTGATCCCTCGGGGCCGACGATCTCGTGTCGGCCCCGAGGGATGCGGTGGAGGGGTGAAACCGGGTCTCGGGGGAGATGACCGGCGTTCGTCGGGTTCAGTGACTCGCCCGGGAAGTGTCAGGGCGGCGAGCGTGGGTTGTTGCCTTCGGCGCCGGGCGGGTGGCCGCCATCGTCTGCCGCCGGCACCGGAGAGATGCCGGATGGTGGGTGCGAGGGTGCCGGCTGGGCGGCGGAGGGGGCGGATGGTGCCGGCGGCGGGGGAGGTTCGTCGAAGCTGGCGCTGATGAGCGCGTCGAACTCGGCGCGGACCAGCTCCGGGTCGCCGCTGATGATTTCGGTGAACTCTTCGTCGAATCCGCGGTCCCATTCGGGGGACAACGCGGTGCCCGCCTGCGCTACGGGATCCTTGGTCATGCCGGTCACCACCCGCCACGTCCGGTCCTACTGGGAAGGGAAAGCTGGCCTTGGCGAACCGCCAGGTCAGCCGGTGATCACCTTCTGCTTGGTGTGCTCTCGTCCGGCCACGCTGATCTTGCGGGGTTTGGCCTTCTCCGCGATCGGGATCCGCACGACGAGCACGCCGTTGTCATAGGCGGCGTCGATGTGGTCGGTGTCCAAGGCGTCGCCGAGGAAAAGTTGCCGTGAGAACACCCCGAGCGGGCGCTCGCTCAGCTGCGCCGTGGCCTGCTCACCCAGAGCGATGGGGCGGCGCTCGGCGCGCACGGTCAGCACGTTGCGTTCCACGTCGATGTCGATCCCGTCGGCATCCACACCGGGCAGGTCGAACGCGATCACGAACTCGTCGCCGTTGCGGTACGCGTCGGCGGGCATCGCCGTCGGCCGGGACCAGGTCCCGGTCACCGGCACCCCGAACAACTGCTGGGCGATCCGGTTGACCTCGGTGAAGGGCTCGCTGCGCATCAACATGGCTCCCACCTCCTGCTGTCTCGACTTGGCAGTCAATGCGCGATACCGTCTTTCTAACACGTCATCGCGACGATGACAAGCGCTTCGTCATCTCAACGATGACGTGTCAGGAGGACGAGAACATGTTCGACGCACGGGCCACCAGCGCGGGCCCGCCGCCCGCCGAGCGCGATCTCGCGGACGTCACCGCCGTGCTGGTGGCCACCGCACACGCGGCTGGCCAGACCACCGCCGACCACCCGGCTGTCAGTGGCCCTGACCTGCTCAACGCCCTGGTCCTGCTGCGCTGGGCCCAGACTGAACTGGCCGGCCTCGAACCGGTCCTGATCGCCGCCGCCCGCACGGCGGGAGTCTCCTGGCAGACCCTCGCGCCCGCGCTCGGCGTGGCCAGCCGCCAAGCCGCCGAGCGCCGCTACCTCCGCAGCACCGCCGCACCCACCCGCCGCCCTGACGACACCCGAGACGACCGCGTCCAAGCCGAACGCGACCGCCGCGCCGTGCACCGCGCCGTCGCCCAATGGGCCAACGACAACACCGCCGACCTGCGCCGGCTCGCCGGCCAGATCACCGCACTGACCGACCTCGACGCCGCCGCCGACGACGACCTCGCCCAGCTGCACCAAGCCCTCGGCGACCCGGACGCGACCGCATTGCCCGACCTCCTCGCCGCGACCCACCAGCACCTACCGGGCCACCCCGACCTGGCAGCCCAGATCAACGCCATCACCGGCCACACCGACCAGATCCGCCGCCAACACCCTCGCCGCACAACCGACACAGGGAGCTGATCATCGCGACCGGCACCGCACCGATCGAACCGTAGAGCAGCGCAGCCCGCCGTCACGAAATCATGATTCAGCACGCCCATCGACCCCGGCAGATACGAGGCCGCAGGCCGGGGCGAGCGGCCACCGCCACGGTGACGGTCGCCGCCAGGGCCGCTCCGGCCAGCCAGGTCACGTCGATGACCGACCATCATCGGCGTTCCGGTAACGAGGCTGGGGCTACTTCTCGTGTCGTTGGGACCGGATGGCGATCAGGGTGATGACGGCGGTGGCGAGGTTGAGCAGGTCGCCGATGGTCTGGGCGATGACGGTCCAGTCGATCATGGTGTGCTCCCGCGTTGGTGGTGGCGGGGTGGCCGGCCGGGCCCCTGTATGGATTGACTGAAGCAGCAGGTCAGGGTGTTCGGCACGGGTGGTGAACGAAGCCGAACCGGATAACCGGGGCCAGCTGCGGCGGACTGCTGGTCGACCACCGCGATGGGCACGACGGTCTACGTTGGGCAGATGGTGTTCGCCGAACAGCCACCGAACAGCAGTCCCAGCCTCGATCCGGAAAAGGTTCACACGCTGCCCGAGCTCGCGGCAGCGCTCGGCGCGTTGCGCGGGACCCGCTCCTACGCCGCGTTGATCAAAGCGGCGGAACAGCTGCCACCACGTGGAGGTCGGCGGCCTGCGCTGTCCAAGGCCACCCTCAACTCCCTGGTGAGTAAGGCCGAGTCGGTGCCGGAGCGGGACACGGTGGTCACGTTCCTGACGGTGTGCGGCGTCCGAGGACCCGACCAGGATCCGTGGCTGGCGGCGTGGGAGCGGGTGAAGACGCGGCACCAGCGACGGCCGGCCGGCGCCCGCCGGGTGCGGGAGGCCGATCCGCGGCGGCTGGGGGTGCACGCCTCGATCCAGGTGACCGCGGGCACCGATGATCTGCCGCCGTATGTGCGCCGCGACTTCGACGCCGAGCTGCGCAACACCGTCGACGCGGCCGCCCGTACCGGTGGCATGGTGTTGCTCTGCGGTGGTTCGTCGGTGGGAAAGACGCGGGCGTTGTTCGAGGCGGCCGGTGCGGTGCTACCGGAGTGGTGGCTGTTGCACCCGGCCGACGCGGCGGGGGTGCGTGCGTTCGCTCAGGCTCCGACGCCGCGGACGGTGGTGTGGCTGGACGAGCTGCAGCGTTACCTCGATCAGCCGGGCGGGCTGCCGGCCGGATCGATTCGCGACCTGCTGGCGGCCGGCGTTGTGGTGCTGGCGACACTGTGGCCCGACGAGGTGGCCAACCGCAGTGCGCCGCGAGTTCCCGGTGAGGACGATCGGCATGCCGAGGATCGGGAGCTGCTGAAACTGGCCCGGATCATGGACGTGCCGGCCACGTTCAGCATCGACGAGCGGCGCCGTGCCGAACAGCGGGCCGACGACGGGCGGATCCGGATCGCGCTCGAGCATGCCGACCCCGGGGTCACACAGGTTTTGGCCGCAGGCCCGGAGCTGATCCGCCGCTGGCGGCATGCCCCGGCCGGCGAGTGTTACGGCCAGGCGGTCATCACCGCGGCCCTGGACGCGCGACGGGTCGGCGCTCAGGCACCCCTGACGATCGACTACCTGGAGGCGGCCGCGCCCGCCTACCTGACCCCGGCGCAACAGGCCACCGCCCCGCCGGACTGGTTCGGCCAGGCCATCCGGTATGCCGTCAAGCCGGTGCAGGGTGCCGCGTCCTGCCTGACCCCCGTACCGGTGGGCATGGGCCAGATCGCGGGTTATCTCACCGCCGACTACCTTCACCAGACCGCCCGCACCATCCGCCGTACCGAAGCCGTTCCCGACCCGGTATGGCAGGCCCTCGTCACCCACCATCCCCACGACTGGTATCGGCTCTCCGACAACGCCGAACGCCGCGGACAGCCCGAACACGCCATCGGCCTCTACCGCAGACAAGCCGGCACCGGTGACGTGTTCGCGGCCGCGAAGTTGAACGGCCTACTGGTTGAGCAGGGCCGGGTGGAGGAGTTGCGACAACGTGCCGACGCCGGCGATGAGTACGCGGCCAAGTGGTTGGTTGAGCAGCGTCAGGCGGAGAAACGTAGGCAACAGCCCGAGGATGGGATCGCGGTCGAGCTGCTGATCGAGCAGGACCAGATCGAGGAAGCGACCAGGCTGTTACGGCAGAGTGCCGACGCCGGTGACATGTCGGCGGCCCTCCGATTGTCTGGCCTGTTGGCCGGGCAGGGTCGATTGGCGGAGTTGCGGCAACGCGCTGACTCCGGTGACGTATTCGCGGCCGGGAGGTTGGCTGCCTTACTGGTCGAGCAGGGCCGGGTGGAGGAGTTGCGGCGACGCGCCGATGCGGGTGACACTTTCGCGGCTGCGAGGCTGGCCGGGTTGCTGGCCGAGCAGGGCCGGGTGGAGGAATTACGGCGACGCGCCGATGCGGGTGACACGTTCGCGGCCATGGGTTTGGCTGACCTGTTGGTCGCGCAGGGCCGGGTGGAGGAGTTGCGGGACCGCGTCGACGCGGGTGACTCGTCCGCGGCCGGCCGGTTGGCTGACCTGTTGGTCGCGCAGGGCCGGGTGGAGGAGTTGCGGCAGCGCGTCGACGCCGGCGAGGTGTCCGCGGCCGGACCGCTGGCCCGCTGGCTGGCCGAGTACGAACGGGTGGAGGAGTTGCGGCAGCGCGCCGACGCCGGCGACTTGCACGCGGCCATGAAGTTGGTCGACCTGCTGGCTGAGCAGAACCGCATCGATGACCTCGAAGGTGAGATGCGTGCCGGAACCTTTAAGGCAGCAGCGCGACTGGCTCAGATACGCAGGCCGCCCTGGCGTCCGGAAGCGACGAAATAGATCTGAGTTGCACCCAGCCTGATGAGCCGGCTCCCACGGCCTGACGAAGCAGTGAAGTCATGGCGCACTACGCGGCGCCGCGGCCCGGCCAGGAGATCGTGACGACGCCGTGGGACTTGTCGAGAACCGCGGCGTCGGCGGGAAGCGCGGCCCGGTCGGTGCCTTCGGGCCAGTAGCCGAAGGTGACGTCGGCGTTGCCGCGGCCGTCACGGTCCCAGGCGCGGACCTGCTCGGCCAGGGTGGCCGCAGCCGTGGCGGCGTCGCGCCCGTAGGCGCGGGCGACGAACTCGTGCCGGCCGTCGGTCGGATCCAGCGTCAGGTACGCGACGCCGGCGTCGCGGACGACCCCGAACGGGAACCAGCGACCGCCGGGCCCGGCCATGACCTCATCGTCACCCTCGACCCGGCAGAAGCCCGGCAGGAACCAGGCGAGCCAAAGGCTCAACCTTTCGAACGACTCGCCGCTGGCCACGGTCACTCCGGACCCGGCGGTCACCGGCTCACCGGCGAGCGCGTCGTCCAGCACACTCATGTCGACCGGAACACCCGAGTCGAACCGGACCCGCATGCTGTGGCCGGCAGGCGACAGCAGGGTGAAGACCTCGTCGGCGTGCGCTTCGGCGCCCTGCAACCCGACGAAGCCGGCCACCTCGACCGACGTACTCATCAGCGGCCCACCCGAGTGCCGGAACGCGATCGTACGGGTGACACCGTTCATGATCAGCGGCACGACGAGGGTGGCGTCCGGAGCCAGCATGCCCCGTAGCCCGGGGGCCAGGTCCCACATGCCGACGGTCACGATGACCGCGTCGAACGGGTCCTCACCGGCGAGGCCCTGCCCGGCGTCGGCGGTGAGAAGCCGCACCCGGTCGCCGTAGCCGGCCTCGCCGAGCAGCCGTTGCGCCCGGCCGGTCACCTCCGCGTCGATGTCGACGCTCACCACCGTGCCGCCGGAGCCGACGAGCTCGGCGACGTATGCGGCGTTGAGGCCACCCGACCCGATCTCGAGAACCCGGTCACCGGGTTTCAGACACGCCTGGTCCAGCATCGCGGCCTGGATGTAGGCCGCCGACACCGACGACAGCGCCACACCGTTCTCGTCACGCCGGGTGATCACGGCACGGTCGACGGCGTAGGCGTCGTCCAAAGACACCCCTTCGGGCAGGAAAATCTCACGGGGTACGGCCAGGACGGCCCGGGCGACTTCGTCGGTGCGTACCCAGCCGTTCTCGCGCAGCGTGGCGACGAGCGCGGCCCGGCGCGCCTCGGACGTTTCCGGGGATTCCGTCATGGTCGAGTTCGCTTTCTTTCGCTGGAGGGCGGCCTCATGTGAAGCACCGGGGACGGGCGCGGGCCGCGTTCCGGAGCACATCATGCCGACCAGCCGGATCGACCGCAGATCGCTGTGGCGCGCCCGATCACAACCCGGCGGGTGACAGCTGCACCAGTGCCGGGGTGTTGAGGTACCGGTCCTCGAATGCCTCGGCGGCCATCGGCCGGCCGAAGTGGTAGCCCTGAGCGAGCCGGTACCCGACGCTGTGCAGGTGCTCGGCCTGTTCGGCGGTCTCCACGCCTTCGGCGACCGCGGCGATGCCGAAGTCGGTCGTGAAACCGATGATGTTCTTGACGATGATGGCGCCCGCCCGGCCCGCGGTGTCGCCGCTGACGAATGACTTGTCCACCTTGAGGACGTCGACCGGGCAGGTGAGCAGCAGACTGAGCGACGAATGCCCGGTACCGAAGTCGTCGAGTGCGACGCGCAGACCGAGGGTTTTGAGCCGGTGCAGCTGCTCGATGGCGGTGTCGGCGTTGAGGACGGCGGTCTCGGTGACTTCGATCAGCAGGCGACGGGTGTCGGCGCCGGTCTCCTGGAGGATGGCGGCGACCGTGTCGACGAACCCGGGGTCGGCCAGTTGCCGGGCCGACACGTTGACGCTGATCCGGGTCGGGGCGGTGGCGCCGTACCGGGCCCAGGCCGCGTTCTGCCGGCAGGCCTGGGCGAAGACCCAGGCGCCGAGTTCGCCGATCACGCCGATGCGTTCGGCGACGGGGATGAACACGTCCGGCGGTACGAGTCCACGCGCGGGATGCTGCCAGCGCAACAGCGCCTCGACGCCGGCCGCCTCACCGCCGGGCAGGCTGACGATCGGCTGGAACACCAGGAAGAACTGATCGTCGCGCAGGGCTGTGCGCAGGTCGGCGGCCAGTCGGGCGCTGTCGTCGGCGGCCAGGTCCATCGCCGGGTCGAACCATTGCCAGCGGTTGCCGCCGGTGCCCTTGGCCGCGTACATCGCCACGTCGGCGCGGCGGAGCAGTTCGGCCGGGTCGTCATCGGGCCGGGAGGTGGTGACGCCGACGCTGGCTCCGCAGCGCAACGTGGCGCCTTCCAGTTCCGCCGGCTGTTCGAGGGCGGCCATCAGCTGTTCGAGCAGTGCGGGAAGGTCGTCGGCGGACTCGATCACCACGGCGAACTCGTCACCGCCCAGGCGGGCGAGCAGTCCGGTGGTGCCGAGGGTGTCGGCCAGGCGCCGGCTGGTCTCCTGGATCAGCATGTCGCCGACGTGATGGCCGAGCCGGTCGTTGACCGCCTTGAAGTCGTCGAGGTCGAGCAGAGCGACGTGAAAGGTTTCACCGTCGGCGAGCAGCCCGCTGGTGTGCTGTTCGAACAGGGCCCGGTTACCGGCGCCGGTCAGGCTGTCGTGGGTGGCCTGATGGGCGAGGCGAACCTGGTAGGCGCGCAGCTGGTTGAGCTGCCCGTCGACGGTGCCGAGCAGCCGCTGATTGTCACGCAACGCGATGACCTGCCGGAACACCACGAAAGCGGTGAGGGCGACCGCGATGATTTCCATCGCCCGGACCTGGACCGGATCGTCGATGTCGGTCGTGAGCAGCACGATGTCGGTGACGGCGATGGCCAGGTACGGCACCAGGCTGATCCGCGGTCGGGTACGGCGTGGCCGCGGCTCCCGGGCACCGGCCCGCTGCTGGCTGAACGCCGCCAGATGAATGCTGAACGCCGCCACCGGTACCGCGATCAGGCTGGTGGACAGGTACGGCCGGTCGATCAGCAGCGGGGACAGACTGCCCCACGCGCTGCTGACCGCGCTCCCGATGGCCAGGATGTAGACCGCACGCCGGTCGAGACGCCCCGCTCCCGCGAAAGCGACCTTCACGAACGTCGCCATCGACAGACCGGCGACGACACTGATCGTCAGCATCGGCCCGGCGGTGCCGGTCTGGGCGACCCACCGCTCGTGGTCACGCAGCGAGAAATTCCAGATCAAGGTCCCGACCGTCAGCAGTACGATCCCCGCGTCGGCACCGAACCGGATCCAGTCGCCCCGGCTCCGCTGCCAGGACGGCAACCGCAGCAGCGCCCACAGCACCATCGCCAGGACACCGAGGTAGAGAACCAGCGAGACCGGCCCGATCTGCTGGGACGGGGCCGGGCCACCGACGGCGTCGACGGCGTTCGCCACGATGCCGAGAGCCAGCAGTCCGCAGGCCACGGTCATGTGCCGCCAGAACCGGCGAGTGCCCTCGTCCAGGTCGACGTTGCGGCCCGCTGTCCAGCAGGCCCGTCCGGCCAGCAGCGCGGTCACCGGCACCGGAAGCCAGCCGACCCACGGATGTGTCCAGACGTGGACGAGCCCGGCCCCCAGCCACGCGGCGTTGACGGCCACGATGGTCGCGGTGGCGAGCAGCAGACCGCGTTCGCGGCCGGCCGATGTCGGTTGCGGCACTTCGGCATGATCCTTCCCGTAGCCGTTCGTACCGACACGTCGGCGCGCGCGTGGCGAACCTGAGGAACTTCTATTGCCGTACGGCAAAGATCGTCGACCTTTGGCGCCGGAACCGGGCGGACACCACGGTCGTCGAAGCCGCATGCGACGCATGCCCACCATCGCCGTCCTCGCCATGCTTCTCGCCGCTGGATGTGCTCGACCGCTGCCACCGGACTCCCAAGCCGTGCCGACCCAGGCCGGATCCGTCCCGGCCTCACCTTCGGCCACCGATACGAGGGAAGCCGAGGTGTACGAGCAGGTCCTGCGTCGTTACCTCAACACCCCGTCGGAGAACTCGTTCCCCGACCAGACCTTCACCACCGTGTACGTACTCGACAGCGTTCGATCCGACGCCGGCGATCCCACCGGCGACACACTCGCGGGTAGGCCCCTTCCGTCGGACGTCAAGGTCCGCATCACTGCCGCGCTCGGTCCAACCGCCGCTGTCACCTTCATCTCCGACAAGGCCAGCGTGCTGGACACCACCGACGGCTGTGCCACGGTACGAGACGGCGGAATCCTGATCACCCTCGGCACCATCGACGGCGATGACGACCAGGTGACCGTGGGCATCAATGGCTACGTGGCCTGTCTCGGCGCCACTTGGCTCACCTACGTCGTGCATGACCAGCCCGGAACCGGATGGAATGTCACCGGCACCACCGGCCCGATGGCCATCGCCTAGGGCCGGGGTGCACGGCATCGATCAGGCCGCGCCCGAACAACGGGGCGCCGTCAGACAGCCGGCGCAGCTTCTCCGGAAGCCCGCCAGACGGCGGGGCCCCAGCGTAGTGACTCCGCCGGTTGTGTTCGGTGCAGCCGGAACGTGGTCGCCGGCTCGAGTGTGTCAACCATGACGGGTGGTCGGGCCACGGCCAGCCCGTTCGGCGCGAATCGTATGCCGAGGATCTCGGGGCCGGACTGAACGACCAACTCGCCGTGGTCCGAGGCATGCAGCCCACCGATCGCGCCGGCGACGACGAATCGGCTCAGCTCCCCGCCTCCCGGGTCCCACGCGCGGATGGTCCCGGTGGCGTCGCCGGTGAAGAGGATCAGTTCGTCGCCCACCACGCCCGCAGTGGCCGCGTCGACCCGGGCATCGTGGGACAGCACCGTCTGCTCGCCGTTCGCGTACTGCACCATCACTGTGGTGTCCGCTGTCCGGACGAGACGGCCGGCCGTTCCGGCGACGGCGAAGCACTCGGCATCTTCGAACTCGATGTCGAGTTCACCCATCCGGGTCCCGGTGCCGATGTCCCAGAGCGTGGGTCTACCGGAACCGTGCACAAGGACAGCACATGTCCTTCCGGCCACGACGGCGGAGGCATCGAGCCTGACCGCTGAGCCGGCCGTCTGCGTTTGCGTCCCGCGCCCGCTGTCGAGACGGCGGCTGAGAAGGATGCCATTGATGTCCACACTCAGCACACCGGGTCCGCCGTCGACGTCGCCGAGTGTCACCGCTGTGACCGGGCTGGCGTGCGCTTCATTCTCGCTCCAGTACGGCTTCCCGTTGGCCAGATCGAGTACGTCCACAGCCCCCTCGGCAGTGCCGATCACCACGAGTTGGTGACTCGATGAGATCGCACTGACCGTCCCGGGGCGTACCCACAGCGGATGCCACCCGAAGGCGCCTCCGGTTGATACCGCGGCGAGCGCCCTGGCGAGATCGGCGGCGTGGTGACGGGTTGCCGCCAACGCGAGCCGTTGTGCCCGTTCCGCACGTTCGGCCGGCTCGAAGCCGCCCGCAACCGCCCAGCGGTAGGCAGCAGTCGTTTCGTTCTCGACGGGCTGGCGATCGAGTGCGGCCAGCACGGTTGTGGGGTCGGCTGTCAGCAGGAAGTCGGCGTCGTTCAGGAGGTCGCCGAGACGGCCGGCGTCGGCCGCGTGCTCGGCGATGTGCCGTCTGACATAGGGCTCGACGAGGTCCCATCGCTGGATGGGAGCCGCCGGCGAGCTCGGGGGCAGCCAGGAGTGCACCGAGTCGAGAAGTCCGTTGACGACCGCCACCGCGTCGGCGGACTTCTTGAGGTGATCGGCGAGCCCTTGATGAAACAGCCGGTAGACGGTGGTGCCGTCGACCTCCGCACTCTGACGCAGATAGAAGCGGATGGTGTCGAGAGCGTCGAGGACGACCGCGGCGCCCGGTGCGTCACCAGCGGTGAATGCCGCCGCGACATGTCCGAGCAGCCGCGCGGGCATGCCGTCACCGAGACCGTGGGCGGCGGCTACCAGGATGGGCCTGATCCAGATGCTGCCGGTCGCCCTGGTACGCAGGTCGAGATCGAGAAGATCAGGCAGCGTACGGGGCGCGCTGCGGCCCACCTCGATGGCTTTCGCCCGCTCGCCGATCGGCTCGGCGAAGGTGTGCAGCACATACCCGCTGAAAAGCCCGGCGACCAGGAAGGCGCCCCATTCACGGTGCGAACCACCCTCGGTGAGCGTGTCGGCCACAGCGCGGGCGAGCGTCTCGGCGCCGCCGACGTACTCGACGTGATCCCACCGGGGATCGGTCAGCAGAAGACTGCGCACGTAGGCGCTGATGTCGCGGTTGAGGACCCGTTCCTCCACCTTGTCGAGGTCCAGCACACTGCCGTCACGTTCGGCCACCGCCCGTAGCGGCTCGAATTCGTCCCACGGCCGTACGCCGACCAGCATCCGGATCGGCTCGCCGTCGGCACGTGCCACCCGCGTGAGCGGAAGCAGCAGTTCCTGCATGATCTGCGCGGCGCCGACCGCTTCGTCCAGTGCGTCGAGGATGATCACCGGCGGGTTCGGCAGCGTCGTGAGTGCCTCGATCAGTTCGCCCGCGGTCGGTTCCGGCACGTCGGTCAGGAGGCCGAGCTGACGGGCCACGGAGGCGACGATCTGTGCCAGTGTCCGGGCCCGGGCGTGGACGGCAGCCATCGTGTGGTTCGGGTACGGCGCTTGCTCGACCGCCTCCCAGACCGCCCTGGTGCTGTCGCGCAGCAGCGGATGGGCCGCGCAGACCAGTACGCCGATCAACGAGGACTTGCCCACGCCGGGGCTGCCGGTCACGATGCGCAGGCCGACCCGGTCCTGCAGGTTCAGCCACGGCGACAGCAGCCGTAGCTCCCGCCGGCGCCCACTGAAACAGCCGGACAGCTCGTCACCGGTCAGCACTCCGTGCCCGGCGGCCCGGGCCAGGAAGTGCATCGGGTCCAGCGCCTCGTCCAGGTCGTCGAGGAACGGCGCGACGGCGGCGTCGATCCGGGTCCGGGCGGCGTGGCGGCGGGTGTCGGCGTACTGACGGTTCGGGAAGAACGGCAACGCCGGGACATTGGCGCTGATGTCGACCCGGCTCGCTGTCACCTGCTGGGCGAGGGCGCCGGCCGCGTCCGCCCGGCGCAGGACCTCCCGGCGGATGAGCTGGGCGATCGTGTCGATCGGGGCGTACCGGAACGACCGGTTGATGTCGAGGCGGCCGGCCGCCAGGTCGTCGAGGACCGCGATGACCGCGTCGGTGAATCGTCCGGCGTACGCCGCCTCGTCGGGTGCGGCGGCGGCGATCACCCAGGATCGGGCGGTCTCGTCGTTGACGGCCGGCTGCCAGAACAGCCGTGCGGCGCTGCCGCCGTGACAGACATCCAGGAGAAACAGCGTCATCGGTACGGATGACTCGGCGTCGACGATCCTCTTCAGCCAGTCGCCGACATCGGTGGCCTCGTGGTGTTCACCGTCCGCGCCGATCACCCGCAGGCTCCCGGACGGGGTGAGGTAGCCGTGGCTGAACAGATGGATGACCACGACGTCCGAGTCGGCGGCGTCGTCGATGACCTTGCGGACGGCGGCACCGAGGTCCTGGGCCGTCAGTGCGGACAGCGCTCGGGCGTCGTACCCCAGCTTGTTGAAAGCTTTGACGAGGGCCTGCATCCGCTCGGCGACCCGGGGGAGGTCTCTCCACCGGCTCAGGCCGCGTTCCTCGCCGGGTGCCGCAGCGGGCCGGAACGACGACAGCCCGATGCAGATCGCCTTGTGGGTTTTCGACGGTGGGAGCGTCGGTGTCTCGGCAGGCGATGGGGCGCCGGTCAGGACAGCGTGGATGAGCTGCTCGGCCTGGTCGAGTTCCGGGCCGGGCCTCGGCGGCCGGGCCAGATCCACCAGAAGACGATCACCGTGAATCGGTAGGTTCGTCAGGAAGGCGAGGCGGGGGGATTCCGGTCCGACGGCGCGGTACGGGTCCTCGTGGGTGGAGAACGTCCATGTGGGGACGTCGATGCCGGCGAGTCGTGTGACCTGGACGAGTCCGCTCACCAGGGCGAGATGATCGTCGGCGGGACAGCCGAGGATGCCCAACGGGGCGGCCGGGTGCGCTCGCAGCGTGAGGAACAGGGTGGCCACCTCAGCCTGAAGGCGCGACAGGTCAGGCTGCAATCGTTCGATGCGTGCGGCGGCGTTCTGCACGAGCCCGGCCGGTGGTGTCGCCATCGGTTGCTTCGGTGGCTCGTGGAGCCACCCTTTCCAGCGATCCATGCCGATGGCGGCTTCGACGGTGAGCGTCTCGTGCGGTCCGATCAGCGCGTGTGTGTAGGTGGAGCGGCCCGAGCGGCCGTTGTTGGACCGGTGGAGGACGACGGCGGATCCGTCGGTGAAGGTCAGGTAGGACAGTGCCGTTCGCGGCGGGTCGGTGCCGGTCTGTTCGAGCTGGAGATACGGTCGCAGCCGGTTCCACCACATGATCGAGTCAGCCGGCCGCTCGAACGTGCTGCTGAGTACGTTCATCTGGTTCAGTGCCGTCGACCATCCGAAGAGGGCCTGATGGAGAACCGGCGGTGAGGTGTCGGTCACGGGGCGGCCGCCAGGCTGGTGAACTCCACGCGAACCATGCGGGCAGCGTAGCGGTGTCGATCCAACATGGCCCTCCTCAGGTAGTCTCCTGCCTCCATGCTGGGGTCCGCCGATGGATCCAGATCAGAATCTGCCGACCGTCCCCAAAGCTTTACAGGTGGTTACCGCACGGCTGTCGGGTGTGGAATGCTGTCCTGACACAAATTGACGCTAATCGCCAGCCGGACTCGGGAGAGTGGTGAGTGCCGCACGGGGAGTTCCTGGCCGAACTGGACAGGCTCTACACCGACGCCGGTCGCCCGTCGTTGCGACGGGTCAGCCAGGAGATTCGTCGGCAGAACGACATGCCCGACACGGTCAGCCACGAGACGGTCGGCGCGATCCTGCGCGGTGACGCGCTGGTCCGCTGGTCGAAGGTCGAATGTGTGGTCCGGCAGCTGGCCGTGATGTCGGTGCACCGGCCCGATCCGGACGACGAGGTGCGTCGCATCCACGCCCTGTGGACCGCCCTGTCGAACACCCATGATCTGCCGCCCGAGCCGCCCCGGCCACCTGATCCGGTCCCGCCGCCGCCGGTCCCGACGAGTACACCGGCGGTGTCGCCGCTGCCCGGTGGGACCGCGCCGGCCGGGTTCGCGCCGCAGCGCAACGCCGGCTTCACCGGCCGCCGGGAGCAACTGGAGCTGATGGCGGCGAAGCTTCGCGCCGAACCGCGGCTTCCGCTGGTCCTGTTCGGTCTGGGTGGGGTGGGCAAGACCCAGCTCGCCGCGGAGTACCTGCACCGGCACGCCGGCGAGTACGGCCTGGTGTGGTGGATAACGGCGGAGGATCCGACCCAGGCGACGGCCGCGCTGGCCACCCTCGGTGAACGGCAGGGCTGGCCGGTCAGCGTCGACCGCGCGCAGACGGTCCGTGGTGTGCTGAGCAGGCTGGAGAGCGGCGACGTGCGGTGGCTGGTCGTCTTCGACAACGCCGGCCCGCCCGACGACATCCGTCCGCTGCTGCCGGAGGTGGGCGGCGATCTCGTGGTGACCACCCGCGACGCCGCATGGCTCGAGGTGGGCGCCGCCGTGGAGGTCGACGTCTTCACCCGTGAGGAGAGCGTCGAGCTGCTCTGCGCCCGCGGTCACCTGATCGGTTCCGACGAGGCCGACCAGCTGGCCGATCGTCTCGGTGATCTGCCGCTCGCGCTGGAACAGGTGGCCGCCATGCAGTCGGCGGCCAGGATCCCGATCGAGGAGTTCCTGCGGCAACTCGACGACGACCGTGGGCTGCAGGTCCTCAAGTCGGTGCCGTCGGGCACCTATCCGACCACGGTGGTGACCGCGTTCGAGGTCGCCGCCAACCGGGTCCGGTCGGAGTCACCCGCCGCGGCGCAGCTGCTGGAGATGGCGTCGTGCCTGGGTGCCGAGCCGATCTCGTTGGCACTGCTGTATGCGGGCAGCCGTCAGTTGCCGCCCCCGCTGGGGCGGATGCTGGACCAGCCGGTCGCTCTGACCGAGGCGATCCATCGGCTCCTGCGGTACGGGCTGGTGAAGCAGATCAACGACGGGCAGGCCGTCCAGGTCCACCGGCTGGTGCAGGCGATCGTGCGCGACACATTGCCCGAGACCCGGCGGGCGCAGGCGTACGCGAATGCCCGCCAGCTGCTGGCGACGGCGAACCCGGCTCGACCATGGGACCCGCTGACCTGGGACATGTACGAGCGGATCGGACCGCATCTGCGTCCGGCCCGGATGATCGAGGCCACCGACTCGGACACCCGCCAGGTGCTGCTCGATCATGCGACCTACCTGTATGCGATCGGCGACTACGAGGGCAGCCGCCGGTTGAGTGAGGCCGCCCTGGACGACTGGTCGCCCGACGGCGATTCCGACGACGTGCAGGTGTACGAGTGCCAGCGGCGTGTGGTGGCCGCCCTGTACGCGCTGGGCCGCTACCGTGAGGCCTACCGGCGGGCCGAGGAGGCTTGGTCACGGATCAAGAATCTGGCCGCGTACGGTCCGGACCACTCCACCGCGCTCGGGTTCGCCGACCTGCTGGCCGTGTCGCACCGGGTGTTCGGCGAGTACGAGGACGCGTTGCGGCGTGACCGGGAGACCGTGGAGGGGTGGCGGCGGACCCGCGGCGACGACGACACGGCCACGCTCACCGCCCGCAACAACCTGGCGGCGAGTCTGCGGGCGGCCGGCGATTTCCGCGGCGCCCACGACATCGACACGCAGCTGGCCGATCTGCGTCAGCACCGGCGCGGACCCGACCACCAGGACACTCTTCTGTCGGTGTCCAATCTCGCCCGTGACCTCTACGGCCTCGGCGAGTACAAGGCCGCGTTGAACCTGCAGCAGTCGACGTGGGCCGCCTACCGTGCGTTGCTCGGCGACTGGCATCCGCTGGTCCTCGCCGCCTGGCGCACCATCGTGCTGGGCCTGCGCAAGACTGGGGAGCTGGAGACGGCCGCGGCTCAGTCGGGGACGTTGTACGTGGCCTGCCAGTTGCGTCTCGGCACCGATCACGAGGTGACGCTGGCGGCCATGATGACGCACGCCAACACCCTGTGTGCCAACGGCGACCCGTACCGGGCGTACCACCTGTCCGCCGAGGCGGTCGACCGCTACCGCCGGACCTACGGTGTCCGCAACCCGCTCACGCTGGCCGCAGCCACCAACCAGGCGATCATTCTGCGCGCCGTCGGTGAGAGGTCCCGGGCCCGTCACGTGGGGGAGGCCGCACATCGTTCGCTGCGGGAGGTTCTGGGCCGCGAACATCCCTACACGATCGCGGCCGCGATCGGCCTGGCCAACGATCTGGTGCTGGCCGGCGAGCTGGACAGCGCAAGACTCCAGTTGACCGCCACTCTGGAGGATGCCCGGCGGGTCCGTGGCGAGAACCACCCGGACTCGCTGATCTGTGCGGTGAACCTGGGTCAGCTGTTGAAAGACCCCGGCGCCCAGCAGTCGCTGCTCGACGGCAGTATCGATGCTCTTCAACGCGCGCTCGGCGCCGGCCATCCGGTGGTGAAGACGGCGATCGCGGGCCGGCCGGGGGAGTGTGACATTGAGCCCCCGCCGGTGTGACGGCGCCGTCACAGGGGAGAATGGGCACGTGATTTGTCCGTTTAGGGCCCCGCCGGTGACCGGCCGCCGCTCATGAGCGAACGACAGGCGCTGGGCCTGCCGGTGATGTCGGTGGCCACAGACTGGCCGGACGTCGCCGAGTTGCGCGCCTCCGGGTGGCGGCCCACACCGTTTCGCGACGTGGTCCTCAAGGTCCACCAGCGATGTAATCTCGCGTGCGACTACTGCTATGTCTACACTCTGGCCGACCAGAGCTGGCGGGACCGGCCCCGGGTGATGTCACCCTCGATCTGGCGCGCCGCCGCCGCCCGGATGGGCGAGCACGCCACCACCCACCGGCTGCCGTCCATGCGACTGATCCTGCACGGCGGAGAGCCCCTGCTGGTCGGCCCGGATCAGCTCGACCTGCTGATCGGCGACTTCCGGGCGGCGATGCCGGCCGGTTGCCGACTGGACGTGCAGGTCCAGACCAACGGCGTACTCCTGGATCGGCCGATGCTGGACCGGCTGGGCGCCGCCGGTGTGGCCGTCGGGGTCAGCCTTGACGGGCCGCAAGCCGACAACGACCGGCACCGCCGGCTGCCCAGCGGTGCCGGCAGCTTCGCCGCGGTCGACCGGGCCCTGCGTCTGCTCGGCAGCGCACCGTACGTGTCCTCGTTCGCCGGCATTCTCTGCACCGTCGACCCCACCATCGACCCCCTGGCCTGCTACGACGCACTCGTGCGGTACTCGCCACCGCTGATCGACTTCCTGCTGCCGCACGCGAACTGGTCCGCGCCGCCGCCGCGCGGGCCCGGCGGCACGCCCTACGCCGACTGGCTTATCACGATCTTCGACCGGTGGTACGGAGCCGCCCGTCAGGAAACCCGGGTCGGGCTCTTCGAGGACATCATGGGGCTGGTGCTCGGTGGAACCGGGCATTCCGAGCAGGTGGGCCTGAGCCCCGTCGCTGTCGTCGTGGTGGAGACCGACGGCACCATCGAACAGGCGGACTCCCTCAAATCGGCCTACCCCGGTGCCTGCGCGACCGGCCTGACGGTCCTGGCCGACTCCTTCGACCGCGCGCTGTCGCATCCCGGGGTGGTGGCGCGGCAGATCGGTCTGCGGGCACTCGCCGACACCTGCCGCCGCTGCCCGGTCCACAGTGTGTGCGGCGGCGGACACTACGCCCACCGCTATCTGGCCGGGGAGGGATTCCGCAACCCGTCGGTCTACTGTGCCGACATGCGGCGTCTCATCGACCACGTGATCGGCCGAGTGACAGTGGACCTGCACCGCAGGCTCAGGAGCGACACATGATGGAGTACCACCGCATCACCGACGGCCGTTTCGCCGATCTCGCCTCCGGGCTGGGCGGCCCGGCCGCGGTGGACGATCTCGCGGGCGCCCGCCACAGCAAGAACCTGCTGCTGCTGGGCTATGTGGTCGAAGCCTGGCGGGGTGACGAGGCCCGGCAGGTCACCGATGTCCTGATCGCTGCCGACCGGCACCGGCCGGAGGCGATCGCTGAGGTGATCAGTGATCCGTTCGTCGGCGCGTGGCTGGCCGCCACCGCCCGCCGGATCCGTGGCCTGGAGAGTTCCGACATCCCCCTCGACGACGATCTTGCCCAGTTGGGTGCGCTGGCCGCGGCGGCAGCGGTCCGGGCCGGTATCGACGCTGAGACGCACACCCGTACCCGCGGCGGGGTGGTGACCCTGCCGACGATCGGCACCGCCCGTCCCGGTGCGGACGGCGCCGCTGTCGTCCGGGTCTCCGGCGACCGGATCGCCGTGACGACCGGTGGGGTGACCGTCGGCAGCGGCGACCAGGATTGGCAGCCGGTACGTCTGCTGACCGCCCGCCGCGACGATCTGGCCGTCGCGGTGCCGCTGGAGGACGCCAACCCCTACCGCGGCTGCTATCACGCTCCGCCGGCGGAGCGGCTGGGCACGTCTGACGTACGACGCTGGCAGGAGCTTTTCACCGCCGCCTGGGAACTTCTCGCCGCCCTGTTGCCCGAACGAGCCACCGAACTCGCCACCGGCCTGCGTGCGGTGGTGCCGTTGGTGACCGAGGATGTCGGCGAGGCGCGCAGCGGCACCGCACGTGACGCGTTCGGTGCTGTCGGGACCACACTGCCCCGATCCGGCGCCGATTTCGTTGTCACGCTGGTCCACGAGTTCCAGCACTCCAAGCTGAGCGCGCTTCTCGACCTGATGTCACTGCACGTGCCGGGCGGCCCGGAACGGCATTTCGCGCCGTGGCGTGAGGATCCGCGGCCCACCGGCGGCCTGGTCCAGGGCGTCTATGCGTTTCTCGGTGTCGCCGACACGTGGCGGGCGCTACGGGCTGTGAGCGGGCTGGAGCGGGAGGCGACGCGTGAATTCGCCTTCGCCCGGCTCCAGTTGGACGTCGGTCTGCGTGCGCTGGAGCAGTCACGGGAGCTCACCGCACGGGGCCGTGAGTTCGTCGGCCATCTGCGCGCCCCGGTGGACCGGCTGATGGGTGAGGCCGTGCCCGCCGCGGTCGCGGCGGAAGCGGCGGAGCTGCTCGCACAACGCCGTCATGCCTGGGGGCGATACTCGCGGGTTGTGACCTCGCCGCGATCTTCGAGCCGCTAGGATCGACGTGCACACCGTGGCGGCAGGTGCGGTCGTGTCCTCGATTGGCAGTCAATCGGGGTTCGACAGAGCGGTCGAAAGGCACGGACATGCGGCAGACCGGGGATTTCCCCGTCGACGAGCACACGGAGTCCGCCCTGCTCGACGTGCGGCGCATGCCACTCGAAACGCTCCTGCGTTCCCGGGACGCCGCCTTGGACCACGCCCTCGCCCGGCAGTTGGACAATGTGCGAAACCCGGGCGAGAACTACGCGGCGCACGGTACGACACCGGGGCGTTGACGACCCGTCCGCAGCAGTCTCGGTCCGCGCCGGTCAGGGTGGCCTGGGAAAGCGATACCTGTCGACGTATGGTGTAGTCAGAGCTGGGCTGCGCGGTGAGTTGACGTCAAGCCGTGTCACCATGCCTCTGAGCGACGGTTCGTCGCATCCTGGTCCGGCCTGTGGGGCACGCCCCACCTGCTGCCAACGATGGCGGCTGCGTGCCGGAACACCCGTCAGCGCCACCGCAGGAGGCACCGAATGCGCGAGGGGATGCGGCTCTCCGAGAACGACGACACCCAGACGGTGATCATCGATGTCCGTGACGTGCCGTTGGAAACACTGCTGGACGGCGGTAATCCCGCTCTCGCTCATACCCTGAGGGCAGTGGCCGCTGAGTTGGTTCAGCCGGCCGGCAACTATGCCGCCCATGGCAGCACGCCGTTGCCGTAGCGAGAGCGGGACTGCACCTCAGGTGGGCGGCGGCTCGATGTCGCACTCGATCCGGTTACCGGCCCGGGCCGCCACACACTCGGGGTGATTCTCGCCCAACGCCCGGGCGAGGTCGGCGACCGCACGATCCAGCAGCGGCCGGCCGGCCTGCTCGTCGTTGTCGGCGATCAGATCGAGCGCCGCATTCACCGTGCAGGCCAAGGTGTACGGGTGGCTGTCGCCGCGATACTGGCGTGAGGTGGCAAGCGTGCTCTCGGACAGCCGCCGCGCGGCCGTGACGTCTCCGGCCGCGGCGAGGTCGTTGCCAAGGCTGCTGGCAGCGCACAGGGTGTAGCCGTGGGCGGGGCCGAGGGCGGCGCTCATCCGCGTGTGGCTTCGCTCATCGTAATCCAGCGCCAGGTCGCGTTCGCCCAGCGTACGAAGGATGATCGCGAAGTTCACCGTCGCGGCCAGTGACAGGGGGTGATCCTCGCCGAACACCCTTTGGTACCGATCGACCGCTTCGGCGGCCAGTTCACGCGCGGTGTCGAGATCACCGGTCACCCGCCGGCTGTTGGCCAGCGTCATGACCGCCGCCAGCGAGTGCTCGTGCTCGGGGCCGTACCGGTCGATCGTGGCGTCGTGATGCTCCTCGGCGGCCGCCAGCGCGTCGGCATACCGCCCCACCTTACGTAGCGTGATCGCCATGGTCCGGCTGGCGAGCAGGACCCGGGGGTGCTTGTCGCCCCGCTGCTCGCGGAACGGCGGCAGGATCCTCTCCTGCAACGTCAGCGCCTCGGCATAGCGGCCGAGCCCGTAGTAGTCGCGCGCCAGGTTCGTCTGGGCGAACAACAGCCTGTTGTCGTTCTCGCTGACGTTCTGCTGCCAGGTCTCGACCACGGCGGAGTCGATCTCCTGGGCGGTCGAGAAGTCACTGAGCATGCGCAGGTTCACGGCCCGGTTGCTCTTGGCGTCGAGCGTTGCCTGATCCTCCTCGCCGAACTCCCGCAGGGTCCGATTTACGGTGTCGGTGTCCATTTCCAGCGCCTGCCCGAACAATCCCGCCACCCGGAGGCAGGGCGCCACCTCGGTAGCGGCCAGCAGGGTGAACTCGTGGTCCGGGCCGAAGGCGGGGTTGTTCAGGAATCGTTGGTGCACCGACTCGGCCAGTGTGCGGGCGCGCTCGTTGAACCCGAGCAGCCGTAGCGACACCGCGAGGTGGCGGCCGACCAGGAGGGTCAGCTCACCGTCGGGTCCCAGGTCCGGGTTGTTCTCGACCTTGGACCAGGCCTCGTTGGCGGTCTCGCCGAGGCGGCGGGCACCCTCGAGGTCACCGGTGAGCCGTAGGTAGATCGACTGGTCGAGCACCACCCGGCGGGCATCGGCCACGGGGGACTCCACCAGGCCGGCTGGGAGGACGTGCGGACCGATCTCGGCGTGCAGCGCCCAGGTGCTGTCGTCGACCGGATAGCCGGGGTTGGCCGATGCCAGCACCTGATGCACGTTGGTG
Organism: Actinoplanes subglobosus; assembly: GCF_042650585.1. Classification (NCBI taxonomy): domain Bacteria; kingdom Bacillati; phylum Actinomycetota; class Actinomycetes; order Micromonosporales; family Micromonosporaceae; genus Actinoplanes; species Actinoplanes subglobosus. Next base: position 102,620 of record NZ_JBHSBL010000029.1, read on the forward strand.
CGGCTGCGGTCGGTCGCGTCCGGGGTCAGCTGGTCACGAAGCACCAGCTGGAACAGCCGGTGCACCTGGATGCGCTTGTTGGCGTCCACCTTCGCCAGCCCGAAACGGCTGAGCTGCCGGATCGTCCGGTCGAGCGCCGTCTCGTTGCGCAGCACACTGCGCAGTGCGGGGGACACCTGGGCATCCCGGCCGCGGCGCAACAGGGCCCCGGAGATCGGCTCGGCGCCGAGCGACGCGAACATCTCCAGCAGTTCGGCCGCCGCCGGAGTGCCGGCGCGCAACCGGTCCAATGCCAGACGCAGAAGAGCGGCGATCAGGGTACGGGTCGTCGCGGGCTGCCCCGGCGAGAGTTCGGTGATGTACCGATCGAGGTGGCCGAGGTACTCCGTCACCGACATGCCGGTCGCGGCCTGTGCCGACGCGGCCTGGTCGATGGCCAGCGGTAGGTCGCCCAGCCGTGCGGCGAGTTGCTCGGCCGACTCCGGCGGGGTTTCCGGGCTGCGTCGCTGGACGAGCGCGACACTCTCGGTGCGCTCGAAGACATTGACCTCGATCGGGTCCCAGATCTCCGACCAGGTCGGATTGCGGGACGTCAGAATGACGTGCCCGCCCTTGGTGGGGATGAGGTTGGCGATGTCGTTCGGGTCGTTGGCGTTGTCGTAGATCAGCAGCCAGCGCAGCGAAGAATGGGTCAGCGCGTCCAGGACCAGGCGGGCGGACTGCTGGAGGTTGGCCGTCTCCGGCGTGCCGAGCCGCCGGCCGAGGTCACGCAGTGACTGCAGCACGAGGGTCTGGTGCTCGGCGGGAATCCACCACACGACGTCATAGCGCTCGGCATACCGGTAGGCGAACTCGACCGCCAGCTGCGTCTTGCCCACACCGCCCAGACCGTGCAGCGCATGTGGCAGCACCGATGCCTTGGCCCGCTGATCCAATGCCTTCTGCAAGGTACGCAGTAGCGCTTCGCGGCCGGTGAATGCCGGGTTACGCAATGGGACGTCCTGCCATATGCGCAGAACGTCCACCGGTCCCGTGATCGCTTGATGGTGCGCTTGCGGCGCCGTCGCGCGCGGGTCAGTCACAGCGATACCCCGTCCGTCCGTGCGGGCGAGACGGCTGATCGAGGGTGTTGCTGTCGTGCCCAGCCACCCTCCCTCGGACCGTCTTTGCGGTGAAATAGGTGATTCGCTGGAATCGTATCAGTATGTGCGGACAGCGGAGGTTGCCCGGACCCCTCGGGACGACTCCCCGTCCGTTGGGCACCCACCCCGCTCACCGGCTGAAGCTCTTCGTCGCGAGGGCTATGGCTGCCAGCCTGAACGTGGGGGTCACTTCGGGATTATTTCGGGAGATTCTCCGAGAGCCATCAGCGGAAAGGGTGAGCCGCTGGCAGATAGCGTCAAGTGTTGACAAGTCAGCCCGCCGACCCGCGCCTCCCCAGGCTCCTAACAGGACACAGTGCCCGGGTCCGCCTTCACCATGCACCCCACTACCCACCAGCCGGGTTCCGGCGATCTGGTCAGGGCAGCGTTCGCGCGCCGCCCGGGACGGCGATGACGTCCCAGGTCAGGGTGAGAGAACGAGGAGTACGGGCCAGCGAGTCGGTCGTCCAGTCGATCTCGGCGGCCGGTCTCGCGAGCCGAAGCCCAGGAAAGCGGCGTAACAACTCGGCGAGCAGAATCTGCAGCTCCATCCGCGCCAGTGCGGCGCCGGGACAGTAGTGCGGCCCGTGGCCGAAACCGAGATGCGGTGCCCCGATCCGATCCAGCCGCAGTCGGTCACCCTCATCGAAGGCCCGTTCGTCGCGGTTGGCGGACGCCATGGCGACCAACACCGGCTCGCCGGCACGAATCAGGACCCCGCCGAGTTCGAGATCCACCACCGGATAGCGGGCGAAACACGCCGAGGTGCTCAGCGGGATCCATCGCATCAACTCCTCGACCGCGGCCGGGATCAGGCTCGCGTCCGCACGCAGGGCGGCGAGCTGATCCGGGTGAGTGAGCAGCGCGAACACCATGTTGGGAATCTGCCGGACAGTCGTTTCGTGTCCCGCGATGAGCAACGCCACCGCGAGATGCAGCATCTGCGGGCCATCGCTCATCTCGCCGCGGACCTGCACCAGAGCGCTCAGCAGGTCGTCGGCAGGCGACCGGCGTCGCTGCGCCAGTTGCCTCGCCAGATATCGGTAGAGCTGGCCGAGATTTTCCCGGACCTGTTCAGGGCTCAGGCCCGAAGTGCTCAGCGCAGCGTCCGACCAGCGCTGCACCTGCTGCCGGTCGGCAACGGGTACACCGAGCAGCTCGCAGATGACAGTCACCGGTAACGGGACGGCCACCGTCGATACCAGGTCGAACGGTTCGGCCCGCAGTACGACCCGGTCGAGCAGTTCGGTGACGATCTCATGGGTGCGGGCCCGCAATTGCTGCACCCGCCGCCGGGTGAAGGCGGATGCGATCGCGGCACGTAGGTGCGTGTGCTGCGGCGGGTCCGTGCCCAGGATGCCGGCGGCGAATGACTGGGCCTGCAGGCGGGGTTCGTCGCGGTCCCGTGAGGCCGCCCGGCTGAAGCGTGGGTCGCTCAGCACCACACGAGCGTCGGCGTAGCGGGTGACCAGCCATGCCGGTTCACCGTAGGGAAGCCGTACCCGGACCACCGGTTCGGCGTCGCGGAGGGTGGCGTACTCGGGATCCAGGTCCAGGCCGGTGCGTGGGCAGGTGGCGAACGGGTAGGGCTTGACCTGGGTCAGTGGTGTCATCCTCGGCCCACCGAACTCCTGGCTCAGGGTCGGCTCGGAGGTGTGGACACCGGGCCGACGCGCTCCGAGACGATGATCATTCCGTCTCGGAGCGGTGTGGTCGATCGGCGCTTGGCTGTACCGAACATGTCTGGTCCTCCCTGCATTCGGGTCAGGAAACCACCGCGGCGTGCGGTGACGCCGTGCCGGCGCATGGGGACCCTAGAAGCCGGGCGATCAGGCCGGCAAGCATCAAAATCGACGGTGTCGGCAACGCGGCGCAGGTATTGACGACCGGCACGGCCATGTCGTACCCGGCTGCGCCGGATGAACGCCAGGGCGAGGAATCGGCGGATGCCGCACAGTGGCAGCGGCACCCGACGACGGCCAGGTGATGACGGCCACCCGGCGGGTCGAACGCCGGCACGCTGACGCTGGGTGCCGAACACCTTTGCGGTGCCCGACGGCCCACTTCCGCCGGGAATCGATCCGGCCGTCCAACCTCGTCCAACATCGGCGGTACGCAGGCTGCCGCCGCTCTACCGTGGCTGTCGAGCGAGGAGGTGCGACCAGGCATCGACGATCAGCGTTCGTGTATCACCGGGCAGACACCAGGGCAGGGATCGGCGCCGACCGGCTTGCAAGGAGAACCGTGACTTCTGCCGCGAACGGGGCCACCACCGGGGTCCACCGCAGATTCGAGACCGGGCCGCTGGCCGACGGTGAGATGCCGCGTTGGGTTGATGCGCTGGTGGCGCTCACTATCGGTGGTGCCGCCGAGGAACCCACCGATCCCGAGTACGTGCGCACGACGGTGCAGGACCGGGTTGCGGCAGAAGGCGGGTGCCGTGCCGCGACACTCGTCCACGAGGCTGCCCGGCCGGTGGTGTCCGCCCGGCTGGTCGAATGTCGGCACCCGTTGACGCTGCGCACCGATCTGCGTATCGAGGATCTGGCGGCGTTCACCGGACCACTCCCGCCATCCGACGTGGTCGCCGTGATGTCCCGGCTGCTCGACGCACTTCCCGGAAGCTGGCCGGTGCGCGCTGAACTGCCCGTCCGAGGCCCGGCCGCCGCGTGGGCGGCATCCCTGGCAGGGGCCGGTTTCGTCCCGGAGGTGCTGACGGTCCGCCGGGCAACAGCCGATGTTCCACCGGCCGGCGGCTGCCGGGTGCGACCGGCCACGCCTGCCGACGCCCCGTTCGTACAGGACTGCCTGGCACGGGCGATCCACAACGGGCTGGCCGGTGAACCGCCTGCCGTCGACGTCGACGAATGGGCGCGCCGGCGTTTCGCCGACCCGTTCCATTCCGGTGCCACGTGCATCATCGCTGAACGTCGAGGCCGACGCTTGGGGCACGTCTACGCCACTGTCGGGCCGGACCGGTACCGCCGGATCCGGCTGGCGAACATCCACGACGTCTACGTGGTGCCCGAGGCCAAGCGGCAAGGCGTGGCGCATGCCCTGACCGCTGCCCTTGCCGACCACCTCAGCCGCTCCGGCGTACCGATGATGGAGGGCGAAGTGATCATGCGAGGCGATCCGCAGCAGGCACTACGGGCAGGCCTTGCCGCGGTGGGGTGGCGCGAGGACCGGATCCGCTGGGTACGCCCCGCTCCGCTCTGACCAGTCCCGTCCGGGTCCCGCTGTGGTACGGCCGAAGCAGCAGGTCCGATGCCGTCCCGCCCGGTCCGAGCTCGGGCTGGAGCGGCCCCCGACGGCAGGCTGTTGGGAACCAGCCGGCATGGGACCGAGCGGTCCGGAACCGGTTAGCGTCACCCTGGCCGCGTGGCTCCGCGAACATCCCGCCTAGCGGCATCTCCGGTTATGACGGTGACGAACTGCACCGCTCAGCCATCACTGTGAAGACTTGCTGAATTGATAACATTTGCAAGTTGTCAAGGCGAGTGTCGTCGTGAGCGGGGTTGGCTGAGCGTGTCGGTGCCGTTGTATCAGGCCAAGGCCGAGTTGTTCCGCACGTTGGGCCATCCGGTACGGATCCGGGTGCTGGAGTTGCTGCAGGACGGGCCACGACCGGTGCGGGAACTGCTGACCTTGATCGAGGTCGAGCCGTCGAACCTGTCGCAGCAACTCGCGGTGTTACGCCGGGCGGGCCTGGTGACGTCGTCGCGGGAAGGCTCATTGGTGATGTACGCGTTGAGCACCCCGGACGTGGCGGATCTGCTGGCCGCCGGGCGGCGCATCCTGGGGTCCACGCTCACCGACCGCGACGAGCTGTTGGCGCAGCTGCGCAGCCAAGGCCAGCAGTGAGCCTCGTCCTGGCGGCCCGGTCGCTGGGCGTTCGGTTCACCGGTCTGCTGCCGCAGCGCAGCGACCTCGCGGCGGCACGCCGGGCACCGCTGGCGGACCTGCTCGCCGGGCTGACGGTGGCCGTCGTGGCGTTGCCGTTGGCGTTGGCGTTCGGGGTCGCCTCCGGTATGGGCGCGCAGGCCGGCCTGATCACCGCGGTGGTCGCCGGGGCGGTCGCCGCCGTGTTCGGCGGGTCGAATCTGCAGGTGTCCGGGCCCACCGGGGCGATGACGGTGGTGCTGGTGCCGGTCATCGCCCAGTTCGGGCCCACCGGGGTACTGATGGTCGGGGCGATGGCCGGAGCGATCCTCATCGGGTTGGCCGTCGCCCGCCTCGGCCGGTATGTGCGGTACCTGCCCACCCCGGTGATCGAGGGTTTCACCGCCGGCATCGCCGTGGTCATCGCGTTGCAGCAACTCCCGGCCGCGCTCGGAGTGGTGGGCGCGCACGGTGACAAGGTGTGGGCGGTGGCCGCCGATGCCGTGGTCCGGTTCACCCGCGACCCGCACCCGGCCCCCGTCGCCGTGGCCGTGGGCGTCGCTGCACTGATGCTGCTGGGCGGGCGGTGGCGCCCCGGTCTGCCGTTCTCCTTGCTGGGCGTGGGCGCCGCGACGGTGCTGGCCGAGACCACCCCGATATCGCTGATGCGGATCGGGGCCCTGCCCGCTGGGGTTCCGGCCCCATCGCTGGGCTTCCTCGACGTCCACGCCGTGCGTACGTTGTTGCCTGCCGCCTTCGCTGTCGCGGCACTCGCCGCGTTGGAGAGCCTGTTGTCGGCCAGCGTCGCCGACGCGATGACCGTCAACGAGCGCCATGATCCGGATCGGGAACTGTTCGGTCAGGGCCTGGCCAACCTCGCCGCCCCGGTGTTCGGTGGTGTCCCCGCGACCGCGGCGATCGCCCGCACCGCGGTCAACGTGCGTGCCGGCGCGCGCTCGAAACTCGCCTCGCTGACCCATGCCGTTGCTCTGGCCGTCATCGTGCTCGCGGCTGGGCCGCTGGTCGGGCGGATCCCCCTGGCGGCGCTGGCGGGGGTGCTGCTGGCCACCACCGTGCGGATGGTCGAGACCGGGTCTCTGCTCGCCCTGGCTCGTTCGACCCGCGGCGACGCGCTGGTCTTGATCCTGACCTTCACGGTGACGGTCGCTGTCGACCTGGTCACCGCCGTGGCCATCGGTGTCGGTGTCGGCGTCGTGCTGGCCCTGCGCGCGGTCGCCCGTACCGCCCGCATCGAACAGGTCCCGCTGGAACCCGGCGACCACAGCGCGGAGGAACACGCCCTGCTGGCCGAGCACATCGTCGCGTACCGCCTCGACGGGCCGCTGTTCTTCGCTGCCGCGCATCGGTTCCTGCTGCAACTGTCGGAGATCACCGACGTGCGCGTGGTGATCCTGCGCATGTCACGGGTGTCGACCGTCGACGCGACCGGGGCCCACGTCCTCGGCGATGCCATCAACCGGCTGCACCACCGCGACATCACCGTGTTGCTGTCCGGCATCGCGCCCGGCCACGAGCAGATCCTGAACACTCTCGGCGTCGCCGAGACGCTGCGCCGCGACGGGCGAATATTCCCCGACACCCCCTCCGCGATCAGGTACGCCCGCACCCACGTCCTACACCACACGAGCACCGGTGCGCAGCCTGAGTCCGATGGCGCCGGACACCTCGGCACCGGGTAGGGCTTGCACCGGCTCCACGACATGACGATCCCCGTCGCAGAAAGCCCTCTTCCATCCCCGCCCCTGGAGCATCTCCATCCGACTACTGCTGCCTTCGCCTACGTCTACTTCCTGCGCTCCCGGGGTGTTCTGCAAGGGCTGGCGTCCGGCATCAACTGGGTGTTCCGGGACGAGAGCATGCACATGGCGTTCGCTTTCGACGTTGTCGACCAGGTGCGCGCCGAGGAGCAGGACCTGTTCGACGCGGACATGCAGCGGCAGGTCCGTGACATGCTCGCCGAGGCCGCCGAAGGCGAGGCCCAGTTCGCGGCCGATCTGCTGGAGCAGGGTGTCTCCGGGATGTCGCTGGGGGACATGCGCGAATACCTCCAACACGTCGCCGACCGGCGGCCGGCAGCGCTCGACATCGACCCGATCTATGGCAGTAGGAACCCGTTCGCGTTCATGGAATTGCAGGACGTGCAGGAGTTGTCCAACTTCTTCGAGCCGCGCGTTTCGGCCTACCAGGTAGGGGCCTCCGGAGGCGTCTCCTTCGACGACGACTTCTGATCGAACTGATATGGCCGGAGCCCCGCGGGGTCCCGGCCATATCGTGTGGCGGTACGTCAGTGAGGCCATCGATCTGGTCTCCTCCACCGCCGACAATCTCGAAACGGCGATGAACCGAATCCGGCTGCCCGTCCACGTGATCCTCGGCGGTATCCCGATCCCGCTCGACCGGGTCGTCGACCAGAAATTCCTGCTACTCGGGGAAGCATCGGCGCCACGGGGTCAACGTGCAGGTAATAGCCGATACGGAAGGCCGTCTCGTCTGCCCGAAGCCCGCACCCACGCCGTCATCGAGCCCTTGCCCGGCGCCAAGGTGATGACGTTCACCGACGAGGGCCACCATGGTGCCCGGATCGTGCAGGCCATCCTCGCACTGCAACATGTTGAGACTCCCACCTGATCAGGATTAAAAGCATCAGTGTCATCGCCGCGGTGTGGTCGACCAGCGAAAGCGGGGAAAAGCCGGGTTCCGGCGTATGAGGTCCCCCGCTTCCGGTTGAACGGCGGGCGCGATAGGTTGGATAGGTCCATGCGAGTGGCGTAGATTTGCAATTTCCTTCCACCATTCATCCGGACTCCCTTCGATCAAATCTCGTAGTACCGGGCTTCGCTCCAGGAGGTAAACGGAAAAATCACTCCAGTCGTCTTGGTCTTTAACTGAAGGAAGGTATTTGGCGGATGTGAGTTGATAGTCGAGAATATCGGCCAGCATCTCAGCGAGAGATTCGACCTTGTTTCTCGTCATGGGGTCGAGTTCATCGACTTTCACACCGCCGTAAAAGTACTGTCGCAGTGAGGGGTCATCAGCGAGGCGTCCGATGAAAGAATGAAGCCGATCAAGGCCGGTGTTCATCGCGGCAAGGGTGGCCACCGAGTTGCCGACCTTCATCTGCTTGACAAGCTGTCTGCTCTGCCAACTGAGTATCGATAGCGACGCTATGACACCGCAAGCGCCAACGATCTGGGTTACTTCAGCGATCGACAAAGTAGATTTGCCTCCTCAAATATCGTTTTTGATCGATCCTAGGCGCGTCGCGCAACAGCGATAGCCTCCTGGGCGGTCGCAGTCGCCGCTTCGAGGTGCGCCTTGCTCAGGCTCGGGCCGTGACCCGGAACCGCATCCGCACCTCGTGGCTGGCTGACAGATCGGTGTCTTCCCGGCCTATCGGTCCGAGCGCGGGCACGCGCTGGTCGATCGGCAGTTGTATCTGCCCGCCGGGTGGACCGAGGATCGGGTCCAGTACCGGGCCGCCGGGATCCGGACGAGGTCGGCGTCGCGACGAAGATCGAGCTGGCTCGGCAGATGCTCGACCGGGCCTTCGCCGCGGGAGTGCCGGCGGCGTGGGTGACGATGGACGAGGTCTACGGGCAGGCGCGTTCGTTGCGGGCCTGGCTTGAGGACCACGACCGGTCGTATGTGGTCGCGACCCGCTGCAACGATGAGGTGCTGACTACCAGCGCGGGCCGGGTCCGCGTTGATGAGCTGATCGCCGGCCTGCCGGGCCGGGCCTGGTCACGGGTGTCGACCGGCGCGGGCGCCCACGGACCACGCGAATACTGGTGGGCCCGGGTCCCGATCCAGGTGTCCTGGAGGCTCGGCCGAGGGCACTGACTGCTCGCCCGGCGCAGCATGAGCACCGGCGAGCTGCCCTACTACGCCTGTTACGGGCCGCGAAAACCCGCCTAATGGCCTACGCAGGCCACGTGGATCATCGCTGCCGTAGCGGTCACCGCCGGGGTCGCGCTCCTGCCGCGTGGCGATGGCAGGCCACAGATCCCGGTCGGCGCGGAACCCGGCGGCGTGGATCGCGCGGACGGTGGCCTTCAGGCCGCGCACCGGCTGCTCCGTGACCAGCTCACCCGCCGCGTTGCGGCACTGCTCGGCCATCGGCGGTTTGGTGCACCTGCAGTTGCCGGTCTCGCAGTCGGCGATCTGCAGCGTCCCGTTGGTGCTGCGCGGGATCGCCGTCTCGTCCTCGTTGGGCACGTAGTGGATGAACCGCCAGCGACGTCGTCGCAGAATTTTGCGTAGTCGACGGTGTAGAGGATGAACGTGTGCCAGCCGATGTCGACGAGCTCGGACGGGCCGATCGGCTGGGCCGTCGTAGCGCTGGCGCCGAGGAACGCGAGCGCCTGGTCAATGATCCGGGCCGGCATGTTTCGACCCGCGAGTGGCTTGCCGAGCATCCGCGGATCCGACAGGTCTTCATCCCGAAGAATGCCTGCTGGCTCAACCTTCAGGAACCATGGTGGCGCATGTTTCGCCGGCAGGGACTCGTTGGACAGCAATTGGCCAGTGGCAACGACATCCGCCGTGTGACGGTGGTGGCCACCGCCCAGCTCAACGCGAAGGCCAAACCCTGGATCTGGGGACGGCCACCGCCACCGAAGCGCGTCTACCGGCTGAAGATGATGTACAGGATTTAAGGAACGACGCACTAGAGCGCGTGAGTGGAGGTGCTGTGCGTAACGGCTCCGGCTTTGACATGCTCGGCTTGAGGGACATGGCGACAGAAAAACCTTGTCGTGGGTTCGGATCAGGTTCCACACAAGACCGACACCCCCGACGAGGTCACGCCAAGTATGCGCCCCGCGCACGTCTACGCCCGGATGCCAGCCAGACAACACACCGAACTGATTGACGCCCTGCACGGCTCCTGGCGTACCGCCACCCGCATGATCATCATTGTGCTGTCCGCCGCTGGATCACCCGCCACTAGAAGGAAGGCCTGGCCGGACTACCGGACCGGCCCCGCAAAGGCAGCCTTCGCCTCGGCGACCGCATCCATCGGCTCCTGCTGACTCCGAAAGCTTGGACCACCGCCGCCTCTGGCTAGCCCTCGGCCGACCCCAGATCAGCCTGTCCACCCTGCGCCCGCGAACAAGCCCGCTGGTCACGGCCCCGGCTGATCGCGAAAAACGGCCCCGACCGCGACCAGGTCTGCACCGACATCCGCGACCGCATCACCGCCCTGTCGGCCGGATCGGTCGTGATCATCACGGGGTGCCTACTGGTCGAGGGTCAGTTCCGGCGCAGTGGACGCGGACCGGACCTCCGGCCGAGAGCTCCGATCAGGTCGAGGGCGAGGCAGACGAAGAGCGCGACGCCCCAGTCGTTCCACGGCCCCCAGGAGGCGACCGGGGGAGTGCCCTGGACCAGCCAGACGATCAGCCAGATCACCGTCATCGTTACCACCTCTCCCGTCCTTCTCACGATGCTCGCCGGCGCATCGGGTGGGCAGGGCCGTAGGGCCTGTGCCCGGTCTCGTTCAGGTGGGCGCCGAGCGGCGCAGCCACAGCAGCACCAGCGCCGGAGCCGTCCACACCAGCAGGATGCCGAGGTGACCGGCCGCGACCCCGGTGCCGTCGACCGCCGGGTCGGTCGCCGTCAGCACCGCCTGCAGCAGATGGCGTAGCGGGAACACGTCGGCGACGGTGGCCAGCCAGCCCGGCAGCGGCCGGTCACCGACGACGAAGATCTCCGAGACGAAGCAGAGCGGCAGCAACGTGCCCAGTGTCACGGCGAGTACCGAGCGGGCGGCGGCATGAGGGCCGCGACCGCCAGGGCGAGCGCACCGAAGCACAGCGATCCGGTCACGATCGCGAGCAGCAGCGCGGGGAGGTGCGCGACCGGCAGGCGCGCGTCCACGAATCCGGTGCCCACGACGATCAGCAGGGCGGCTGCGAGCAGCGCGACGGCCAGGGACGCACCGATGCGTCCGGTGAAGTACCACCGCATCGGCAGCGGGGTGCCGCGCAGTCGCTTGAGGACCCCGCCGGCGCGGGCACCGACGACGGACTCCGGCATGTCCACGAAGGCGGTCAGCGCGGCGGTGTAGGCGATCATGCCGGCCAGCAGATACTGGGCCATCGCCATGCCGTGTACCCGGCCGTCACCGAACACCAGGGGGAACAGCACCAGCAGTAGCGCCGGGAACACGATCGAGAAGAACACCGAGAGCGGGTCGCGGCGCAGTCCGAGCAAGGCGTAACCGATCTGCCCGGTCAGTGCCGAACCCGCCGGGCCGCGTTGTGCCGGTGCCGAGGGCGGTGACAGGTGGACTCGTTCCGCCGCGCCCGCCGGTGCGGGTCCGGCGGGCGCGGCGGCCGCCGCTGCGGTC